>JBCNLQ010000035.1:0-35312 GCA_039595375.1 Chryseobacterium sp.
TAACGGGTTCCGAAACCTACCAAAAATCCACCGACAACCATTGTAATGAAACCTTTTAGCGTTAAAAGACTCGCAAAATTCATCAGCTGAACAGGAACGAGGTTGCTGTAATCGGTAATTCCGTAGGTTGCAAGTTCGGCTTTCAGGTTCGGATTAATCGATATTTCTCCAGGATTCATAAGGAATTGAGATGCGACAACTCCACCGAGCAAAATCCCAAAAACGAAAAACAAATTCCAGAGTTCTTTTTTCCAGTCGTATTTGAAAAAGACGATGTTGGCAGGAATGCAGGCTGCACAAATATGCCTTAGAGATGAACTGATTCCGAAAGATTTGTTACCAAAAATGAGCAAAACAGGAACGGTAAGCCCAATTAAAGGACCGCCAACGTACTACGGCCAAGGTTGTTTTATGATTTCTAACATTGCTAAATGATTAATATATTACAAAATTATATTTTTAGAAATTTCTGTACCGCTACTTTTGTTACAGAAGTTTGATATGATGTTTTCGCTACTAAAAAGCGAATGCTTTGATTGAAATTTACGGACGAAGTTCCAGCTGCCCAAAAAAAATTAAAGAAAAACTTCTTTGACGATGATGTAAATGCCCATCAAGAGAATAAACCATCCAAAAGCAGGCTTCAGTTTCTTGCCATCAATTTTTTTGGACAATTCTGTACCGATTATTATTCCAAAAACTGCTACTAATGAGACTGTTGCGAGTAGTTTCCAGTCGATAGCAACATTGTGCATTGAGGTGAAAAAACCGATAAGGGAATTGAGAGAAATAATGACGAGCGATGTTCCGATAGCCACTTTCATCGGGGTTTTGAGGAGATTTACGAGTGCGGGAATAATCATAAATCCGCCTCCTGCTCCGACTAAGCCTGTCAAAACACCCACAACCGAGCCTTCTCCGGCTGCCAAAATAGCGCTGTTTTTATTTGAAGAAGCCTTTTCTAGATGTAATTCTTTGCTTGTCTGAATCATTTTATAGGAAGCGAGAATCATTAATCCCGCAAAAATAAGCAACAACACAATATCTTTGGTCACCACAAAATGACGAATGGTAAAAACCTCATCGGGAATCATCGGAAGGATATAATTTCTCGTCAGAAATATTGAAATAATGGAAGGAATCCCAAAAACTAAAGCGGTTTTCATATTGACCAATCCTTTTTTAAAATAAGAAATAGATCCAACCACACTGCTGATCCCGACAATAAAAAGCGAATATTCTGTTGCTACAAATGCCTCTATGCCAAAAAGATAGACCAAAACAGGAACGGTAAGAATACTTCCTCCTCCTCCAATTAAACCTAATGAAATCCCTATCAAAACCGAAGCGATATATCCGAAAATTTCCATATTTTCAACTTTATATTGCAAAATTGGTGAGACTGAAAAGGATGTACCGCTACTTTTGTTACATAAGACCTAAAGATTGGCTGAAAGTGTGATTTTATTTCTTCCAAGCTGAAGCTTACCGGCATCTTCCAACTGCTTCAGAAGCCTGGAAACCGTTCCTAGAGAAACATTTCACTTCAATTTATTTTTCAAATTAAGAGCGGCATTTTTTAGAAATTCAGCTTTATTATTTTTTATTTTTTTGTAAAGTTCGGATTGGCGACTGTTCTCGTTGTACTTACCACCCCAATCTGCTATTTCTATCAGAATTGGTAACAGATCTGCACCTTTTTGGGTAAGATAGTAATCAAATTTTGACTTGTTAGCAGGAGATATTTCTTTTACCAGTAGCTTTTCATTTTCTAGCAACTTTAAGCGATTGCTTAAAATATTGGTGGCAATTTTTTCATCAGATTTCAAAAATTCGCTGTAAGACATCTTGCCGTTTGCGATTACATCCCTGATGATAAGCAGCGACCATTTATCCCCAAAAATATCCAGCGAGCAGCTTACAGGCTCTGGAAATTATTTTAAGCGGTGAAGATTTTGATGCGGAAACTGCTGCAGCTTATGGCTGGATAAACCGTGCAATAGCAGATGCTGAACTAGATTCGTTTGTGGATAATCTTGCGCATCGTATTGCTTCGTTTGATAAAAAAGTAATTGGTACGATAAAATCTGAAATCAATCACCGGGTAACAATTCCTAAAAATGAACACATTATGGAAACTCAGACTCTATTTTTCGAAGTACTGGCACAACCGAAAGCAAAAGAGAGAATGAATTTGAGAAAGGAATGCAGCAATACTGAGATCTGGAACTTAATTTTGGAAAATATATTTAATCAACAAAAAAATAAAAAAAGGAATCTGACAGAAATACTAAACAATCGATATTCTGCAAAAGACTTTGATCCAAATAAAAAAATATCAGCAGAAGACTTTGAGGAATTGAAATCATTGCTGAGAATGAGTCCATCAAGCGTCAATATTCAGCCTTGGCATTTTATTATTGCCACTACAGACGAAGGTAAAAAAAGAATGGCAAAAGGTGTGCAGGGACAGTTGATATTCAATGAACCTAAATTCCTAAATGCATCTTGCGTGGTCCTATTCTGTGCAAAGACCCATAAGGATGAAGCGTATAAAGAACATATTGCAGAAACTGAAGACAAAGACGGACGTTTCCCGAATGAAGATATTAAGCAAATGATGAATATTGGGAGAAATATGTTTATCAACATCCACGAAAAACAGCTCGATGACTTGCCTCATTGGCTCGAAAAACAAGCGTATCTGAATATGGGACAGTTTCTTTTAGGAGCCGCAACATTGGGCATTGATGCCTGCGCTATGGAAGGTATCGATATCAATACGCTGAATGCAGAATTTGGTTTGAAAGAAAAAGGATTTACTGCAATTGCAGCGGTAGCAATAGGATATAGAGTGGAAACTGATTTTAACATTCCTGCCAAGACACCCAAATCAAGACTTCCTTTCGAAGAGATTTTGACAGTAATCTAATATCTGGAATATTTACCTTTTGAATTTTTAAAAGCCATTGAAAATTAATCAATGGTTTTTATAATCCTGTAAATGCAATTCTACAATAATTAGAATAATATTTTCATATTGTCATTTTTTTAAATTTAGTAGTAACCTGTTATAATCAATTTAGGTTCATTTTTTTGAATTACAAAGGTTTTACACCTGTCTGTTTTTTAAACAACCTTGTGAAATAAGACACATTTTCAAAGCCCAGTTCATAAGCGATTTCAGAAACTGTTTTTTCATTGAGTCTCAAATGATTTTTAGCTTCAGAAATCAGGAAAATATGGATCAATTCTATTGCGGTTTTACCTGTTTCCTGTTGTAATATGTCGCTCAGACATTTTGGCGAAAGGAAAAGCGAGTCAGCCAGTTGTGCAACATTTGGAAGTCCGCTATTTTCAAGTTTACCATCGGTAATGTATTTTTTCAGCGCATCATTAAATTTTGAAGCAGTTCTTCCAATGATCTGAAACCGATCAACAAATTGTCTTTTGTAAAAACGCTGAGCATATTTTAAAATAGAGGAGATGTGACTGAGAATAATTTCCCGGCTGTATTCATCGGGATTGTTGTTATACTCTCCCCTAGTTTTGTCTTGCAGTTCCAGTATTATTTCCTGTTCCTTGGGAGAAAGATGAAGAGCCTCTGTCACTTCATAATCAAAAAAAACCGTACTGATTGATGCTTTTGTGCAGCTCATTATCAGAGAGATAATCTTCGTGAATAATAAGCATAAAACCGTTTTCTTCAAACTCCAGTTTTTTCATTTGTATAATCTGTCTTGGTTTTGTGAAGAAAAGGCAACCGCTATCGTGGTCGTAGGGTGTTCTGCCGTACATAAAAACGCCAGATTTAATTTTTTTGAATGCAATGATGTAACAGTCTGTGGTAAACTCACGGTCTCCCAAAGTACAGGAAGAAAGACAACCAATTATGCTGAATAAAGGATTCTGCGGTGGTTGCCATCCATTTTCCTGATGAAGCACCGTGAGTGTTTTATAATGTTTCATCAATATAAAATTGAAACTTGGATTATAATTTATTTTAAAAATAATTTGATGTATCCTGCCGAAAGTTCGGGATATTGATGCTGTGGCGCGTGCCCGGCATCGCTCATAATAATATGCTGTATTGTTGGCGCATTTCTAAGTAATGGAAACCAGTTTTCCGTAGCAAAGCTGATATCGTGGTCTCCTGAAATAACCATAACTGGCCTTTCCAGCATTTTATAAGCTTCTCGGAAATTGAGTTTATCTTCTCTGAAAACCCCGGAACCTGTAAAATATCTCTGAAAAACTTCTGGTGTAGAGGGAATCAAAGTCCTGTCAAGTCGCTTTGCTATTCTGTCGTGTGATTCTTTGGCTGTTTGTCTGCTTTTTTCGGAAGCAGGCTCAAAGAAAAGATAATATTCATCATCCAAATTATTTTCAGGTTTCAAAGCGTGTTCAAAAAATACAGGTTCTATGGCTATTTCATTTTGTCCGGGAGGATTTGTTCCTATCAAAACAGTTTTCATTACACGGTCCGGATTTTGAAATGTCACCGTTTGAGTAACCAGCCCACCATAAGACCAACCCAAGACATTAAACTTATCAATTCCTAGATAATCTGCAAGCGCCGGAACGGTTTCTGCAACTTCAAAAATATCCAATGGCAACTCACCTTCCGAATTTCCGATTCCTGGATAATCAAAAAGAATAACGGTATTTTTTTCTGCCAAAGCGTCTGTAAATAAAGGATCCCAAGTATCCATAACCCCTCTGAATCTATTGATGAAAAATAAAGGTGTTCCTTTTCCAAAAGTGCGATACGCAATCTTATGATTTTTAATTTCGGCAAACTGTGTTTCTGCTGTTAATGCTGTTTTCATTGTGATAAAATTTTTATGACTTATTTAGAATTTAATGTCCGTGTGCTGCGATGCTAACTTCTTTCCAGGTTTCGATGTCTTCCAGGCGTTTTTTGTATACCTCATTTACTACGTGGTAAGCTATTTTACCAAACAGCAATCTTCTGGGAGGATTTTGATGATTGATAATATCTAAGATTGGCTGAACTGTAGCTTCAGGTCTCCCCCAAGTCTCTGGATTGTCTCCAGACTCTGCAAAAGCGGCTCTTACAGGATTGTAATCTGAAATTTCCGATGATGTCTGAACTGCTGAAGCTCCTGCCCAATCTGTTGCAAAACCGTTTGGTTCAATTAAAGTTGTTTTGATGCCTAGATGCGCCGTTTCGCTTCCGATGGTTTCAATTAAACCTTCCACTGCGAATTTGGATGCATTGTACAATCCTAGCAATGGTAGAGTCGTCAATCCCAAAAAGCTAGAAACTTGGATGATATGTCCGCTTTTCTGTTTTCTCATAATTGGTAAAACTGCTTGCGCAACCCAAAGAGAGCCGAAGAAATTGGTTTCCATCTGGTCTCTTGCCTGTTGTTCTGAAGTATCCTCCGTGGTTCCGAATAATCCGAAGCCTGCATTGTTAATGAGTACATCAATTCTTCCCAATTGTTGTTCGATTTCGGAAACGGTTTCAAACACCTGTGAGCGGTTGTTTACATCCAATGATAGCGTTAAAATATTATCCCCGTACTTTGCTACCAAATCCTGCAATGCCGAAATATTTCTTGCGATTGCCGCTACTTTTTCTCCTCTTTCCAATAGAGCTTCTGCCCATAATCTCCCAAATCCTTTGGAAGCGCCTGTGATAAAAATTACTTTACTCATTGTTTTGATTTTATTTTAATTAATTTTGATAGGGCAAAGTTATGAGCGTAGACCACTGGAAAACTTATCCAAATCAGCGGAAGAATAGCACAGAATTACGAAAAATTAAATTATGGACTAAAAATTCTGTAACTAACTCATAAAAAATAATAAAATGGAAAAAATCAACCATTATAAAAGCATCACAGAATTACACGATAAAAGTGACTTTGAAATCCCTAAGCATCCTTTGATCAGCTTAATGACCTGTAAAGAACTAATGACTTACTCTGTGGGCGAAGAACGTTTTACAGGTGATTTTTATATGGTTGCGCTGAAAAAAATTAAGTCTGGCTATGTTCTTTACGGCAAAACCAAATACGATCACAGCAACGGTTCTGCTGTTTTTATGAAGCCGCGTCAGATTATCGAAGTTAGCAATGTACAGTTTGCAGAAAAAGGATTTGTAATGTTTTTCCACGAAGATTACCTTGCCGGACACACCCTTCACGAGCAAATTAATAAATATGGCTATTTTGAGTACGAAATAAACGAGGCCCTGCACGTATCTCCGTCTGAAGAAGTAATTCTTTGGGAGCTTTATGACAAAATAAGAAGGGAATATGATGAGCATCAGGACGAGTTTAGCAGGAAAATAATTCTTTCTCACATCGATTCTATTCTAAAATATTGTGACCGATTTTATAAAAGACAATTTAACGACCGCAGTGTAAATCTGTCTGGTAGTACTGTGAAAAAATTTCAGGCCGTTCTTTCTGATTATTTCAGTAAAAAACTCCATCTGTCCAAAGGTTTGCCTTCTGTACAATATCTAGCAGGAGAACTTTGTATTTCCAGCAGATACCTTAGTGATGTTTTGAGGCAGGAAACTGGAAAAACGGCACTGGATCATATTCACATATACTTAATTAAGGAAGCCAAAAATTTATTGCTGAGCTCTGAAAACAACATCAGCGAAATTGCGTACGATTTGGGATTCGAAAGTCCGTCTTATTTCACAAGACTGTTTAAGAAAGTTACCGGTGTAACACCTGTTCAATATAAAGAAAAGGCAGAAAATTAATGATTGTATTTAATTAACTCAAACGGACTGATTATTTCAATGCAAAGTAAATCTTCAATTTTTGAATATCACCACAAAAAATTAGGTTTAATTTCCTTCAACTCCAAAAATCTGGATTTGGTAAACGGAGAAAATTTTCGTCAGTACATCAAAATTTTGTTTGTACCAGAAGGATATTACTTGACTGTGGATTTCAAGTTATATCAAACAGAAAAACCTTCCCTTTTTTTTATTAATACAAATCAACATCTTATTATAGAAAAAGCTGGGGATAATGATGCAACTCTTATCCACTACAACCGTGATTTTTACTGCATTCAGATTCACGATGAAGAAGTAGCCTGTGATGGTCTTCTCTTCAATAATATTTTCGAAATTCCGCAAGTTGAATTTTCGGACGTCGAGAATAACACGATTTCTTTACTGTTTTCCCAGATTAATGATGAGCTAAGCTTTCAAGACCGCTCTTCCGAGGAAATGATACGCACTTATCTCAAACAGATTATCATCCGTGCAACAAGGCAGTGGAAAAAACAAAACCTGGAGCGTGAGAACAATTTCGTAAACTCAGATTTAGAATTTTTCAGAGATTTTAGCCGATTGGTAGATATACATTTTAAGGAAAAACACAGCGTTTCAGATTATGCTGGTCTTCTGAACATTGCTCCGAAGACCCTTTCGAATAAATTTCATAAGCTAAATCTTGAAAATCCAAATGAAATGATTAAAAACAGAATCATCCTGGAGGCTAAGCGTTTATTGTTGTATAGCAACCTCAGCATAAAAGAAATCGCTTATCAATTAGGATATGATGATCCGGCTTATTTCAACCGGATGTTTGCACAAAAATCTGGGAAAACACCGGCGGTTTTCAGGAAAGAAATTAAAACTTAACCCAAATTTATCCTATCAAAGGAAAAAAGTACAATTTTCATCGACTTTTTAATCTTTATTCAGATTGCTTGCGTGACATACCTTTGTCCCATCAAAAAATAACAATCTAAAATAAAGATTATGAAAACAATCTATTTAAAAGCAATAACATTAGCTTCATTCGCCATTTTCAATTCTAACATTATGGCACAGTCTAGTCCCGCATCTCAAGACCCGAATATCGGCAGAGAAACAAGAGAATTTTTAAAAGCTCTGAACAGCGGCGACGGAAAACCGTTGGAAACTTTAGCTCCAAAAGAGGCAAGAGAAGTATTAATCGGAGCCCAGAAATCTGTAAATTTTGACTATTCTGATATTGAGGAGTCCGAAAGAGTAATTTCTCAGGACGGACAAACCGTTAAAATCCATATCGTAAAACCTAAAGGTGCAAAATCCGGACTTCCTGTATTTATGTTTTTTCACGGCGGCGGATGGGTTTTAGGAGATTATCCCACACACAAAAGACTGGTTCGTGATTTGGTAATAAACAGCGGAGCTGTCGCTGTTTTCCCAGACTACACTCCATCTCCTGAAGCCAGATTTCCTGTTGCTATCAATCAGGCTTATGCTGCAACAAAATGGGTTTCTGAAAACGGTAAAGAAATTGGTGTAAACAGCAATAAACTGGCTGTAGCAGGAAACAGTGTCGGTGGAAATATGGCTGCAGTAGTGGCTTTGATGGCAAAAGATAAAAACGGACCAAAAATTTCGCAGCAGATACTTTTGTGGCCGGTTACAGACTCAGATTTCAGCAGAGCTTCTTACACAAAATTCGCTCAGGAAAGATTTTTAACAACCCCATTAATGAAATGGATGTGGGATAACTATTTACCAGATTTAAGAGAGAGAAACAACAAATATGCTTCTCCATTGAAAGCTTCTCTGGAAGAATTAAAAGATTTACCACCTGCATTGGTACAGATTGCTGAAAATGATATTTTGCACGACGAAGGTTTAGCTTACGGCAGAAAACTAGACGAAGCGGGAGTACCCACAACCATTACAGAATACAAAGGTTTCATTCACGATTACGGAATGCTGAATCCTTTGGCGCATATTCCTGCTGTACAACAATCGGTTATAGATGCAGCAGCAGCAATTAAAAAAAGTTTGAAATAAATATTATAAAAAATAAGTTGAAAATAGCGCTAACTTTCAAGAGTTTGCGCTATTTTTTTGAAGACTTAACTTGATGAGTTATGTCTGAAAATTTTGCATCAAAACTGTATCGAGATTTACTAAACCTAAGCCAAATATCCAAAAACTTCCATATTCGCCAATTTAGATTGCAAAATTGGAAACTGTGTACCGCTACTTTTGTTACATAAGGTCAAATGTTTTCGGAAAGAATGATTTTATTTCTTCCAAGCTCTAATTTCCCAGATTCTTCTAGTTGTTTAAGAAGCCTAGAAACCACTACCCTAGCTGTTCCGAGTTCATTGGCCAATTGCTCGTGGGTAACATTAATTGTTTTTGAATTTAGATTCTCAGATTTTTTATGAAGAAGGTTGAGTAATCTTTCATCTACTTTCTTGAATGCAATGGCATTGATGATGTCTAAAAGTTCTTCAAAACGCTTATGATAAAGCCTGAAAATATAATCCAGCCATTCCGGGTATTCTTTGATGAAGTACGAAACTTTGTCCACAGGAAGAAAAAGAATCTCGGTATCTTCCTCCACTTCAGCCTTTACGATGCTTTTCTCATTGTGCATTCCGCCCAAGAAAGACATAATGCAACTTTCGCCAGCTTTGATGTAATATAATAAAATTTCACGCCCGTCTTCCTCAGTTCGGATCACCTTTAGCATACCCTTCATCACAATAGGAATAGCACGAATGGAAGAGTTTTCATCCAAGATGACATCACCTTGGTGGTAGGTCTTGGAAATACCATTTTTATAAAGCTGATCAATCAATTCCGGTGAGGAACCGAATTCGGAAGAAATACTGTCTGAACTCATAATTTAGAAATCTCACACGAAATTACATTAATTCTCATCAGCAAAAAAAACTTTCATTCAATAGGAAGAACATTTATATACAAAATCTAGATCTGAAATCTTATCGCCTATGTTTATAATAAGTGAAATTCTATTTGATTTATTTTTAATGAAGTTTCACAAAAACTTTTTATGTCAAAAAAAATTATTATCTTTGCTATACTCAAAAGGAAATGGTGCTCTTCCTTACCCAACCGCCTTAAAAAAGCTGATGACGCCTGATTATAACAATGTTAATGCATTAAATCAGGAAAAATTATGTCCAAAAATCAGCACATCAGAACCAATCGCAAAACTGCTAAGCTTCATACCAAAATATTTTTCAGAAAATATCCTTCCTTACCGTACATTGTTAAATGGTTTTTAATCAGCAGTATCATCGGTATATGTGTTGGCTCGGCTTCAGCAGGTTTTCTGGTATCCTTGGAATGGGCGACTAATTTTAGGGAAAATCATTTATGGATAGTCGCATTTCTTCCCATAGCGGGTCTTGCGATTGGACTCCTTTATAATTACTTAGGAAAAGATATCGAGGGCGGAAACAACCTTCTGATAGACAGCATTCATAATCCAAAAGAAATCATCCAGTTCAGGATGGCACCTTTTGTTTTTCTTGGGACAATTGCTACACATTTGTTTGGTGGCTCAGCTGGTAGAGAGGGTACAGCATTGCAGATGGCGGGCGCAATTGCCGATCAATTCACAAAGCCTTTCAAACTCAACGAAGCTGAACGGAAGATACTGCTAATTTCAGCAATATCGGCCGGTTTTGGATCTATATTCGGAACGCCACTTGCAGGAGCGTTGTTCGGTCTGGAGGTTTTTCTGATAGGAAGAATAAAATACAACGCAATATATCCAGCTTTCGCTGCTGCTATATTAGCTGATCTCGTTACAAACCTGTGGCAGGTAGAACATACGCATTACCACATTGACCTGATTCCAAAACTCGAGTTGCTACCGATCATCTACAGCATATTAGCGGGGATTGTATTTGGAATTTGTGCAGCGACATTCAGCAAGACTATCCACTATGTGACCACCATTTTCAAGGGCAAAATCTCTTTTGCGCCGCTTCGTCCGTTTTTGGGAGGAATTATTGTGGCTATTGCAGTCTTTGCAATGGGAACTACCCGTTATATCGGATTAGGAATTCCTACAATTCTGGAATCTTTTGATCAGCAGTTGCCGGCTTACGATTTTGCTCTTAAAATGGCCTTTACCATTGTCACTCTGGCCGCGGGCTTCAAGGGTGGCGAGGTTACACCGCTGTTTTTTATTGGCGCTACTTTGGGAAGTACATTGTCATTTTTTATACCATTGCCTAGTGCTCTATTGGCTGGAATGGGATTTGTGGCAGTGTTTGCAGGGGCAACCAATACACCTCTGGCTTGTATGCTGATGGGAATTGAACTTTTCGGAGCTGAGAGTGGACTTTATTTAGCTATTGCATGCGTGGTATCCTATTTATTTTCTGGTCATACAAGCATCTACGGAAAGCAGGTAATCGGAGAGGCAAAACATTCTAGATTTCAAAATCTTTCTGGCAGAAATATCAATGACAGTAAATAGCTCAGATGATGGAAAATTAATTCTGTGCAAGTGAAAAGATTGTTAACGATTAAATTTTTTACTATTAGTTTTTACAATCTGTTGTGGAAGATGTAAATGTTTTCAAATTCGATTTTCTTGGCTAAAATCAATATGTTCATTCATTTTTCCAGTAATAATAAAATTGAAAACCTAGCATACGCAAATCCAATATTCTGTATTATATTTTTTTAATAAAATCATATTTAATTTATGTGCTAAAGAAAACAATAAAAATTACAAATACATCACTAAATTACATTAAAAAAAATGATGTAAATTAACCTATAAATAATTACCAAAATACATTCTATTTTTCAAATCATAATCTTCTTCAATTTTTTATTAATATTTTTGTAACATTGAACTCAGAAAAAGAGAAATGGATACCAAAGAACTAATAATTAAACGCTCAGAAGAAAATAAAAAAATATATATCCCCAACCTATCCGCAGATCCTGTCATCTTCGGTTTTGATCAAAATGAGTTAAAGGTATTACTGGTAAAGATGAACTACAGAAAGATGTGGATTTTACCCGGTGGATATATCCAGAAAGATGAAGATCTAGATGATGCCATTTTAAGAATCTTAAAAGAAAGAGCCGGTGTGAGTGCAGTTTCTTATCTTGAGGACTTTGGTGTGTTTGGAAAAAAGAACAGAAGCCAAGACTATTTCGCAGATTTTGACGAGTCTTTATTCCAAAAACAAAGATTCATTACTATTGGTTACTATGGCTTGTATAATCCATCAAAAATTGACGTGGCAAAGGATGAGTTCAGTGAAAGTTGCGAATGGGTCTATCTAAGTCAACTGCCCGATATAGAAATGGCAATGGATCATAAAGAAATTATTGCAAAAGCACTTTTGACCTTGAGAGAAAGAATATCTATCAAGCCAATTGGTCTTAACCTTTTACCCGAAAAATTTACTTTGTCTGAGTTTCAAAAATTATACGAAGCGATACTTGGAAAAGAACTTAATAGAGGCAATTTTTATAGAAAAATCAAGAATCTTGGAATCTTAAACAAACTGGATGAACAAAGACGCGGCGGTGCTCATAAAGCGCCAGATCTATATTCATTTGATGAGGTCAATTATAAAAAGGCTTTGGAGAACGGATTGACCAGCTGGTAATCCTTCCTAAGACAAAAAAAAAGAATCATTAAATAATAATTTAATGATTCTTTTTTTTATACGATTTTGACGGTTTTTATTCGCAGAGAATAATACCCTTATCATTGTTGAATTCTAAAACTCCGCTTTTGATTTCATAAGAAAATGCAGATTTGGCTTCAGTTTCCTTTGTGAAAAACTTTTGATAAGAAGAATCTACTTTCTCCGTACAAATTTTCACTTTTCCACCAACCAAAGCAGATACAATCGCTGCGTGATTTTTATAGATTTGGAACTGTCCACTTTTTCCTGGAAGAAGAACTGAATCTACTTCGCCGTCAAAGATTACATGTTCTGGAGTTAAAATTTTTATATTCATAGAAACAAACTTGAAATTTGATGTTTGAAATTTGAAATTGCTAATCGAAATCCCAAATTCCAAATCTCAAATTGTTAATTATTTTATACGTTTTCAGCCAACATTTTCTGTCCTGCTTCTATAGCTTCTTCGATAGTTCCTTTCAAGTTGAAAGCCGCTTCAGGATACTGATCCAGCTCACCGTCGATGATCATATTAAATCCTTTGATGGTGTCTTTGATATCAACCAAAGATCCTTTAAGACCTGTAAATTGCTCAGCAACGTGGAAAGGCTGAGATAAGAATCTCTGAACTTTTCTAGCTCTGTAAACTACCAATTTATCTTCTTCAGAAAGTTCTTCCATACCAAGGATTGCAATAATATCCTGCAATGCTTTGTATCTCTGAAGGATTTCTTTTACTCTTTGAGCACAGTTATAATGTTCTTCACCAATGATCTCAGGAGCTAAGATTCTTGACGTAGAAGCCAATGGATCTACTGCTGGGTAAATACCTAATGAAGCAATTTTTCTATCCAATACCGTTGTAGCATCCAAGTGGGCAAATGTTGTTGCCGGAGCCGGGTCAGTCAAGTCATCCGCTGGTACGTAAACCGCTTGAACTGAAGTAATTGAACCATTTTTAGTAGAAGTAATTCTTTCCTGCATCGCACCCATTTCAGATGCCAAAGTCGGTTGGTAACCTACCGCTGATGGCATACGACCTAAAAGTGCAGATACCTCAGAACCAGCTTGTGTAAAACGGAAAATATTATCAACAAAGAATAATACATCTCTACCCTGTCCGCTTTCTCCACCATCTCTGTAATATTCAGCTAATGTCAAACCGGACAATGCTACTCTAGCTCTAGCGCCTGGTGGCTCGTTCATCTGTCCGAAAACGAAAGCCGCTTTAGAATCCTTCATCGCTTCAAGATCTACTTTAGAAAGATCCCAACCTCCATTTTCCATAGAGTGCATGAAGTCGTCTCCATATTTGATAATTCCAGATTCCAACATCTCTCTCAAAAGGTCATTTCCTTCTCTTGTTCTTTCTCCTACTCCTGCGAATACGGAAAGACCACCGTGTCCTTTTGCGATATTGTTGATTAATTCCTGGATCAATACTGTTTTTCCAACACCAGCTCCACCAAACAATCCAATTTTACCTCCTTTTGCATAAGGCTCTACAAGGTCAATAACTTTGATTCCTGTGAAAAGAACTTCTGCAGAAGTTGTTAACTGGTCAAATTTTGGTGCGGGTCTGTGGATTGGCAAACCTCCTTCTTTAGACAAGTTTTGGATTCCATCAATAGCATCTCCAACCACGTTGAAAAGACGACCATTAACTCCTTCTCCTACCGGCATAGTGATCTGTTGACCAGTACCTGTAACCTCTTGTCCTCTTTGAAGACCATCGGTAGCATCCATTGCGATACATCTTACCATATCCTGTCCAATGTGTTGCTCTACCTCCAACACAACTTTTTCTCCGTTGTGTTTGATGATTTCCAAAGCGTCATATATTTTTGGTAACTCTTCAGCATCATTAAAGACCACATCGATAACTGGTCCAATAATTTGTGAAATTTTTCCTTTAATTTGGTTTGCCATTACTAAATTTTTACTTGTGCGCAAAGATAACAAAAGTTTGCATATCTCCGTTGTCAGAAAAAAAGATTTTTATCATATTTGTACAACAATATAAAACACCTTTTTTCGGTGTAATTTTACACAGGCAGATTTGATTTCTTTCTTCCATAAATTTCAGAATTTGAAAATCATTACAGATCTTACAGATTACCATTTCAAAACACCATTAGCATTATCATTAGGAATGTTTGATGGTGTTCATTTGGGACATCTTTCTATCATCAATACATTAAACAAAATAGCTGAACGCGAACATTTTGAATCAGCTATTCTCAGTTTCTGGCCGCATCCAAGAAAGTTTTTAAATCCAAACGATGATGTAAAAATGCTCAACACGCTTGAGGAAAAACTGGAATTACTTGAAAAAAGTGGTATCAAAAATGTAATTCTGAAGACTTTTGACGAAGAATTTAGAAATTTGACAGGAACTGAATTTTGTGAGCAAGTTTTGGTTGATAAACTTAATGTTAAACATATCATCATAGGACACGATCATACTTTTGGGAAAAATAAAAGTGGGAATTTTGAATTGTTGAAATCCCTCTCTGATAAATTAGGATTTAAAGTCAATCAATTGGAAGCAGTTCAAACTAATGACCTTAATATCAGTTCTACAAAAATCAGAATGGCGCTGTCAGAAGGCAGAATCAATGATGCTAATAAAATGTTGGGTTACAATTATCCTTTAACAGGAAAAGTCATTCACGGAAAAAAATTGGGAAGAACAATTGGCTATCCAACGGCAAATATCGAAGTTCCAATCAATAAATTATTGCCAAAAAGTGGCGCTTATATTGTTGAAGTTTTTATTGATAATCGATTCTACAAAGGAATGCTGAGCATCGGAACTAATCCGACTATTGACGACAAAAATCAATCTTTACATACCGAAGTATATATTTTGGATTTTGACCAAGATATTTATGATAAAGAAATCACCATCAAATTTCGAGATTTTCTTCACGATGAAATAAAATTTGAAGGTTTGGAAAAGTTGATTGAAAAATTGAATGAAGATAAAAAACTGACGCAAGAATTTCAGTTTTAAAAAACAAAAAGGATAGCAATTGCTATCCTTTAACATTATATTTTCACTTAAACCTATTTCAAAGTAAACTTGATTTTGGTTCTGATATCAGAAGACGAACTGCCTACCAACGCTTCGAAATCGCCGGGCTCAGCAACCCAATCGTGTTTTTTCGGGTCGAAGAAACTTAATGCAGATTTGTCTACCGTGATAGACACATCTTTGGATTCTCCGGCTTTCAAATAGATTTTATCAAAACCTTTCAGTTCTTTTAAAGGTCTTGGCAATGATGATTTCAAATCGCTAATGTATAGTTCTACAACTTCTGCTCCATCTACTTTACCGGTATTTTTTACATTAACCGTAAAAGTGATTTTATCATTGCTGGTCAGTTCAGTCTTATCTGCTTTTACTTTACCGTATTCGAAAGTTGTATAACTCAGACCGTGTCCAAAACTGAATAATGGCTTAATGTTTTTCGTATCGTGCCAGCGGTAACCTACGAAAATTCCTTCATTATAGGTAATATTGATTGGATCCTTCAGATCTTTTCCTTTTCCAGCAGCCAATTCTGCTTTATTTCCAGGGAATTCTCCCAGTGCGTGTGCCGAATTATCTTCCAACTTCACCGGAAAACTGAAAGGCAATTTACCAGAAGGATTGACATCTCCAGCCAAAACAGCTGCAATTGCATGACCAGATTCTGAACCCAAATACCACGATTGTAAAACCGAAGGAACTTCTTTGATCCAAGGCATTGCAACAGCATTTCCAGAAACCAAAACCACTGCCAGATTTTTATTGGCTTTAGATAATTCAGAAATCAATTTGTCCTGATCATAAGGCAAACCGTAGCTTTCTCTGTCCATTCCCTCAGCATCCTGATGGTCACTTTTATTAAGACCACCAACAAATACAACGAAGTCAGATTCTTTTGCCAATTTTACAGCCTCAGCAATCAATTCTGCGGACGAACGTGTTTCTTTAAGATTTTGTCCAGATTTTACACCATTATAATCTCCACCAATATCTCCAACATAGCCTCTTGCATAATTGACTTCAGCTTGTTTTCCGAATCTCTCCTTGATTCCATCAAGTGGTAAAGTTTCATATTTTACCTTCAAGGAAGAGCTTCCGCCACCAACAGTCATCATTTTGATGGCATTCTCACCGATAACAGCAATTTTCTTAGTTTTAGCCAAATTGATCGGTAGTGTCGATTTCTGATTCTGAAGAAGAACGATTCCCTCAGAAGCGATTTGTCTTGCTGCGGCAATATGCTCTTCAGAAGCGATAGAACCCAAAGGTTTATTTTTATTCATCGAGGTTTTATAGGCAAGACCCAAAACTCTTCTTACTTTATCATCCAATTCCTTAGTTCCGACTTTCCCAGATTTGATCAAATCAAGATATGGTTTTGCGAGGTAATAATTGTCGTAAGCATTGCTTGTTCCCTGTGACAATCCGTTTGTCCACGTTCCAAATTCTAAATCCAAACCATTATGTACAGCTTGGTCTGTGTCGGAAACTGCACCCCAGTCAGAAACCACAACCCCTTTGTAACCCCACTCACCTTTCAAAATATCATTCAGTAAATATTGATTGTGGCTGGCGTGTTGTCCTTTGTATAAGTCATAGGCTCCCATTATCGTCCAGGAATCGCCTTCCTGAACTGCTGCTTTGAAAGGTGGCAGATATATTTCGTACAAAGCGCGGTCATCCAAAATAACATTGCTAGAGTGTCTGAAAGTCTCTTGATTGTTCAATGCGAAATGTTTAACACTTGTTGCTACACCGTTGGACTGCACACCTTTGATATAAGGAACAACCATCTGAGAAGTCAAAAACGGATCTTCTCCCATATATTCAAAATTACGACCGTTGAGCGGTGTTCTGTAGATATTGACGCCAGGCCCAAGAATCACATTTTTGTTTCTGTATCTTGCTTCCTCGCCAAGAGATTTTCCGTAAATAGAAGACATATTTCTGTTCCAGGTAGAAGACAATGCTGTCAAAGCTGGATAAGCAATGATAGAATCGTTGGTCCAACCGGCTTGATCCCACTCGTCCCAAAGGACTTCTGAACGCACACCGTGAGGTCCGTCTGCTGTCCATAATTCTGGAATTCCAAGTCTTGGAACGCCGTGAGAACTGAATTTGGATTGTGCGTGAATGATATTGATTTTTTCCTCCAAAGTCATCCTCGACAAAGCATCTTCGATCCGTTGTTCCACAGGTTTGGAGTCATCTAAATAAACTGGTGTTTTTTTCTGAGCAAAACTAAACTGCGTCATACAGCCTAATACAGAAAGTAATATTAATTTTTTAATCATAAATTTTACTCTTTTCAAATAGAAATTTTCGAATGCCTAATATACAAATTATTTCATTATCCCAAAATGAGAAAATAAAAAATCACTATGATTTTTAAACAGTAGCGAGGTTTCGATTAAGAAATCACTTCCTTTTGTGAATGGAATCTTAACTCGTAAAATGAGAAAATTTAACTGTTGAGAATTTCTTCTTTCAATTTTTTGGTCATTGATTGGAAAACCAAATCATAAGAATGGTCAATCAGTCTAAAAATCAATTCTTTTTTTAAACCTTCACAAACAACTGAATTCCAATGGGTTTTGTTAAGATGAAAGGCACCGTTGATTTGATGGTATTTTTCCCGAAGCTCCTCGCTCCATTCTGGGTCAGCTTTTGCAGAAAATGTTAGAGGATATTTTTCGATAGGAAGAAAAACGAAAATCTTACCGCCGACCTTGAAAACCAACGTCTCTTGGTCAAACGGAAAAGCTTCTGTCACAGCTTTTTTGGATAAACAATACTCGCGGATTTCTTCTGTTTCCATAGTTAGGAAATTAAAACTTGAAAGTATTTTTCGGAAGCTCCTTGTTGATATCAATTTTATTAATCATCAACACATAATCGCTGTCTTTTTTGGGAGAAGAGGATTCGATTCTGTAAGGCATCAGTAATTGACCAACTTTTCTGTAATCAGAATAAGTCAGAATTTCATCCTTCTTGATCTCGCGGAATAACATATAATTTTTGACATCAAAAAAGTAAATCGTTTTATTCACATTTTTCGTCAATTGAACTTTGAAATAATATAGTTCTCCAATTTTTTCTCTTCCTAGTAGTTCAGCTTCAAAACCTTTGTTTTCCCAATCGATAAAGTCGTTATCAAAATTCTCAGGAATATAATCATTATACTTTTGAAGCTTGTTCTGAGCGTAGTTCATTGCGTAGCCATTTGCACCATCAAAACCTTCAACGGGTGTTTCTTTTCCTCCCAGTAAAATCGCTGTTTTAGTGAGATTCGGTCTTTGCTGGTAGATTTTCATCAAGTAAGAATCATTAACTCCCAAAGTTACTCGACCTTGTATTTGCACGGTATTCAATAGTTTCCAATTGGTTAGACCGCCAGAATTTTCTATGTTTTTATCAATAATTTCCGTTGCAGTTTGAGCAGAAGTGAAAATTGAAAATATGATAGACAGTATGAGAATTATTTTTTTCATTCAGAAATTTTAAGCACCCAAAGATAAGATTTTAATCAGCTTTTACCAATTGCTTTTGGCTATTAGCCAATTAATTGTTTGGCTTTGTCAAGATCTTCCGGCGTATCAATTCCTACGCCTACAAAATCTGTTTCAATCATCTTGATTCTTTTTCCATATTCCAGATAACGAAGTTGCTCCAGTTTTTCAGAAGTCTCCAAAGGCAACATCGGAAGTTTTGAAAACTCTAATAATGCTTCTTTTCGAAAAGCATAAACACCTATATGCTTGTAATATTTAACATCAAAATCTTGATCACGCAAAAAAGGAATCACGGAGCGACTGAAATATAGAGCAAATCCTTTATTATCCGTAATAACTTTGACATTGTTAGGGTTTTGAATTTCCTCAAATTCTTTCAATTGAATTTTCAATGAAGCTAAGGAAATTTCTTTTTTATCATCGTTAGAAAAAGCTTGAATAAGTTGCTTCAAAGGTTCTTTCTTCAGAAACGGTTCATCACCTTGTACATTGATAACAATATCACAGTCAATGTTTTGAACCGCTTCTGCAATTCTGTCACTACCAGTTTCGTGCTCGCCCGTCATCACCGCTTTTCCACCGTTATTGGAAATTTCATCAAAAATTAATTCGGAATCTGTTGCAACAAAAACATCATCAAACAATCCGGTTTCCACTACATTTTGATACGTGGTGGAAATCACAGTTTTATCTCCTAAAATTTCCATTAACTTCCCGGGAAACCTTGTTGAATTATAACGAGCAGGAATGACTGCGATAACTTTGTTCATAGATTTTTAGATTAATTTTAAGGAATTTACGACGCCTGCAGATTTCATTATTTGTATTGTTTTATGATTTGTTCTAATCTATCATTAGGTTCAAAATCAAGAACATCAATTAGCTTTACTTTCTTGAAATCTTTATGAAATGTATTGATGACCACATTCCAATTCTCCGGAACCACAGCCGAAGGAACTTTCAAACAAAGTGTTTCATTGGCATCAAACCAAGTATTTCCAATCTTTTGACAAGCGGAATAATTACGAAAGTCTCTCCAATTTTTAGATAATTCTGAAGTCTCAGCAGTCCGAAAACCGGCAATATTGGGAATCTTGATGATCATAATTCTGAAATCTTTATTAAATCCCAATCCTTTCCGATGAGCCAATGTTTCTAAGTAAGCTAGCGAAATACTTTCTGCAGTGTAAAGAACTTTTTTGCCTTCCGAGTTCCATCTTCCTTCTAGTCCACTTGCAAAAAGAGAATCTGCGTATTTTTTGTGAACAATCCTATAAACCAACATTGTCATACAGGATAACCCTGAGCCAATTTTTCTATTTCTTCATAAACTAAATCTACACCACCAGAAGTAGAAATAAAATCGATAGGTTTATCTTCTGAGTTCCAAAATGGACGGTTCATCCAAAGTGTAAACTCATCGAGGTTTCCAAAAATCTCCTTACCAAAATTATAAAGATTGATTAATTTTAAAAGATGTTCACTATAAATTGGATCCAAACCCTTTTCCTGATCTCTATAATTACTAATGGTTCTGGGAGAAAGATTAATTACCGATGCTAAAGTTTTCTCCGGCATATTTATAGCATCTGCAAGGGAATAAAACACATCTGTTTTCAAACCTTCTCTTGCTTTTTTGAGGAGTTTATAATCGTCTTGTATAGAAAATCGATTAAAGATTGAAGAACCAACTCCGTAATTGGCAATTGGCTCTTCTACTTTTGATTTTTTTGGATTTTCGTTTAGTTTATAATTTTCCATCTCTATATCTTTTATACAAATATAGAATTTTTTCCACAAGCAAAACGAATTTTTTCCATTTATTTTAAATTATTTAGTGCTTGTTCCAATTTCGGAAGACAATCCTTAATATCATCCAAAGAACATCCGCCGATAGAAGCTCTGAACCAAGGAACAGATTTATCATTCCCGAATGCGGAGAACGGTACTAAGGCCATTCCTGCATTGTTAATGAGATAGAAAACCAAATCTGTTGAGTTTTCTATTAGACTTCCATCCGGAGCAGTTTTTCCGAGATAATCCAATTTGATAGTCAGATAAAGCGCACCCATTGGCGAAATACTTTCCACAGCAAATCCTTCCGATTTCAGATTTTGTATTCCTGCGTGGAGTTCCTTCAGGCTGGTATTTAGTTTTCCTTTATAGTCAGCCAAAAACGCATCCACTGCAGAATCATCCGCTAAAAATTCGGCAACCGCTTCCTGTTCTGGTTTTGGTGCCCAAGCTCCGACGTGTGTCAGTAATGCTTTCATTTTATCAATCACCAAACTTGGCCCAAATCCCCAACCTACTCTAACGCCTGTCGCTGCAAAACATTTGGAGGTTCCATCAACATAAATTGTATAATCTTTCATTTCCGGGAAAAGACTTACCGGATTGAAATGGTCTTCACCAAACGTCAGCATTGCATAAATCTGGTCATACATCAAATAAAGCGGCTTTTCGTCTGCACTTCTCTTTTTGTTTTCTTCCAGAACCAATTCACAAATCTCGGATAGTTGTTCTTTTGTGAACATTGTTCCGGTCGGATTCAGTGGAGAACAAAGGCAAAGCAACACTGCTCCATCAACATACGGACGAAGGTCATCTGCTGTCGGTAAGAAATTATTGCTTTCCTGAGTATGAACTTCAACTGCATTAGCAGTCGTCAAATAAGAATAATGATTATTGTTCCAAGAAGGAATCGGGTAAATCACTTTATCGCCTTCATCAACAATGGTTTTGAAAATCGCATAAATTAAAGGTCTTGAACCAGCCGTAATAAGAATATCATTAGCAGAATAATCCAGATTCCAGCGCTTCTTCAAATCATTGCTAACGGAAGTTCTTAGAGATTGTAATCCGTTTGCTGGTGGATAATTGGTCAGGTTATTTTTGTAAGCTTTCTCAATACCTTGTTTCAATTCGGATGGAATTGGATAGATATTAGAATTAAGATCACCGATGGTCAGGTTTGAGATTTGTGCACCTTTGGCCTTCAAATCGTTTACTTCATTTCCGATTTTGATGATTTCCGAACCAATCAGGTTAGATGCGAGTTTTGATACTTTCACTTTGTTTATTTTAGATGTTATTATTCAGATTTAAAAATCTGATTTTATCCTTTGCAAATTTGCACAAATTTCCCAAAAGTAAATGATTATGTCAAATTAGAAAGAAAAAAGTTCTCAAAAAATTAAATAACTTTAATAATTGAGAACTTTATATTAAAAATATGTTGAATTATATTTTTGGCTAATAAAGATTTTCAATTAGAGATTCAAATCCTTTTTGACAATTTGAATTTTTTCTTCTAATACAGGCAATTTCGCTACAAAATCCTCCTTAGATGAGATGCTGTCTTTTACTGAAACATAGAATTTGATTTTTGGCTCAGTTCCGGAAGGACGAACACAAACTTTAGTTCCATCTTGAGTATAAAAAATCAACACATTAGACTTTGGAATATCGTCCATTACTTTTTTCTCGTTTCTAGACACGATAAAATTAGTCTGCTCTTTAAAATCCTTCACTTCTTCTACAGGCGAACCAGCGATTTCTTTTGGAGGATTGCTTCTAAAGTCGCTCATCATCTGGGTAATTTCTTCCGCTCCGGTTCTGCCCTTTCTTACAACATTAATTAAGCCTTCATAATAGAAACCAACTTCTTTGTAAATCTCAATCATATATTCGTAAACCGTTGTTCCATTAGCTTTGCACCACGCCGCTATTTCACAAGCCGTCAAAATAGAACCGCAAGAATCTTTGTCACGAACAAAATCTCCGGTCATAAAGCCGAAACTTTCTTCGCCGCCGCAAATGAATTTTTCCTGACCTTCAAAATCACGAATCATCTTACCAATCCATTTGAAACCAGTCAATCCAACTTTGCAGTCCACTCCAAATTTTTCAGCCACATCAAAGAAAACGTCAGAAGTCACGATGGTAGAACCAATAAATTCTTTTCCTGTGATTTTCCCCGCTTTTTTCCACTGGTCTAGGATATAATACGTTAAAATCGTGTTACATTGATTTCCGTTCAGTAGTTGCATTTGACCTTCCAAATTTCTGACCGCAATTCCCAATCTGTCGCCGTCTGGATCGGTTCCGATAACAATATCAGCATTCGTTATTTCACCAAGATCCATTGCCATTGCAAGGGCTGCCGGCTCTTCTGGGTTTGGCGAAAGAACGGTTGGGAAATTTCCGCTCGGGATCATTTGTTCCGCAACCAAATCTAACTTTGTAAATCCAGCTTTTTTCAATGCTTTTGGAACCGTTGTGTAAGTTGTTCCGTGGATAGATGTGAAAACGATGTTCAGATTATCTCTGCCAACATTCTGGTAAAGCGAATTTTCCATACAAGCATCGATATAAACATCATCTTGGTCTTCGCCAACCCACTCGATTAAGTCATCATTTCCATTGAATTTGATGTCTTCAAATTTAGTTGCATAAACTTCTCTGATGATATTTTCGTCGTCTGGTGGTACGATTTGCGCGCCGTCATTCCAATATACTTTGTAACCGTTATATTCCGGTGGATTGTGAGAAGCCGTCAAAACGATCCCCGCATTACATTTTTTATCTCTCACTGTGAAAGACAATTCCGGCGTTGGACGGTGTTCTTTGAACAACAGAACTTTGATTCCGTTCGCTGTCAAGACATCCGCCACGATTTTACCAAATTCTTTTGAGTTGTTACGAACGTCATAAGCAATGGCTACCTTGATTTCCTGACCAGAAAATTGCTGATGAAGATAATTTGCCAATCCTTGAGTCGCTTGTCCCAATGTATATTTGTTCAGACGATTGGTTCCAACGCCCATTACACCACGCATTCCACCAGTTCCGAATTCTAATTCTCTGTAAAAAGAATCTTCCAAATCTGCAGATTCAGAATCGATGAGTTCTTGAACTTTGCTTCTTGTTTCTTCATCAAAGGTCTCTGACAACCAAAGTTTTGCTTTATCTAATGTTGATAATTCTGACATTATTTATAGTTTTTGTTTCTTAATTAATTTTCTTGTTTTCCAAAGTCGCTTTTTCAGTCACTTTCAGTTTTTTGGAAGGATTTCCGTAGTAAATCAATTTTGATGTATTACCGATTTTTCCTTTGATTTCTTCATCTACATTCAGTTCTGCATAATTTCCGTTATGAGACTCGATTTCCAAATCTTTGATATACCAATAAGGCGAAATAATACTTGCAGTATCTTTAATATTAAGTTTCGCCAAAGTCGTTTTTCCCAATAGATTTGCCCGGCTTTTATTCGCCATTTCTATCTCCGACTTTTCTGAAATCACTGAACCGATAAATTTAGCATTATCTTTTAAATGAAGTGCGAAATTTTCAACTTTCATCTGACTTGAAATGTTAAGTTCTACAGAATCAGAGATTTTAATGACATCGAAAGGATTTTTTCCATAAATCGTGATATTGTAAAAATCCACTTTATCCGTTTCGCTTTTTTCTGAGATTGACAAATTTTTATCCTTAACTTCAATATTGAGATTATCAAATAAATTAGGATAAGTTTCTACATTCACAAAATTGTGTGGACTTTGTACATAAAAGACCCTGAATTTTCCTTTTAAATCCAGTTTTGAAAATTCAGCCAATTCAACATCTTTGGACTGGATTTCACCTTTTGGTTTTACTTTTCCGCAGGAAACTGCAGTAAAAATTAGGACTAAATATAAATAGTATTTCATTTTTTTATTATATCATTTCCTCAATATGATAATTTTTGTGCTCACGGTTGGTTCTGATAATCAACTCACCTAAAAATCCTGCTACGAACAATAAGCTTCCTAAAATCATCATCGTCAAAGCAATGAAAAACCAAGGATTGTTGGCAATCAGATTTCCGTAGATTTTGAAAATATAAACGTCAATCAGTTTTGAGACGCCCAACCAAATGGCAGACAACAATCCGATGATAAACATCAAAGTTCCTGCTGCGCCGAAGAAATGCATAGGTCTTCCTCCAAATCTACTCACAAACCAAAGCGTTACCAAATCCAAAAATCCACGAACAAAACGTTCCGTCCCAAACTTCGAAGTTCCATAAGGTCTTGCCTGATGCTGAACCGGTTTTTCGGTAATATTTCTGAAACCTGCATTGGCCGCCAAAACCGGAATATAACGGTGCATATCGCCATAAACATCAATAGACTTTACGACTTGTTTTCTGTAAGCTTTCAATCCGCAATTGAAATCGTGAAGCGAAACGCCAGACACTTTTCTTGCTGCTGCATTGAAGAGTTTTGACGGGATATTTTTGGTCATCACATTATCGAAACGTTTCTTTTTCCAGCCAGAAACGATATCGTAATTTCCTGCGATTACCATCTCATAAAGTTCAGGAATCTCTTCCGGAAAATCCTGTAAATCCGCATCCATTGTAATAATCACGTCACCATTTACTTTTTCGAAAGCCGCGTGAAGTGCCTGAGATTTTCCGTAGTTTTTGGAAAATTTAATCCCGTGAATCTGCGGATGCTGGATTTTCAGATTCTCGATAATGGACCAGGATAAATCTGTACTTCCATCATCTATAAACCAGACTTCATAGGATAATTTGTTGTCTCGACATACGTTGTCGATTCTTGTAAACAATTCCTCCAGAGAGTCTTGCTCGTTAAGTAATGGGACGATTATAGAAAGATTCATTTTTAATAAAAAGATGTTAGATTTTGGATATCAGATATTTAGAATTTTAAATTTTTAAGGTAAATTATTTATTAAAATAAATTGCCGTAGAATATTAATATCCAATATCTTACTCGTAACGTTTTTTGTTTTTCAAAAAGCCTGCAATGATAATAGACAAAAGTAGATAAAATAATAAAAATCCACCAAAAATTGAAGATAAAAATTGGAAAGAGAAATAATTTCTGTTTTCCTTTTTAGCCATTTCTCTGGCTAATTTTTGTTGTTTATAATTATCTTCCAGTTCTTTTACTTTGGTTCTGTCTTTTTGATTGGCCGCTTCGACTTTCAGTTTTGCGTAAGATTCGTCCAGATTATCCAATTCAGTTTGGATGTATTGGTGGTTCAGCATTTCTCTTGCTTCTGTGTCTGCATAATTCAGAAAAGCGAAAATCGATAACATAGAAAGTCCACCACCAACAAACAAAGTCACAAAACATTGCTTGAAAGCCTGCGGATAAGTGATTTTATTATTCCCACGCAACCAAAGTACGGAAAGAAATCCAGCCAGAACATACAGAAAAGTCATCCCGAATGCATTGACTTTCATACTGGTATCAAAATAATGGGCATCTGCGAAAAAGTAGTAAACAACGAAGAAAGTCAACATTGTCGCTAAAAATAAACCAAAGCCGACGGCTACAGGATTTTTTGTCATAATTTTATTTTTCTAAAAAAAATGAAATTTTTAATTCTGAGAATCAGTTTTTTAAAACAATTCCACGATTTTAAATCCTAAAATACTGTGTTTCTCATTTTTTAATTCAATATTAAATTTTATCTTTGCACCGGCAAGTCCTAAACAACCAGCTCCTGAGAATCCTCCAGGGTGGGAACGCAGCAAAGGTAATCGGTTGTAGCGGTGTGATTTAGGTAGCTTGCCATTTTTTGTATCTATACATTAAGAAATTCTGAGATTAAGTAATTTAGAAATTATATAATCTCAGAATTTTTTTGTTTAAAATTCGAACTCCTCTCCTAGTTTTGGTAAAGAAAACTCGATGTTTTTATCTGAGAAATGCTTTCTAGCTTCCTCATGATTGATTTCAATCGGTGGGAAAGTATCGAAATGACAACCAATAACTTTCGGCGTTTTCAATAATTCTGATGCGGCAAAAGCAGCTTTTCTAGGACACATTGTGTAATGTTTCCCAACTGGAAGAATCGACAAGTCCAGAGTCCCGAAAACCTGCGGAAACAAGCTCATTTCTGAACTTACACCAGTATCTCCTGCTAAATAAAGATTTCTTCCATCCGCAAATCTGAAAATATATCCAGCTGCCAACCCTCCGTAAGAACCGTCTGGAAAAGAACTTGTGTGTAATGCCGGAACCATAGAAATTTTCAAACCATCCAACTTCGCAGAACCTCCAAAATTAATATCAATATTATTGGAATGACCGAAGTATCCGCAAATCTCTGGTTGCCCGATAACTGTTGCATCTGGATGATTTTCTAGAACTTCTTTCACATCTGCAATATGGTCGCCGTGTGCGTGTGTAATTAAAACATAATCTATTTTCTGAGCTTTGATATCAAAACCAGATTTTTCTTTTTGATAGTTGTAAAAAGGGTCAGCAAGAATTGTTTTACCGTTGTATGTGAACAAAAAACAGTTTTGTCCTAAGAATTTTATTTTCATTTTTATTTGATTTATTAATTGACAAAATTAAGCCCGACAGCCGTCAAAACAGCCATCATAAAAGTTAAGATTCCGACTTGTTTAAGGAATGGGTCCAATAATTTGGGTTCTTGGATTTTCATAATTATTCTTCGCAATTTCATAAAAGGAAATATCAGAATCATTACGATAAATGGATAATAAAGACCTTTTTCCTGAAATCTGTTGTACATCAAAAAAGCCAACATCAAAAGAATTGGTAATTGCAATAATATGATTTCGTAAATCATTGCTTTTTTAAAACCAAGCTTCAATGCAAAAGTTTTCTTTCCAGATAATTCATCATTCACAATATCTCTCATATTATTCAGATTCAGAACCGCCATACTTAGCATTCCTACAGCTGTTGCTGGGAATAATAAATCCCAACTGAAAGATTTTGTAAACAGAAAATAACTACCACAAACAGAAACCAATCCAAAAAAAATGAACACAAAAATATCGCCAAGTCCTAAATAACCATAAGGTTTTTTTCCAACCGTATAACCAATCGCTGCCAAAATACATGCTATTCCTAATCCAATGAAAATCCAAAATTCTCTTATATTTGCTGGATAAAAAGCAATATATAATAATGCTACTGTCGCAGCAAAAGATAAAATGGAAAGTAAAATAACTGCATTTCGCATTTGAGTTGCCGTAATTTTTCCGGAAGCTACAGCTCTCTGTTCTGCTTCTCCTATTCTATTTTTGTCAGTTCCCTTAACACCATCGCCGTAATCGTTGGCAAAATTGGAAAGCACTTGGTATAATAAAGTCACCAAAAGCGCCAGAGCAAAAATTCGCCAATCCCAAAATCCTCCTTCCTCAGAAATCCGCCATTTTGCAATGAAAGCTCCCATAATAATCCCACTGAGTGAAAGTGGCAGTGTTCTAAGCCTTGCAGCTTGTATCCAGTCTGTCATAAATGATAATTGATAATTGATGAATGATAAAATGCTGATAAAATCAATTATCATTTATCATTCATCGTTAATATTACGAGATCCACTGGTCTTCACCGAAGTTAGGTTTACGTTTTTCAAGAAACGCATTTCTACCTTCTTTTGCTTCTTCTGTCATATAGGCCAAACGTGTTGCTTCTCCTGCAAAAATCTGCTGTCCCACCATTCCGTCGTCGGTTAGATTCATAGCGAATTTTAGCATTCTGATGGAAGTTGGAGATTTTGCAAGAATTTCCTGTGCCCATTCGTAAGCGGTGTCTTCCAATTCTGCGTGAGGAATGACTGCGTTGACCATTCCCATATCTGCCGCTTCTTTTGCGGAATAATTCCTACCTAAAAAGAAAATTTCTCTGGCTTTTTTCTGACCAACCATCTTTGCTAAATAAGCAGAACCATAACCACCATCAAAACTCGTCACATCGGCATCAGTTTGCTTGAAAATCGCGTGCTCTTCACTCGCCAAAGTCAAATCACAAACGACGTGAAGAGAATGTCCACCGCCAACAGCCCAACCATTTACTACAGCAATCACCGCTTTTGGCATAAAACGAATCAAACGCTGAACTTCCAAGATGTTAAGACGATGTCTTCCGTCCTCTCCCACATAACCCTGATGTCCACGTGCTTTTTGGTCGCCACCACTGCAGAAAGCGTGACCACCGTCTTTTGGACTTGGACCTTCACCTGTTAATAATACAACACCGATGGAAGAATCTTCGTACGCGTCATAAAAAGCATCGTAAAGTTCTGAGGTTGTTTTCGGCCGGAAAGCGTTTCTGACTTCTGGTCTGTTGATAGCAATTCTTGCGACGCCATTTGATTTTTTATAGGTAATATCTTCGTATTCTTTGACGATTTTCCAGTCTGTCATTTTTTGAAAATTTAGAGTGTAAATATACACAGAATTGATCGGGTTTCAAAGGAATTATATAAATGATGGAAAGGATAAATTTTCCTAAATTTTAAACGACTATTTTTTTCTCAGATTTACAAATAGACTTTCGTATATTTGATATTTAAATGTCTCTAAAAATACCACATTAAAACTAAATCAAAATATTTAATGAAAATATTCGGACGTGTAAATTTGATTTTTATCCTTTTTATTTTGGTCGGTTGTGACTCAATATTTTTAAAACCTCGTGAATTTGAAAAAGAATTTAAAAATTACATCTCAGATTCAGATTCTGTTTTATATGACGGAGATTTTTTGCATCCGACGTTTGCATTCATGAAAAATGGAAAAATAAAAGGAATGGAATTCAATTCAAATCCTGAATGTGGAAAAGTTATTCGGAGATTTTTTTTAGATGAACACGAAAAAATCACAAAAATAATTCTCGAAAAAGATTTTTGGAGTGAGCATTGTGGACAACCATTTGATTCAATATTTGTGTTAGAAATCCCTTCGAAAAAAGTGAAAATTTATACAAAATCAACAGATGGTAAAATAATCAAGGATAGTAAAATCATTGAAAACGAAGAAATTGATATTCCTAAATATAAAAAAGAAGTACAAAAATGGTACTACAAATAACAAAGGGTTTCCAATAAAAAAGCTCTGGATTTTTCCAGAGCTTGTAAATTATATTGAAATCAAGTTATTCTACAACTTTGATTGCGCTTGCCAAAAATCTAGTCTCAGTTTTTGGTTCTTTTATCGCATCAATTTCTGCCTGAGGTTTTTTAGCGTCTTCTGCATAATGTTGCAATTCTTTTACGGAAGTTGTTTTGCTTTCTGCACTACCTTCCAAAATTACCGTTTTACCCTCTAATGCTGTCGGAACAAAAAATGCGTAATCTTTCATTTTAACAAAGAACGTTTCGCCAGAATCTGTCGCCAGATTTACCCAACATCCTTTCTTAGGGCATACAGATATTACTTTTCCTTTTACAGATGTTTTAGCGATTTTTGGTGTAGATTTTAGCTCCTTGTTCAAAGCATCTGTTGAAATTGCTTTCTTAGCAGCTTTTGCAGAAACATCCTGTCCATAGAACTCTCCTACTTTGGCGTCGCCCGCTGGAGGTCCAGATTGTGCGAATGCTGAAACAGACAAACCAATTAGGACGAAGCCTAATAATATATTTTTCATAATCTAAAGTTTTATTTTTAATGCTGTAAATTTAGAAAAATAATTAAAATGAAAATTTTTATTTTTTTGATGTAACAAAAAAGACTTTTCACTTGTCCTATTATTAACAATTCAAAAACTATAAAAAATCTACATATGAAAATTAAACTTTTATCTCTGGTACTATTAGCTTCTGTAACCAATTTTTCTTGCATACAGACCAAAAATGATTCGAACGATGTGATGTTCTCTCATCTTTTATCGGACTCTGGAAAAGGGGAAGTGATTGACAAATCGTATTCCATTGACTTTGACGAATTGCAGATTTCAACTGGTCTGAACGCAGAAGTTTACAAATCGAGTGAAGAAAAAATCGTGGTTTTCGCACCATCTGACCTAATGAAATATGTAGTTGTGAAGCAAGACGGAAGAAAGGTTCAGGTAAAAATTCAGTCAGAAGGAAAACTAAACATTTCTACGGACAGAATCAAAATCAAGGTTTACGCTAAAGATTTTGACAAACTTGCAGCCAACTCCAGCGGAAGCATTGTCGTAAAAGATGATTTCACATTCTCCGATTTGGATATAAAAGTTTCCAGCTCTGGCAATATCAAGGGAAATTTCAGCGGGAACAACATCAACATTCAATCTTCCAGCAGCGGAGAATACAACGGAGAAGTAAATGCGAAAAATCTTAATCTCCAAACTTCTTCTTCCGGAGATATCAAAATCACTGGAAAAGCGGATAATTTGAATGCTCAATCTTCCTCATCAGGCGATATTAAAGGTGAAAATCTCACGGCCGACAGCGCAATTCTTACCACATCATCTTCAGCTGATATTACGGTTGGCGTTCGTCAAAGTTTGACTGCAAGCGCCTCTTCAAGCGGCGATATCAATGTTATCAAAAGAGGCGACCTGAACAAGATCACCAAAAACGAAAGCAGTTCCGGATCTGTTAATATCCGGTAGTTTTATATTCATTTTCTCTCAAACCAAAAGAGATTCCGAAAATTCGGAATCTCTTTTATTATTAATTACAATCAAGATTAGAACTTGATGATATCTTCCATTTTGGCAGTTTCTTCGTTTACCAACTCGTCATCTACCAAGATTTTTCCAGAATGCTCATCGATGATAATCTTTTTTCTTTGAGCAATTTCCATTTGCTTTTGTGGAGGGATGGTGAAGAAAGAACCTTTTGGCGCTCCTCTTTCCAAACCTACAACCGCAAGACCTGTGGATGAACCTTGACGGATTCTCTGGTAAGAAGCCAGTAATCTGTTGTCGATTTTCTCAGCAAATTCTTTAGATTTTTCCAATAAATAATCTTCTTCTTTCTGAGTTTCTGAAACTAGGTTCTCCAACTCATTTTTCTTATGAGTCAAATGATTTTTCAGTTCATCTATTTTGGTTGTCAAATCTGCCAAAGTTTCCTTTTTGTGATCGATTTTGCCTCCAAATTCTTTGATTCTTTTTTCAGCTAACTGAATTTCCAATTCCTGATATTCTACCTCTTTTGATAATGATTCGAACTCTTTGTTGTTTCTAACGTTATCTTGCTGCGTTTTATATTTGTCAATAAGAATTTGAGCTTGCTTCATCAATTCTTTTTTGCTGTTGATTTCAGCATTTTGCTCAGCAATTTCAGATTCGAATTTTTGGGCTCTTTTTTCAAGACCTTCAATTTCTATCTCAAGATCTTCTACTTCAATTGGCAATTCGCCTCTTGTATTGCGAATCTCATCCAAACGGGAATCGATAATTTGCAAATCGTAAAGAGCTCTTAATTTTTCTTCAACAGAAATTTCGTTTACTTTAGCCATATCTATATAAAATAATTAACAGGATTTGTTTTTTGTGTCGTTTTAGCGACTGCAAATGTAGTGAATTTTTTGGACAAAATTTCAAATAATTGTTGAGTGACAAATTGTTCTGATTCAAAATGTCCTATATCGCAAATCAGCATTTTATCTTCTGCGGAAAAAAAGTCGTGGTATTTTACATCGCCAGTCAAATAAGCATCACAATTTGCACGTATAGCTGCTTTGATTCCACTGGCTCCGCTACCACCTAAAACGCCTACTCTTTTGATTTTTTTATAAGTTAAATTACTATGTCTGATTACGTTAAGGTTAAATTTCACTTTCACAAATTTCAGAAAATCAACTTCATCCATCTCGGTTTCCAAATCTCCGAATCTTCCCAAACCCGTGTATTGGTTTTCATTATCCAGTGAAATCAATTGATATGCAACTTCTTCGTACGGATGATTTTGTCTCATTGCAAAGAGAATTTGATGCTTTTTATAATCTTCAAAAATCACGGAAAGTAAAACTTCATTCGCATTTTCCCTTTCATTATGCATTCCAGTTACAGGATTTGACCCTTCTAGAGGTCGAAAAGTTCCATTTCCATTGATGGTAAAACTACACTCATCGTAGAAACCAATATTTCCAGCTCCAGCTTGAAACAAAGCATTTTTCAACTTCTCTACCGAATCCACAGGAACATAGACTTCTAGTTTTTTCAATTGATTTTGTTTCGGCATTAGAATATTTTGATTCTGCAAACCTAGAACTTCACAGATTTTATAATTAACGCCAAAGTAATCATTATCATACGCTGTGTGAATCGCATAAATCGCAACTTTATTTTCCAGAGCTTTTAGAATTGCTCTTTCTACATAATTTTTTCCAGTGATAGATTTCAAGCCCGAAAAAATAATAGGATGAAAACAAACAATAAAATTAAAACTCTTCTTAATCGCTTCTTCAACAACGGATTCCAACGCATCGTGCGCGATCAAAACTCCAGAAATATCTCTTTCAGGGTTTCCACAAAGCAATCCCACATTATCAAAATCTTCCGCCTGTTTTATGGGTATGATTTTTTCAAAATCTTTTATAAACTCTTTGATTTTCATTTATTTGAAATTTTATCTGATAAACAATCGATCATCGAAAGTAAATTTTTCTATTTTTTTAATTTTTACTTCCGAAAAATTTTTGTGCCTGGGATTGATAATATAATTGAATTCGCCTTGAACAGCTGCTGAAGGAATTTTCATTAACACAAATTTATTTTCTTTTAGAAATTTATCGCCAATTTTTTGAGTACTATCAGGATGTGGAAAAGTATTCCAGTCCTTTGGCAATTTTTTTGGCTCAAAGAAATCAAAGTCTGGGATCTCGATGTGAACCAACCGATAATCTTTTGGTATGATCCCTAAAGGAATATGAACCGCAATTTCCGTCACGCAAAGCGCAATAGATTGCCCAGTGTATAAAGCCGGATTCCCTTTGCTATTCCACCTTCCACCAGCTATTTCTGCTCCTCTACCAGAAAGATCATCTGCATAAATTTCTTTTGCAAGTCTGTAAACAATCATCTAGTTTATGCTAAAACACCGTGTTCTATGCGGGTTAACTCATCCATCAGAAGTGAAATCCCAAAACCACTTCCCAATAAATCCTGTGGTTTCGTTTTGCCTAAAGCGAGATTATCCGTTTGCAGCCAAATCATAAAATTATCTGAAGAATCAAAAACTTCTTCTCCACGTTTGTATAACATTTCTATCTGCAAAATCTTTTCTGACTGCAAGACATCAAAAGACTTATCTTCCTTTTGGTAACGTGACAACGTTTTGCCAGAAATATGAAGAAAATCTGCCCAATCCTGCATTGTAAAAGGAAACTTTTTCGCTAAACCATCGAATATCTTGAAGGAAATACCTTTTTTTGCAATATCTATCAAACCAAAAACACCGGCATCATCAAAGTTTTGATAACCGTAAGACATCGCAGGCTCTTGTATAATGTTGGTTGAAGTTTGTGAAGTTTTATATTTTTTCATTGTGTCATTTTTTACTACAGCAAATATACGACTTTTGTCTATAAAAAAAAGACTTTTGTCTAATATTTTGAACCGGATTAATTTTGATTACTTTTATAACATCAATTTCAACTTTTGAATTATGAAAATAAAACCAGAATACGACCTCACTCCAGAAGATGGTTGGCGTAAGAAAATATACGAAACCATCTATTTATCAGACACAAAAGCGGGTAAAACATTTGATGTCATTTTGTTGATTCTGATTCTTACGTCTACAATTTTGTTAATGGTTGAAACTGTACCCATCGTAAAATTACAGTATTACAAAGAATTTTATTACGCAGAATTTTTCATTACAATAATTTTCACCGGAGAATATATTTTAAGAATTATATGCATCAAAGATAGAGAAGAATACATTTTCAGTCCTTTAGGAATTATTGATTTTCTATCTATCATTCCATTTTATCTGAGTTTATTTTTTCCGATTTGGCATTTTGTAGCTGTTATAAGAATCCTTAGAATCCTCAGAATTTTCAGAATTTTCAATCTTGCAGATTATATGCACGATGGAAGATTTATAGTTTCGGCTTTAAAACACAGTTCGCGCAAAATTTATATTTTTCTGTTGTTTATAACCATTTTCATTGTCATTATTGGCTCAATGATGTATGTTGTAGAAGGTGGCAAAAATGGTTTCAGCAGCATTCCACAAAGTGTTTATTGGGCTGTAGTAACTATAACAACTGTTGGTTACGGTGATATCTCTCCCGGAACGCCCTTTGGTAAAGTTTTGTCAATGATTGTGATGCTTTGTGGCTACAGCATCATTGCAGTTCCGACAGGAATTGTCACTTCAGAATTCAGAAAGCAAAAGAAAAATAATTTTGAATGCGACAAATGCGGTAATCAGGATAATGACGAAGATGCGCGGTACTGCAAAATTTGTGGTGACAAGATTACTTAAATAAAAAATTAATTATAATTCGGTTAACTGTCTGCAATAAAGCCACAGCCTCATTACACTATTTGACAAACCATTAATACCTTCTCACAAATATCGAAGGAAAATGATCCTCATTTTCTTG
>JBCNLQ010000036.1:0-33987 GCA_039595375.1 Chryseobacterium sp.
ATTCTCATTATGTCTTAATTTATACATCTGAGCAACGACTAATTGCAGATGTATTTTTTTATAACCATTTTAATTGTAAAGTGATATTGTCTCATAATTTTACGCTTCCATTTGAATTTGACGGCTTCATTTGTGATTGGCAAAATAAACTTGAATATCGGTTCTTGGAGTACCTAAGCAATAAAAATTACAATTCAAACTAAATTATTTATGGGGGAAATGTCCAATCTTCAGAAGAATTACTATAGACATCTTGAACAAGAAGCCGTTGAAATATTAAAGAAAAATGAATCCGTAATATCTGCATTCATCAATTTTGCAAAATCGAAAGGTATCGATTTAACTGAACAGAATTTTAAATATGTTCAAATATCCGGAATCATTGTTACTTCTAATAATTTATTCTTAAAACTTAATGAAGAACTTACACTTGATAAAGACGGTTTATTAGATTTTAAGCATCTGAATTCAAAATTTAAAAAGCATAGATTCAGTAATGGATATTTATTTGCTGACAACTACATTGCCATGGCTGATTATCTCTTTAGGCGAGCGTACTCTGTTAATAATAGTTTTCAACCTAGATTTATTGAAAAGTTTTGGAATTTAGATCCTACTAATTACGATGAACTAAAAGTAAGACTCGACCTTAACAGCTTAAAAGTAGATATACAGGATACATCAACTTTAGAACTTGATACGTGGTATGGTGCAACTTTTAACCACGATGTAGGAAAGATTTCTGATCAGGTCGTCAAATTGAGGCCGTCGCATGAATTTGATGATTTCGATATATCTTATTTCTTCGGAGATACTTATTCTTTAGATGTCAAATGGTCATCTACACAAAATATTAAAACTTTTCAGGCGGAAGAATTTAAAACAGAAAATATCATCATCGAAATTGATGATAAAATGTACTTTCCTGTTCGCTATGTTCATGCAGAATTTGATATGAATAAAAATAGTTTTCGACATTTCGATGGTGCATTTCACTTTTACACAGAACAAGAATACTATCAGAGAAGAGATTCTGATTTGAATTATAATAAAAAGGAAAATTCCCAAATTAAATCAAGGTCAAAAAAAGTATTTAAAATAAACGGTCAGATATCTACTGATATATTTGTAGACCTAACAAGTCACTTTTTCTCAAAAAATCCATTGATTTATGAGTATTTTACTGGTCAATATCCTCAGTACATTATAGAAATTTTGGAAAAAATAAGGAATAATAATTAGTATAAGTTATAAAATGAAATGTTGGATCTGTCAAACTAACGAAGCAAATTGCGAAGAGCACAAATTTAAGGCGTCAGATATTAGACGACAATTCGGTAAATCTTTTGACGCTGTCTATTATGATGGTGAAAAACTACATCCTTTCACTTCTCCAAAAGATAAAATGATTAAATTTCCTAAAATCATCTGTACTGACTGTAATAACAATAAAACAAGAAATGCTGACGACGCATATACTACTTTTTTTGAAAATATAGATGATATCAACTATATGATTGAATCAACAGGTCACATTAAATACAGTAACATTTTTGTTAAAGGCTGGAAATCTTCTAAAATTGATCTTTATCGCTACTTTGCAAAGCACGCAGGGTGCAAAATTATGACAAGTAGCTTTATTAATCTTGTAGACATTTCCAAACTGCGACATTTTATCTTAGGCCACGATTATATCGATAACTTTTACGTTAAAATATTTTATAATTGCATTACAAAAGAATTTACTGAACAATTAAAGATTAATCCCAAGGATAAGTACAGAAGTAATATAGCCTTTGGACCAACGATGTATATTGGTGAAAATGATGATATCGGATTTGCAGGAAGTATTATAAATGGTTCACTACGGATTGAATGGTACTATTGCAATCAAAATCGTTTTAACAAAAATATTGACTTTAGTATCGAAACTGATCTTATTGAAATCCTGAATGTTGAGGATTATTATCCTCAAGCATTTACAGATTTTCAAAATGAAGATTTTTTTTCTTATCTAAATTTTGGAAAGTATCATATCGATGAAGAACTTCTTAGAAATGATTACCGGTCTGCGTTTAGAAATCTTAGTGAGAAATTCTAATATACCATAGTAAATTTTGAAATTATTTTTTACCGAATAAGATAAGTTTGCATCAAAATTATAGGCTTAAAATTATTTTAATAAATTAATTTACAAAGAAAGACGATATTGTAGATTATGTTGAAGATCGATTATTTTTTCAGCTCAATAGTAGCCAGAAATAATCATTGGCTTTTAGAGAGAAAATAGTCCTTGATTATAATTTAATACAACAAGATATATAAATCTTAATAACATCAAAAGTTTCTTATCAGATATCTTTCACACTAACTACAACCTGAGTTTGAAAGCTGTTTTTCAAAAAACAAAATGAGCTTTATAGCTAGTTTTACAGAATATTTGAGAATGTGCATACACTGTATGCATAATTTAATTGGATTCAATATAAACTATATTACGTGTTGATAGTCAATAACACAGAATTTTAATAGTGAACAATACAGATAATTGAACGATAAGTCAATTGGAACAACAAATTCAGTATATTTGTAATACAATAATATTATTTATCATTATATTAAAACAATAAATACTACCATTATGTTATTTATTTCTTTTTCCAGAGTTCAAAAAAAACTGATTGATAATATCCGTGAACGGAGATTGCAAATGAATCTAACACAGGAAGGTTTGGCGGAAAGGTCGGGTGTTCCTTTATCAACCCTGAGAAAATTTGAGCAAAAAGGCTTGATCTCCTTGGATTCATTTTTAAAACTGCTTTCAGTTGTTGGTGGATTAGAAGAAATGGTTGATGTTTTAAAACCGAAGGATCAGTGTTTTAAATCTATTGATGATGTACTGAAATCAGAGGAAAAGCCCATTAAAAAAAGAGGAAACAGAAAATGAAAATAGCCATTAAAGAAATAAAAGTAGGATTGAATTTTGGTTCTGGAATTCAACCCGTTGGTCGTCTGGCAATTCGTGATGGTATTATCTATTTTCAATACGATGAAGAATTCCTGCAAACCAATATAGAAATTTCACCTATAAAACTTCCTTTGCAACGAGACCTGATAGAGCTTCCAAGAGATCCGTTTGAAGGTTTACCTGGTGTTTTCAATGATAGTTTGCCCGACGGTTGGGGAAGATTACTCTTCGATCGTATGCTTCGCTCGGAAGGAATTTCTCCATCTGATATTTCACCACTTGATCGTCTAGGATATGTTGGATTGTATGGTATGGGTGCCTTAGTTTATGAGCCGGATCAAAGTCCAGATAGTAGTAATGAGATGATTGATTTGGACGTGTTGGCTACTCAAACAGAAGACGTTTTGCAAGGTGATTCAGAAGAAGTGATCGCAGAACTTTTGGCTTTGAACGGATCTTCTGCCGGAGCACGACCAAAAGCATTGATTGGCGTTGATGCAAAGAGAAAAAATATATCCTACGGAGCGAATTTGTTAAGCGATAATTTTGAACCTTGGATGGTAAAATTTCCAAACTCATTAGATGGAAAAGATGCTGGATCAATAGAATACATTTACGCTTTAATGGCTGTAGATGCAGGAATTAAAATGCCTGAAGTACATTTATTTCCGTCACAAAAAGGTAATGGCTATTTTGCTGTAAAGCGTTTTGATAGAGAAGGAAATAAGCGTCTCCATATGCATACGGTGAGTGGACTCGTTCACAGTAATTTTAGGTTTCCATCTCTTGATTATGAAGATTTATTATCATTGACGGGTGTTTTAACCAAAGATATTCGAGAGGTAGAAAAAATGTTTCGGTTAGCAGTTTTCAATGTTATGGCGCACAATAGAGACGACCATGCTAAGAATTTTTCGTTTCTGATGAATGAATTTGGAGAATGGAAATTATCACCCGCTTACGACCTTACCTTCTCATCTGGACCAGGTGGCGAACAAAGCACTATGGTAATGGGAGAAGGACGAAATATTACCGTCAAACATCTGACTAAATTAGGAAGTGAAGCTAAACTATCAAAAGAATTCATAGAGAATGTTATTGAGCAAGCAACTTCTGCACTTAGTAAATGGTCAAATCTATCAAAAGATTTTGGAGTTAGTAAATCCAAAAGAGAATTAATAGGTAGATTAATTAAAACATTTTAATATAAATTTGAGCAATACCAGTTAAAATTGTAGATTATTTTCGTCCTTAAAAATAGATGAAATTTGAGGTGTACAGGCGAAATGTATCAATTATCATTGTTACATTCGGGAAATGTTAATTGTCTAATATACAGTAATTTATAAGGTTACAGGTGTACAGAAGTAGTACGAATGTATTTTTAAATTTATCGTAAAATATCGTAAAATATTGGTTTACAGTTATTTAATGTGACGAGATTCGTGCGGAAAAGTAGAAAAAAAAGATGTTGCAGCATCTTAATCGTGTACCACTTTTGTACACCTCGTATTATGTAAACCACCATCAATAAACACTTCTTTAGATACTGTATCGGAAAGTAATTTAGCTTTTAACTAATTGATTGCTAGTTGATTAAAGGCTAAATCATCATCATTTGTTAGACCGTATTTATGTTCTTGTACTACTTGTGTAGGGCTTCACACCTTGAAATACCACTTAGTCAAAGAAAATTAAAAGACGGCAGAATTAGTATGTTAATCGATTTTTATGGCGGTTCTCTATTTTGTAGGAAGGCAAACTAAAGCAACCTATGGATTTTCGAGAATGTAGATTCGTAATCAATTAGATTCACAAACTGCCAAATAAATAAGAAAATAAAGAAGTTTTGAAATTTGCAGAAAATGTAATTGCCAATCGAAAAGTAGAATATGTTCAAGGAAGGTTTGAGTTGAAAAATACCGTGAAAGCTTAACGGGTACTTATAAATTTCTTTGGTGATTTTGCTGATGAAAGACGAACGCTTAATTCGTTTAAGAATTATGGTAGTTGGTTCTCTACATAACAGCATAAAAAAAAACGATTCAATGAAAAGTAATAATCTTCGCTAGATTAATATCTAAAAACTTAACATTTTTGTAGGTTTTAACAAAAGTTAAAGAGCTGTCTCAATTTTTTGGCATAATATTAAGTGTTTAAAATACATTTTTTATTCAAATAAGCTTAAGTTTTATTTGATTTTACAAAATTTTTCGCTTCATATCTTTCTTTTTCTTATCATATTAATGATTATTTGGTCAATTTGATACTTCATTTGTTATCTGTTGATCTCGTTGTATTTAGCTATGGAAATACAATAGATATTGTGTTAAATATGATAAGCTTATCATATTTTAAGCAATTAACTTATCATAAAAATGGGATATATAAAGTGTTGGTTTTGTGTGAATAATGAAAAATTTATTTTTTTATCTCAATTCTATTTTTATATTTGTGATGTTACGTAAATGTTAACACTCAAATGAGTCCAGATTTTATTCATACCTATGTTTCTGTTGATTGTGTGGTTTTTGGTTTCGATGCCGAAAATAGACTCAACATTTTGTTGGCACAAAAGCATGCTGATAATGTTAGTACAGATAGTCAGAAAAAATTACCCGGAAGCTTGATTTTCAGTAATGAGGATGTTGATGATGCAGCAAACAGAGTGCTGTATGAATTGACAGGAATCAAAAAGATGATTCAAAAACAATTCAGATGTTTTGCAGATCCCAATAGAGCAAGCAACCAGAATGACATCAATTGGATGGGAAATGAGTACAAAGAAAACATCGATAGAATCATAACTGTTGCATATCTCTCACTTTGCAAAATAGATCATAAGATCAACAGCTCAAAATATGACACTGTAGATTGGCATCCGGTAGATAATATTCCAGACTTGCCATTTGATCATAACAAAATCATACGAGAGTCTTTAGTAGAAATCCGCAAGTGGATGGAAACGGATTTCTCAATCATCTTTGTCCTTTTGCCTAAGAAATTTACGATTAGACAGTTATATCAGCTGTACAGCGCAGTGAGCGAAAAAACGATTGATATCAAGAACTTTCATAAGAAGATCTCATCTTTCAACTACATCATCCAATTGGATGAAATTGAAACCAATGTATCGCACCGTGCAGCAAGATATTACAGGTTTGATCCGAAACTGTATAAAAAGACTCAAAATAAATTAATTAAATAAAACAAACATCAGCAGAAAATGTATTTATTAGGATTTGATATCGGCAGTTCATCTGTAAAAGTTTGTCTTATAGAGGCTTCCAGTGGTAAGGCAATTGCCTCTGATTTTTCTCCCAAAAAAGAGATGAAAATCATTGCAGAACAACCAGGATGGGCAGAGCAGAACCCTGCAGACTGGTGGACCAATCTGAAGCTGGCACATCAATCTGTAATGTCTCAAGCAAATATTGACCCAGAAGACATTAAAGGTATTGGGATTACTTGGCAGATGCACGGATTGATTTTGGTCGATAAAGATCAGAATGTACTCCGTCCTTCAATCATATGGTGCGACAGTCGTGCAGTTCCTTATGGCGATAAGGCTTTTAAAGAAATAGGTGAAGAAAAATGTTTATCTCATCTTTTGAATTCACCAGGGAATTTTACAGCTTCCAAATTGGCTTGGGTTAAGGAAAACGAACCAGAGCTTTTCAATAAAATTGATAAAATAATGCTGCCGGGAGATTATATCGCAATGAAACTTTCAGGCGAGATTGGAATTACTGTGGAAGGACTTTCGGAGGGCATTTTTTGGGATTTCAAAAACAACTGTATTTCGGAAGATATTATCACTCATTACGGGATTCCGAAAAGCTTTTTCCCTGAAATAGTTCCAACATTCGGGATTCAATCTACAGTTTCTTCATTTGCAGCAGAAGAATTGGGGCTGAAAGAAGGGATTCCAATTTCTTACAGGGCGGGAGATCAGCCAAATAACGCATTATCGCTTAATGTTTTCAATCCGGGCGAAATTGCTTCTACAGCAGGAACTTCGGGTGTTGTCTACGGCGTTTTGGATCAGTTGGATTATGATAAATTATCAAGAGTTAATACGTTTGCACACGTGAATCATACAGAGGAGCAAATGAGATTGGGCGTTTTACTTTGCATCAACGGAACGGGAATTCTTAATTCATGGTTGAAGCACAATTTCGCAACTTCATTATCTTCTTATGGTGATATGAATGAGCTGGCGTCACTTTCTCCAATTGGTTCCAAAGGTTTGAGCATTATTCCATTTGGAAACGGTGCAGAGAGAGTTTTAGAAAATAAAGATACAAGATGTTCTATCCACGGTATTAATTTTAATATTCATTCAAAAGGTGATGTTCTTCGCGCTGCACAGGAAGCCATCGTTTTTTCTTATGAATATGGGATGAACATTATGAGAGATATGGGAATGGACATCAATGTCATTCGCGCAGGGAATGCCAATATGTTTTTAAGTTCCATCTTCCGCCAGTCATTGGCAAGTGTAAGCAATGCAACAATTGAACTGTTTGATACAGACGGAGCAGTAGGAGCAGCAAGAGGTGCAGGAATGGGAATCGGGTTTTATGCAGATTCCAAAGAAGCATTTTCTTCATTAGAAAAATTAGCTGTCATAGAACCAGAACAAGAGAAAAGAGAACAATATCTGGAAGCCTATGAGAGGTGGAAAGATCATCTTCAAGAAATAATTTAATCCAAAAAAACATACCGAATTTACATTCACTTGCTGACTCAAAACATCAGTAGGGAAGGGATTCTACAATCAAAATTAAAGTCAATAATTAAAAATAAATTAAATAAATATGAACATTTCAAAAGAAGCAAAAACGTTTTTTCCGGGGGTAGATCAAATCAGATTTGAAGGTAGAGAGAGTAGAAATCCTTTGGCGTTTCGTTATTATGATGCGGATCAGATCGTGATGGGAAAACCTATGAAAGATTGGATGCGTTTTGCAATGGCTTGGTGGCACACGCTATGCGCAGACGGAAGCGATCCATTTGGAGGACCTACAATTCACCATCCTTGGAGCCAGGGAACTGATGCAGTGTCCAGAGCCAAATACAAAATGGATGCAGGCTTTGAGTTTATGCAAAAGATGGGATTCGGATATTACTGTTTCCACGACATCGACCTGGTAGATCCCGCAGACAACTGGAAAGATTATGAAAAAAATCTTCAAGCGATTGTAGAATATGCCAAAGAAAAACAGGCAGAAACAGGGATCAAGTTGCTTTGGGGAACAGCCAATGTTTTCACAAACGAAAGATATATGAATGGTGCTTCTACCAATCCCAACTTTGATGTAGTAGCTTGCGCAGGAACTCAGGTTAAGAATTCTATCGATGCAACGATTGCACTAGGAGGAGAAAATTATGTGTTCTGGGGAGGAAGAGAAGGTTATATGAGCCTTTTGAATACCGATATGAAACGTGAAAAAGAACACCTTGCCCGTTTCCTTACAATGTCTCGTGACTACGCTAGAAGCCAAGGTTTCCAAGGGACTTTCCTTATCGAACCAAAACCGATGGAACCTACAAAACACCAATACGATTACGATGCAGAAACCGTGATTGGATTTTTGAAAAACCACGGATTGGAAAAAGATTTCAAATTAAACCTTGAGGTAAACCACGCAACTCTAGCAGGTCATACTTTCGAGCACGAACTTCAGGTGGCTGTAGATGCAGGTATGCTGGGAAGTATCGATGCAAACAGAGGAGATTACCAGAACGGATGGGACACAGATCAGTTTCCAGTCGATTATTTTGAACTAGCTCAGGCCTGGTTAGTTATTCTTGAAGGAGGAGGTTTAGGTTCAGGAGGGGTAAATTTTGATGCTAAAATCAGACGAAACTCTATTGATGCTGATGATTTATTTATCGCACACGTTTCAGGGATGGATGCTTTTGCAAAAGGACTTTTGGTAGCGGCAGATATTCTTGAGAATTCAGATTACAAAAAATTAAGAGCAGATTGGCAATGTATTTTGCTGGACAGTGGATTGTAAACCTGAATTATTGGGGTTGCAACCAATACATCACGCAAAGAGCTTTGGGAGCTGATCTGAAGACGGCAAGAACAGGAATTTTATTCGCAGGATTTTTAAAATTATTTATGCCAATCATCGTAATGCTTCCGGGAATTGCGGCTTATGTACTTTATCAAAAAGGGCATTTGCCAGGTTTTAACGGAGTGAAAGACGGTGCCTATTCTGCGATTTTAGGATTTTTACCAACAGGTCTGAAAGGTCTTGCTGTAGCGGCTTTGACGGCAGCGATTGTGGCTTCATTAGCTGGAAAAGTAAACAGTATCTCAACGATTTTCACATTAGACATTTATAAAAAATATTTGAAAGCCGACGCTACGGAAATCCAGATGGTAAGAACCGGAAGATGGGCAATTATCATTGCGATGTTTGTTGCTTTGGCGTTTACCTGGACGGATGTTTTAGGAATCGGCGGAGAAGGTGGATTTACCTTTATTCAGAAGTATACAGGATTCATCAGTCCTGGCGTTTTTGCAATGTTCATTTTAGGAATGTTCTGGAAGAGAACCACAGGAACAGCAGCTTTGGTCGGTGTGATTTTAGGATTCGTTCTGGCGATTTTTTTCAATAGTTTCGCAGTCGATATTTTCGGGAAAGAAACTTGGTTGTACACAGCTTTCACTTATGAAAAATTAGAAGGCGGAGTTGTCAACACGATTACCGAAATTCCGTTTTTAATTAATATGGGATGGTCATTCTTCTTCACAGTTCTGACGATGGTTGGGATAAGTCTTGCCGGTCCGAAAGTGAATCCAAAAGCGTTTGCTATTGATTCATCAATGTTCAAAGTGGATAACAGAACTTTGGTTCTGATTGTTATAACTCTACTTTTATTGACCGCCATTTATGTGAGGTTCTGGTAGAGTTTATTGTATTAAAAAAAGACAGGATTCCAAAATGGAATCCTGTCTTTTTTGTATAGTGTGTCAGCAATTCTGGATTCTCCGTAGGAGAAATATCTGTGTAGAAAATTATTGTATTAAACACGAGCAGAACTCCGTGGGAGTTTTATCTCAATCCAATATTTATATCTTAAACATAAAACCTTCCGCAAGCTTTTTCTGATATTTCGCTTCATCAAAACGATAGAGGAAAGACCCTTTTTTGGATGAGGTCATATCTTTTTCCTCGGTTTTCACAAGAAGATCGAGCGCATTGATTTTGCTGATGAAATTCCGCTTGTCATACTGTTCGTTGAAGATGGCTTCGTATAAAGTCTGCAAATCCTTCATTGTGAATTTTTCCGGTAAAAGTTCAAAGCCTATAGGTCTTGTGGAAGCTCTTCTTCTCAGTCTCAGAACCGCATCTTTCACCATTTCGTTATGGTCGAAAATTAAGGTCGGGAAATCCTGAAGGTCAAACCATTTCGCGCTATATTTTTCATTGATTTGAATATTTTTTTCAACATTAATCAATGCATAGTAAGAAATTGACATAATTCTGGCAGTCGGTTCACGGTCAATTTTAGTGTAAAAATTGAGTTGTTCCAGATAGATATTCTCCAGTCCGGTAAGTGAGTGAAGAACACGTTGTGCGGCCTCGTCAGCATTTTCATCGCTACCAATAGAACCGCCCATCAGAGACCATTCTCCCATTCTTGGCTCAAAATTTCTCTGCACAAGAAGAATCTTAAGATTTTCGCCATCAAATCCGAAAATAATGCAGTCAACAGCAACCAAATGTCGCGGAAAGTGAGAATAGTTTTGAGTCATCGGTTATAATTATTTTACAAAGTTAAAGCTTTTATCCTATGATTTGATGATTGATCTTGTTTAAATGTATATCGTACACTTTATTTTTGATTTATTTTTGAAATGATTCAAATTTCGTTCCTTACAGCAATATTTTGGGAGTGTTTAAATCTAATGATTTAGAAATTTTCATCATAAATGCTATTAAAAGTAAATGAATTGAATGTTAAAAATATGTTAAATTAAAATATTCTTATCATCACTTTAGATACAATTAATCTTTGCTAGACTTAATGTGAAAAATACGATAAGCTGTAGCTAAGGTACTCGACACAATTCCTTGAGCGCTCTTTCTTTCATTTTTATATAAGCAGTTTTCCTGCATCACTCTGATTATCTACTTTTTTAATAATCGTTAATATTATGATAAGCTATCTTAATCTTAATCTTTTTTTTTACTGTTGAAAGTAAGGAAAATTTTAATTTTCTTTCTATAATTTTTAAAATTCTTTGTCAATTAGATTCTTTAATCTATTTTAGAAATGTTGAAATAACATTTAATAATGAACAAGAATTCGCTGATATTATTTTTAGGTTTAGGAACACTCGCTTTCGGGCAGGTGAAGAAAAATGTCAGCTACTTTCCGCTCAACCAAGTTCATTTGTCGGAAAGCGTTTTCAGCAAAGCGATGCAGACCGATGAAAACTACATAATGTCGATGGATGCAGACCGTTTGCTCGCTCCGTATTTAAAAGAAGCTGGACTCAATCCTAAAAAAGAAAACTACCCAAACTGGGAAAACACAGGATTGGACGGTCACATCGGCGGACATTATATTTCAGCTTTGGCGTTGATGTACGCTTCCACAGGCGATGCCAAAGTAAAACAACGCCTCGATTATATGATTGACGAGCTGGAACATTGCCAAAAGCTTTCGGAGAACGGCTACATTTCTGGCGTTCCAAACGGAAAAAAAATCTGGAAAGAAATTGCAGACGGAAATATCCGCTCGGCGACTTTCGGGTTGAATGACCGTTGGGTTCCGTTGTATAATATTCACAAGACCTATTCGGGTTTACGGGATGCATATTGGTATGCAGGAAGTGAGAAAGCAAAAAAGATGCTTATCAAGCTGACCGATTGGATGGCGCAGGAAGTTTCCCAACTTTCCGATGAGCAGATTCAGGAAATGCTGAAAAGTGAGCACGGCGGATTGAACGAAGTTTTTGCCGATGTTTACGACATTACCAAAAATGAAAAATATCTGAAATTAGCGCACCGTTTTTCGCATCAGGCGATTTTAAATCCATTATTGATTCACGAAGATAAACTGACAGGAATTCACGCCAATACGCAGATTCCGAAAGTCATCGGTTTCAAAAGAATTGCCGATTTAGAAAATAATAAAGAGTGGAGCAGTGCCTCCGAATTTTTCTGGGATAATGTCACTCAAAAACGCTCTGCAATTATCGGCGGAAACAGTGTGAGCGAGCATTTTAATTCCATCAATGATTTCAGCGGAATGATTAAAAGTATCGAAGGTCCTGAAACCTGCAATACATATAATATGTTAAAGCTGACCAAAGAACTCTTCGCTACCAATCCGAAATCATCGTATTTGGATTATTACGAAAGAGCTTTGTACAATCATATTTTGTCCACCCAAAATCCTGATAAAGGCGGTTTTGTATATTTTACGCCAATGCGTCCCGGTCAGTACAGAGTGTATTCTCAGCCTGAAACCAGTTTTTGGTGTTGCGTAGGTTCCGGAATGGAAAATCATGCAAAGTATGGTGAAATGATTTACGCCAAGTCGGATAACGATTTGTATATCAATCTGTTTATTCCTTCAGTCTTAAAATGGTCTGAAAAGAAATTGGTTCTGAGACAGGAAAATAATTTCCCACAAACACCTTCTACAAAATTAATTTTTGACTTGACTCCGAGTACTGAAATCAATCTAAAACTGAGAGCGCCGGAATGGACAAATGCAAACCAAATAACAGTTTCCGTTAATTCAAAAAACATCAATATTCCAGTCGATTCCGAAGGTTATATTAATATTAAAAGAAAATGGAAAAAAGGCGATGTCATTGAAATGAAAATGCCGATGCATCTTTCCGCAGAACAACTTCCGGACAAATCGGATTATTACGCTTTTAAATATGGTCCCATTGTTTTAGCTTCAACTTACGGAACGGAAAATCAAGAGGGATTGTTTGCCAATGACAGCCGTGGCGGACATATTGCACACGGACCACAGATTCCACTGAATGATATTCCGACGATTTTGGGAAGTTCAGATGCGGTGCTTAATCACCTTGAAGCTGTGAATGGTGAAGATTTAACCTTTAAATTAAAAGGTCTATATCCTCAAAACAAATTTGCGGAAGGACTGAAACTGGTTCCTTTTTACAAAATTCACGAGCAACGTTACATCATTTATTTTCCGCAGGCGACTCAGGATAAAATCGAAATGATTCAAAAGCAAAAAGCCAAAGAAGAAGTGGAAATCCGAAAACTGGATAATATTACGACCGATAAAATCCAACTCGGCGAGCAACAGCCGGAATCTGACCACTTTTTCGGCAGCAAAGATTCTAACACCGGATATATGGAAGACCGCCATTTCCGTGAGGCAAAAGGCTGGTTCAGTTATCAAATGAAAAATAAGGAGATGAATGCAAAATTTCTTTATATCACATACTTTGACGCCAATAATAACCGTACTTTGAATGCAGAAATCAACGGAATTAAAACCTATTCTAAGAATTTCGAAGGAAAAATGGGCGGTTCTCCACAAACTTTACTCATTCCGATTCCTGAATCTGAAACCCGTAAAGAAATTTTAAACATCAAATTTAATTCAGGTGAAAAATCATTAACTCCGAAAATCATCGAAGTAAGATTACTGAACCAAGCGCCGGATAAAAACTAAAAATAATTGCAATATCAATTTTGCTATGAAAAATAAACTCTTTTTTAAAATATTAATTTTACTCTTCGGCTCGCTTTGCATTTCGTTGAGTGCTAAAATCAAGCTTCCAACCTTAGTTTCAGACGGAATGGTGTTGCAGAGAAATCAAAAGCTTAACATTTGGGGAAAAGCCGATGCCAACGAAAAAGTGGAGGTGAAATTCCTCAACAAAAACTATAAAACCTCGGCAGACCAAAACGGAAACTGGAAAATCGTTCTCCCGGAGCAAAAATCGGGCGGTCCGTACACGATGACCATCAACGAAATCACACTGAAAGACATTATGATTGGCGAAGTTTGGCTCGCTTCCGGACAATCCAATATGGAATTGCCGATGCGAAGACTGACACCGTTGTACGCCAACGAAATCAAGAATGCCAACAACCAGAATATCCGTTTTTTCACAGTTCCTCAGAAATATAATTTCAAATCGCCTCAAACCGAACTGGATGGCGGAAAATGGGAATCAACAAATCCTCAAACGATTTTGAATTTCTCAGGTGTCGCTTATTTTTTCGCTAAAGATGTGAGTGAAAAAGAAAAAGTAGCGGTTGGAATTATTCACTCCAGTTTAGGCGGTTCGCCCATTCAGGCCTGGATGGATGAAAATTCGCTGAAAAAATATCCTGAATATTTGGATGAGGCAAAAAAATGGCAGAATGATGATTTAATCAAATCTACAGAATCCAACGAACAGGCGCTCAGCAAAGCTTGGTACGCAGAATTAGATCAAAGCGATTTGGGCTTAAATCAACATTGGGAAAAATTTGATTTGAATGATTCTGATTGGAAAACAATGCAGATTCCAGGTTCTTGGGAAGATAAAGAAGGTTCTTTTGATGGTTCGGTTTGGTTCAGAAAAAAAATTATTTTAACTAAAAATCAGGCAGGAAAAGCAGCATTTTTAAACCTTGGAAGAATCAAAGATGCAGATATAACGTACATCAACGGAACAAAAGTTGGAAACGTCACTTACGAATATCCGCCAAGATGGTACGACATTCCTGCCGGAGTTTTGAAAGAAGGCAAAAACGTTATTGCTGTGCGGGTTTCCAACGGAAGCGGAAAAGGGCAGTTCATCGCAGACAAACCGTATTACTTGGAAATTGACGGACAAAAAATCGATTTAAAATCTGAATGGAAATATAAAATAGGAGCAAAAGTAGACAGAATGGCGCCCGGACAAACCTTCATCCGCTGGAAACCGACCGGCTTGTACAACGCGATGATAAATCCACTCATTAATTATAACATCAAAGGCGCGCTCTGGTATCAGGGAGAAAGCAACACCGGAAAACCGAAAGAATATGGCGATTTGCTGACGACAATGATTACCGACTGGAGAAACAAATGGAATCAAAAAGATATGCCGTTTTTCACGGTTCAGTTAGCCAATTTTATGGAAGCAAAATCTCAACCCTTTGAAAGCAATTGGGCTGAATTGAGAGACCAGCAAAGACAGGTTTCATTAAAAGTCCCGAACGCAGGATTAACAGTAATCATCGACATCGGAGAGTGGAATGACATTCATCCTTTAAACAAAAAAACAGTCGGCGACCGATTGGCTTTGCAGGCAATGAAAATCGCTTATGGCAAAAACATTGTTGCAGAAGGACCGGTTTATCAATCAATGAAAGACGACGGAAATAAAATCACTCTTTCTTTCAAAAACGGAACTGATGATTTCGCTCCGGTTGCAGAATTAAAAGGTTTCGCCATCAAAAATCACGATGGAAAATGGCTTTGGGCAACCGCAAAAATCGAAGGCAAAAAAGTGGTGGTTTGGAATGATTCGGTAACAAATCCAATTGCAGTTCGCTACGACTGGGCAGACAATCCAGACGGAAACCTAACAAACAAAACAGGACTTCCCGCATCACCTTTTACAACGGAATAAATTTTTAATTCTTTGCTGAGTTTACGCCTTTATCTCAATTATTTATTGATTTTATAGGAATCGATGAATCTTTGATTTGCGAACCTTAAAAAAAGAATAATATTCAAAAAAAATTTGCGGACTTTGCTTTTAGAAATCATCAATTATCAATAATCATTTATCAACTATAAATATGAACAACTCATCTCAGAAAATATCTGTCGTTGAAAAAATCGGCTACAGTTTGGGAGATTTAGCGGCCAACCTGGTTTTCCAGACTTTGGTAACCTATCTGGCTTACTTTTATACCGATATTTACGGACTAAAACCCGAAGATGCTTCCATCATCACGTTGGTCGTCGGACTGATTGCGGGATTCGGATTCAATCCGCTCGTTGGCGCTTTGGCAGATAGAACCAGAACCAAATGGGGGAAATTCCGTCCGTGGATTCTGATCACTGCCATTCCATTAGGCGCATCTGCACTTTTCGCATTCAGTACGCCAGATTTTTCATATCAGGGGAAAATGATGTATGCGGCGGTAACTTACACGATTTTATTGTTATTATATGCGGCGAATAATTTACCATATTCAGCGTTGAGCGGTGTGATTACTGGTGATATGGGCGAGCGAAACAGCATTTCGGCGTATCGTTTTGTGGCGGTTATGTTTGCGCAGTTTTTCGTTCAGGTTTTTATGTTGCCGATTATTTTATCCGCAGGAGATGGCGATAAAGCGGTCGGAATCGAAATTGTAATGACCTGGCTGGCAATAATCGGAACGATTATGTTGCTCATCACATTTTTCACAACCAAAGAAAGAGTCATCCCAAAACTTGAGCAGGAATCTACTTTGGGAGCTGATTTGAAAGATTTAAAGAAAAACAAACCTTGGATTATTATGTTGGTGGTTACCGCATTGATTTTTATTACGTTGGCAATGAAAGGAGGTTCGTACGTTTACTATTTCAACAATTATGTGGATGAAACTTCACTTCAGAATTTCATTTCGCCGATTACCGCATTTTTTAGTTCAATCGGGATGAATTTCTTCGGTGAAGACCCTCGTTCAGCAGGTTTTGGGCTATTCAATGCAGGCGGAATTATTATGATGATTGTCGGGATAGCCTTTTCAAAAAGATTTGCAGACAAATACGGTAAGAGAGACGCGTTTATTGCTTCATTGTTTATTTCAACTTTGTTTATTGTTGCATTCATATTTTATCAGCCAAAATCGGTTGGATTAATGTTCCTCTCGCAGATTCTTCACGGCTTTTTCTACGGAATCAGCACACCCTTACTTTGGGCAATGATTGCCGATGTCGCCGATTATTCCGAGTGGAAAAACAACAGACGCGCCACAGCCATTATTTTCTCAGCGATGATGGTAGGATTAAAGGTTGGCTTAAGCATAGGAAGCTCATTGGTTTCTTCCATTATCGGACATTACGGCTACATTTCATCTGAAGGAACCGAAAACGTTATTCAGCCGGAATCCGTTGCAAACGGCGCTCAGATGCTGGTCAGTATTTTTCCGGCCATTCCGTTCTTTGCGGCGTGCGGATTATTAATGTTCTACGAAATCAACAAAAAAATGGAAACCCAAATAGAACAGGAACTCAAAGAAAGAAGAAAAAAAGAAGATTAATATTAGTTTAATTGTTTGACTTCGTCGAACCACTTTGTTAGGTTTGGGCAGCTTAATCCGTCTTCCACTCCCGCTTTTTTGTTCCGCTTTGCTCCACAAAAAGAGCTACGTTCAAGCCGGGCTGCGAGATTCAGCATAAAAACAAATTTTATCCTTAAAGACAATATGGGTCATTCTTTAGATTTAGAATTTTAATAAAGAAAATCAAAATAGCAAAAGCTCCGTAGGAGCGAAATGTTAATAGCTAAAAATATCAATATTCATTAAGCCTCGTAGAGGCGACCTGTTTAGGTTTCACAAAGAATTAAAAAAAATAACAATGAAAAAAATAGCCGCATTATTAGGAATTTTAGCCTTGACCGTTTCGTGCAAAACAGCAAGTTCGGCATCCTCAAAAGATTCCCTGAAAGATTCCTACAAAAATAAATTCTACATCGGAACTGCAATGAGCCTTCCGCAAATTGACGGCACCGATGTAAAATCTAATGACATCATCAAAAAACAGTTCAATTCCATCGTTGCAGAAAACTGTATGAAGTCAATGTTCATCCAACCGCAGGAAGGAAAATTTTTCTTTGACGATGCCGATAAATTCGTGGAATTCGGGCAGAAAAACAAAATGTTCATCATAGGTCATACCTTGATTTGGCATTCTCAATTACCAAAATGGTTTTTCGTAGACAAAGACGGAAAAGATGTTTCTCCGGAAATCCTGAAACAGAGAATGAAAAGCCATATTTCAACGTTGGTCGGCAGATACAAAGGTCGTGTAAAAGGTTGGGATGTGGTAAACGAAGCGATTATGGAAGACGGAACATATCGCAAAAGCAAATTTTACGAAATTCTGGGCGAAGAATTTATTCCGCTCGCATTCCAATATGCGCAGGAAGCTGACCCGAATGCCGAACTCTACTATAACGATTATAACGAATGGTTTCCAGAAAAAGTAAAAACCGTTACCCAAATCGTCAAAGATTTGAAATCAAGAGGAATTCGTATCGACGGCGTTGGAATGCAGACTCACGTAGGATTGGACAATCCAAAACTGGAAGAATACGAAAAAGCAATCACCTATTACGCAGCGGCCGGAGTAAAAATCAACGTTACCGAAATGGAAATCAGTGCGCTACCTTCTCCGTGGGGAACTTCTGCCAACGTCTCCGACAAAGTAGAATATGAAGCCAAAATGAACCCTTACACCAAAGGATTACCTGAAAATGTAACAAAAGAGTGGGAAAACCGCTATCTGGATTTTTTCAAACTGTTCCTGAAACATCAGGATAAAATCAGACGAGTGACATTGTGGGGCGTTACAGACAATCAATCCTGGAAAAACGATTTCCCTGTAAAAGGCAGAACCGATTATCCGTTGTTATTCGACAGAAATTATCAGTCTAAACCTGTTGTTGAGAAAATCATCCAATTAACAAAAGAAAAATAATTATCAAACCACAAAAGTAACAAAAGACTTACTTTGTAGCTAAAAACATCAAAAGAACAAAAAAGCAAAACATCTACATTAGCTTCCTTTTTTGAACTTTTGATTAGCAAAAATTTTCAATCATTTCTTTTGTAACTTTTGTGGTTAAAAATAAAATCTAGTTTCTAAAAATCTAAACTATAAAATGAACAAAGCAAAATACCTCTTCCCAAGCGATTATATGGCAGACCCATCCGTACACGTTTTCGAAGGTAAACTCTATATTTATCCGTCACACGACCGTGAAAGTGGCATCGAGGAAAATGACAATGGCGACCATTTCGATATGCATGATTATCACGTTTTTTCTTTGGATGATGTGGAAAATGGCGAAGTGACAGACCACGGCGTTGTACTTTCTGTAAAAGATATTCCTTGGGCTGGAAGACAGCTTTGGGATTGTGATGTAGCTTTTAAAAATGGCAAATATTATATGTATTTCCCTTTGAAAGATAAAAATGACATCTTCAGAATCGGTGTTGCAGTGAGCGATAAACCTTACGGACCTTTCTTTCCGGAAAAACATCCGATGTTAGGAAGTTACAGCATAGACCCTTGTCTTTTTGAGGACGGCGGAAAACATTATATGTATTTTGGCGGAATCTGGGGCGGACAATTGCAACGTTACAGAAACAACAAAGCTTTGGAATCGGCTATTCTTCCTAACGATAATGAACCAGCAATTGCTTCAAAAGTAGCAGTATTAAGCGATGATATGCTTGAATTTGGTGAAGAACCAAAAGACCTTTTAATCCTTGACCAAAACGGGAATCCTCTGCTTCACAGCGATAAACACCGTTTTTTCGAAGCATCGTGGATGCATAAATATAATGGAAAATATTACTTTTCATATTCAACGGGAGACACGCATTTGATTTGTTATGCAACTGGAGATAATCCTTATGGACCATTTACATTTCAGGGTGAAATTTTAACGCCTGTTGTAGGTTGGACAACGCATCACAGCATTGTTGAGTTCAAAGATAAATGGTATCTGTTCTTCCACGATTCTGTTCCGAGCGAAGGGAAAACCTGGCTTAGAAGTATGAAGGTTATTGAACTTGAATATGATGAAAATGGAAAGATAAAAACGATTGAAGGACTGGAAGACAACAAATAAATCTTTAGTTTGTTATTGATGCTTAAATAGTTTTCATTAATGAAAACACAAAGGGTTCAATAAAAGTAGCCGTAGGTGAAACCTATGGAACAGAAATAAGAAGAATAACGAAACCGAAAGGGTTCAATATGAAATTTACCATAGGATTAACCTTATTTAAATGCAAAACATTAAAACATACCTTGTACTTTTTTTCTTGATTCCGCTCATAATTTTCGCAGAAGACGGCAGTCAGCTTTGGCTTCGTTTTCCCGCAAAAAAGGGAATTTCATCAGACAAAATCATTTCAAAAGGCAACAGCCCGACTTTGAATATCACCAAAAAAGAACTGACAAATCATTGGCAAGGTCAGGAAATTGAACTCCGTACAGACAAATCTCTGAAAAATCTGAAAGACGGTTACACGATAAAATCTGTCCAAAATAAACTTGTGATTTCTGCCGGAAAAGAAATCGGATTGTTATACGGAGTTTACCATATTTTGAGACTTCAGCAAACGAATGCATCAACAACTAATCTTAATATTACAGAAAAACCTTCTTACGATGTCAGAATTCTCAATCATTGGGATAATCTTGATGGAAGTATCGAGCGTGGTTATGCCGGACATTCGCTTTGGAAATGGGAAGATTTGCCGAATACTATTTCGCCAAAATATGAAGAATATGCAAGAGCCAAAGCGTCAGTGGGAATCAATGCAACGGTTCTCAATAACGTGAATGCTTCCCCGAATATGCTTCGTGAAGATTATCTTAAAAAAGTCAAAGTTTTAGCCGATATTTTCCGACCTTACGGAATCAAAGTTTATCTCTCGGTTAATTTTTCTTCGCCAAAAGTCTTAGGTGGACTGGAAAATTCTGATCCTTTGAATAAAGACGTTCAGAAATGGTGGAAAGACAAAGCGGCAGAAATTTACAAACTGATTCCAGACTTCGGCGGATTTTTGGTAAAAGCCAATTCCGAAGGACAGCCAGGCCCGCAGGATTTTGGAAGAACGCACGCAGACGGAGCCAATATGATGGCTGACGTTTTGAAACCTTATGGCGGAATCGTAATGTGGAGAGCATTTGTGTACAGTCCAAGCAAAGAAGACAGAGCAAAACAGGCCTATCTGGAATTTGTTCCATTGGATGGAAAATTCAGGGATAATGTTATTGTTCAGATTAAAAATGGTCCGGTAGATTTCCAACCGAAGGAAGCGTTCAATCCCTTGTTCGGAGCGTTGAGAAAAACTTCTGAGATGGTCGAATTTCAAATCACTCAGGAATATTTAGGACAGGCCAATCATCTGGTTTATCTTGCCCCGCTATTCAAAGAAACGTTGGAAAGTGATACTTTTTCGGATGGAAAAGGTTCTACTATTGCTAAAATTACAGACGGAACATTGAGGCCTGCAAAACTGACTGCAATTTCGGCAGTTGCTAATATTGGGGAAGATAAAAACTGGACGGGACATCACTTTGCACAAGCCAATTGGTACGCTTTCGGACGTTTAGCCTGGAACCACAATTTGTCATCAGAACAGATTGCTGATGAATGGATTAAAATGACTTTTACGAATGATAAAAACTTTGTTAATCCAATTAAAGAAATGATGCTCACTTCCCGTGAAACTGCCGTAGATTATATGATGCCGCTTGGTCTTCACCACATTTTTGCTGGTGGTCATCATTACGGCCCTGAACCGTGGGGCGATTACAAAGGCGGTAGACCCGATTGGTCGCCGGTTTATTACCATCAGGCTGATGCAGAAGGTCTTGGATTCGACAGGACGAAAACCGGAAGCAATGCCGTTTCTCAATATTTTCCGCCGCTCAACGAAATCTATAATAACATTAAAACAACACCTGAAAACCTGAGTCTCTGGTTTCATCACGTTCCTTGGGATTACAAAATGAAGGACGGAAAAACGATGTGGGAAGAATTGTGTTACAAATACGATTTGGGTGTTCACGAAGTGAGAGATTATCAGAAGATTTGGGACAAAATGCAACCTTATATTGATAGCGAAAGATTCACAGATGTTCAGTCTAAACTAAAAATTCAATCCAAAGATGCGGTTTGGTGGAAAGATGCTTGTCTGTTATATTTCCAAACATTTTCAAAAAGACCGATTCCTTATGACATCGAAAGACCTGTTCACGAGTTGGAGGATTTGAAGAAAATCAAACTTCCGATGGGTCATCACAATTAATTTAAAGTTAAATCAACAATTTTCTGAATCTTTTTAAGACAGGAAGTTGTTTGTCTGATATTTTAAGTGTAAATTTAACACTTAAATATAACTCAATTATAAAAATAAAAATCAAAATATGAAATTTTTTATCGACACTGCCAATTTGGAGCAGATTAGAGAAGCTAACGATTTAGGTATTCTGGACGGCGTAACAACGAATCCATCTCTGATGGCAAAAGAAGGAATCAGCGGAAAAGAAGCCATTATAAAACATTACAAAGACATCTGCGATATTGTTGATGGCGATATATCGGCCGAAGTTCTTTCGACAACTTATGAAGAAATGATTGCAGAAGGAGATATTTTAGCACAAATTAATCCAAATATCGTGGTTAAGATTCCAATGATAAAAGATGGTATAAAAGCTTTAAAATATTTTTCTGACAAAGGAATAAAAACCAACTGCACGTTGATTTTCTCCGCAGGACAGGCACTTTTGGCCGCTAAAGCGGGAGCAACCTACGTTTCGCCATTCTTGGGAAGACTGGATGATATTTCCACAGACAGTTTGAATTTAATTGAAGAAATTAGAACTATTTTTGATAATTATGGCTATGAAACTGAAATTTTGGCCGCTTCGGTTCGTCACTCAATGCACATCATCAACTGCGCAAAAATCGGTGCCGATGTCGTGACTTGCCCAATTCAGCCGATACTTTCATTACTGAAACATCCGTTGACGGATTCAGGTTTGGAGCAGTTCGTCAAAGATTCACAAAAAATGCAATAATGATGCACGATATTAAAAAATTAAATGACATCGCTTCTCAGGTCAGAAGAGATATTGTGAGAATGGTTCACGCCTGTCAGTCGGGGCATCCGGGCGGTTCGCTGGGTTGCGCAGATTTTCTTGTCGCTCTGTATTTTGATGCGATGAAAAGAAATGACGACTTTGATATGAAAGGAAAAGGCGAAGATGTTTTCTATCTTTCCAACGGTCACATTTCTCCTGTTTTTTACAGTGTTTTAGCGCACGCAGGCTACTTTGATAAAAGCGAATTGGCAACCTTCAGAAAACTGAATTCCAGACTCCAGGGTCATCCAACCACGCACGAAGGTTTGCCGGGAGTTCGCATTGCGTCAGGTTCTTTGGGACAGGGAATGTCAGTTGCCATCGGTCATGCTGTCGGAAAGAAATTAGATAAAGATAAAAACTTGGTTTTCAGCCTTCACGGCGATGGCGAATTGCAGGAAGGACAGAACTGGGAAGCCATTATGTATGCTTCTCATAACAAAGTTGACAATCTTATTGCAACGGTCGATTACAACGGTCAGCAGATTGACGGACCGACTTCAAAAGTACTATCTCTCGGAAATCTTAAAACCAAGTTTGAAGCCTTTGACTGGAAAGTTCTCGAAGTAGAAAACGGAAACGATATGCAGGAAATCCTGAATGTTTTGGACGAAGCAAAATCATTGACCGGAAAAGGTCAGCCGATTTGTATTCTCCTGAAAACCGGGATGGGTCACGGCGTAGATTATATGATGGGAAGCCACGCGTGGCACGGCAAAGCCCCAAATGACGAGCAACTGCAAACCGCATTAAACCAACTCGAAGAAACTTTAGGCGATTATTAATTTGAGAATTCTATGGGCAGCTTAATCCGTCTTCCGTTCCCGCTTTTTTGCAAATTTGCCAACGCTTTTCCCACACCAAAATTTGCAAAAAGAGCTCCACTCAAGCCGGGCTGCGAGAGATTCGCCGTTCCAAATCAATCAACGAACAAAACATTCAAGAGAAAAAGTTTTCGGCAAGAACAATGGAATTTATTGTGATGTTTAATTTTTTACAGGTCGCTCCTACGGAGCTTGATGCTCTACACTTATATTTTCTATTAACAGTTCGCCACGCTGTGGCTCTATTTTAATAGGCTTTAGAATATCAAATGCTCCATAGGAGCAAACTGATAATAGATTATAATCAATTGTACATCTCAAAACCTCGTAGAGGTAACCTGTAAAGCTTTTAATATTTATTATAAACAATAACAAAATACTATAAAAACACACATAAAACAAAACATTAAATATAATTCCTTAGCTGATTTTACGCCTTTGCGAACGAAAAATATTCTCAAGTAATATTAAAAAAATCTTTGTGCTCTTTGCGTTTAAAAACCATCAACAAATTAAATCAAATGAAAAAATATACCTACACAGAAAAAAAAGATACCCGAAGCGGTTTTGGAGCCGGAATGGCAGAATTAGCCGATAAAAACCCCGATGTTGTCGGACTTTGTGCTGACCTTATCGGATCCCTGAAATTTGAAAAATTCATCGAAAAAGTACCCGAAAGATTCTTCCAGATCGGAATTGCAGAAGCCAATATGATTGGAATCGCGGCCGGTTTGGCAACAGAAGGAAAAATTCCGTTCACCGGAACTTTCGCCAACTTTTCCACGGGAAGAGTGTACGACCAGATTCGTCAGTCTGTGGCGTATTCAGGAAAAAATGTAAAAATCTGTGCTTCTCACGCAGGTTTAACGTTGGGTGAAGACGGCGCAACACACCAGATTCTGGAAGACATCGGATTGATGAAAATGCTTCCGGGAATGACAGTTATCAACACTTGCGACTACAATCAAACTAAAGCTGCAACTATTGCGATTGCAGATTACGAAGGTCCGGTTTATCTTAGATTCGGACGTCCGGTAATTCCAGTATTTACGGATGAAAATCAAACTTTCGAAATCGGAAAAGCGTGGATGGTGAACGAAGGAAAAGATGTGACAATTGTGGCTACCGGACATTTGGTTTGGGAAGCGATTAAAGCAGGTGAAATGCTTGAACAACAAGGAATTGATGCGGAAATAATCAACATCCACACCATCAAGCCATTGGATTCTGAAGCGATTTTAAAATCGGTGAAGAAAACAGGTTGCGTTGTCACCGCAGAAGAACACAACAGATTGGGTGGCTTGGGCGACAGCGTTGCTCAGCTTTTGATTACAGAACATTTGGTACCTCAGGAATATGTTGCGGTAAACGACAGTTTCGGAGAAAGCGGAACGCCAGACCAACTGATGGAGAAATACGGTTTGACAGCAAATGACATCGTTGAAGCAGTGAAAAAAGTGATGAAAAGAAAATCATAAAGTCTTAAATATTTCATTTCATAAAAATGCTGTATTTTAAAGCACAGAGTACACAAGTTTTCTCACGAAGGTCACAAGTTTTGTGTTCTTTGTGAATCCCTTTGTGTTCTTTGTGGTTACATTACTTCGTGTTTAAGCTAACTGAAATCAATATGAAAAAAATACGCTGGGGAATTCTGGGAACGGGAATAATTGCACATAAGTTTGCATCCGACCTGAAGCTTGTAGAAAATGCTGAATTAATTGCAGTCGGTTCACGTTCTGTTGAAAGTGGCAAAACTTTTGCCAATGAATTTGAAATTCCATTGAGTTTTGGAAGCTACGAAAATCTCGCAAAATGTGACGAAATCGACATTGTTTACATTGCCACGCCCAACAATCTTCATCATCCAAACACTTTACTTTGCCTGAATAATGGAAAAGCCGTTCTGTGCGAAAAACCATTTGCACTGAACGAAAATCAAGCTTTTGAAATGATAGTTTTATCCCGCGAGAAAAATCTGTTTTTGATGGATGCTTTGTGGACAAAATTTCTTCCGCATTATCAGAAAATGATAGAAATCGTGAAAACTGGAATTTTGGGCGACATCAAAGTGGTTTTGGCGAATTTTGGTTTTCGGGCGAACGCAGAACCTGATTCTCGGTTGTTAAATCCTGATTTGGGTGGTGGTTCACTGATGGATATTGGGATTTACAATATCTTTACAACGCTTGATATTTTGGGGAAACCGGATGAAATCAATGTCAGCGTTAATTCTACAGAAGAAGGAATTGATGAGCAATGTGCCATTATTTTTAAATATAATAACGGCGCAATGGCAAGTCTATTTTCTTCAATTTCAGCCAATTTAGGAACTGAAGTTGAAATTTCTGGAACGCTTGGAAGATTAAAATTGACCACGCCTTTTCACGATGCGACTTCGGTATTGGAACTTTATGTTGATGGAAAAAAGCAAATCATCGAAACAGAAAAAGAGCAAGGTCTTGGTTATCAATATGAAGCCCGTCACGCCACAAACTGTCTTCTCAACGGAATAACCGAAAGCTCAGTTGTTCCGAACTCTGAGAGTATTTTGCTGATGCAGACTTTAGACCAGATCAGAAGTCTTGCAGGAATTGTTTTTCCGATTGAGCAGGACAGTCACCTGAACAGAAAAGGTTAACTTAACCATTATTTAGAACTTAAACTTTCCATAAAATATAATTTGCAGATTTTATGCAGGAGAATTTAATCAATTACACAAAAGATGCCTTTCGGTTGGCTTTTGAATCGGAACCGGAACGAATTTTTCTCGCTCCGGGAAGAGTCAACATCATTGGAGAGCACGTCGATTACAGTGACGGTTTCGTGCTTCCTGCCGCCATCGACAAACATATTTGTTTTGCGGTAAAAAAGTTGGATGATTCAGAAGTCTGTACTTTTTTTGCCAAAGATTTCAATGATTCTTTCAGTTTTGATGTTTCCGAAAAACAAACGCCTGTTTCGCAGACTTGGGTGAATTATTTGCTTGGAGTTTTCAATGCGATTCAGGAATTAGGAAAAGAGATTGGGGGCTTAGAAATTGCCTTCAGCAGTACGATTCCGATGGGGTCAGGTTTATCGTCTTCCGCGGCTTTGGAATGTGGTTTTGCTTATATTCTCAATGAACTTTTCGATTTAAATTTAACAAAAAAAGAATTGGCATTGATTGGACAAAAATCCGAACATACTTTTGTAGGTGTCAAATGCGGCATTATGGACCAGTTTTCATCAGTTTTCGGGAAAGAACATCAAGTCATAATGCTGGATTGTAACTCTCTCAATCATCAGTATTTTGAAGCCAATCTTGAAGGTTACAGTTTGGTTTTATTTGACAGTTGTGTGAAACATACGCATCTTACATCAGGTTATAACGACCGCCGAAATGATGTCGACAACGGAAAAAAAATATTGTGTGAAAAATTTCCTGAAATAGAAAAATTCAGAGATTTTACCATTGAGATGTTGGATGATGTAAGAGCAGAAATGGGCGAAATTTCCTACAAAAGATGCCATTACATTCTAAAAGAAATTAAAAGAGTGGAAAAAGCGGCAAAAGCTTTGTCAGAAGGTAATGTTGAATTTTTAGGACAATTGTTGAATGAAACGCATTCCGGACTTTCAACGGAATTTGAAGTAAGTTGTGATGAACTCGACTTTATGGTGGAAGAAACTTTAGAAGAAAACGGCGTTCTTGGCGCCAGAATTATGGGCGGAGGTTTTGGCGGATGCAGTATCAATCTGATAAAAGATGAAAATGTAGATGCAGTGATTGAAAATCTCACTGCAAAATATAAAACGGCTTTCAACATCGAAATGAAAGTTTACAGAGTAAAGATTTCAGATGGAATTAATGAATATAAAGAAAATGAATTCGTCATTTAATCAAAAAAATCATCCTCACAGAAGATACAATCCGCTTTTGGATGAGTGGATTTTGGTCTCTCCACAACGTGCTAACAGACCTTGGCAGGGACAAACGGAGAAAAGAGTAGAGGAGGATCTTCCTGCTCACGATGAAAACTGTTACCTATGTTCAGGAAATACCCGAGTAAACGGTGAGAAAAATCCTGATTACAAAGGTGTTTTTGTCTTTGAAAATGATTTCGGTTCGCTGATGAAAGATGAAGTGGAAGTTATTGAAGAAACTTCTGATTTTTTCTCCTTACAACCTGAAAGAGGCATCAACCGAGTCATCTGTTTTTCTGAAAACCACAGTCTTACTTTGCCTGAAATGGAAGTAGATGATATCAAAAAAGTGGTTGATGTTTGGCAAAATCAGTATGAAGAATTGGGGAATCTGGATTACATCAATCACGTTCAGATTTTTGAAAATAAAGGTCAGATGATGGGTTGCAGTAATCCGCATCCGCACGGACAAATTTGGGCGCAATCGTCTGTTCCGTCTATTGTTTTGAGAACTCAGGAAAATCTGAAGAAATATTTTGATAAAAACGGGACTTCACTTTTGGAAGATTACATAAAAAAAGAACTTGAAGCAGACGAAAGAATCATTTTAGAAAATGAAGATTTTGTGGCATTGGTTCCTTTCTGGGCAGTCTGGCCTTATGAAACGATGATCGTCAGCAAAAGAATAATTGAAAATCTGCTTGATTTTTCTGATGATGAAAAATTGTCTTTTCCATCAATTCTAAAAGATTTAACGACAAAATACGACAATCTTTTCGAAATGTCTTTCCCATATTCTGCAGGAATTCATCAGTCGCCAACGGACGGAAATTCTCATCCTGAATGGCATTTTCATATGCATTTTTATCCGCCTTTGCTGAGAAATGCAGAAGTGAAAAAATTTATGGTCGGCTACGAAATGCTGGCAGAACCACAGCGCGATATTACACCAGAGCAAAGTGCGGACATTTTGAAAAATCTTTCGACTATTCATTACAACAAAATATAAAAGACGGTTTTGCCTTGTAACACTTTATCATTCAACCTGACTTCCAATCCTAAGGAAAGCCTCGACAATCCCAGAGATGGTATCTTATAAATAATCCTGACTCATTGTTTACGTTGTAAAATCCAAGCTAGATTTTTGCGACATTTTGAATTTTTTTCTGAGTGCGCCGGATAAGTTTTATAGCAGTAATTTTTATATTCTAAATAAAATTAAGCAAATAATAGAATTTGATGTAATAAAAGAGCTGCATAAATGTTTTTCTTCCTTTTTTTAATAAAATAAACTTTGTCCTTACAATAAAAAATAAGCGGATTTCAATGTAAGCCAATAATATTTGGAAATTTCCAAGCGCTCTTTTGGACGGTTAAAGATCTGACGCAGCTGCTGCCAATAAACTAATGATTATGAAACAGAGGTTTACTGTCAAAATTTCGTTTTGCATTTTTCATAATCTAAAAAATTTCATCATTTCTTATTTTGCAATAGAGGTATTACATTTGTACTGATAAATTTTTTTAAACCCAATTCATCCAGATTTGAAATTTATTTCGAGTTACAATTATTTTGTCAGAATATAAGTAATTGATTAAAGGTGAAATATGCGATTTTTCAGCTGGCATTTTTGGAATAATTGATTATTTAAAGTTTATTAATCTCAAAAAAAATTAAGTATGGTAAAAGCATTGAAAATTTTGAACGTAACGGCATTACTCATAACGCTTTCTGTAAACTACCTTTCCAATACTGGATTTTTCAATGACGAAACTATGGCTAGTATATCAGCAAAATACCATAATCTCTTTACTCCTGCAGGGTATGCTTTTTCCATTTGGGGTATAATTTACCTCTGGCTTCTTGGCTTTGTTATTTACTATGGTCCGTTCGCAAAAAACACCTATGCCAAAGAAAAGGTTATAAGTCGTACGGGTTGGTGGTTTTTTGTTTCTTGTTTGGCCAATTGTCTTTGGATTGTTACTTGGCTATATGAGTACACACTTCTGACGATTCCGGTTATGATATTACTATTTATTTCTGTGATGAAAATTATCTTCAATAACAAAGAAATTATGAAGGCCGAAAATTTGAAGAATATATTATTCCTTCGTATGCCGTTTCATATTTATTCGGGGTGGATATCGGTAGCTCTGATTGCTGATGTAGCAGCGTACTTAAAGAAGATAAATTGGTCAGGATTTGGACTTTCAGAAATCACTTGGACGGTTATACTGTTTGTAACAGCAGCACTTATTCATCTATATATGCTGTGGAAACACAGTATGATTGCTTTTGCTCTGGTCGCAGTATGGGCTTTGATTGCAATTACAGTAGCCAATCAAAATAGCAGCGGCACTGTTTATTACGTTGCGATTTTTACCACAGTAATTCTGGCGCTAAATATTATTGCTAAAATGGTCACTAAAAAGTTGTTGGTTTAAATTTTAATATGAATCTCAAAGTAAATACTAATAATGCTCAATCATTTAGATAATTACCAAATTACAAATTTGGAAGAAAGAAAGAGGATAGCTCTAATCAATTCCTTAAGCGGTTTCAAAAGTCTTAATTTAATTGGAACCGTCAATAAGAATGGACAAACTAACTTAGCAATATTCAATTCCGTGGTACATATCGGTGCCAATCCACCTTTAATGGGTTTTATTTCAAGACCTGATTCTGTTGAAAAACATACCATCGAAAATATAAGGGAAACTGCTTTTTATACAATCAATCACGTCAACAAAAACATTTTTGAAAAGGCGCATCAAACGTCTGCACGATACAAAAGGGACGAATCGGAGTTTGACGTTATTGGGCTAACTCCAGATTATAAAAATAATTTTCTCCCACCATTTGTGATGGAATCTAATATTCAGATTGGTCTGCATCTACAAGAAATTATCACCGTGAAAAGTAATAATACGCTTTTGGTTATTGGCGAAATAAAACATTTATTTTTTCCAAATGAAATCTGGAAGGAGAGTGGTGTTCTGGATATAGAAAAGGCAGGAACTATTGCTGGCTCTGGTTTAGACGGTTATCATACCACGCAATTTATTAAAACAATGGAATATGCAAAGCCATAATCAATTAGTTTTTAATGATTTCCCTAATCAGACAACTGTAATATCAGTCGTTTTATAGAATTATGTCTTGTAAGCTTTGTTAAGAATTAGCTTAACAAGAATTCATTTACCATTTTCATTTTCCGGATCAGGATCAAAGGATATTTTTTCTATCTCAAGATATTATAATCATAATTAAGTAAGCATTTTTTCTATTTTCATAGCGATGTCATCCATGTCAAAGGGCTTTGCTATAAAAGCATCGGCTCCAGCTCTGGTGGCAATATCATTACCATCTACGCTCGCTGATAAAATAATCACAGGCAGGTTTCTTAGTGGCTCAGTACTTCTGATGGTTCGCAGCAATTGGTCACCGGAAAGAACCGGCATCCAAAGATCCATCAACAACAAATCGGGCAAGTCAGCAGAAATTTGTTTAATAAGATTGGTGCTGTTGCTTTCAGTAAAAACCGTGTAACCTTCGATTTCCAACATCATTTCCAGAACTTCCAAAATTCCAGGATCATCATCGCAAATCATTATTTTCTTTTTCATCATTTTGTTTTTATTATAGGTAAAATGAAATTGAAGGTAGATCCTTTTCCGATCTCACTTTCTACCCAAAGTGTGCCCTCGTGGTTAGCAATAATTTCGTGACATATATATAAACCGATTCCCATACCCGGAAACTTTTTCTGGATATCTCTAGCCCTGTAAAATCTTTCGAAAATTTTAGACTGATCTTGCGGCGCAATACCCATCCCATAATCTTTGATAGAAACTATTACAAAACTTCCGACTCTGTTACAGTAGATATCGATCTTATCTTGTCCTGGTGAGTATTTCACAGCATTAGAAACCAAATTATTGATAACTTGTGAAATCTGTAGTTCATCACCCAAAATGACTGCATCCGTATTGATATTGATATTTATTTTATATTGTGGCGTGGCAAGTGAGAGATTCTCAATCGTTTCGCGCAAAAGTCTGTCAATTTCAAACTTTTCTTTATGCGTTTCGATATTGCCAGACTGAATTTTAGATGTATCTAGTAATTCAGAAATCAAATTGTTTAGTCGCTCCACATAAACCGAAACTTTGTCCAGCGTTATCATAAATTTTTCTGAGGACGTATCCGGCGCCATCCGTTTCAAAAGCTGTACAAAACCTTTGATGGTTGTAAGCGGCGTTTTCAGCTCGTGGCTTGCAATAGATAAAAAATCATCTTTTCTCCGATCAATCTCCTTTTTTTCGGTAATATCTTCTATCGCAATGAGAATACGATCTTTGTATTGCCCTTCGAATTCTATTCTGTAAGCATTAAGTAACATTATTTTCTTTCCAATATGCGGAAAATCTTGAGTCACTTCAAAATCTATAACAGGATTATTGGTTGGTAATATTTTGGTCAGAAGTGTTTTAAGCGCTGCAATGTCCCATTGATGATTTCCCAACTCAAATAATATTTTGCCAACAGTATCTTCAGATGCAACTTTGAAGGTGTTTAAGAAGTGATTGTTGGCACTGATAACTTTGTAGTTGGCATCTAGAACCAAAAGGCTTTCACGCACCGTCTGGATGATGCTTGAGAGAAAAGCTTCATTTTCAATTAGTTCTTTTGTTCTTTGTTCAATCTTTTTCTCAACAGAAGCCTTCTCTTCTCTCAGTTCATTTTCGAATTTTTTACGATCTGTGATGTCATTTTGAACACCGATGAAATGAGTAATATGACCGTCATTATCTTTCACAGGCGAGATAGTGAGCTCATTCCAGAACAAATTTCCATTTTTTCTGTAGTTTCTGATTTCTACTTTACATTCCGTACCATTCATCACTGCATCCTTAATGATTTGTCGCTCTGCCTGTGATCGATCTTGAGATTGCAAAAATCTGCAATTATGACCAATGATTTCGTTTTCAGAATATCCGGAAATTGTTTCGAAAGATTTGTTGCAGTAGATAATAGGATTATCAGGTTGTCTGTTGTCAGTAATGATTATTCCAGACTTTGCAGAATTCAGAGCCTGAAGATAAATATTATTGTTGAGGTTATCGTTGGTTGTATCGTAAGTCATATTATAGATCCCTCGCAGGATTTTTTGTTAATGTAAACGCATTCTTAGATTTGGAATTACTTACTAATATTGTGCCTTTGTTATCAATGTAAAGTTTTAATATAAAAAATGGTTGTTAAATGCAATGATACTAATTTTACTTCAGTTTAGGGTGAGCGGCAATGTGATTGGATTATTAATTTCGATGTTGAAGGGAAGGGACAAAGAATTATTATCCAATCGCTTGGAAGAATTGCTAAATCATATATTTTTTAGGCGCATTTCTTTGCCTAAAAATAAAAGATTGACACAAAACAATTATTGTATATCATTCTTAATATTTTAAGTGCAGTAAAATAGCCTATTTTTTTCAAAACCTAAAATTTAGAATATAAGGCTTTCAATAGTTGCAAATCATTTGAAACTGTAGCAGTGCTTTCATTACAAAGATTACCTTATCCAAATCATATTGGTACGCACTTATAGTACCTTTTTCGCCAAATGCCAGATTTTGTAGGATAGATTCATTTTTATCGGAGGCAAATTTGTGTTTTACCTAATACCACACTCCATGGGTCGCGCCGGAAATGATTTTTTAAAACTTCGTATCCCAATAATTATTATAAGATAGTAGTAACAAAAAGCTTCCCCAAGAAGGGAAGCCAAAAACACAAATGATGAAAAAACTCTCTTTAGGAGAGATACCAAAAATAGAGTATTTTAAGCATTGATGTTTATGATTCAAATCATTAAAAGAAAATATTAACTAGAATTATGAAATAAATTTCATTTTAAATTATGAGTAGAAGCATTTTGTTATATTTCAAGTACCAATGATAATAAAAGAATAAAAGACGAGAGTATTAATCACAATAGAGAAACTTCGTTCAATTTAAATCTAATATGATTTCAAAGCTATTATTACGTTAATGTGCCGTAATTATAACTTTAAAAATCCTTTAAAAAAGTATTTACCTCCAAAAATTTTCAGTTTTTAATATACTGTCAGAAATCACTACAAAATTAAACCTACTGTATTTCAGATGTTTTATTAAATATTTGTTTAATATTTAAGCTTTAGGTTTGTATATTTAGAAAAAGGGTGTAGTTTTGCAACCGCGAATCGAGAGAGACGCAGCGCAGGAGGGCAGTAGATGAGGATTGTGGAGAATTAAGTTTTTTCAAAAAACGTTCCAAAAAGTTTGCTGTTAATAAAAAATAATTTATCTTTGCAGCCCCGAACGAGAGTTGGGGGGGAGTAGGAGATAGATTGAAG
>JBCNLQ010000037.1:0-31945 GCA_039595375.1 Chryseobacterium sp.
AAAAATGCGAATGAAAAAACACCTTTTGTCTTTTAACATATATTTTAATAAAATGGGCGATCGAGTCGCCCATAAAATTAATTTAGTATCCAGGATATTGTTTCAGATTTGGATTATAGTTCATTGCAGTTTGATCTACCGGCAATGTAAAAATCTTATCATTTGCTGGTACATTACAATTCATTACACAATTTGAATTTTTAATAATTGGTAAGCTATAACGTTTCAAATCTAAAAATCTCTGACCTTCGCCGTAAAACTCTTTTCCTTTTTCTGTTAGAACATTGGCAATTGTAGCTTCAGTGTATGTAGAACCACCTCTAGAAGCTGCAAATTTATTTAATTCTGTTAGGGCTAATGATGTTTGTCCTGTTAAAACCAAAGCTTCTACATAATTTAATTGCGCCTCAGCAAATCTCAAGATCTTAATATTTCTCTGGAAACTACCATCTCCTGTTGTTCTTGGATATTTATTAATCCAAGCACCTCTAGGATTATCTGTTGCTATTAAATTAATAGTAGACATCAATCCTGCCGGCTGAATAGCATTTGGCACGCCTGGTATAGATGTTACCGTAGTTTTTGTATCCCCTCTTCTCACATCTGGCGACAAACTTTGAGGTGTTGGAAGAGCCGTATTATTGGCTGGTGGCAAAGCAGGAAGGTCAGTATGTGGAAAACTATCAAAAAAAGCTTTACTAGCTAAAACAGATCTTCTATCTATAACTAATCTATCGTAAATTGTAGGTAATGACAAGTTCGCACCAAGATTATTCACTTGATTTGTCGTCGGATTTATATCTAACTCCCAAATCGTTTCCTTTTGATTTTCAGACCCTTCTTCAGGTGAACCCATAAAATAATTTCTGTAATCATCTTTAGCTACTGGTGCGAAGTCTGCAGGGGAACTGTTTACAATTTCTGAGGAATACTGAAGTGCCAATTGCGCATCTCCAGGCGCTCTTCTTGTAAGATAAACCCTAGAAAGTAACAGCTTTGCGGCCGTCTTGGTAAGATGAACCTTGCTTTCTGGCTCCGCTGGCGCTTCATTAACGCCCGCTTTTAAATCTGATATTACTTGATTATAAACTTCAGCAACGGTAGCTCTAGCTGGTAATATACTTACATCGTAATCATTTAGAATGATTGGCACGCCATACTCTTGATTAATCCCAGAAGATGGTGTAGGAGAATAATAGTTTACCAATGTGAAGTAAGCAAATCCACGTAAAATTTTTGCTTCTGCCTTGATTCTTCTTACTTCTGCATTATCTGGAACTTGCGTATTGTTAATGACCAAATTACAGTCCATAATGGCATTATATAATGTACCGTAAAAAGAAAATTCATTTTCCAAACCATTAAAGCTTAGATTATATGTTTGAGCAAATGATTTACCACTTGTAACATATAGTTGATCTCCCATAACGTCTCCTATCGCCAAAAGCTGAGTTCCAAACGCACTAACACTACTCATTTCCAGATAAGCTGCATTTAGAAATTTTTGAAGCCTATCTTCAGTATTTACATCCTGTATATCATCTAAACTTGGCGGAAACAACTCTAGCTCCTTATCACTACAAGAATTACTTATAGAGATAGCGATGAGAGATGATATGATTATAAGAATTTTTTTCATTTTAATTAATTTTAAACTTTAGAAACCTAATTGAATACCCATTGACATAGTTCTTAAGACAGGTGAAGCGTACCAATATCTTCCTTTGCCCAGCCAAGACCAAGAGTTTGAGTTAGACTCTGGATCATAATCCAAATCTTTATCAAATGCGTAGGTTAAAAGATTAGTACCTCGTAGATAAATAGTTAAATTATTTATCCCCGTACTTTCTTTGAAAACACTACCAAAAGAATATGCAATTTTCATTTCTTTAAGACGCAAGTGATCCCCTTTGTTTACAAATCTTGAAGATTCTAGTCTGCTCTCATTTGGATCATTTAGAGTTGCTCTAGGATTGGATGCGCTAAAATTTTCCGCACCTGGAGCATCTGTCCAACTATCATATAAGGCGTCATTAATCTGATTACGTACAGGAAACTTTCCGTCATGGATTACGTATGAATGTACACCATTATGTACCAAGTAATCAAATTGACCTGAAATTAAGAAACTTAAAGTTATATTTTTATATTTGAATTCATTAGTAAAACCGATATTGTACACTGGGAAAGCACTTTTGCCCATCCATTCTCTACCGGCATCTAATCTTTTATTTGTCACATCTGTACGTGTTGCGTCTGTATAGAATAACGCATCTCCAGCTTTAATTCCTTTGCTAGGATCATCTTGCTGTGCTATTCCTGCCCATATCCTAGTGTAATATTCTCCAAAGATATGACCTGGTGACAATGCTACAAATGCATTATCAGCATCTCCCGGGTCATCGGAATCATAATCTTTGAAATCAAGATTATATTTAGTAAGCTTCGTTTTAGAGTATGCAGCATTAGCATTGATAGACCATCTGAAGTTTTGCGTTTGAACAGGAACCGCATCTACAACAAATTCAAAACCTTTATTATCAATTGTCCCCACGTTACCAAGATAGGAAGTTGGCCCTCCTGTTTCCGTGGCTGGAAACGCATCATCAATTGCTTTGTCGGTTATTTTATGATAATAATCTAGCGTAAACTTAAGTCTTTCATTAAATATACCTATATCGGCACCAACATCTAAATGCTTTGCTTCTTCCCATTGTAATGATGGGTTACCCGGGTAAACAATTGCTCCATATCCGCTATTATCACCCCAACCACCACTGTTTGTACTATATCCTACTAATGGATATGCATTATATTGTGAACCCCACTGATCCGCAAACGGAATATTTCCTAATACACCATAACTAGATCTTATAGTAAACGAGGAGAAAGCATCAGGAAGGAACGATTCATTTTTGACATTCCATGAACCTCCAACAGACCAGAAATTACCATATTTTTCTGTCCCTAAAGTAGAGTTACCATCTCTTCTTAACTGACCTGTAATTGTATACTTATTATCTAAAGTATAATTCAATCTACCGAAATATCCAATTTGTGTCCACACAAAATCATCCCCACCACTTCTGATTGTTCCTGATTCTGCATTTTGGAAGTATGGTCTCGGATCTGCCATAAAAGCAGATACTGAAGAAATTGTATTATACTTGTGATTCTGATATTCCATACCTGCCACAACTTCTAAATTGTGTTTCTCTGCGAAAACATTTCTGTAGCTAAAACTGTTTGACCAGTTCCAATCCCAGATGTTAGTTCTCGCTTCAAAAAGCCTTCCGTAATTATCTGAATCAGTTTGATCCAAATATATTGGATGTCCTTTGCCGATAGTCTCCAATTCTCTCATTGTCTGGTACTGAGTTCCAAACAAAGTATTAAAAGATACATTCTTCATAAACTGGTAATCCATATTTACAGAGCCTAAGAATGTATTGATATTAGAAGTCTGACGTGCATTTTCCAAAATTGAAGCTGGATTAAAACCTTCTGTCATATCTTGAGCAGGGTCCCAAGCCGCTTGGTTAAATGTGCCATCACCATTTGGATTATATACAGGGCGTAGAGGAGATAACATGATTGAATTGGTCACAGGATTGGCGGAAGCTCTTCCTCCAAGATATGTATTTCTCTTAACGTTTGAGTAATTGGTACTAAGTCCTAATTTCACTTTATCAGAAGCTTTATGGTCAATCGCTGCACTAACACTTACTCTATCAAATTTTGCCGACTTTACTAACGGCTCATTTTGATAATAAGATCCACCTAGTCTGAATGACGTATTTTCACCACCACCAGATGCACTGAAGTTATAGGTATTAACAACCGATGAAGATCTGTTAATAACTTTTGTCCAATCTGTATATTTACCTGTATAATTATTCCCTATTAACTCTCCAGCTTCATTAAATACATCGAAATTAGGTTTAATATAAGTATTAAGGTAATACTCTTTAGCTTGATCCAAGGTTGTAAAATCTTGTCCAAGTTGAACTCTATTGTTCCACATTAATATTCCTCCGTACTTGATGTACTCATCACCAGTCATCAAATTAAGCTTATCGAAAGCCCTATCTTGAAGTCCTGTTTCGGTAGAAAACTCAAAACGGGTTTTTTGATTGTACTTTCCTTTTTTAGTCTTAATGATAATTACACCGTTTGCACCTCTTGATCCGTATAGAGCTGTTGCTGACGCATCTTTAAGAACAGACACTGATTCAATTGAATTGGGATCTAATGAAGCAAGAGGATTCCAAGATTCCATCATTTGCGCATTATCTGCACCTTTACCAATTACAATTCCATCAATAACGTAAAGCGGGTTAGGTGTACCGATTAATGAACTTACCCCCCTTACAATAACCATATTAGATGATCCTGGATCACCACTAGCGGAAGAAAAGTTAAGGCCTGCAACTCTACCATTAAGAACTTCGTCTACTGTAGAGAACGGTGTAGATTCGAAATTTGATTTTCCGACCACATTATATGACCCAACTTTCTGTGCGGGATCTAATTTGACACCTCCAATAATAACAACCTCTTCAATCTCTTTCGTTTTTGTTGTGGTGTCACTTTTTTTCTTTTGTGCCATTAATGCCTGTCCTGTGAAGAAAAGTACTCCAACAGACAACAATCGTAATTTTACATTCATATTAACACTATTTAATTATAATCTGCAAATATGTTAAAAAAAATTAACACCAACAAACCAACTTGTCAATCAATGCAATAAATATCACAATTACATATATAATTAATACAAATTCATATATGTAATTGATAATTAATCAACCCGCATACGCTTTCAATTAACTATTCATAATACCATGTATTCTATATTGATACTTATAAAACAATACTAAAAATTTTATTTAGAATAATTATAAATAAATTCATCTATATAAAAAAACCTGCTTTTCAGCAGGTTTTTCTATTATACTAAAACTATTTAAGTTTTTTCTTCACAGCTACCTCTTCGTAGACTTCCAGAATATCTCTTTCTTCTATATCATTGAAGCCTTTGATGTTAAGACCACATTCGTAACCTTTCGTAACTTCCTTCACATCATCTTTGAAACGTTTTAAACTTTCCAGTTCTCCATCGAATTTTACAATACCGTCTCTTAGAAGTCTGATTTTTGAGTTTCTGGTTACTTTACCAGAAAGAACCATACAACCCGCAATAGAACCAACTTTAGAAATTCTGAATACTTCTCTGATTTCTACGTTACCAATCACTTGTTCCTGAATCTCTGGAGAAAGCATGCCTTCCATCGCTTCTTTAACCTCATCAATTGCGCGGTAGATGATAGAATAAGTTCTGATTTCAACTTCTTCTCTATCAGCAATTTCTTTTGCATTGACGCTTGCTCTTACGTTGAACCCAATCATAATAGCATCAGACGCCGCCGCTAGCAATACATCACTTTCAGAAATCTGACCGACACCTTTGTGAAGGATATTAACTTGAATTTCTTCTGTTGACAATCTTTGCAGCTGATCTGCTAACGCCTCAACTGATCCATCTACGTCTCCTTTAAGAATAATATTCAATTCTTTGAAATCTCCCAATGCGATACGACGACCAATTTCGTCCAATGTTAGATGCTTCTTCGTTCTGATAGATTGCTCTCTCTGGAGCTGCTCTCTCTTATTAGCAATTGTTTTAGCTTCTTTTTCATCAGCAAAAACTCTGAATTTATCTCCAGCAGTTGGCGCGCCGTCTAGACCTAAGATGGTTACAGGAATTGATGGACCTGCTTTTTCCATTGGTTTACCTCTCTCATCCAACATTGCTTTTACCTTACCGTGATTTTTACCTGCAAGAACATAATCTCCAACAGTTAAAGTTCCGTTTTGAACCAGCATTGTTGCTACATATCCTCTACCTTTATCCAAGGCCGCTTCGATGATAACTCCACTTGCTTGTTTGTTTGGATTTGATTTTAATTCCAACATCTCTGCCTGAAGCAAAACCTTCTCTAATAATAAGTCTATATTATTACCAAATTTAGCAGAAATCTCTTGTGCCTGTACATTTCCGCCCCACTCTTCTACGAGAATATTCATTCCCGAAAGCTGTTGACGGATGTTATCAGGATTAGCTCCAGCTTTATCTACCTTATTGATTGCAATAATCATTGGAACTCCTGCAGCTTGGGCGTGAGCAATTGCTTCTTTGGTTTGTGGCATTACATCATCATCAGCCGCCACTACGATAATCGCAATATCGGTAACTTGTGCACCTCTGGCTCTCATCGCAGTAAAGGCCTCGTGACCAGGTGTATCCAAGAATGTAATTCTCTGTCCACTTTCCAGCTTCACATTGTAAGCACCAATGTGCTGTGTGATACCTCCAGATTCTCCAGCGATTACGTTGGTTTTTCGGATGTAATCCAATAAAGATGTTTTACCGTGATCTACGTGTCCCATCACGGTAACAATCGGAGCTCTTGGCAATAGATCTTCTTCTAAATCAGGAGTTTCATCTGCCGCTGCTTCTTCTACATCAGCATCTGAGAATTCGATATTATAACCAAATTCGTCAGCAACTAATAGTAAAGTATCAGCTTCCAGACGTTGATTCATCGTCACCATAACACCTAGAGAGAAACAAGCAGAAATCACTTCTGTAGCACTTACATTCATCAAACTAGCCAGATCGCTAACTGTGATGAACTCTGTTACTTTAAGCGTTCTGTCTTGAGCATCGATTTCCTGTTGGATTTCGTCTTGCTCTCTTCTCCAAGATCTTTTATCTTTTCTATGTTTAGAACCTTTAGATTTACCTCCTTTGTTTGTTAGTTTTTCTAGAGTTTCTTTGATTTGATTTTTAACTTGCTCATCTGTCAGTTCAACTGGCATTGTACGCGCTTGTCCCTGACCACCTCTGTTGTTTCCGCCTGGACGGTTATTGTTTCCACCTGGACGATTATTATTACCTCCAGGGCGATTTCCTCCACCTTGTCCTTGTGGACGGTTATTATTTTGTCCGCCTTGTCCCGGTCTGTTATTACCACCTTGGTTGCTTCCACCTTGGTTGTTGTTGGTTTGACCTGGCACATCTTTCGTGATACGCTTTCTTTTTTTCTTGGCTGCGTTACTGTTAGCGGATGGCTTTGGTTTATTGAATTGCGAAAGGTCAATCTTCTCTCCAACGATTTTAGGACCGTCAAGCTTTTGATAGACAGTTTCTATTTTCTGAGAATCTTCAGAATCCGGACCTGGAACGATTTCGATTTCTTTCGCCGGCTTTTCCTCGACTTTTGGTTCAAGTTTCGGTTCTGCCTTAGCTTCAGGTTTTGGTTCTTCCTTGACTTCAGGTTTTGGTTCCTCCTTAGGTTTTTGAGAAGCTTTTGGCTTATTGCTCTCCAATTTAGACAAATCAATTTTATCTAATACTTTGAACTCCTGTTTCTCTTGTGTTTTAACCACTTCTGGTTTAGGTTCCTCCTTCTGCTGAACAGGTTCAGGAGTAGGAACATTCGGAACAACTTCTTCCACAGATTTTGTAGGATTCAGGTCTATTTTACCTAAAATTCTAGTCTCTGGTTTCAGATTTGATTTGGCTCTTATAACCTCAGGTGCTTTTTCTTCAATTGCTAATTTTTCATCAGGAACTTTAGAAATTACCACCTCATGAGAAGCTTTTCTTTGTTCACCATCTTTTCGGAACTCAGCTTCTAATGCAGAAAATGCCTGTTCTTCCAATAGAGCGTTAGGATTACTATCCACTTCTATTCCTTTGCCTTGGAGATATTCCACAGCTCTTGGTATAGAAATGTTTAGTTCTTTAACGGCTTTATTTAATCTTATTTTTGGCATAAATATTAATTTGCTTTTGGCTTTAGCGTTTTAAGCTTATTATTTTTCTTTTTATTAAGTTTTGGTCCTAATGTAAAAGACCAGATTTATTTCTTATCCCTCCAATTCCTCTCTCAGGATATTTTTCACATCTTCGATGGTTTCTTCTTCCAAATCAACAATTTTTAATAACGCATCGGTGTCTTTATCCAATACGCTTCTTGCAGTCGTCAATCCAACTTTTTTGAACTCATCGATAATCCAAGCTTCAATCTCGTCTGAGAATTCTCTCAACTCAACATCATCATCATCAGAAGTCTCTCTGTAAACATCAATCTCATAACCGGACAACCATGATGCCAATTTGATATTTTGCCCTTGTTTACCAATTACTTTTGAGATTTCTTCTACTGGTGTGTAAACCAAAGCGTAGTTAGCGTCTTCATTGATTTCAATTTTATTGATGGTGATATTTCCCAAAGCTCTTTTTACCATGATTTCAGGATTTTTAGACCATTGGATCACATCAATATTCTCGTTTCTCAATTCTCTTACCACGCCGTGGATTCTTGAACCTTTTACTCCAACACAAGCTCCAACCGGATCTATTCTGTCGTCATACGCATCAACAGCGATTTTTGCTTTTTCACCAGGGATTCTCACTACTTTTTTCAACATAATGGTTCCATCCTGGATTTCTGGAATCTCAAGTTCCAATAATTTTTCCAAGAACTTTGGCGCAGTTCTAGAGACCGTAATCTGCGGTTTTGAACCGCGGAAATCTACACTTTCTACAATGGCTCGCACGTTGTCTCCTTTTTTGAAGAAGTCAGAAGGAATTTGATTCTCTTTTGGTAAAATAAATTCGTTATCCTCATCATCCAAAAGAATCACGTGTTTGTGACGGATGTGGTGAACCTCACCTACTATCAATTCTCCAATTTTATCACGGAACTGATCATACAAAGCAGCATTAAAATGCTCTTGAATTTTTGTTGCCAAGATTTGCTTAAGTGTCAGGATACTTCTTCTTCCCAACTTAGCAACTTCAATCTCCTGCGTGTATTCTTCCCCGACTTCGAAAGTGGAATCTATCTTTCTAACTTCAGAAATTTCAATTTCCAAATCATCATCTTCAGACATATCGTCCTCAACAATTGTTTTATTAAGAAAAATCTGGAAGTCTCCTTTATCAGGATTTACAATGACATCAAAATGATCATCAGAATCATATCTTTTTCTAAGAAGAGTCTTAAGAGAATCCTCGATAATAGCCATTAAGTCTATTTTGCTGATATTCTTTATTTCTTTAAAATCACCAAAGGCTTCTATTAAAGCTAAATTATCCATATCTTATTTATAAATGATAAAATGATGATTGATAAATGATTTATAGGTCAAAATCAACCGATCGTTATGTTAAAATTTTATTACTACTAATGCTTTTTTGATTTCGGAATAAGGGATTTCTCTATCCTCCACCACATCTTCTTTTCCTTTTCCAATCAATTTTGGTCTTCTATATTCTAGTCGAAGCACAATTTTTTCTTCATCTACTTCGATGAGTTCTCCTTCTATTTTCTCGGCCTCATTGCTTAACAGCACTTCAATTGGCCTTCCAATGTTTTTCTTAAATTGTCTCGGCGACTCAAGTGGCTCGCTCAATCCAGCGGACATCACCTGCAGACTAAAATCGTGCTCTTCACGATCCATATTGAATTCAATCGCTCTGCTGGCATCCAAACAATCCTGAAGCGTAACACCGTTATCTCCATCCAGAATCGCTATTATATCAGAGGCTGCAGAAATTTTAAGATCAACTAAAAAAAGATCAGGCCTTGTCTCAAGAAACTCGCTGATTAACCGATTAACTTCTGTTTTGAAATCCATAATATCATCCCTAATTATATCTACGAAAAAAGGCATTCTTGCGAAAGCCTTCCCATTTTTCCCGTAAATCTTTTGCAAAGATAAATATTTTTTCTTTAATACACAAGAAACCAAATATTTCAATTATACTTACCGCAAACATTTTTTTCCTATTTTTGCCTAAATTTTAAAACCTATTCTTTGTGAATATTACAATAGTTGGAACCGGATATGTCGGGTTGTCTAATGCAGTTTTACTAGCACAACATCACACTGTAATTGCGCTGGACATCATCCCGGAAAAAGTTGAGATGCTCAACAACAGACAATCTCCAATTGATGATCCTGAAATTACAGAATTTCTACAGACTAAAACACTCAGCATAAAAGCAACTCTTGATAAGGATGAGGCTTATAAGAATGCTGATTTTGTAATAGTTGCCACACCTACGGACTACGATGCTTCAACGAATTATTTTGACACCCGCAGTGTTGAAAATGTAATAAAAGAAGTAAAAGCGAATAATCCGGCAGCAGTTGTTATTGTAAAATCTACCGTTCCAGTTGGTTTCACAGAGAATCTTAAAAAAGATTTAGATTTTGATAATATTATATTTTCTCCTGAATTTCTGAGAGAAGGGAAAGCGCTTTATGACAATCTCTATCCTTCGAGAATTATTATTGGTGAACAAAGCGAGCGGGCAACGGTTTTTGCAAATCTTCTGAAAGAAGGTGCGATAAAAAAAGACATTCCTATTCTTTTTACCAATGGTACGGAAGCAGAAGCTATAAAATTATTCTCGAATACCTATTTGGCAATGCGTGTGGCTTACTTCAATGAGTTGGACAGCTATTCTCAAATTCATGGACTCGACAGCCGTCAGATTATCGAAGGTGTAGGTCTGGATCCAAGAATCGGTTCTCATTACAACAATCCATCTTTTGGATATGGTGGTTACTGCTTACCAAAAGACACTAAACAATTGTTGGCTAATTATAATGCGGTCCCCAACAATCTTATCCAAGCAATAGTGGATGCTAATCGCACAAGAAAAGATTTCATCGCGGATTCTATTTTAGAAAAAAAACCAAAGAAAGTTGGTGTTTATCGATTGATAATGAAATCTGGATCTGACAATTTTAGGGCTTCTGCAATACAAGGTATAATGAAAAGAATCAAGGCAAAAGGTGTCGAAGTTGTTGTTTACGAACCTGTTTTGAAAGAGAGTTCTTTTTTTGGATCTAGAGTTTCTACAGATCTGGAGTCTTTCAAACAAGAGTGTGACATCATCATATCCAATCGCAAAACTCCAGAATTGGAGGATGTAAAAGAAAAAGTATACACTAGAGATTTATTCGGAAACGATTAATAAAAGCATTTATGAAAAATATTATAATCACAGGAGGTGCAGGTTTCATTGGTTCTCACGTTGTAAGAGAATTTGTAAAAAACAATCCAAGTTCTACAATCATCAATCTTGATGCTTTGACGTATGCAGGAAATCTTGAGAATCTAAAAGATATCGAAAACGAACCTAACTATGTTTTCGAAAAAGCAGATATCACAAAACCAGAAGAACTTAGAAAAGTTTTTGAAAAATATAATCCTGATGCAGTGGTACATTTGGCGGCGGAGAGTCACGTAGACAGAAGTATCACGGATCCAAACGCATTCATCAATACGAACGTTAACGGAACAGCCAATCTTCTTAATCTCTGCATAGAATTTTGGACTTTGAACCCGGATCACACGCACGGAAGATTCCCAAATGAGCCAAGGAAAAACTTGTTCTACCACGTCTCAACCGATGAAGTGTACGGAAGTTTGGGCGAGACAGGTTTCTTTTTGGAAACAACGCCATACGATCCGCAATCTCCATACTCAGCATCGAAAGCAGCTTCTGACCATTTGGTGAGAGCTTATGGAAATACTTACGGAATGCCATTCATCTTGTCCAACTGCTCCAACAATTACGGTCCGAATCACTTCCCTGAAAAATTGATTCCACTTTGCATTTCTAATATCCTGAACGAAAAACCATTGCCAATCTATGGTGACGGAAAATATACCCGAGATTGGTTATTTGTCATAGATCACGCCAAAGCGATTCATCAAATTTTTAACGAATCCAAAACCGGAGAGACTTACAACATCGGTGGTTTCAACGAGTGGCAGAATATTGATTTGGTAAAGGAATTAATCAAACAATTGGATGCAAAATTGGGAAAACCAGCAGGACATTCAGAAAAACTGATTACTTACGTCAAAGACAGACCCGGACACGATAAACGTTACGCCATTGATGCTTCAAAATTAAATAAAGATCTGGGATGGAAACCATCTGTAACTTTCGAAGAAGGATTGGGAAAAACCATTGACTGGTTCTTGGAAAATAAAGAATGGTTGGACAATGTAACGTCTGGCGATTATCAAAAATATTACGAAGGTCAATATTCATAAAAACATATAACCATAATTTCAAATTTATGAAAGGAATTATTCTCGCTGGAGGATCCGGAACCAGACTTTACCCATTAACAATTGCAGTGAGCAAACAGTTGATGCCAGTCTATGACAAACCAATGATTTATTATCCACTTTCAACGTTGTTGTTGGCAGGGATCAAAGATATTTTGATTATTACCACGCCACATGATCAAGAGGGATTCATCAAGCTTTTGGGCGATGGTTCTCAGATTGGCTGCAACATTCAATATAAAGTTCAGCCAAGTCCAGACGGATTAGCTCAAGCCTTTATACTGGGTGAAGAATTTATTGGAAATGATGCAGCGGCTCTGGTTTTAGGTGACAATATTTTCTATGGTTCTGAAATGGGAACCTTACTTAAAAACAAAACCAATCCTGATGGCGGTGTTGTTTTCGCTTACCACGTTTCTGATCCGGAAAGGTATGGCGTGGTAGAGTTTGATGATGATTTCAAAGCGCTATCAATTGAAGAAAAACCGGTAAGGCCAAAATCTAATTATGCCGTTCCTGGTTTATATTTTTATGATAATAATGTTGTAGAAATTGCCAAAAACATCCAGCCATCACCGAGAGGAGAATTGGAAATTACCGATGTTAATAATGTTTATTTGAGTCAAGGTAAATTAGAAGTTGGTGTTTTGGACAGAGGTACTGCTTGGCTGGACACTGGAACATTTGATTCTCTACAGGACGCTTCAGAATTTGTAAGTGTAATTGAAAAAAGACAAGGTTTCAAAATTGGATGTATCGAAGAGATTGCCTGGAGGAACAAGTTCATCAACGAAGAAAAACTTCTGGAGACAGCCGCAAAATATGGCAAAAGTGGATACGGCCAATATCTGAAAAACCTAATCAAATAATTTAACACAACACAAATGAGTGATTCTCACAAAAACGAATGGACAGAAACAATCGAAGCCAGTCATTCTCTTTTTGATCTTAATCTGAAAGAAGTTTGGCGGTACAAAGACTTGGTTTACATGTTTGTGAAAAGAGACTTTGTATCCAGCTTCAAACAAACTATTTTAGGACCAATATGGTTTTTCGTCAACCCGATTTTTACAACCATTGTATATATTGTTGTTTTTGGAAACATTGCAAAGCTATCTACTGACGGAGCGCCTAAAATCTTATTCTATCTCGCCGGAATCACTTTGTGGAATTATTTCTCAACCTGTCTTAACTCGACATCAAACGTTTTTACTGCCAATGCCGGAATATTTGGAAAAGTTTATTTCCCAAGACTGGTGATGCCCATATCAATTGTGTTTTCTAACCTTATGAAATTGGGCGTGCAAATGGGATTGTTTTTGGTGGTTTTCTTTTACTACCTGTTCAAAGGCGAAGTTCATCCTAACATTTGGATACTTATTACCCCATTTTTGATTGCTTTGATGGCGATTTTTGCACTAGGACTAGGAATGATATTTTCATCATTAACTACAAAATACCGAGATTTGCAGATGCTTTTGTCATTTGGCGTCAGTTTGTATATGTACGCAACACCGGTAATTTATCCTGCTTCGAGTTTGAAGGGGATTTTCAAGACTATTGCTTTTTATAATCCCCTAACCGGAATTTTCGAATGCTTCAAATACGCTTGGTTAGGTGTTGGAGATTTTAGTCCCATGATGCTAGGAATCAGTACGGCTATCATTCTAATTACATTAGCCATTGGGACAGTGATTTTCAACAAAGTTGAAAAAGGTTTTATGGATACCGTATAAATTTTTATGTTATGAATTGGCTCAAATTCTTCAGAACATTAAAAAAATATTATTATTTGGAACCCGCTTTCGATAATATTATAACAGATTATAGAAAGGTTGAAAATCTTAAAAAAAAATACCATTGCAATATTGATTATCGAGTAAGAATATCTATTGATAATATCAATAATGTAGAGCTTGGTAAAAATGTTTATATTGGTGCATATTCGGTGGTTTTTGTAACCAATGATAACAACAGCAAGCTAACCATAGGAGAGGATACATACATCGGTGAGCAAAACAACATAAGAGCAGCTGGCGGAGACATCGTCATCGGAAAAAAATGTTTGATTTCCCAGCAAGTGAGCATCATAGGATCGGATCATACCTACAAAAAAGGAATCTATATCCAAGATCAGCCTTCCAAAAAAGAAAATGCAGGCGTCTCTATTGGCGATGATGTTTGGATTGGATGCTCTGTTCAGATTATGGCTGGCGTGACAATAGGAAACGGAGCGGTGATAGCCGCTGGCAGCGTTGTTACTAAAAATGTTGAAGAAAACACAGTAGTCGCAGGCGTTCCTGCAAAATTTATAAAACACAGAGAATGAAACCTATCGCATTAAAAGCAGAAGATATTTCTAAACAATACCGACTTGGGCAAGTCGGGACAGGAACATTATCCCACGACCTCAACCGTTTCTGGCACAGAATACGAGGAAAAGAAGACCCCTATTTGCGAATTGGCGAGGTGAACGACAGAACAGCAAAAGGTGGTAGCGACTATGTTTGGTCTCTTCGTGATATCCAATTTGAAATAGAACAAGGCGATGCTGTTGGAATCATCGGAAGAAATGGCGCCGGAAAATCTACCTTGCTAAAACTGCTGAGCAAAGTTACTAAACCAACCACCGGAAAAATATATACCAATGGAAGAATCGCTTCTTTGCTAGAAGTGGGAACGGGTTTTCATCCAGAGATGACTGGCCGAGAAAACGTGTTTCTCAACGGTGCTATTCTTGGGATGACTCGGAAAGAAATAACCCGAAAATTTGACGAAATAGTCGATTTTTCTGGAGTTGAGAAATACATTGATACACCTGTAAAAAGATACAGTTCTGGGATGTATGTCCGTTTGGCGTTTGCAGTTGCTGCACATTTGGAATCCGAAATCCTGATTGTGGACGAGGTTTTGGCTGTGGGCGATCTAGAATTTCAGAAGAAATGCCTTGGCAAAATGGGCGATGTGAGCAATGGCGAAGGCAGAACAGTTCTGTTTGTGAGTCACAACATGGCATCCATCAAACAGCTCTGCAACAAAGGTATTTTCTTGGAAAAAGGACAAATGAAATATGATGGCAATATTGATGAATGTATCAACCTATATTCCAACGACAATATCTCTGCAGACTCTTCTATTCTGGATATTCTCAGCATAAAAGATCCAAATCTCAGTATTTCTCACTTTTCGGTAAACGGAATCAACGGAACACTCATTCCAATGAATTTTGACAACAACCAACTGACTATCAGAATAGAAGGAGAACTAAAAGAAGAAGCTGAATTTGAGATAGAATCTTTGTTTTTTAACAACTTTGATATTCCGATGATGTTTTATGCGCCAGGCCATTACGAAGGTCCTAAAAAATATCCGAAAGGGAAATTTACAGTGGAAAAAACAATAACACTTCCAGAAGGAATCAACAAAGGAAATCTTTATATGCAAACTTATCTAGCAAATCCTGGCAAAAAAATGTACACAGACCTAAAAAATAAAATCCGTGTGGAGTTTGAGGGAACAAGAATGCAGACTGGCTGGGTTTTCCAGATAGACAGCGCTGGAATTTTGTATTTGAAATAATCTTGAAAAAGAAATTTATTACATACGGAAGCAACGCCTTTCTTCAGTCTGCCAAAAGAATTATAGAAGAAGCCAAGTCACTAAATATTTTTGATGACACGCAGCGTTACGAGTATTCGGATTTACCATACGCCTTAAAATCATCGCCTCTTTTTATAGACAAAAACAAAGGTGGTTTTTGGGTTTGGAAAGCTTATATCATCTTGGATAGTCTTTCCAGATTACAAAATGGTGACATTTTGGTTTATGTAGATTGTGGTAGCGAATTGCAAAACGCATCTGGATGGAAAACAGAGCTGGAAAAACTAAAAAAAACAGACGCTCTACTCTTTCAATACAGAGATGGTAAAGATTATGGCTGGAAAACTTATAATCCAAACCTCACAGACAGTCCGAAATTAAAATATTGGACTAAAAATTCTGTAATAGAGCAATTCCAAAATCTGTTTGATAATGATGATGAATGGCTAGAAAAAAACAAACTTTGGGCGGGACTCATCATCCTAAAAAAAACACCAGAGACTTACAAACTTATTAAGGATTGGTTAGATGTAATGATTTACAGACCAGATTTGGTTACAGATACACTGGCTTTTGAAAAAAAAGCTCAGAATAAAACATTGGCGGCTCACAGATATGACCAAACAATCTTATCTGTTATTGCAAGGTATTATGTAAAATTTGCAAACATAACCATTGCAGACGAAGAAAGCGAAAGCGAGTATCCCAATCAAATTGTAAAAGCCAGCCGAAGAGTAGATAAATTAGAACCCAACTCCATAAAATCTATCTTGAAAAAGATATACTATAAAATTAAAAAATGATGGATAAAAACGCCAAAATATATGTAGCAGGACACCGCGGATTAGTAGGTAGTGCCATTCTGAGAGCACTGGAAAAACAAGGCTTCACAAACCTAGTTACCAAAACATCTGGCGAAGTGGACTTGCGAAACCACCAGCAAACTGCCGATTTTTTTGCTCAAGAAAAACCTGATTATGTTTTTCTGGCAGCTGCAAAAGTGGGCGGAATACAAGCCAATAATACTTACAGAGCCGAGTTTCTATACGACAATATCATGATCCAAAACAATGTGATCCATCAAGCCCATCTCAATAATGTGAAAAAATTATTGTTTCTAGGCTCCAGCTGTATCTATCCAAAAATGGCTCCCCAACCATTGAAGGAAGACTCTTTATTGACAGGAACTTTGGAATCTACCAATGAGCCATACGCCATTGCCAAAATTGCAGGTATCAAAATGTGTGATGCGTACAGAAGCCAGTATAATTCTAATTTTATCTCGGCAATGCCTACCAACATGTATGGACCAAATGATAATTATGATCTCAATAACTCTCACGTTTTACCAGCTTTGCTGAGGAAGTTTCACGAGGCTAAAGAACAAAACCTGCCAGAAGTTACCGTTTGGGGAACAGGATCGCCTTTGCGAGAGTTTTTACATTCCGATGATTTGGCAGAAGCCTGTATATTTCTGATGCAAAATTATGACGACGCTGGTCACGTGAATGTGGGCGTGGGCGAAGACATCAGTATAAAAGATTTGGCTTTATTGGTTAAAAAAATTGTGGGATACGAAGGGAATCTTGTTTGGGATACTTCCAAACCAGACGGAACACCAAGAAAACTGATGGATGTATCCAAAATCAATGAAATGGGTTGGAAAGCCAAAATCGGTCTGGAAGAAGGAATCCGAGATGTGTATGAAAAAAAATTCAGGAACTAAATGTTAATATGTTTATCTATTTTAGGAGGCGGTCGTGGTAATGATCTTTTCCAGTATATGCACGCCGATGCGTTTTGCAGAAGAAATGGCGTTGCCTATTACTCGCCTACTTTTACTGAGAAATATTGCAAAGATTTTCCCAATCTTCCGAAATCTCCTAAAATTCCTTACTTAGTAAAAAAAATACTGTATAACAAATACTACAAAAAACTAAACCCAAATTGTATCATAGGTTTTACTGATGAAAAAGACATCCCGAAATACAGAGAACAAATCAAGAAAGATTTTTTGGTTAATTTCTGCTATGGTTGGTTTTTCAACAATGATTTTTACAGAGAAGAAGACATCCGCCATTATCAGAAATTATTTGAGCCGAAAGTAGATAAAGAAACATTGTCCAAAAAATATCTGCAACACAATACCGACGAAAAAATCATAAGCGTACACATAAGACGTGGCGACTACAAAGACTTTATGGAAGGAAAATATTTTTTTGATGACGAAATGTACATCAAAAAAATAAAAGAATTTTTGCAATCCATTCCGGAAGGAAACTACAAATTCCTAATATGCACCAACGATGACAACTTCGATTTGGAACGCTACAAAAAAGAGTTCGGAAATGTGGTTCAGTCCAAAGAAGGGCCAATAGAAGATCAATTTTTGATGTCGCAGACTCATTATCTTTTGGGCGCTCCATCCACATTTTCGCAATGGGCCAGTGTCATGGGCGAAGTTCCATATTACCACATTTATCATCCAGAAGAAACCATTACATCAGACAAAATAATAGACCAAATTAGAGGTTATAAATACAAAACAAAATAGATGAAAACAGCACTCATAACAGGCGTTACAGGACAAGACGGATCCTATTTGGCAGAATTGCTATTGGAGAAAGGCTACCAAGTTCACGGGATCAAAAGAAGAGCGTCTTCTTTCAACACACAAAGGATAGACCATTTGTATGTGGATCAGCACGAAAATCATGTGAATTTCAAGCTGCATTATGGCGATCTCACAGATTCTACAAACATCATCCGCATCATCCAAGAAGTGCAACCAGACGAGATCTATAATCTGGGCGCAATGTCCCACGTGAAGGTGTCTTTTGACTCGCCAGAATATGTGGCCAATGTGGACGGCATTGGAACACTCAGAATCTTGGAAGCGATTCGTATTCTTGGTTTGGAAAAGAAAACCAGAATCTATCAAGCATCGACATCTGAACTTTATGGTGGTCTGGAAGAAAATAAAAATGCCGCTGGTTTTTATGATGAAAGCTCGCCTTTCTACCCGCGTTCACCTTATGGTGTTGCCAAAATCTACGGTTTTTGGATCACCAAAAATTATCGCGAAGCTTATGATATGTATGCTTGCAACGGCATCCTTTTCAACCACGAATCTCCAAGACGAGGCGAAACTTTCGTGACGAGAAAAATCACAATGGCAACTGCAGCGATAGCCAAAGGCAAGCAAGATGTTCTATATCTAGGAAACCTCAATGCGCAAAGAGACTGGGGACACGCCAAAGATTATGTAGAAGCGATGTGGAGAATCCTGCAACAAGACGTGGCCGAAGATTATGTGATAGCAACAGGCAAAACAACCTCAGTGAGAGATTTTGTGACAATGGCTTTTGGCGAAGCTGGGATAGAGCTTAGTTTTGAAGGCGAAAATGAAAACGAAATCGCAAAAGTGGCAAGATGCAACCATCCTGATTATCAATTGGAAATCGGAAAAACTGTGGTGAAAATAGACCCTCAATATTACAGGCCAACTGAAGTGGATATATTAATTGGCGACCCAACAAAATCCAAAACCAAGCTGGGTTGGGAACCCAAATATGATCTTGCTGGTTTGGTGAAGGAAATGATGCAAGAAGATCTGAAATTGAGATAAAATACCGAAAAACCTTCGGTCTGTAAAAAATTTGTATAAATTACATATGGAAAATTTTCCCTTGATTTCCATCATCACCATTGCATACAACAATAAAAATGGGCTGGAAGAAACCATCAAAAGTGTTATTTCCCAGACCTGGAAAAACTATGAATTCATCATCATAGATGGTGGATCCAATGATGGCAGCAAGACATTATTCTCTCATGAATACATAAATGTGCACCGATGAAAAATTTTTATACCCTTTACACAAAATTATTGCTCAAAATAATACCACTAAGCCGCAAAAAAAATATATTTATAATTGCTTCAGATTCTCATTTTTTTCCGCATGTTTCTTATGTAATAGAAAGCATTAAAAAAAATGAATCAGGAGAAATTATCTTTTATGATTTAGGAATAACAAAAGAACAAAAAAATGAATTGGAAAAGAACTATCAAGATGTTGTTTATAAGTTCTTCAACAATGAGTTACTTCCAGATCATTATAAAGATCTTAAAACATTCGCCTGGAAGTCCAATATTGTTTATAATGAGGTATTGCAAAATCCAGGCGCTTATATTTTTTATATGGACACTAGAAATCGTTGTGAGAAAAGTCTAAATATTCCAAAAAAGCTAGCTCGCCTATTTGGGATTTATACGGCATTATCTTCAAATAATAACATTTCATTAACACATCCTGCAACTATAGACCTTTTAAAAATTAAAAAAAAATCCATTTTAAATAGAAAAATGATAGCCGCTGGTTTTATTGCAATAAACACAGATTCAAAATACGCTGTTAAAACCATAGAACAATGGGATACCATGTCCAAAGATAAAAACATTCTAATTCCCGAAGGAAGTTCTAGAGCTAATCACAGACAAGATCAGTCAATTTTGTCACTTTTATTAGCAAAAAGAAATTTTAATAACCTAATTCCAAGAAATATTTGGTGCGGTGTCTCTTTTCATAATGAAGCCAAATAAAGATTAGCAATTCCAGCAATAGAATTGTCGATTACTTTCAAAGAAAATCAAATATGTGAAAATTACATTCCATTTTTAAGTAGATAAAAGACTTACATTCAGCTGTTTATTTTTTGAAAATAAATAATTATTTTAAAGTACTTATATATTAAAATTTGAAATTGAATTTTGTATTTTAGTTTTTTGGGAACAGCCTTTGCAAGAATACTATTCCCAAACGAAATAAGCTACATTTACATCATACTCAGTAATATATTAATTCTAATTTATTTTTCTTTCCTCGCTTCTGTAATTTATAAATATTCACTCAAAAACAATCTGCTATGACACCTTTGATTTCTATTATCACCGTTGCATACAATAATAAAAATGGACTGGAAGAAACCATCAAAAGTGTTATTTCTCAGACCTGGAAAAACTATGAATTCATCATCATAGATGGTGGATCCAATGATGGCAGCGAGGAATTACTAGAGTCTTATGCTGCCAATATTAATTTTTGGATAAGCGAGCCTGATAAAGGTATCTATAATGCAATGAATAAAGGAATAATCAAGGCAAAAGGTGATTATTTGATTTTTATGAACAGCGGCGACAGATTTTCTTCGCCAGAAATTCTTCAGAAAATAACACCACAGTTTGGCAACGAAGACATTGTTTATGGTAATGCTTATTATGAGCTGGAAAACAGAAAAAAATACGAATACAGAATTCCTAAAAAAATTACAATTGGGAGTTTGCTAAAAGAGCCAATCTGCCATCAATCTGCTTTTTTCCGGCGAGAGTTGTTCCAAAAATATGGTATGTATGACGAGAACAATAAAATTGCCTCGGACTGGACGTTTATGATGGATTTGTTTCTACGCTATAATATTTCTCAAAAATACATCAATGATTTTATCAGTATTTTCGAGAAAACTGGCATCAGCAATACCAATACGGATCTTAGTTTTAGAGAACAAAAAAACTATCTGGAAAAAAATGTTTCTCTGGAAATCCAAAATATGGCGAAACATTATGACGAGTATGCTCAGTTCTACCACGGAAAACCAGGAACGATGCTCAGAAATTTTAAAAACAAAATCTACAGCATCATTTACCGCAAAAAAAATTACGATAGGAAATACATAGACTAGAGTTTCAGTATTGGGTTGATGTATTTCGGGAATTTGCCATACAATACAAAATTTTTGTCGAATTTCATTCTGTACAGATAAAACGCCAACAAAGGCTGCAATAAAAACAAATTCTTTTCTGGAAAATGATTCTGAAACTGTTGTCTTATCGCAAGATAAAATGGTTTGAAAATCTCGAATTTCATTTTAGAAACGTGGCTCAGAATAGTAAAGTTTGCAAAATTTTTGAGGTATTTTTTTGCCAATTCGGATTGAGAAAACAATTGTTTATCGTTTGATATTTCTAGTTTTTTGGTGAGGGTAATAAGGTAATGCTCAATGTTCCTGAGTCCAACTGTTGCAGTCATAGAATTGGGGTTAGAGAGCGAGTAATAAACATAGGTTTCCTGGTCTAGAAAATTGATTTTTCTGGCTGCAACGGCTGTTTCAAAGGCCCAAAGCTCGTCTTCGTGAAGCAGATTGTCCAAAAATCTGAGTTGGTTCTGGCTTAGAAAATCTTTTTTGTAGAGTTTATTCCAAGCGGTAACCGCCCATTCGCCAGCAAAAAAACCATCCAGAATTTCATTATTTTCGTAGGTTTCTTTTTTATTTTTAAGACTGTGATAATGGCTTTCTTTGGGCAAATCATTGAGCAGAAAGCGGGTTTTTCCGAATACAATATCTGGATTATTACTGGTTTTATCAATAAAATGCTGGAGCGATTCAGAATCTACCAAAGTGTCATCATTATCCATAAAAAGGATGTAATCTCCCTTTGCAAGCTCTATTCCTTTGTTTCTGGTTTTACTTAGTCCTAGATTTTCATCATTGTTTACAATGTAAAAATTAACATTTTGATTTTCAGAAACATAATGGTTTAGTATTTCCCAAGACTTGTCTTTGCTTTTGTCATTAATGACAATGATTTCGTAGTTCTGATAAGTTTGATTTTTAATAGAATCCAAACATCTGGCAATATAATTTTCGGCATTATAAAGCGGAATGATAATCGAAATTTTTTTCATCGTTTTATGAATTTATTGATCAGAACTTTGAGAATCAGAATAGGACTGATCCCGAAAAACCTAGTCCAGAAAGACTGTTTGGATTTGGAAGCAATGTCCCAGTAGGTTTTTGCCAGCTCATACTGGTCTGGTTTTGATAATGGATCTTTGAAACGTTCTTTGATATTCAATAAAGAACCTTTAGGATTTTTCAAAAGAAGGTGATAAAATTTACTTGATAATCCGTCTTGCAAATAATCTCCGAAAACCAGCACTTTATCTGTACAAAGAATTTTGTATTCTCGCTCTATCCTTCTCAAGACGAGAGATTCTGCACAAAACTTTTCACCCTCGAATTCCGGAAACAAAAACTTTTGATGTATTTTAGTTTTAAATCCGAAAACCATCTCCCCCTGAAACTCCCAATCGTACGTAATCTTCCCTTCAGAAATCCACTCTTTTTTTCCATATTTTTCTTTATCAAAAGGCGTTTCTGTAGGGAAAGATATAATGGTGAATCCCGCAATCTGATCATCATTCTCAATTTTTCGGCATAGAATTTCCATTTCTTCCACCGCATTTTCACCGATAAAATCATCACTGTCGATAACGATGAAAAAATCAGTTTTGGTGTGCCGGAGACTTGTATTGATAGCGTAATGCTTGCCTTTATTTTCTTGATAAAAATATTCAATCTCTATCAAGTTCTCCTTTTTAAAAGATTCGACTAATTCTTTCGTATCATCTGTAGAACCATCATCTACAATCAGCCATACAAAATTTTTGTTTTTCTGGGAAATCAGACTTTGATACAGCTTTGGAAGGATGTATGCTCTGTTATATGTGGGAGTAAAAACTGTTAACATTTCGGCAAAGATATTTGGATTTTATTGGATAAATCCAACATATTAGATAACTAATTCTGAAAAGAATATTTTATTAAAACTTCATTAGGAATTTCCTCAAATTCACCATCCAGCCATTCTCTTAGATTGTCAAAGTCACTAAAATCTGTTACAAAAATATTTTTTGGATTATAAAAATCATAATTCTTCACGTAATGATTAATATTATAGTCGGTTGTAGTGAGATTCTTAACAAAAACTTTTGTCAGACCTGTGTTGCAAAAAAAGAGAAGTGTTTTCCTTTCACTCATATTAGGAACATTTGTATTTGTTTTCAAAAATAAGGCAAAAACAATTTATTTATATCAGAAAATACAATTATTGTCAAGGTTTTTTAGTTCTTGTCCTAATTTATTAATTCCAAAACTGTATTTTTGTTAACAATAAAAAAACAATAGATGATCCCAGTAACCAAACCATTTTTACCACCTCAGCAAGTTTATCAGTACTATCTAGAAGGAATCTGGAAAAGACAATGGCTCACGAATATGGGTCCGCTTGCCAATGATTTGGAACTAAAACTAAAAGAGTTTTTGAGACTCGATCATTTATTATTTGTGACCAATGGAACTGTAGCTATCCAAATGGCTATCAAAGCTCTGGGACTGCAAGGCGAGATTATTACTACACCTTTTTCTTTTGTTGCTACAACGAGCGCTATTGTCTGGGAAAACTGTCAGCCTATTTTTGTAGATATTGATCCTGATTCATTGAACATCGATGCCAGCAAAATTGAAGCTGCTATTACCAATAAAACATCAGCCATTCTGGCAACTCACGTTTATGGAAATCCTTGTGATGTTGAGAAAATTGAGGAAATAGCAAAAAGACACAATCTTAAAGTTATTTATGACGCGGCGCACGCTTTTGGTGTAGAAATCAATGGAAAATCTATTTTTGAATATGGCGATATTTCCACGTGTTCACTTCATGCGACCAAGCTCTATCACTCAACGGAAGGCGGATTAATCATTACAAAAGATCCGGAATTACTCAAGAAATTAGCTTACATTAGAAATTTTGGTTTCGATGGTCCGGAAAATTTTGCTGAGCTAGGAATCAACGGAAAAAACTCCGAATTCCATGCAGCAATGGGATTGGCCAACTTGAAATACATAGACTCTATCCATAAAAAAAGAAAAGAAATCACAAAAAGATACGACGAGAAACTGAAGAATCTAAAAGCCCGAAGACCAATTTGGCACAAGTATTCAGACAACAATTTTTCTTATTATCCAATTGTTTTCGAGAGTGAAGACTTGATGTTGAAAATCATCGAACATCTGAAACTTCACGAGATTTATACAAGACGATATTTCTATCCTTCGCTATCCAATTCTTTGCCTTACGTAAAATCAGAAAATAGCCTTCCGGTTACAGAAGATATTGCAAAACGCGTCCTTTGTCTGCCGTTGTATGTCGATTTGACTCTGGAAGAAGTGGATATGATTTCGAGATTAATGTTAAGAATTCAAAATAATTAATAGATGCTGATTGTTGGCGCAAAAGGTTTTGCCAAAGAAGTGTTGGAAATTTTTCATCAAAAGCGTGAGACCGAAAACTTGTGTTTTTATGATGATGTATCTTCTGATGTTCCAGAGTTTTTGTATAATCAATTTGAAGTTTTAAATAACGAAGAAGCCGCCAGAGAATATTTCGAAAATACCTCAGCTGAATTTGTTTTAGGTATTGGAACTCCAAAATTAAGATTTAACCTGGCTCACAAATTTGAAAATCTGGGCGGAAAATTGACCTCATCCATCAGTCATTTTGCAGAAATCGGAAGCTTCGGAATCGAAATTGGCGATGGTTGCAACATTTTAGGCGGCGCAAAAATTTCGAATGATGTGACAGTCGGACGAGGAACGATTATTTACTATAATTCTATCATCACACACGATGTTACGATTGGAGAATTTTGCGAGATATCGCCCGGCGCGACATTATTAGGACGATGCAAAATTGGAAAATTCGTCAAAATCGGGGCTGGCGCCATTATTTTTCCTGATGTAAAAATTGGAAACCATTCTGTTATTGCTGCAGGAGCTGTTGTCAGAAATGACATCCCGGAAAATACAATGGCAGCGGGCATACCTGCAGAAATAAAAAAAACACTTTAGCTTTGAAAAAAAAATCCGTACTTTTTGTAGCAGACAGGCCAGAATGGGCTTATCATAACCTCATCAAAACTTGGGGCGATGGTTTGAAAGATTTCGATTGCTATGTGACTTTTGAAGAAGATTATAATATCAGAGCCAAAGATTTTTCATTTTCAGAAAAAATCATGACCGGTTTTATTAATTTTTTTAAAGACCGCGACAAGAAATTCGTTATCGATTCTTCATCGAAATTTTCTTTTCCAAAATATAAAAATCCACCAGTTTTTGAAGTAATTTCTGGAACAAAAGTCGAAAAAACGGATTTTGATGTGATTTTCGAATGTGCTTTTTACTTTCAATTTATGTCGGTTTTTCCGTTTACATCGCATAAAAAATTTGTCGGAATATATACCGATTCCTTTCCACACGAAGGTCCGAGTTTCGATGAGAAAACAAAGAATGATCTTAAAAAACTTTCACGCCAAGAATTTTTTGAAAAATATTTGAACCCGTACGACGGAATTATTGTAGGAAGTTCAGGCCTGTTCAATGATTACAAAGAATTAACAGACAAAATCATATTTGCCAATGGTATTTTTCTTCAGGATGACTTTGTTGAAAATAAAAATATTGGAGAAACAGAAGGTTTGACAATCGGTTGGACAGGTAATCCGAACCGATCAATGAAAGGTTTCAGGGAAGTGATTGAACCTGCCATTGAAGAAGTCAATAAAACAGGACGAAAAGTTTCTCTGAAGACAAAATTCTCTGGTCCATACAGGGAGCTTTTGACATTTTACAGTGATGTAGACCTTATCACAATTGCTTCAGAAGCAGATACAGGACCTTCCCTTTTTGCGGAAGCCAGCTTGTCAAAAGTACCGGCCATCTCTACAAATATAGGATTTCCAAAAATGATTATTGAGGATGGCATCAATGGTATTTTGGTAAAAAGGGATATCCAAGAGATGAAAAATGCCATCATCAAACTTTACGATAACCGTATGCTTTTGAAATCTTTTTCCGCAAGAATCAAAGAAGATTATCTGAGCCAATTGGATAATAAAATCTCTATCGAAAATTTAAAAAAACTATTTAGTTAATAAGTACATCAATGATTGGAACACTAATTTGGAGACTGAAAGAAGCAACTTCTGTTTTTCTTGGTAAAAAGAAAACGCAGAGAGATCTACCGAAACAGAATTTTCCGGAAAGAAATCTAAAAAATCTGCTGCCTTTCCAGACCAATGATGAAAAACTCAGACAATTTTTATCTGGCTTGTCCATTGAGTTCATTTTTAGCGAATTCAATGAAGAAAGAGTGAATGCTGGCGGTGCAGATTTGAGTCATCAATTGAGGTTGGATCCAAGTCTCAGCACTTTGAAGCAGTATTTTCCCAATGCGAAATACACGGTTTATTCCGATTTCGATTTGAAAATCGAGGGTGTCCATCTGAAAAAAGTAGAAAATCCGGTTCTGCAAGATAAAAAAATGCTAAGAAGGCATTTTTATCATCTGGCAGATTACTACAAATTCAGAGGAATGTTGGATTCCGAAGCAGATATTTCGATTTCTATTGATTCTGATATGTTTATCCTAAATGAAAACGTTTACAGCTTAATTTATCTGACGGAAAAATTTGGGTTTTGCGTTCCGAACAGTTCTGCCCAAAGCATGAATTTTGAAGTGGAGACTTCTCTTGATACGATTCCTATAAAGGATGAAAGTAAAGGTTTTGGAACAACTTCTAATATCACCCCCATGGCACTTTCGAAAAAATCAGAAGCTGGAAAATCATTCTACGAAAAATGCTGCGAAATCATGGAAAAAGAACCGTCTCGCGCCTCTATCGTAATGTGGAAAGCAGCTTGGGAAAGTGGTGTCTATCCCTATTTTCTTCCGAAAGAATTTTGTGTTTGCAGAGGAAGTGAAGGACTTGGAAATGAGGTGATATTGCACGTTGGGCATCCATCTGTTGCCGAATATTACAATATAAAAGTATAGAACACGTTTTATTTTGATAAGATTTGTTTGCAAAATCAACCAAGAAATCTTTTAAAACTTGGGAATAACTTAAGAAAAAAAACCACTACTTTTCAACTATAGAAAATAACGTTAATTCGCACTTGGAGTGCATTGCCAAGTGAATTATTAACAAAACAAATAATAAAAAAATACAAAATGATTGTAGGCAGAGGGCTTTTAGCTTCATTATTTTTAGAAAACGATAGAGACGACACTATCTTCTTTGCATCCGGGGTATCCAATTCTTTGGAAAACAGGCCAGATGAGTTCCTCCGTGAAGAAAATCTGATCAGAAAAACCTTGTCGGAAAATCCTGAAAAAATATTTATTTATTTCTCGACTTGCAGCATCTATGATTCTTCAAAAACAGGAAGTGATTACGTCCTTCATAAACTGAAAATGGAGCAGCTGATTAAAATTTCCTGCGAAAAATATTTGATATTAAGAGTCAGCAATGCTGTTGGAGCAGGTGGCAACCCAAATCTTCTGATGAACTACCTCGTGAGATCTATCAAAAACAACGAAACAATCAATGTGCATACAAAAGCAACTAGAAATTTGATAGACGCAGATGATATTAAAAATATTACATATAACCTGATAGAAGCACAATCATTTAACAAAATTGTGAACGTCGCTTATTTGTATAATTATGCCATCATTGAAATTTTAGAAATCATCGAACGTTTTTACAAAACACAATTGGATCTGAACCTTGTGAAAAGTGGTTCCGGTTACAATATTAACATTCCAGATATTGAAGATTATTTTAGAATTAACAATCTTAATAATAAAGAATCATATCTTTGCCGAATCTTAGAGAAATATTACTCTTAAACTATGAACAATTTTAGAGAAAAACTTGCTAATAAAAACATTCTTGTAACTGGAGGAGCGGGATTTATCGGGTCCAATCTTTGTGAGGAATTAATCAATCTGGGAGCAAAAGTTACCTGTCTTGATAACTTTGCCACCGGCTTCCGTGAAAATCTTGAAGCTATCAAAGACCATCCGAATTTCAAATTGATAGAAGGTGATATCCGCAATTTGGAAGATTGTAAAAGTGCTTGTGAAAATCAGGATTACGTTTTGCACGAGGCAGCATTAGGCTCTGTTCCAAGATCTATTAATGATCCAATTACAAGCAATGACGTGAACGTTGGTGGTTTTCTAAATATGCTGGTCGCAGCCAGAGATGCAAACGTAAAAAGGTTTGTCTACGCAGCAAGCTCTTCTACATACGGTGATTCGGAAAGCCTTCCAAAGGTAGAAAATATCATTGGGAAACCACTCTCTCCATACGCCATTACAAAATATGTAAACGAGTTGTATGCCGATGTTTTCAAAAGAACTTATGATTTTGACACGATTGGTCTGAGATATTTTAATGTTTTTGGAAGAAAGCAAAATCCAAACGGTGCCTACGCTGCGGTAATTCCAAAATTTGTGATGCAATTGATGAATCACGAATCGCCAGTAATCAATGGTGGCGGAGAATACTCCAGAGACTTTACCTATATTGATAATGTTATCTTGATGAACCTTCTCGCTTTGACTTCAGACAATGCAGAATCGGTGAATCAGGTTTATAATACAGCCTTCGGAGAAAGAACTACATTGAACGATCTTGTAAACAATTTAAAAGAATATCTCTCTGATTTTGACCCAAAAATTTCGGAAATAGAAGTAATCTACGGCGATTATAGAAAAGGCGATGTGCCACACTCTTTGGCGAGCATAGATAAAGCAAAAAATTTGTTAGAATATCAGCCGAAACATTCTATGAAAGAAGGTTTGAAAGAAGCTGTAACTTGGTATTGGAATAATCTTAAATAAAAAAAATGAATCATAAAATTACAATCATAGGTCTTGGTTATGTCGGTTTGCCTTTAGCACGATTATTTTCTACGAAATATCCTGTTGTAGGATTTGACATTAATGAAAAAAGAATCACTGATCTGAATGCTGGAAAAGACGACACTCTAGAAGTTGAAGACGATTTATTAAAATCTGCGCTGGTTGCCAAAAATCCTAGTTTTGGAGAAACAGGCCTATTCTGTTCCAACAAATTTGAAGATATTGCAGATTCCAACATTTTCGTAGTCACTGTTCCAACACCTGTAGATAAGAATAACAGACCAGATCTCACGCCACTTTACAAAGCGAGTGAAACTGTTGCAAAAGTTCTGAAAAAAGGAGACATAGTGATTTATGAATCTACAGTTTATCCTGGAGTGACCGAGGAAGAATGCATCCCAGTTTTGGAGAAAAATTCTGGTTTGAAATTCAATGTAGATTTCTTTGCCGGTTATTCTCCGGAGAGAATCAATCCAGGCGATAAGCTTCACACCGTTGAAAAAATCCTGAAAGTAACTGCTGGATCTACTCCGGAAATAGGAAAAGTTGTCGACGATCTTTATAAATCGGTCATCATTGCAGGAACACATTTGGCGCCAACCATCAAGGTTGCTGAGGCTGCAAAAGTGATAGAAAACTCTCAGAGAGATATCAACATCGCATTCGTCAATGAATTAGCCAAAATTTTTAACCTGATGGGAATTGATACGCACGATGTTTTGACTGCTGCTGGAACAAAATGGAATTTCCTTCCATTCAAACCGGGTCTGGTTGGTGGCCATTGCATTGGTGTCGATCCTTATTATCTGGCACAAAAAGCTCAGGAATTCGGCTATCATCCAGAAATTATTTTGGCAGGAAGAAGAATGAATGATTCTATGGGTCAATATGTTGCAAGTGAAACTGTGAAGCAAATGTTGAGACAAGATGTCAAAGTGAATGGTTCTGATGTTTTGGTTTTAGGCTTTACATTTAAGGAAAACTGTCCCGATGTAAGAAATACGAAAGTTGTAGATGTTGTTAAAAACCTGGAAGATTACGGAATCAATGTTTCTATTTATGATCCTTGGGCCAATCCTGCAGAAGTAAAACACGAATATGGTCTGGAAACTTCTACAAAACCACCTTTCAAAAAATATGATGCGGTAGTTTTAGCCGTTTCCCATAAAGAATTTGAAGAGCTTAACATTAAGAATCTTCTCTCGGAAAAAGGAATTATCTATGATGTAAAAGGAATTTTAGGAAAAGAAGATGGTGTGAAAAGACTGTAATCAACGGTCAAATCTCCATCGGAAAAACTTGTATCCAACGAATAAAGGCAGGCGATAAAATAAGTCCTGCTTTTTTAGTTTCACAGAATATTTGGAAGAAAAATAATCGACCACATTCAACGATTTCATTTGGTTATAGGCCTTATAACTTTTTTTCCAAAGCTGTTCATTTTTTTGAGCTTTCCAATTCATTTCCAAAGTCATGCCTTTAAAATCAACCAGATACTCGAGAATTAATTTTTTTGTGTTGATATCTTTTTCATCGTGATAAGCTTTGTCCATATATGAAGCAATCGTAATCCAGTTGCCAAAATGTTTCTCTCCGCGGTTATGAATAATTGATGCACCGTGGAAATAATACAGATAAGTATCTTCTCTCAGAAAAGCAATTTTTTCAAATTTCAGCATACTTTGGAAACTCCACAGAACATCCTGAGAAAAAAGATCTTTGACAAAATACAATTGGTGTTTCATCAAAAAATCCATTCTCACAAGTTTATCACAAGCCATCACAGGATATTGGCCCTTGACAAAATTATAAACAATGTTTTTGTTTCCTTCAAGAATATCTTTTTTCGAACGGATTGGAAAATAATTTCTTCTCCAGTTTTCTTCTTCATTGATGCAAATACTTTGTCCCAAAACCATTTCTGCGCCTGTCTCCTCCGCCAGTTTTACCAGATGATCAAGGGCGTAATCCGTGATTTCATCGTCACTGTCCAGAAAATAAATATATTTTCCATTCGCCAGATCCATTCCTGCATTTCTAGCCATCGATAACCCCTGATTGGTTGGCTGATTACAAATGATGAAATTAAAATCCGGATTATTCTGAATAAATTTCTGAGCAATTTCCATTGATGAATCTGTTGTCACATCATTTACCAAGATACATTCGATATTCTTGTATGTTTGATTGACAACTGATTGCAGGCATCTTTGAATGAATTTTTCGACTTTGTAGACAGGAATTACGATGGTAACAAGAGGACTCATCAGGTGTATTTTTTTTGTTAAATTTAGGCAAAAATAAAAATAAAAACTTGCTTTAGCAGTATATTTGCATCAAGGACATTATGATGAAATTTTTTTCCAAAATTATATTTAAAATCCTGAGAGAAAATACACTTGGCATTATCCGAAGTAATCAACATTCTAAGATAGGATCAGGTTTTAAAATCGGGAATTATGCTAGTTTGTATATCCATCCATCAGCATCTCTGCAGATAGGTGATCATATTAATCTAAAAAACTACCTCAATTTTGTTGTTGGCGAAAATGCCAAAGTGATTTTGG
>JBCNLQ010000038.1:0-31931 GCA_039595375.1 Chryseobacterium sp.
GGGTGTTCTGGTTATCGGCGATGCGGGTGCCGGTATTGGTGTCCTGAGCATTAGGTGTACTTTTGATAAGAATATGTCTCGCATCGTATTTTTTACCGTTTCTTTTTACCAATTGGATCAAGTGATAACCAAACTCAGATTCTACAGGATCAGACATCTCTCCTTCTTGCAGATTCAATGCTGCAGCTTCAAATGGTTTTACCATCTGTCCCATATTAATATTTTTGTAGATGCCTCCAAGTGCAGCAGAACCTTCATCTTCAGAATAGATTCTTGCTTGATTTTCAAAGCTTTCGCCGCTTTTGATATCCTGCTTTATTTTATTAAGCTTATCGATTATTTCTTTTTTATGTGCTGCAGAAATCTTTGGATAGATACTGATTTTAGAAAGGCTGACTTCATCTTTTACATTGGGCAATTGGTACTTGAATTGATTGTAGAAATCTGTCACTTCACTAGGTGTTACGTCTGCCTTCTCCGTGATTCTGCCATATTTTGCTTGACCGTAATAGTTATCAGCATCAATTTTCTCGATGGCAGTCTTCATCTCATACGACGTTCTGAATTTGTACGCCGCTAGCATTGCTTTCTCATCCGGAAATTGTCCAAGAATCTGATTGTATTTGCTACCAGCCATTTCTTTAATCGCTGCACTTCTATTTTCAATTAAAGTATCCTTTTTTGCTTCGTATATCAGCAATTTATTATTCAGGATGCTTTCCATAAAATCACATTTATCACCTACATTGGCGCCCTGTTGTTTGGCATAGTTCGCCTGCTCTTCTATGTCAGACTCCAAGACAATCTCGTTACCGATTACGGCTGCGATTCCATCTATCAGCTGACCTTTTTGTAATTGCGCTGACAGTTTCCCGCTAAAAAGGAAAACGAGAACAGACAATAAAAAAAGACATTTTGTGTATTTTAACATTATATATTGATATTAAGGTGCAAAAATAGGATTATCCTTCAATTTCGCTTTATTTTTAGTTATAATTATTTCTTAAAATTTTTCTTCAGTTCTGCCATAAAAGCAGGCTGAATCTCAACTTTAGTTTTTGCTCTTTGACTGGCTATGGTTGTTTGCAAAAGTTTTTCCGTTACCGCATCTGTCATATCTTCCTTAGCCTCTTCCAAAGTCATTTGCTGTTCTGGCAGCAATTCATCAATGCTAACAATCACATCACGGTCAGAGATCTTGGTAGCAAAGGTTCCTTTTTTGAATGGAACATTATGTTTTTTGAAAATATCCGCACTTTCCTGGATTTCACCTTCCTCAAAATGAACCAAAACCTGGTTTTTATCGTTCACTTGATTTTTATATCTTTCCTTGAGCGCAGTCCATTTCTTTGGATCTTTTACTTCCTTCTCAATTTCCTTTACCAATTTAGGATCAGAAATAACGGCAGCTCTAGATTCTGCTCTTTTTTCCCAAGTAAATTTGGACTTATTCGCATTGTAATATTCTGTATAAAGCTGAGGGTTATTTTTTACCTCTTCTTTCAGATACTCTGAGAAAATAAATTCTGAGTACAGATTCTTTCTCAGCTCAGCCAATTCCGGTTTTACTTCTGGCAGATTTTCAAAATTCTTGGCATAGACGCCTATGATATATTGATTGGCCTGATAATCTACAAGTTCTGCCCACTGCGCCGTTGGGATCAATTCTAAGCTTTTATACTGAGCATCTATCGCTTTTTTTAGATCTTCATACGTTACCGAATTCTTTCCGTAGGTGAAAAGCACTGCTTTTGGATTTTTTGGATTCAGGTAAGTCTGGTAAGATTTTTTAATCTCAGCAAAATCTTTGGTTTCCGAAAATTTCTCTTGAGTTTTCAGCCAAGTAACGAGTTTATCAGTCGCCTCCTCACCGTAGCTTGTAGACAACATTTCTTTTTGAAAAAATCTTCTGTTTTCTTCAGTCAATTTATAAGGCTCGATATTATAAATATTGAATATAAAATATTTGTCGCCGTACAAAATCGGTTCTGTGGTGTAATAATCTTTTTTCTGACCTTTTAGTGCATTATAAACTTCATCCGGCAATATTGGAGATCCCATCACAGCGCCACCGGAGTTTTTTTCTTCCTCAGTCGCTCCAAATTCCTTTACTACAGCCTGGAACTTCTTTCCAGCAGCCAAATCTTTGTAGATCTTAGCTTTTTGTGTCTCATAATTAGCATCTTTTGGAACGGACAAAACTCCAAAAATCATGTAGCCTAAACTTGGTCGGGTATTCACAACCTTTGCGAAAGCGACTACATTAGGTTTTTCCAAGAAAGTTGTGTAAGAATTGACAGCCGTATTTTTTACCTGCTGATACAAGTCATAATCCAGCATTCCCGGTTTTACATAAAATGCCTTTGTTGCCTCTGGTTGGGAATATTTTGCCAAGAAATCTTCCATTTTCACCTTGCCAGCCTTCACTTCATTGTAGAGTGCTTTGTAGTCAGTTTTGTCGTCTGATTTTTTTTCCTTGATGAAGAGCAAAACCTGAGTTTCAGTTTTGTTAGAATCAACAAAATCCTGAACCAACGGATCGATAATAGATTTTGGATAGAACTTTTGCTCTCTCAATTCAGAGAGTTTTTGATTGTAGGAATTAATAAAGAAATTAAGCGTATCTGCTTTTTTTTCCTTTGCTAATTGTTGAAGCAACAAAAATTCTACTGTAGAGTTTACGGATTGATCTGGTCCATTGTTTTCCAGTCCATATTTATTTTCTTTGATATAATCTTTTACAGAGATACTGTCTTTGCCAACAATCAAGTATTGTGAAAAGGCAGTTTGTGAGGCAAATGCTAAAACAACTGGGAAAAAAAATTTCTTCATTTGATAATTTTTTATGAACACTTGTTTGAGTGCTAAATTGTGATTTGGTTAAATGATTTAATTTTAGATATTGGATTCAAAAGAGGTCAATTCTTTAAACTGATTGATCCTTCCAGACAATTCTTCTTTTGTTACAGTTGCAATTCTTTCTGTCCCAAATTTCTCTACCGTAAAAGATGCCATTGCACTTCCTACAAGAATAGCAGTTTTCATAGTTTCAAAACTGAAATCACCTTTCTTTGTCAGATACGCTGCGAAGCCTCCTGCAAAAGTATCTCCGGCGCCTGTAGGATCAAAAACTTCTTCCAAAGGCAAGGCAGGAATGGCAAACACTTTACCATCGTGGAAAAGTAGAGCGCCGTGCTCACCCTTTTTTATAATAACGTATTTTGGACCCAATTCGTGGATTTTCTTTGCTGCTTTTACCAAAGAATATTCTCCGGAAAGTTGTCTTGCTTCTTCATCATTGATTGTGATAACATCCGTCTTTGCAATTACTTTCATCAAGTTGTCCCAAGCAATATCCATCCAAAAATTCATCGTATCTAGGATTACTAATTTTGGTTGTGTTTTCATTCTTTCTAAAACTGAAAGCTGAACAACCGGATCAAGATTTCCCAATAAAAGAACTTCTGCATCCGAAGAATGCTCAGGAACTTTCGGATCAAAATCAGCTAAAACATTCAGCTCTGTAACCAAAGTATCTCTTGAGTTCAAATCATTGTGATACTTTCCGCTCCAAAAAAATGTTTTGCCTTCTTTTACCATTTCTACACCGTCTACATTGATGTTTTTAGAAGTCATCATATCCAGATATTCTTGTGGAAAATCTCCGCCAATCACAGAAACCAGACTTACATCTGTATCTAAGGCAGAAGCGGCTAATCCAATATATGTGGCAGCACCACCAAGAATTTTATCTGTTTGTCCAAATGGTGTTTCTATGGCATCAAATGCGACAGTTCCTACTGCTAATAATTTCATAATTTAAGTTTTTTATGTCGGAAGCGGGAAGTCCGATATCCGATGTTTTATTTTTGTTCTAATTTAATTTTTATTGTTTGTGAATCTAGATTTTGCATCCTGCAATTTCTACCTTCAATTTATTTTTTCCATTCAAAAGAATCTATGAGATGTAAAAGATCTTTTTTGATATAGTCTACCGCTGGTGCCAAGGAATCGGGACGCGGACGGGAATTGAAATATAAGTTTCCGGTTACAAAATGTCTTGTGCTGTCTGTCACATAAAATTGTATATTGGAGGCTGTCTGTCCCTTCAACTCATAAAAGTTTCCGTAAACGTTTTTTTCTGGGTATGCGAAGGATTTGGTATCGATAGAACTTGCTTTGATGGTATGTTCGTAAACCATTTTTTCTACTTCTTTTACATGAAGACCAAAATCATTTTTGATTGGGAAATAAGTGATGAATATATTAGCTTTCATCTTGGGATATGATAAGTTGTACCAGCAAGCTTGTTTTGCATCTCTTACTTTAGCAAAATCTGAGTAATCAAATGTGTAGTCGCAAGGTGAAGAAAAACTCTGATATTGTGGAGTTGGATATTCCAAACGCAAATCTCCTTTCGGTTTTGGAACCGGTTCTTTGGCGCAGGAGAAAAGTGATAAGCCTATGAAAACTCTGATCAGATTTTTAAACATTCCGCAAAAATAACAATTAGAATTGATAAAGAGAATTTTGAATACTTAATTTTTGTTAAGAATAATTGATTTACAGAGAAATGTGTGATTACAATCGTTATCGATGATTCATTTCTTGCAGATTGTTGGAATTAATTGAAATGGAACAAGCTCGTAAATTAGCACCAAATCTGCAGCCCGACTTGAACGTAGCTCATTTTTTGCGGATACGGAGGTTTCTGTTGAACTGACAATTTGTAGCAAAAAATAGCGGGAGTGGTAGGCGGAAAAGCTGCCCAAATAATTATTATCTCATCATCATCTTCATCCAGAAAATCCAAATCTTCATCAGTCTGAATATGGTCGTGAGAAATTCCCGCTGGATTGAACAATCCCCAATTATCAACGATGTAATGTTTTGGGTTAAAGTTTGAAATCCAATCAATAAATAAAAGTCTGAATTCTTCAATGAGTTTTCTCACTAAAAAATAATATTTCGAATCTGAAAAGCCAAAATATTCCAAAGTGTTTCCTCCTACAAAAATTTCTCTTGCCGCTTTTCTGATGATTGCAGCATTCTCCATCTTGATGTCGTACAGTTTTACAGCTTCTGCTCCACAGATTTTGGCTTGAATCATCATAATATCGCCAATTAAATTGCCTTTGATATTTTGTAAATATTCATTATCTTCTGGAAATAAACCTGTTATCGTCTCCAAACAATCGAAAATTTCTTGAGACTTTTTATAGATTGGTAGTTCAAAACATTCCATTAAAATCAATTTTTAAATAATTGTAACAAAAAAAGAGAGCAAAATTTGCTCTCCTTTAAATATTTTGATTGTCGTTTCTTACAATTCCAATGCTTTTCTTTCATTGCCTCCCATTAGGAATTCTACCGGATTGTCGATAGCTTCTTTTACCGCAACCAAGAAACCTACGGACTCTTTTCCGTCGATGATTCTGTGGTCATAAGACATTGCAACATACATCATTGGTCTGATAACTACTTGACCGTCCACTGCAACAGGTCTTTGGATAATGTTGTGCATTCCCAAGATTGCAGATTGTGGTGGATTGATGATTGGCGTAGACATCATCGAGCCGAAGGTGCCACCGTTTGTAATGGTGAATGTTCCGCCAGTCATTTCGTCAACTGTGATTTTGCCATCTCTAACTTTAGTAGCTAGATCTTTGATGTTTGCTTCAACACCTCTTAGGGTCATATTTTCTGCATTTCTAAGGACAGGCACCATCAAACCTTTTGGTCCTGAAACTGCGATAGAAATATCAGCAAAGTCATAATTCACTTTGAAATCGCCATCGATGGATGCATTCACGTCTGGATATAAAGCTAAAGCTCTTGTAACTGCCTTCGTGAAGAAAGACATAAATCCAAGTCCGATGCCGTGTTTTGCAGCAAACTCTTCTTTATATTGTTTTCTGATTCTGAAAATTTCTGACATATCAACTTCGTTGAAAGTCGTCAACATTGCAGTTTCATTTTTAACGGAAACTAATCTTGCAGCGATCTTTCTTCTAAGAACTGAAAGTTTTGTCGTGGTTTGAGTTCTGCTTCCACCCGCTGGAGCACTTCCCATTGCAGGAACAGAAGCCGTTACCGCATCGTCTTTTGTGATTCTACCGTCTCTTCCAGAGCCTTGAACCTGAGATGCACTGATTCCTTTCTCGTCAAGGATTTTTTTAGCAGCAGGCGAAGGCGTTTGAGATGCATAAGTTTCAGTCTTTGCAGCCTCAGCTTTTACTGGTGCTGGCTCTTCCTTTTTAACTTCTGTTTTTGGCTCTTCTTTAGGTTTTTCCTCAGCTGGAGCTTCAGCATCTGTTGGTTTTGCGGCATCCATATCAATAAGACAAACCACTTGTCCAACTTGTACCACTTCTCCTTCTTCAGCTTTCAAAGTAATAATTCCGCTTTGCTCAGCAGGAAGTTCCAAAGTTGCCTTGTCAGAATCTACTTCTGCAATGGGCTGGTCTTTTTCTACGTAATCACCGTCTTGTACTAGCCACGTTGCAATTTCTACTTCTGTGATAGATTCTCCCGGCGAAGGAACTTTCATTTCTAATATTGACATACTAATATTTGTTTTTAATTTCAGAACAATCCGAAGACTGTTATTCTTTATAGTTTATTAATTTTATTAAGCTGTTACAGGTCTTTTTGCAGGTGCATCATCCGTTTGGAAAACATCATTGATAATCTTGGTCTGATTTTTCTCAAACATCTTGTGACTTCCTGGCGCTGGCGTTCCACTGGCTACCGGAGAAATCACTTGGATATCAGTATTCCTGAAGTTTCTAAGAATATAACTCCAAGCACCCATATTTTCCGGTTCTTCCTGAGCCCAGATTAAATCTTTTCTGTTTGAATATTTATCAAAAATTGCATTGACTTGATCCATATTCAGAGGATAGATTTGCTCCAATCTTACTAAAGCTACTTTATCGTCATTCAATTCTTCTTTTTTAGCTAATAAGTCATAGTACAACTTCCCTGTACAAATAACCAATCTTTCTACTTTTGCTGGGTCAGCAGTTGGATCATCTAAAACCGGCTGGAAACTTCCGTTTGCTAAATCCTCCAGATGAGAAACCACTTTAGGATGTCTCAACAAAGATTTTGGCGTCATAATAACCAGTGGTTTTCTGAATCCGAATTTCATCTGTCTTCTCAACAAATGGAAATAGTTAGCAGGCGAAGTGATATTAGCAACAATGATATTTTCATTAGCTGAAAGTGTCAGGAATCTTTCCAGTCTCGCAGAAGAGTGTTCCGCACCTTGACCTTCGGAACCGTGAGGCAACATCATCACCATTCCATTTTGGATTTTCCATTTTTCCTCTGCAGCCACCAAATATTGGTCAACAATAATCTGAGCGCCATTGGTAAAATCTCCGAACTGAGCTTCCCAAATGGTCAATGTTTTCGGCGCAGCCATCGCATAACCATAATCAAATCCTAAAACACCATATTCTGATAAATGCGAATTATAAACATCAAATCTTTGACTATTGATATGTCTTAGCGGAATGTATTCTTCTTCCGTATCTTCTGTTTTTACCACAGCATGACGGTGAGAGAATGTTCCTCTTTCCACATCTTCTCCAGAGATTCTTACATTGTAACCTTCCGTCAAAAGTGTCGCATAAGCCAACAATTCTGCAACTGCCCAATCCAATGAATTATTATCTACCATCTTTACTCTATTATCGAAAAGACGGGTGATTTTATTTATGAATTTTTTATCTTCAGGAAGTGTAGAAATTTTTACTGCTAATTCTTTTAATTTTTCTAAATCGAATTTGGTATCAACATCAGATTTGGAAACACAATCTTTACCGCCGATTGGGAAATCTGTCCAGTCATCTTTCATAAAGATGTCCATCGTATTTCTTTCGATTTCTTTGGACGCATCGAAGTTTTCATCAAGCAAAGCTTTGAACTCCTGCTCCATTTTTTTCAAAACCTGATCAGAAACTACGTTTTCCTTAATTAAAAGTTCTTTGTAGATCTCTCTTGGATTCTGATGTTTTGAAATTAATTTATAAAGATTAGGCTGAGTAAATCTTGGCTCATCACCTTCGTTATGTCCATATTTTCTATAACCTAAAAGGTCAATATAAACATCCTTACCAAACTTCGCTCGGAAATCTGCAGCAAATCTAATCGCGTGAACCACAGCTTCTACATCATCTGCATTGATATGCATCACTGGAGAATCTGTCACTTTTGCTATATCTGTACAGTAAACTGACGATCTTGCGTCAAGATAGTTTGTGGTAAAAGAAACTTGATTATTCACAACGATGTGAACTGTCCCGCCTGTTCTGTAACCTTCCAGATTCATCATCTGAGCGATTTCATAAACAATACCTTGACCAGCAATTGCACCATCACCGTGGATGACGATAGGCAAAACTTTGGAATAATCGTCTTGGTAGACATTATCCACTTTTGCTCTGCAAATCCCTTCTACGAGTGCAGCTACAGTTTCCAGGTGAGATGGATTTGGAGTAAGGTTGATTCTTACTTCCTCTCCATTTGCCGTTGTTATTTTTTTAGAAGAACCCAAGTGGTATTTAACATCACCAGAGAAGACATCCTCTTCAAATTCTTTCCCCTCAAATTCTGAGAAAATCTGCTTGTATGATTTTTGGAAAATATTAGTCAAAACATTGAGACGACCTCTGTGAGCCATTCCAAGAACAACCTCATCAACGCCTAATTGGGATGAACGCGTGATTAACTGATCTAAAGCAGGAATCAGAGATTCACCACCTTCTAGAGAGAAGCGTTTTTGACCTACGAATTTTGTATGCAAATAATTTTCAAATGCCACCGCTTGGTTCAGTTTGAAAAGAATTTCGGTTTTTTCCTCAGCAGATAAAGTGGGATGGTTCTCATTGACATTAACCCATTCCATAATCCATTTTTTCTCTTCCACATTTTGGATATGCATATATTCTACACCAATGGAATCACAATAAATATTTTCCAGATGTGTAATAATGTCCTGCAAAGTAGCCGGACCAGGCATTCCTGTCTGTGTTGCAGAATTGAATTTTTTATTCAAATCTTCTTTAGACAAACCAAAGTTTTCGATATCAAGTGTCGGAAAGTAATGCCTTCTTTCCCTTACAGGATTTGTCTTTGTAAAAAGGTGTCCTCTAGACCTGTAAGCCTCAATCAGATTCACCACTTTGAATTCTTTTGAAATATCTTCTGAAACCGCATTATTTGTAACGGCTTGCTGAGCGTATTGAACTGGTGCAGACCCAGAAGGAACTGCCGTTGTTACCTCTGCTGCATCTTCGCTGTAGTTTTCTAAAGCAAAATCAAAACCTTGAAAAAAAGCTTTCCAAGAAGGTTCTAGAGCATCTGGGTATTTTTTGTACTGCTCGTACATATCATCAATTAATTGAGCATGTACAGCATTAAGAAATGAAAATTTATCCATTATTACAGATTATCTGTTAAAATTTTTATTTTAAATAATTGCCAACAAATTTACTAAATTTTTGCGGACTTATGTTTAAAGGTACGATTTATTCCAGTAAATATACATGATATTTATCAGATTTCATTACCTGTAAACCGGCAAAGACAATTTCAGTTTTACATCTTGATTTTCAACTGGCTCTTCAAGAAATTCTTCCATCAGCTGGCCGTTTCTGAGTGTGTCTTTTTTTGCTTTTTTCAGTAGTTCCTGAACGTTTTTGATGCGATTACTGTAATTCCCCTGATAATAGACGTAATAGATTTTAGAAGCATTGATCGTCTGGAAACTGAAGTTGTTGTCATTTACAGCAATTCTTTTTGGCAATGGTACTCCATAAAAATAAGACACTTCTTTATCTTTAAGATTAGACGGATTGGTTAATAAGACAGGAACACCGAATTCATCTTCTTTTTTGCCTAAATCAGCCTGAACAAAATTCACGACTTTTCCGTGGTTCATAATGACATTTTTGAAGAGAATATCCTTGGTATTTCTTGTGCTTACATTGACTCCTAAAAGTAGTTCGCCATCACGATTTTCAACCATTATGCTATCGTATCTGATAGATGCTAACTTCTGATCTTTATCCACCTTATTCCCCAACAATTGATATAGATTTTTCATACTTTTATCAATATTTTCCACAAAAAAATCTTCTGCAATCAGATTGAGAGAACGTTCCAGATAGTCTCTTTTCGGCGTATGGATGCTCCAAAAAAGTTTGGTTCTGTTGCCTTCTGGAACAAATTTCACATCTATCAAATAAGGATTTGTACTTTCGCCGTCAAAAAGCTGATAACGTAAAGTACGATTGGCATTGGAATATCGGATAAACAGATCGCCCGATCTTCCGTTCTTTTTATCAGAAAAACTCATCCCACTACCTATGCCTTCGTAAGGTGTAAAATAGGAATAATTCAAGTCTTCTTTACCCACAAAAAAGTCGTTCCAGGAGGTAAAATTCTGAAGATTATTGAACTGTGGAAAAACTTTAGCAATAGGATAATTGATCTCTGAACGATGTGTGAAGGTTTTACTGTCATCCACAAAATTCATCGAAACAGAATAGATTCCGAAGAGACAGAATGAAATAATTAGTATAAATTTGAGCAAACGCATTTTTAAAATAAATTTTTAGAACGGATATCCGATTGCGAAATTAACTGTTGGGCGCAATGGTTTGATTTTATCAACAACCCAACGGCTGCCTTCCGGACGGTTTGGATCATACATTTTGTATGCAAGATCAAGTCTTAAATTGACGTATGCGATGTTCATTCTGATACCAAAACCACTCCCAACGCCCATTTGGGATATGAATTTTTTGAATTTGAACTGATCTCCAAATCCATTATCTTTTAGTCCCCAGATATTTCCGGCATCTGTAAACAACGCTCCTTCGAAAGTATCTGTGAGGGGAAGACGATATTCTATGCTCGTTGTAAGCTTCACGTTGTCCATTGCGTATGACCTCACCCTTTCATCTAATTGAGAATCTGCCGGACCCAGGCCACCAAAAGCTACCCAAGCTCTGATATCATTGGCACCACCATTGAAGTACGATCTAATGAATGGCATTGTAGAAGAGTTGCCATACGGAATACCAATGCCAACTAGCTGCCTAATGGCTAATGTATGAGGCTTGGCTCTATCATTGAAAAATGTAAAATATTTTCTAAAATCCAGGTCAAACTTTATAAATTGTGAAAATGGAATTTTAAATACAGTTTTTGTATCACCAGATAGTAAATAGTTCTCCTCTTTTTTGGTAACGAGATTTAGAAAATTACCAGCTATTTCTACTTTTCCAGTAAATGAAAATGGATTTGTAAAATCTTTCTTGCCTATCTGATTATATGTAAAATTATAAATAATAGACGATATAATAACATCCTGAGTTTGGCGCTCTTTATTATATAGAGATTGTAAAAAATTGTATAGCAGGTTTCTGTCAGAATTGACCAAATCTGTTATAAAAGGAATATCACCCAAAATAATTTCTGAGAACTGATCGAAAGTATAATTATCTGGATTAATTGTTGGATTTTGAAGAGTGTATAGGTCGAAAATATCCTGTCTTATCTCATTATCTGCAGGAAAATAATCATAGTATCTATCTTTATTCTGAGTTAGACTCAGTTGTGTGTTAAAAAGCGTCAGCCTGTGCTGTACCAAACCGTCTCTTACATTGGCATTGTACGACAATCCGGTATTGAAATTAATCCGGCCCAATCCAATGTTATTTTGCAGCGAAACGCCAAGATTCAGACTCGTTGTTGGTGAGTATCTTTTGGGAACAAGTTTGTAGTAATTTCTGAAAGGCACCAACAATCTTGGAAACTGTAGAGAAGCTTGAGCAGATAATTCGTATGCATTGAAAATAGCATCCGGATTTTTTGGATCTTTGGTGGTTCCTATGACACCAGAAAAACTGGTCACTAGATTTTCCGCGCCGCCAAAAACATTTCTTGTTGTCAAATCTACGGAAGGTGAAAATCCGAAATTCAAAATCTGAGAGTAATGAATATCTGTCCCGAAATTGAATTCGTATTTAGGCAATGGTCTTAGAACATACTCTACGTCTATGATACTGTCCCTTTCTGCTTCGGTTCCTTCTTTCCGTAAAAAATCTGCAGATTTTAGAATCGTAAAATTGTTCATTGAAATCAAATTTCTCCTAGTAAGATCCAAATTTGATTGCTTGTAAACATCGCCTGTCTTCAGGATAATAGGAAGCCAAAGTGAGTTTGCACTATATGAACTGTCTTTTCTCAAAATATGAATCCCTCGGAGACTGTCTTTCATAGGAAGTTTACCCACATTGTTTACATTGTTGGCAACAGACACGGTAATTTTTCCAATCGTAGCTTTCCTGTATGGAGTTCCGATGGAATCCTTAATAATATTCATCACCAAAGGAACGTTTTTTCTGCTTTGTAAAGAATCTGCTACAAAATAGATATCCTGATTATCATTATTGAATTTATAATAACCTTCTTCCCTCATTAAATCATTGATTCTCAGTATCTCTTTTTCCAAAACCGCTTCGTCCAAAATCTGCCCTTTTCTGACAAGACTTTTGCTCAACTTAGATTCATAAATGTTTCTGATATTTTGATCAGGAATATTATAAAAATAATCTTTGGTAAAAGTGGGATCCTTGTGGGTAATCACGTAGTTGACTTCCGCTTTTTTGTGTGCAGAATCTCTTTTTACGTTGGTACTCACATCTGCATCCCAATAGCCGTGATTGATCAATCTATTATTGATACTCTTTGCACTTTGTTTTGTTTTGGCATCGCTGTAAATAACGGGTGCTTCTCCCACGGTATGAAAAAATCGGTTCCAAAACAGGTTTTTACCAACGTATTCCGGATGATCAAATTTTTTGAATAGGGAATCTCTCAGCTTCTGATTTCTCATTTCGCTGGGATACGTCATGTATTCTTTCAGGATTGTATCATACTTAGGATTCGCAAGATTATAAAGACTCAGCCCCAATGGAATCACAAAAAGCGTTTTTTTATTAGGTTTCTGAGCCACAAGATCTGGAATTTCATCGCCAAATATCTTACCGTCCGTATATTCGAATTGATTGTCTGTCAGAAGATATTCTCCGTCAGGGACTTTTTTTGTAACATTACAGGCATACAAAATAACGCTGAAAATTGCGGAGTAGAAAAATATATGATATTTTTGAAAATATTTGTTAATATGCTTACGGCTCATACTATAAAGACTATACAATCTCTGGACAAAAAGAAATACAGGCAAAAATACAATTTGTTTTTAGTTGAAGGTAATAAAATCATAAAAGAACTACCAAATTCTGACTACGAGATTATGGACCTTTACTCTATTGCTCCCGAAGAATTAAGCATAAAAACGGCCAATGGAATAAAAATCTTGCCAGCAGAACTTAAAAAAATCAGTTTTTTACAGACGCCGAAAGATTCTGTTGCTGTTTGTAAAATTCCGGAAAGGAAAGTGATCAATGATATTCCAGTACAGTTGATCTTGGACGGTATTCAAGATCCAGGCAATCTCGGAACTATCATCAGACTGGCAGATTGGTTTGGGATAGAACAGATTATTTGCAGCCAGGATACTGTGGACGTTTACAATCCAAAAGTAATCCAAGCGACTATGGGATCTTTTTTACGGGTAAATGTCTGCTACGTTGATTTGGCGGATTATCTCGCTAACTACCACTATCCCATTATAGGAACCGATATGGAGGGCGAAAATTTATATAAAACAGAATTTCCGGAAAGATTCTCTCTTGTTTTTGGAAATGAAGGAAACGGACTACGACCGGGCACAGAAAATCTAATTACAGAAAAGATAACTATCCCTAGATTTGGAAGTAAAAAATCTACAGAAAGTCTCAATGTTTCGATGTCTGCCGGAATAATTCTTGGAGAGATATTCTCCAAAAAATAAAAAATTGATTTAAAAACTAAATCAATTTTTCTAAGCTATTGGCTGTTTTATTTTTCTGGAATTCATCCAACTTTACTCTTGCAAATCGGAGCGCATACGGTGCTACATATATCAGTGCAAGACCTAAAGCCTTCTTTTTCCAACTCTTATTCGCAATACTTTTTTTGGCAAAATTTCCAACTAAAGCAACCAGTCCCATTTTGATGGTATTTTCTAACAACCCAGAACGAACACTGTCATTGGCAAGACTCATTACATTTTTTTTGGATGCTGCTTCCTTCATACCAACTGAAATTTCTCGCATTATATTTTGAGTATCAAGTGATAACTCATTGTCGCCATTTTCATTTTTGGTCTCTTTAAGGAACTTATCAGTCAATCCGTTGGTAAAAACCCCTAGACTTTCTTTTTTACTTTTGAAAGTTAAGATGTCTTCTAAATCACCAATCTCTTGCTTCAGAAGCCTTTTTTCACTTCTTAACTCTTCTAAATTTGTATATTTTGTTGCCATAATTATTTTTTTAAAAATTCAATGACTTGGTTTGCAACTATTGTAACTATTTTCTTCTTCATCAGAAAAACAATAATCATAATGAGAAAATAGAATCCCGCAACGATTAAAAATCCATATCCTGTATTACCCAGAGCTTGCCCAATCAAAAATGCGATTCCGAAATTGAACAATATAATAAAGAAAGAAAAAGCAATAACTAAAATGGATAGAAAAGCAATAATCCCCGCTGATAAGGAAGATTTTTCGGCAAATTGAAGTTTAATCAAATCTAGCCTCTTGGTTGTATAATCTTTTATAATTTCAATCATATCTTTCTTGTTAAATATAAAATTACACTATTATTTACAAAAAAAGGAATTTAGAAACTAAATTCCTTTTTTATAATCAAAAACTAGATTAATCTATTTCAAACCATCTAATTCTGTTTCTACATCCTTTACAACATCAGAGGTTTTAGAAACAATCTGATCTTTGTATTTGTCATAGCTCTCCTTTACTGTAGAAGCAACATTTTGTGCAGTTTGTTTGAAAGTTGATGATAAAGAATTGTACTTATCCTTTACATTCTCAGAAACTTCAGAATACTTTTCTTTAACATTTTCAGAAGTTCTACCATATTCATCAACTGCTTTATCTTTTAAATCGTTGGCTTTGTCTCTGATTTTTTTTCTGGTTTCCTTACCTTCTTCAGGAGCATAAAGCAATCCTAAAATAACTCCCGTTGCAGCTCCTGCTAGTAATGCAGCTAAAACTGCTGCTGAATTTGATTTTTTTGACATTATTATAATTTTTAGTTTATTGTAAATTTGATTTGATGTTCATAAATTTACAACTAAAATGCCAAAGAAAGCATTACACTATTAAAATTTTGTTAAAACTTTTTGATAAAAGAAAGGATTAGATCAATTGTTTCTTCTTTATTAATATTAGTATTGTCAATCAAAATGGCGTCATCTGCCTTTTTCAAGGGTGAAACTTCTCTTTCACTATCTATTTTATCACGGGTTATCAGATTTTGTTTTACAGTTTCTACATCTGTTTTTTCGCCTGCCATTTCCAATTCAAGAAAACGTCTTCTGGCACGCTCATCCTGACTAGCTGTCATAAAAAATTTGTAATCCGCATTGGGTAGGACAACTGTTCCGATATCTCTGCCATCCATAATAACGCCGCCTTTCTCAGCAATATCTCTTTGAGTTTTCAAAAGAAAGTTACGAACTTGAGATTCTTTTGCAACCTGGCTTACATAGTCAGAAACCTGCGGAAACCGGATTTGTTTGTCGATATTTTGTCCATTAAGAAACAGAACAAGTTCTCCATCAATATTTTGAAATTCCAATTGAATTTTCGGCAGCAAATTGATTAATCTCTCTAGATCAATTGCCCCTTCTTTACTCATACAATTCTGTATAGCGTAAAAAGTCACACCTCTATAAAGTGCGCCTGTATCCATATGAATGAGACCTAATTTTTTGGCAATGATTTTAGAAATAGAGCTTTTACCTGTAGAAGAAAAGCCGTCGATGGCGATTACCGGTTTTTTTGTCATAGCACAAAATTAAAAAATTCTGATATTTTGACCTTAAGAATAATAAAAATATTTTAAAGCAATCTAACTCCCCTATTATCAAACTCTTATCTCCTATTCCCTCCCAATTCTATTAAGTCTAATGTCAGTCCCAACATATTGACATTCGATGCGTTGTGGTAACGCATGTGAGAGTAATCGAATCTGAACGAGGAAATCTTCAAACTAAAACCTGCGGATAAACCAGTAAAACTTCTTTGATCCAGAACGGCCAGCTCTCCTCCTCTTTTTACATTGTAACCAAATCTGATATTAAACGCCTGACCCGGAAACAGTTCTGCCCCCAGAGAGAGATGATCCAAAGCTTTTCTACCAAATTTTGTAGGTTGTCCGTTGATATCTGTTTCAGCAGAAATATTGAATTGTTGCAAATCGTGCAAAGTTAGTGTGAGTGCAGCTGGGAACTCGTCCAAAATCTTTGTATAACCAAGATCTACACGGAATGGTAACTTTTCTTTTACACCATTGTAAGCTTTTATTTGGTAACCAAAATTTCTGAAAACCAAGGCTAAAGTTTCATTAGATTTGTCGAAATGATAGGTAACTCCGGCGGTGGCTGTCACAGCAGACGATGTGTAGGTATCAATCTTTGATGTTACAAAATTTCCGTTGATACCAATCGTGAAATCATCTTCAAACTGATAGGCATAACCAATTCCAACAGAGGCATCCATTGCAGAGAAGTCACCGTTGATGATAGAATTCTCGTCAGTTCTCGGCATACTTCCATAATCCATATATCTTGCACTGAAAGAAGCCAAATGTCCTGCTCCCAAATCTCGCACATAATTGACACTTCCAATTTTAGTATCTGCCAGATAGGAAGCATAATTGACAGAGATCATTTTATCCATCTCGAGATTCATCAAAGCGGGATTGGCAGCGGTGAAATTCACATCATAATCACGAACTGAAACAGCATCACCTAAAACCGCTTGTCTGGGAGAGATTGGAATGTTCAGAAACTGATAGACAGAAGTTCCCGTTTGTGAGAAAACGAGGGTAGAGATTGCGACAAAAAAAAGATTGTAAAAATTCTTCAACACTGTCCTTTAGCTTTGCAAAAATAATCTATTTTGATGCTTATCAAAATTTTTAGACTACTATCTTTTTCATTAACGTAATTCTTTTGCTTTCATTATATTTGCACAGTCAAAATTTGAAATAAAATTAAAAAGTAAAAAAATCTCAATGAAATATAAAAGAATCCTTTTGAAACTGAGTGGCGAAGCATTGATGGGAGAACGCCAGTACGGTATCGATAATGACAGACTGAAAGAATATGCAGTCGAAATTAAAAAAGTAGTAGACAAGGGCTGTGAAGTAGCAATCGTTATTGGTGGTGGAAATATTTTCAGAGGATTGGCTGGCGCTGCCAAAGGCATGGATCGTGTTCAGGGAGATTATATGGGAATGCTGGCAACCGTAATCAACGGAATGGCTCTCCAAGGTGCATTGGAAGATGCAGGAATCATTACCAGATTGCAATCTGCAATTGAAATGGACAAAGTGGCTGAACCGTTTATTAAAAGAAAAGCAGTCCGTCATCTTGAAAAAGGAAGAGTGGTGATCTTCGGCGCTGGAACGGGAAACCCTTATTTTACTACAGACACAGCCGCTACATTGAGAGCAATCGAAATCGATGCAGATGTGATTCTGAAAGGCACCAGAGTAGACGGAATCTACGACAGTGATCCTGAAAAGAATGCAGACGCGGTAAAATTCAACAGCTTGTCGTTTGACGAAGTGTTTGAAAAAAATCTGAAAGTTATGGATATGACCGCTTTCACTTTGAGCCACGAAAACAAATTACCTATCATCGTATTCGATATGAACAAAGAGGGTAATCTGGAAAAACTGATCGACGGAGAAAACATAGGAACTTTAGTTAATGTATAAATGATAGTAGATGAATGATCAATTATATAAAAATCGAATCATTTATCGTTTACAAATTATCATCTATAAAAAAATATGTGTCAATTATCAAATTTTAAATATACAATGGAAGAATTAGAACTCATTGTAGCATCGGTAAAGCAAGAGATGGATGCTGCAATCAAGCATTTGGATCACGCTTTTCAGAAGATTAGAGCAGGTCGCGCTTCTACAGCTATGGTACAGGATGTAATGGTAGAATATTATGGTGCACCAACTCCACTAAGCCAAGTTGCCAACGTTTCTGTGGTAGATGCGATGACGCTTTCTATCCAGCCTTGGGACAGAACAGCTTTGGGAGCAATTGGAAAAGGAATTGTAAACTCTAATCTTGGATTTGCACCGTCTAACAACGGAGACGTCATTATTATTAACGTCCCACCTCTTACAGAAGAGAGAAGACGTGAGTTGGCAAAACAAGCAAAGAGTGAAACGGACCAGACCAAAGTAACCATCAGAAACGCAAGACAAGAAGGTAACAAAGAACTGAAAAGATTAGAAGGCGTGGCAGAAGATCTGATTAAAGGTGTGGAAAAAGACATCCAAGATTTGACAGATGCTTATACTAAAAAAGCAGATGAGCACCTGAAAGTAAAAGAAGCAGAAATCCTAAAAGTTTAAGGTTTTCTGTATATAAAATAAATCCTCGTTTCTTTTATTGAAACGAGGATTTTTCATTTGATTTTATCATAAATAAGCTTCGTTACCACGGCACCGAAAAGATAGTAACCGACTGTCAGTAGCTTTTTCTGAGTAGTTTCAGCGACCGGCGTGTCGTCCAATCCCATTTTTTTAGGAAGGAACACAGCTCCAATACCAGCTGAAATTCCGGAAGCAATATTAAAGCCACTTGTCGCAGTAGTTGCGTAATAAACAGCATTACTAACAACGTCGCCCGCCAATGTTGCAGCATACAATTGATCATTATTTGTGATCTTCATATCCACAGTTTCCAGAGCTTTATTCAATGCTTCTTCTCCCACTTTATTAACTTCTGGTACGTTGGAAAAATTATTTCTCACTGTCTCGTGCAGGATATTCAGAGCCAATGCGCCACCTAAACCTGCAAGTATTTTTTTATACATAATATTTTGAATTTGATTGTAATTGTTGTGCAAATTGAGTCATCAACAAACTGATTCTATTACTTAACTCACGTCTTTGACTAACGTATCTTGATGAAAATTATGGTAAGTAATATACAAATCATAGAAGTAAATATCCTCATCAATGTAGTCCTTGAACGCCTGTTTGTCAAAGGACTTTTCTGCATAAAATTGCTTTTGTGCCCAGTGAGGTTGATTTATTTTCGTAGTAGCTGATAAACTTAAAGGCCAATAACTTTTACTTTTATCATTCTGTTTCAAATGTAACTCTATTGCCATAATTTTTTATTTTGATAGATGTTACTAATCAGAATTTATGCCATCAAGGTCTCCGAAGTTCAATATTGATCAAATAAAAGATAAGTAAAGTAAATTGTAGAAACGAATTACTAGGTCTAATATCCCAAATTATTTCTGAACAAAAGACACATTATCAATCAAGTAAGAAATTAGATTAGTGAAAAATTATTTATTTTGGAAAGTTGCGATAGACTGCGGAACAAGTATTAACAAAAACTTCTTAAAAAAATAAATTAAGAAGTTTAAGAAATGATTTCATGTCACTACTACAATATATTTCTCTCTAAAAAAACAAAGAAATTTTTAAACGTAAATTATTAAGTTGGCCTCTAAAAAAGAGAGAACTCAAATTATCCTATTCTTTTTTTGATAAAAATTTCGAAAGCTAGATAAAGAAGCGGTAAAGCCATGACACCAATAAAAAAAGCGTTTTGCAGCGCCATTTCTGGGTAAGCAACCACAGCATAAACCAATCCGAAAAATGCACCACCGAGATGCGCAGCATGACCGATATTGTCGTTCTGTCTTGGATTCAGCATCATATAGACAGAATATCCGAAGTAGATAGCACCAAAAGCAAAACCTGGAATAAACCAAATTTCAATTTCACGGGGAGCTAATGCTACGGCGGCGAATAAAATCCCAGAAACACCTCCACTGGCACCGATTGCTGAATAGAAAGGTACATTCTTGTAATGATATAAACAGAATAGATTTCCTAAAATAATTGATCCAAAATAGATAATTAGAAATCCGTAGGACTGGAAACCTATCAGTGCAATTGGTGCAAAAATGTACAGCGTATACATATTGAACAGCAGGTGCATAAAATCTGCATGTAGAAAGCCTGAAGATAATAATCTGATATATTCTTTTCTTCTTTGGATGGCACTTACTTCAAATTTATATTTTTGAAATAATTCTGGATTTTGAAAACCTATATAACTTGTTACACAAGTGATTACAATTATGAGTAGTAAAATGATATTCATTGATAAAAATTGATTTTAAATTAATTTTCGTCTTCTTCAAAAAGACTTCCGATGGTTCCGCCATCATCATCCAAATCTTCTATGATTTTTCCTTCGATTTCCGGTTCTTCTTCAATGATCTCTGGTGGTTCTGGAATTGTGATGTTAATCGATTTAACTTTCTCTTTAGCCAATTGATTGCCAATAGCTTTGATTCCTTTTACGGAGATAAAGTCATCCAAATCAATTGTTTCAGATTCTTTCTGTTTGCCTTTGACAATAGGGTAAATCAATTCCGCAATTGCTCCAATTTCTGTGGTCACAAATTCTAAGAATGACTTCTGATGTTCATTGCTGAAGAAAGTTTGAACATTGCTCGTATTTTCCAAAAGAAAACGTTTGACAAAATATTTGTCTTTTTCGCCATCGAAATAGATACAGGTCAGTGGTTGTTCTGGTTTCCATTTTTCGAGAATCAGATAATCATCATCAAAACGGTTCATCAAATCGAATGAAACTAATTTGGTTTCGCCTTGAGAATTGATGGTTAAAATTTTATCATCGCCTTTGAAACTTCCGAGTAAACTTCCGCGTCCATCGGCATTCAGACGTCTTACAGAATCATCAAACCAAATTTTTCTTGGTGCCAAAGTGGAAACCCCTTCTTCCTTCAAATCAACTTTTTTTACCGCGTACTTAGTTACCAAATTACCTTTGGAATCTCTTCCCTTGATGGCAATTTCGGAAAAATCAATGTCAATTTTATTTTTTCTGACCCTTGCATTGGGTTTTAACAAAACAGAAACCACCTCTGCTTCACCATTTGGATTGGCAGAAAAATAGAGCATTTCTGAGAATTTTTTGTCGGAAGCCAATTTGTAATCTGTGTTTCTGGTCACGCCTGTTACTGAGAAACGCTTCATATAATAAGGACCTTCGCGACCTTCTCGGTAAATGGAGTTGTAAACCGTTCGTTTGTCGTTCTTTTTCCAAATTGCGACGTGCACGATGTTTTTACCAATGAATGTTTTGCCTTCGACTTTTACCACCTTCATTGTTCCATCTTTTTGGAACGTGATGATGTCATCAATATCAGAACAATCAAATAGATATTCGTCTTTTTTGAGTGAAGTTCCTATAAAACCTTCTTCTCTATTGACATACAGTTTTTCGTTGGCTACAGCTACTTTGCTGGCATCAATGGTATCAAAAATTCTCAGTTCTGTCCTTCTCTCCTTTCCTTTACCGTATTTTTTTTGAATATTAGAGTAATAATCTATCGCATAAGAAATCAGGTTTGCCAAATGATGTTTCACTTGCTCGATTTTGCCTTCCAGTGCGAGAATGTTTTCTTTGAATTTATCCAAATCGAAACGAGAAATTCTCTTGATTCGGATTTCTGTTAATCTAACGATATCTTCTTCTGTTACAGCTCGCAACAAATGTTTGGTATGAGGTTTCAGACCTTCAGCAATGGTTTTGATGACATCTTCCCATGATTTGACTTCCTCAATATCGTGATAAATTCTATTCTCAATAAAAATCCTTTCTAATGATGAAAAATGCCAGCTTTCCTGCAGCTCGTGAAGCTCGATTTCCAATTCCTTTTTCAGCAAAGAAACCGTGTGATCTGTATTGTGTTTCAGAATATCGGAAACCGACATAAACATTGGTTTATCACCGACAATCACGCAGGCATTCGGCGAAATAGGAACTTCGCAATCCGTGAAAGCGTAGAGCGCATCAATAGTTTTATCTGGCGAAACATCTGGATGAAGATAGATGTTGATTTCTACAACATCAGACGTGTTATCTTCAATTTTTTTAATTTTAATTTTACCTCTTTCATTAGCTTTCAAAATACTGTCAATCAGGTCGCCGGTATTTTTTGAGAAAGGTAATTCTGTAATGGTTAGCGTATGTTTGTCTTTTTGCGAAATTCTGGCTCTTGCTCTGATTTTTCCACCTCTCTGACCGTCATTGTAATGCGAAACATCTAACATTCCTCCTGTCAAAAAATCAGGATACAGTTCGAATTTTTTTCCCTTCAAATAAAGAATAGAAGCGGTTAATAACTCATTAAAATTATGAGGCATTATTTTCGTGGAAAGTCCTACTCCAATTCCTTCGACACCTTGTGCCAGAAGCAAAGGAAACTTGACCGGTAGGTCGATGGGTTCATTATTTCTACCATCATAAGATTTGGTCCAATGCGTTGTTTTTGGGTTGAAGACAACGTCTAAAGCCAGCGGAGTCAATCTCGCCTCAATGTATCTTGCCGCAGCAGCAGAATCTCCTGTATAGATATTTCCCCAGTTTCCCTGAGTATCTATTAATAATTCTTTTTGACCAATCTGCACCATCGCATCGGTAATTGAAGCGTCGCCGTGCGGATGGTATTTCATCGTATTTCCAACGATGTTCGCAACCTTGTTGTAGCGACCATCTTCCAGCTCTCGCATGGAGTGCATAATTCTGCGCTGCACAGGCTTCAAGCCATCAAAAATAGACGGAATTGCTCTATCCAAAATGACGTAGGACGCATAATCTAAAAACCAGTCTTTATACAGTCCCGAAACTTTTTTCAGGCTCTCTTCGTGATGTGTACTTTCTTCCATTAATCTGTAACTGTATTGTCTTCGTGACGTATTTCGCTGTTGGTTTTTACCACTTTATTTAATGAAAACTTCAAATCATTTATTTGCTTTCTGTTAAGATACGTGATGTCATATTTGAGGACTATAATGTGACTCTTTTTACTGGAGACATAAATATACAATCGCTTGAACAATAGCCCATTGACTATATTATATTTTATTAGTTTGTATTTCGGAAACTCATCTTTTGCATTTTTTTTAGATAATAGGTAGATGATGTGATTATTCCTGAAGTTAAGCGCTTCTCCGTCACTATCATACTCAAAAATTGGTTTGCCCAAAATATAAAGTAATAAAAACAATAGGCAGGGCGCCGCCAGTAAAATCCAGGCTTTTTTACCGAAAATATCAAACTTACTGATTTCTAATATAAAGGCGATGCAACCCAAAATAAAGGCAATCCCAACCAATGAATATATGAAGCTAAAGTATGCGTATCTATTTCTGTTACTTAATCTCATCAGGCTGATTCTAGTGTTTTCTTTTTATCAATATCTGTATCATCTTCTACAACCAGATTATCCAGAATAAACAGTTGTCGGTCTGGTGTGTTTTTTCCCATATAAAACTCCAAAAGCTGATTGATTGTCTGATCCTTACCTAGAACAACTGGTTCTAGTCTGATATCTTTTCCGATAAAGTGTTTGAATTCATCAGGAGAAATTTCACCAAGTCCTTTGAATCTCGTAATTTCAGGATTTTTGCCCAATTCATTTAGAGCTTTTAATCGTTCTGCATCTGAATAGCAGTATCTCGTCTCTTTCTTATTTCGAACACGGAATAATGGTGTTTGCAAAATATACAAATGTCCGTTTTTTATCAAATCTGGGAAGAACTGTAGGAAAAATGTGATCATCAACAATCTGATGTGCATCCCATCGACATCGGCATCTGTTGCAATTACAACGTGATTGTATCTCAAGTCTTCCAGACTTTCCTCGATATTCAAAGCAGCTTGCAGAAGGTTGAATTCCTCATTTTCATAAACCACTTTTTTCGTCAGTCCATAACAGTTCAGAGGTTTACCTTTCAATGAAAAAACAGCCTGTGTTTCTACATCTCTGGATTTGGTAATGGACCCAGAAGCTGAATCTCCTTCGGTAATGAAAATCATTGTTTCAGATTTTCTGGATGCTTTCTGATCATTATAATGATGACGGCAATCTCTGAGTTTTTTGTTGTGAAGAGACACTTTTTTAGCGCGTTCTCTTGCTAGTTTTTGGATTCCGGAGAGTTCTTTTCTTTCCCTTTCCGAGATCATTATTTTTTTTAGAATTGCTTCCGCCGTTTCAGGGTTTTTATGGAGATAATTATCAAGCTTATTTTTGAGATAATTGATCACAAAGGTCTTGATGGTTTCTAATTCTTTTCCATCTTTATCCTGACCCATTGTAGGAGATCCCAACTTAGTCTTGGTCTGAGATTCGAATACTGGATTTCCAACATTGATATAAACTGCGCCTATGATAGCCTTTCTGATATCTACCGCTTCAAAATTTTTGTTGTAAAACTCGCGGATTGTTTTTACATAAGCTTCTTTGAAGGCATTCAAATGGGTTCCTCCTTGCGAAGTATATTGTCCATTAACAAAAGAAAAATAAGTCTCAGACTGCGATTTATCAGAATGCGTGACAGCAATTTCCATATCCTCATCTTTGATATGAATGATTGGATAGACAATCTCTCCATCTATTTCTTCCTCCAACAAGTCTTTTAAACCATTTTGAGATTCGAAAACTTCTCCGTTGAAATAAATTTTCAGACCTAAATTCAGGTAAGTATAATTGCGAAGCATTTTTTCTACATACTCATTCCTGAATTTGTAATTGATAAAAATACTATCGTCCGGAATAAAAGTAATCTCTGTTCCATTTCTGTCAGACGTCTCTGCTTCATCGTGCAAAACATCTAATCTCCCTTCCCGGAATTCTGCTACTCTTGTTTTGCCATCACGAACAGATTTTACTTTGAAATAAGTGGACAAAAAATTGACCGCCTTTGTTCCAACGCCATTCAGTCCAATTGATTTTTTGAAAGCGCCGTCATCATACTTTCCACCGGTGTTCATAATCGAAACTACATCTACAATTTTCCCCAACGGAATCCCACGCCCATAATCTCGTACAATAACACTTCCATCCTTGATTTTCACATCAATTCTTTTCCCGGCCTTCATTCTGAACTCATCGATAGAGTTATCAAGAACTTCTTTTAGTAAAATATAGATCCCGTCATCCACCGATGATCCGTCACCCAATTTACCAATATACATCCCAGGCCTGAGCCTAACGTGTTCTCTTGGTTCTAAGGTTCTGATATTGTCTTCGGAATAATTTGTAGGATTAAGATCGCTCATAAAAAGTTGCTTGACTTGTAGTTGAAATCGGTAACTCACAAATTTAACGAAATGAAAATTAATTTGAAAGTTTTAATAATTAATTTTAGTGGATTAGGGTCAAATTTAATAATAAAAAAAACCAGACAATTGTCTGGCTTTCAATTTCATTGTGATAAATTGAATAAAGAATTATCGCAAACGTTTTATTTCTTGATTAATTTTCTAGAAATCACTTGGTTTCCTGAATAAACATTCAATATATATTGTCCTGCAGAAAGATCTTTAACATTAATTTCAAATGCATTTTCTTCTCTCACAATTTTTCCGGTCATATCAAAAATTCTAACCTTATCAATGTTTTTGATTCCTGTTATTTTTACTAAATCAGAAGTTGGATTTGGTGAAATTTTCAGTGATAAAGCCGATGATTCTGAAACTGCCATAGCTGCATTATCCTTGATTTCGATATCATCTATTCCCATATAGAAAATATCTTCGCAATCATAATGTCTGAAAATTAATTTCACATTTTGACCTTTGAATGCTGAAATATCTATATTAATAACCTTTGCAACATCAAGGTAACCAGCATCAAAAGTCTCTTCGAAAACAGGCGTTTCAGTGCCTGTAAAAGTTGAAGTCGCCGGAATGACGTAAACTGCATAATGCTCCTGGAAGAGTTCTTCATCACCAGCTGCTGCCTTGAAGGTCAAACTCAACGAATTGGAATTCGGTAAAGTGATAGATGGACTTTCTAAAACATTATCCGGAGTAAAAGCATCAAGATACCAAGAGAATGAAACAGCAAGATTGCCAGTGAAGTTGGGAAGTTCATTCAACTCTGCGTTTAGGATTTCCCAGTTTTCGCCATCTCCGTCTCTGTCATATAACTTCCATTGTGCAACAGACGCTTCATTTTCAAAATCTTCTTTAAAGACTGTAGTTTGCGCCTGACTGTAAAAAACCGAACACAAAGCCGAAGCCAACAGTAATTTTTTGATCATAATCTAATTTTATTAAAATTTTTGCCAAAACTACGAACAAAAATGCTTCCAATGTAGAAAGCATTTGATCATTTTTCTTAAATAAAAAAAAACATTACTGGATCATCACTTTCCCCTTCCAGGATTTACCTAGACTTGTAATGGTGTAGAAAAGAATTTTGTTTTTGATATCATTTTTTAAAGAAAAAGTTTGTTTACCGTTTGCATTAACTTCTTCCACCAATCTTCCTGTAGATTCATAAAAACTTATTTTATAATCTTGGAATGGATTTCCTATTATCTTAAAATCATTATTCGATTTGGAATAGTGTAAGGTTAAATTTTGTTCGGTAAAATTTTCAGAAATTCCTAAAACGAGTTGACTGTTACAAGATTGTCCAGCGGCATTTTCAAAACAATTAAGCACATTGCCGTAAGAAATTCCGATATAAAAAGGAAGTTCCAGCAATCCGCTCTCACTTCCTATTCCTTCATATACTGCATTATTCAACCCATGCAGACCATTTATACCAAAATACTTAACGTCTGTATTAAAAACTTTTCCGTAACCTATATTAGCTACTGTTGGAGAACCATTGCTCAAAAAATAGGTATCAAATCCATTGGTCGGAAAAGAATCATTGACTTGTAAAGAAAAATCATACAGAACAGTCTCGGTATTGGAATTTGGATTGTAACGGTAAACTTTCCTTTCATTAATATCTTCTCTCAAAAGTGCCGCTACATTGCCTTGTAAATTGTCACCGCAAAAACGGATGTGATATGGATACAAACCAAAATCACAAAGTATCTTTTTATAGGTTTTACCACCTATGATTTCTTCTCCGCCAACTTCATAAACATAATTAGTTCTTCCTGTGATGTACAGACATTGATCATAATTACTGTCCACAAAACTGACATACCATTTATTTCCCTCTTTCAAAAGCGGCGTGTAACTTTGCGAAAACGCATTAATAAATGTGAATAGTAACAAAACAAATAGATTTTTTTTCATAATTAATAGTTTAAAATTATTCTAAAGTGAAAATAATACAATTATCGCAATAATACTATAAAATTATTGCGATTAACTTATTTTCAATCTAAAAAAAAGAAACGCTTCCATTTCTGAAAGCGTTCCTGTTTTTTTTAATATATTAATTAAACATTGAATCTAAAATGCATAATATCACCATCCTGAACGACATATTCTTTTCCTTCTACAGATAACTTTCCAGCTTCTTTTACTTTTGCTTCCGTCCCATAAGTCATATAATCATCGTACTTAATTACTTCCGCACGGATGAAACCTTTTTCAAAATCTGTATGAATCACTCCGGCAGCCTGCGGCGCAGTCCAGCCCTGACCAATTGTCCAAGCACGCACTTCTTTTACACCGGCAGTGAAGTATGTCTGCAATTTCAAAAGATCGTAAGCTTTTCTGATCAATCTGTTTACGCCAGGTTCTTCCAAACCAAGTTCCTCCAAGAACATTTGTCTCTCTTCAAAAGTTTCCAATTCATTAATATCTGCTTCAATTTGTGCAGCCAAAACTACAACTTCTGCATTCTCGGATTTTGCCATTTCTTCGATTTTGGCAATCCAATCGTTTCCGTTTTTGATGGAATTTTCGTCCACATTACAAACGTAAAGAACTGGTTTATTGGTCAACAACTGAACTTCTCCAATGATTGACTTTGTAGAATCATCAGTTGCAAACTCTCTCGCATTTTTTCCATCTTCAACAAATTTCTGAAGATTCTGCAGAGTTTCATAAGTCAAAACATCCTCTTTCTTACCGGATTTGATAAATTTTTTCGCTTTATCAACCGCTTTTCCGATAGTTTCCAAATCTTTCAACTGAAGTTCGATATCAATAATTTCTTTATCTCGGATTGGATCCACAGAACCTTCTACGTGGATGATATTCCCATTGTCGAAACATCTCAAAACGTGGATAATTGCTTCGCATTCGCGGATGTTGGCCAAGAACTGATTTCCCAATCCTTCACCCTTGCTTGCACCTTTTACCAATCCAGCGATATCTACAATTTCTACCACCGCAGGTAACACACGCTCCGGGTTTACAATTTTCTCCAACTCAAAAAGTCTGACATCAGGAACAGACACGGTTCCAAGATTTGGCTCAATGGTACAAAACGGATAATTGGCAGATTGCGCTTTGGCGTTGCTAAGACAGTTAAAAAGGGTTGATTTTCCTACATTCGGAAGACCTACAATTCCACATTTCATAAGTTGCTGTTTGCTTTTGGCGATTAGCATATTGCTTATCGCATTGTAAATATTAAGTGCGCAAAGATACTGATTTTTGTGTTTGAATTTTCTACTTTTACAATCTTAATTATGGCTAGAAAAAAACGAGAATATCAATCCTCCGAACTAATCAATTCTTTCGCAAGAATCTATGGTTTCGAAGATAAACTGAAAGCATTTGAAATCAAGGATTTTTTGGAAGACTATCTTTCCAACGACCTTTTTGCAGAAATCACTAGTGTGAATCTGAAAGAGCAGGTTTTGATCATCAGAATAAAATCGCCGCTACTGAAAAATGACTTCAGAATGAGAAAATCTTTTTTCTTAAAAAAATTCCAAGAAGTCCTGAAAGACGAGTCCTTGATTAATGACCTTCTGATTTTATAGATATGTCCTCAATCATTTTTTTACTTTTCTCGTCCATTCTTGACCTTAGCGGAAAGAAAAATCGGAACGGATTTTTGATAAAATAGCTAAAAATCTCTTTGAAAATTTCTTTGGCCTCACTGATTTCCACTTTTCTACTTTGGAATGCCAGTAACATAGACAAACCAAAACTTACCGCAAAATTGAAAAATCCAATCACGAAAACTGTGACAAAGGAAATCCAGAATGTATAAGAACTGACCACGAAATCTTTACCATAAAGTCCTAGAGCAAAATTACCCGCCGCGAAAGTAATGTGACGAATATCTAAATCTAATCCTAAGAAAAGCCCTATTGGTGCGGTTGCGCCCAGAAAAACACCAAACCAAAAATTAGAAACAATGCCCGCCCAGTTTTTAGAATAATAATCAGACAGCCTTTTGGCAATTTTTTCACCTAAAAAATAATTGAGAAAAGGATTCTTCGCAATTCTCTTTGGAATCTGAAAGAACACGGAATTATTGCTGATGTTACCCGAAATCACGCCTGAAATAAAGAGGAAAACACCGGCAATACTGGCGTGCAAAATCGCTTTGGAATCAAACGGATTGAGATCATGGAGCAATCTTGTAGATTTATCAAATGCGAAATTCTGTTTAAAAAGAATCTCCAGCCCATAAATAATAAGCAAAGAGACGGGAAAAGAAAGCAAAACATTGCCTATAAATGCGATAAACTGCGATCTGAAAAGTTGAGAGACCACGTGAGCAAACTCGGCGTAGGTATTTTTATTTTCACCCTCTGAGAGAACTTTGGCCATCGTAGCCGCCGTCATTGCGGGCTGTTTGGTGGCCAATGTAAAACGCATCAGATAAATCATCACAAATCCCATTGCATAATTCATAGAAAATAAAAATGCATGAGCAAAATCACTCGCAGGAACATAGCTGTAAAGCATTTTCAGAATACAGAGTGCTCCCACAATCACACCTCCTCCTGAGGCTTTCCAAAACATTTTCATGTAAGCTTTGAAAGTGGATGTGATGTAATGTGTTCCCATCTCTGCCGTGTGATTTGTAATGAGATGCGACATCAATCTTGTGCTGTCGGAAACCAAATCCCGCAGATTATTCTTATGAGATTTGTATTTTATAATATTGAAAAACAGATGTTTAGAATTGATTAGATAATCCTTTTCCTCATCAACTACAAACAAGACAACAATATCGGTCATTCTTTGCAGCTGCTGTCTGATTTTCAGTAGAGACTGATTGGTTTTGCTGGAAATTCCATATTTTGAGGAATTTTTGAACGCAATATTGACAAACTCCAGACATTGTTCAAGATAAATTTTCGTCTGCTTGTAAATTTCTGAAGATGAAGAAAGCTGAAAATCCGAATTGTTTTTGAATTCGGCATTCAGGACATCTAATTCATTTTGCAAGGCCAAAAATGGATTGTCGAAATTTCTATATTCGGGAACCATTTTCATGACTTCTACGTCCAAGGCATTTCCAATAACACGCCAAGCTAAAATATTAATGGAAAATAGAAGTTCTTTTTTTACGTGAGGATTATTGATGAATCGGTCAATCTCTAACAACTGAAAAAGCTCATCCATCTTATCTTCTGCAGAATTCTGAAAAAACTGGAGATCTTTTTTTGGTGTTACCAAAACATTATCAACCAGATACCAAATTGTATTTTCATTCTCTACCGGAGGCAAGACTTTGTTAAGAATCCTCTTTTTGAATTCTGGGAAAAAAGCATTTTCTGAGAGAATATCTGCTTCTGTCAAAGAAAGATTAAAAGGTCTGTCTCTGAAAACGTTGTTGATATAATAGATCAGATTATTTTTGATTCTTTGATTATCTTTCAAATACGCGGTAAAAACACCAAGATCTTCCCTTTTGAGACTTGAGATAATTTCTGATAAAGGCTGCAAAGACAGAGTCTCATTTCTATCGCTAAAATATTTTTTTAGAATAGTGCTGAAACTGTCTTTATGAAGTAATCTAATCGCCATACAACTACAAAAGTAATTATTTCAAAACAATATTGTTCATTTGGCGCAAAATCCAGTTATGTTTTTTATTGAGATATGAAGTTGGATTTTTAGGATCGTATTTTTTGGGATTTGGTAAAACTGCGGCAATCCAAGCAGCTTCACTTTTAGTCAGATCTTTTGCAGGCTTATTAAAATAATATTGAGAAGCCGCTTGAATGCCGAAAACGCCTTGCCCCATTTCGATCGAATTCAAATATCTTTCCAGAATAATATCCTTACCCCAAACTTTTTCTATGATAAATGTGTATATAGCTTCCAAACCTTTTCTAAACCAGCTTCTACCCTGCCAAAGGAAAACATTTTTTGCAGTTTGCTGCGAAATAGTACTTCCACCTCTCACGACTTTTCCTTTTTTATCGTTTTTCTTCATCGCTTTTTCGATTGCTTTGTAATCAAAACCGTTGTGAGTGAAGAAAGCCTGATCCTCTGAAGCCAAAACTGCTTTTTTGATATTATTTCCCATTTCATCATAAGAAATATAATCTCGCTGCAATTTTCCGTATTTGAAAACGCTGCCCAGCTGTGTCCAGGTGATTGGAGGATTAAAAAAAATACCAAAGATTATGAACAAAACATTCGCTACAATCAGTATAAAAAATAGTTTCTTGATGAACTTCCACATTTTAAAAAAGAAATTTCCAGCGAAAATAGAACAAAATTATTTTTAATCCGATTAAATTGAACTTTAAAAAAAATAAACTTTTACTAAATGATTCATTAACTGACATTTGAGTTACTAAACTTACGGTCCCGATTGAAATCGGGATGCTCTATCCAGCTGAAGCTCTGATTAATTGTAAAATCTTGACTTTGCTTTTCCAAGATTTGATTTGAAGTTCCCGTTTGTAAGCTGTATTCTTATCAGAAAAAACTTCTCGATACATAATCTTCC
>JBCNLQ010000039.1:0-31261 GCA_039595375.1 Chryseobacterium sp.
CGATTTTCCGGTGATGTCAAAACCTGTATATTTCAGGATGGCTTCTGTCATAGAAACTCTTGGATATGGCGCTTTCCAGCTGATTTCGTGCTCACCGAATACAGAATTGGAACTTCCGTTCACCGCATTGGCGCAGAACTCAAGCATTCTCTCCGTAAAATCCATCATCCAGTTGTAGTCTTTGTACGCGACATAGATTTCCATTGCGGTAAATTCCGGATTGTGCGTTCTGTCCATCCCTTCATTTCGGAAGTTTTTGGAGAATTCGTAAACACCATCAAATCCACCAACAATCAATCTTTTTAGATATAATTCGTTGGCAATTCTAAGATACAGAGGAATATCCAAAGCATTGTGGTGCGTGATGAAAGGTCTTGCCGCAGCACCACCAGGAATAGATTGCAAGATTGGCGTTTCAACTTCAAAATAGCCAGCGTCATTGAAGAAAGTCCTCATCGCATTGAACAATTTTGTTCTTTTGACAAAGATATCTTTTACCTGAGGATTCACGACCAAATCGGCGTAACGTTGTCTGTAACGCAATTCCGGGTCGTTGAAGGCATCATAAACATTACCTTCTCCATCTACCTTTGGAAGTGGAAGCGGACGAAGTGCTTTTGTCAATAGCGTGAAGTTTTCAACTTTTACAGTCATCTCGCCAACTTGGGTGTTGAACAATTCTCCTTCAATTCCGATGATATCTCCGATGTCTAAAAGATGTTTATAAACCTCGTTGTATAATGTTTTGTCTTCACCAGTACAGATTTCGTCCCGGTTAAAATATACCTGAATTCTGCCTTCGGAATCCTGCAATTCTGCAAAACTAGCCTTACCCTGGATTCTTCTCGACATCAATCTTCCAGCGATAACCACCTTCTTCCCTTCCTGAAAATCCTGTTTTATGGACTTCGTAGAATCTGTGATTTTATATTCTGCGGCTGGGAACGCATCGATTCCCAAATCGGTCAGTTTTTGTAGTTTCTCGCGACGGATAATTTCCTGTTCTGATAATGACATTTTAATTCAATTTTTTGGAATTGCAAAAATAGTGATTTTTAAATGTTTATGGAAGTTAAATTTTAGAGAGCATTTTAAACGCAAAGTGCGCAAAGTTTTTCTGAAATTATTGAAGATATTTTTTGGTTCACAAAGATGCTTTGCTCAGCGAAATTCACAATAATTAATCAATGGAAAGTATAAAATCTCTGTCAAAGTTTTCTTTTTCTAATTCTGACATTCGATTACGAAGAACTCTGATAGTGAAACCGCCATATAGTTTTCCATTTTTCGAAAACATCCAATCTGAGATTCTGTTCTTTTCGATTTCAATCTTGTTATTAAGTTTAATTTCAGTTACAGAATTTGGGATATTATCAATAATTCCAAGATACTCATCATCGATTTTTTCAATATTAACAGCCCAAATATGTTCTACTTTATCTCTTACATCAAAACTAATTTTTAAAGCAAAGTTTTCATTTCCTGAATCTATTAAAGCTTTATCAAAATCCGCCAATGTTTCTTTCGCAGATTCAATAGCAGCGTTCATTTCTGCATCGTCGTCAGTTAAGGAAAAAATCAGAGGTTCATCACCTCGTTCTATTCTATCCATATTATTGAATCTAAAACCTCATCACATCTTTTACCACACCACCTTTTTGCGTCAACGGAATTAATTCTGTTTGGATGAAATCTGTGATTCTTTTGTTATCAATATCACTCGGGAAAAGAAGGTGAACATTGGCGCCCGCATCTAATGTGAAGAACAACGACAGTCCAGTAATTTTTCTAAATTCCCAAATCTTATCAATGACTTGAAGTGTTCCAGATTGCATCAGAATGAATGCAGGATCGCTCATCATCATCATAGCGTGGAGCGTCAAAGCTTCGTGTTCAACCAATTTGATAAACCCTTCCATATCACCTGTTGAAAGAATGGTTTTGAGTTTGGTAAAATTCTCGTGCGCTTCCTGGAAACGTCTTTCAGCGTAAGGATTAGTGTTCATCAAACCGTGACCGACCGTTGACGAAACCGATTTCTGACCTTCATGAATCAACAACACCCAATCGTTGAAGTTTTTGAAAATCGGATGGATGTCATTATTATCATAAGGAACAGCGAACAAGTCTGAACTTCCCTCCACTACTTTGGTTTTTCCCCAGACTACCAAACCTTCGTACAGACTTCTGCAAGCACTTCCGCTTCCTAATCTTGCCAGGAAACTGGCTTTTTGATTGTTGGTAGATGGTTGTCTGTTGTCGGTTGAAAATAATTCATTAAGCTTCATGAGACATTTGGCAATGGCGCCAAAACCAGACGCTGAGCTGGCGATGCCTGAACTGTGCGGAAATGTATTTTCAGTTTTGACGATATATTTTCCTTTCAGAATCCACGGAAGATAGCTTTCAATATTTTTGAAATATTTTTCGATTTTATCTCCAAATTTCTTTTCTTCATTTCCAGATAAGAAAGTCTGAACGGAGAACGCTTCTCCAGCAACAAATTCCATAGTCGTATTGGTTCTGCAGTGATTGAGCGTATAGCTGATACTTGGATTTGCCGGAATTTGATTCTCATATTTCCCCCAATATTTAATAAGAGCAATATTAGACGGGCAACTTGCGGAAACAATTTGACTGGAAATATTAAACTGCGTATTTCCTAAAAATTCTTGAGTCATAAATTTGGCTTTTCGTGTTAGCAATTGGTTTTTTGCTATTGGTCGGGCAAATTTAATTAATTTATGGCCGAGTTGTTAGTTTTGTAAGATAAAGATTTCTGACGATTCGTAATCTATAAACCTGACGAATGTTTATTTTTGTAATAGACTTTCAAAATTCAATCAAAATGTCAATCCATCAAAATTATCAAAACATAGTTTCTCAACTTCCGCAACACGTAAAACTGGTGACAGTATCCAAAACCAATCCTGCTGAAAAAATCAAAGAGGTTTATGATTTGGGACAGCGTGCTTTCGGCGAGAATAAAGTTCAGGAATTATTGGAAAAAGAATCCGTTCTTCCCAATGATATCGAATGGCATTTGATAGGACATCTCCAAACCAACAAAGTGAAATATATCGCCGGTTTCATCGCGATGATAGAAAGCATAGACAGCGAAAAATTATTGAAAGAAGTGGATAAAGAAGCTTTGAAAAACAATCGAAAAATCAATGTTTTGCTTCAAGTAAAAATCGCAAAAGAAGAGACTAAATTTGGTTTGACTGTTGATGAAGCTAAAGCAATTTTCAATCTATATCTTGCAGGAAACTATCCGAATGTAGAAGTTAAAGGTTTGATGGGAATGGCCAGTTTTGTGGATGATGAATCACAAATACGTGAAGAATTCGGAGTTTTGAAACAACTTTTTGATGAATTATCTCAACTTAAACCATTAGAAACCTTGTCAATGGGAATGAGCGGCGATTTTCCTTTAGCGATTGAATGTGGTTCTAACTCTGTGCGAGTTGGATCTGCAATTTTTGGAGAACGGAATTATTAATGTTCTAGTTATGCGACTTTTTTCTTTTCTATATTTTTCTCAATTTTTTTATGTAAATATAAAAAGGAAGCAATAGTTAGTATTATAAGCAAATAGTATAAATCAGTTCCATACTTATCTTCTTTTAAAGAGTTTAATTCTGATTCTGTTAAATTAAATATTTTTTGCTCAGTTTCAATTTCTTTTTCAGATAAATATTTTTTAGTATTTAGTTTTTTTAAAGATTTGTTTTGTTCTATCAAGAGTTGTGTTTTCTCTTTTTGATAATCTTCAATGTCATCAATCTTATCAAGTAAAGAGAGAGATAAAAATATGGTTGAAACTAGTAAAATAGCTTTAAGAATTTTTAAAAAATTTTGATTCATTTGTAGATTTTATTAGTTTCAAATTATTATTGTTCCAAAAGATAAACAAATTTTGAATGCTTCTAGATTGCTAATTTTATTTCAAAAATTCTTTTGCAGAATAATAGCTTCCTAGTTCAATATTTTCTATTTGATAAAAGATATGAATTGAAAATATGGTCTTAATTATTGTTTGGATGATGATTCATAAAATGTCGCATAAAGGAATTATTAATGCTTTATCAAAAAGGCCCAAATAAATCAAAATACAAACGGCTTCAAGTCGACAATTTTAAAACTTTGCAACTTTGCGTTAAAAAAATTTTAATCACAAACTTTCATAAACCACCATCAACTCTCTGGCAATCACCTCATCCTTAAATTTCTGAACAAACTCCAAACCATTTTCTGCACGGCGTTTTCTCTCGGATTCATTGTCCCAAAGGAAGTTGATTTTTGCGCGAATGTCATCCACATTTTCAGGATTTACATAAACAGAATCTGGTCCGCCAGCTTCAGGCAAACAGCTTGTATTGCTTGTAATGACTACGGTTTCCGAAAACAAAGCCTCAATAACAGGAATCCCAAAACCTTCGAAAAAACTTGGATAAATGAAAACATCTGCCATTTTGTAAATCGCGGATAATTCTTCCATAGAAACGCCTGATAGAAACTGAACCTTGACATTTCCTTTCTTGATTTCTTTCTCAATTAGCTTGAAATATTTTGGCTTTTTGGCACCAACTACAACTAACGGAATTTTAGAATCCTTTAAAGCTTTAATGACATTCAGAAGATTTTTTCTGGGTTCAACAGTTCCTACATTCAGCAGAAATCTATCGGGAAGATTAAACTTTTCTTTGATTTTTTTGAGTGTTTCCTGCGATTGATTTTCCTTAAAACTGGAATGACAACCTTGGTAAACCACTTCTATTTTGCTTTCCGAAACCTTCAGATAATGAATAATATCTTGTTTGGTTTGTTTAGAAATTGCAATAATTTTATCCGCAGATTGTGCTGCTTTCTTGAATTTCCACAAATGAATTTTCCGGTCAATCCAAGTGTAATATTCTGGATATCTTTCGAAAATCAAATCGTGGATAGTGACGACTTTTTTGATTGGTTTCGAGTTCCATCGCAAAGGTAATTCGCCAGACAAACCGTGGAAAATATCAACACCATTATTCTGCGCATCGATTCCAGTGTTGAGCTGTCGGGAAAGTGTGCCTTTGCTTGTCTGGACGAAGGTGACATTCGGTAACTTCAATATCTCCTCACCACGTTCCGATTTCCTCTTATTGAATAATAAATATTGATTGTCAGGAAAATACGTCGCTAAAACCCGGACCAAATCGCGGGAATAATTTCCTAGACCAGACCAGCTGGAAAAAATACGTTTGGCGTCGTAAGCAATCTTCATTAATTCTTATTTTTTTGAGTCCAGTTTTTTAAAAAATCTCTGGTTGTGGAAAATTGATAGTTATTTTTTTTTGCCCACTTGATAAAATCATCAAAACGAGTAATCATTTGCTCATTCGTATTTTTGAAAGTAAAATCGGGCAATTTATATTTTTGGTCTGAGATGTCTGCAAATTCCCACGGATGAAAATAGATGTTCAAAAATCCAGTTTTCTTCAATGATAGTTTGGACAACAATTTATAAATCCAAAGTGGAAAGTTATGAAAACTTAACCAAAACAACGGAATCCTGAACATTGTGGAAACCGAAGCCGGAAATTGCAACACTTTCTTTTGCCAAAATGGTTCTCTGCAGACATTGAAGTTGTTATATCTTCCTGGCAAATAAGTTGGGTTGATGGAAGAATTGTAGAAATAGCCAGCATCAGAAACCGCATCTTCTGAAACGGGACTCATTCTCGGCATTCTCAGTCCAACAACTTTGGTGTCAAATAATTTTTCTAATTCCAATCTCGATTCCAGCAAATGTTTTTCTTCAAAATCTGAATGAAACCACGTGTGAGAAGCTAATTCGTGACCTTCCAAAAGTAATTGCCTAACTAAATCCTGATTATTTTCCGCAAAAACAACAGTCGAAAAGAAAGTCGCTTTGATTTGATTTTCTTTCAAAATTTTCAAAATATTCTGCAATCCTTTTCTGGAAATAGCCAGTTGTTCCGCAAACGGAATCTCGCCATTATATTCCAAAGGCATATCAAATTCTTCGATGTCGAAACTTAGTAAAATCATTTATAATTTTTTTGAGCGAATGATATAATTAGGCCGTTCTTTAACTTGTTTGAAAATTTTGCCAAGATAGATTCCAAATATTCCCAAAATAATCAACTGCAAACCGCCGAAGAAAACAATGGTCATAATCAGCGATGCCCAACCAGAAATTTCTGTATCGGAAACGAAGGATTCGATCACATAAATTCCGTAACCAACGACGGAAAATGCAGAAAACATAAAACCCAAATACGCCGCAAGATACAAAGGTTTTACGCTGAAAGCTGTGATTCCCGTAAATGCAAACTTCATCATTTTTTTGAGATTATAACTGCTTTCGCCGGCGTTTCTTGCGCCTGCAACAAAATTGATTGTCGTTTGTTTGTAACCCATCCAACTCGTCAAACCTCGGAGAAACAAATCATCCTCGGTAAAATTTCTGAATGACTGGACAACATTGGCATCCATCAATCGGAAATCGGAGCCGCCTCCGTTTTTCAAATCGACATCAGAAATTCTGGATAGAAATTTGTAAAATATTTCGGAGGTTTTTTTCTTGAAAAAAGATATTTCTTTGGGATATTTTCGGTTGGTCAAAACCACATCATAACCTTCTTCCCATTTCTGAATCAGTTCCGGAATCAGTTCTGGAGGATGTTGCAAATCGGCATCCATTGAGACAACCGCGTTTCCATCGGCAAAATCCAAACCTGCTTTAACAGCAGGCTGATGACCGAAATTGCGGGAAAACTCTATGAATTTGACATTATCAAAATCCTGACTCAGTTTCTCCAAAATCGCTTGAGAATTGTCTCGACTTCCATCATTCACAAAAATCATCTCGAAAATGTAATTCTCAAGTTTGGAAAAGACGGCTTGGATTCTTTGATATATCAAGAAAATATTGCCTTCTTCGTTGTGAACCGGGATTACGATGGAAATCTTTTTCATCAGTTTTTAAGTCGTTAATCTAATTGATAATCTTTCTCAAAATCCTTGGTCATCAACTCATAAACCACTCTAAACCAAATCAATATACAGGGAATTGCTTTAGTAGAATATTTGATAAAGATACTTTCTTTAATTGATTTTGGAAACAAATCCGAAAATGCAAAACAAGTGAAAATCATCACAAAAATCAATAAACCTATGTCAATTTTGCTTATTTTTTTCTGCATCAGAAACCAAATCATCACTCCAGCAATGGCAATAATGTAAGTCGGACTTTCTGAACCTGAACTGAAAAGGACCACAAACAATAGCGTTGAAGCGAGAATCATCATTTGAAATGGTAAAAATCTTAACTGTTTTGTTCTGATATAAGGCAACATAAATATAAGAAATCCAGGAATCAAAAAGATTAAATTTGAAATGCTCGCATCGCCTAAAATTCTTCTCACAACGCCCATCAAAGAATAATCCTGACGTGTTCCCAAAGCTTGATTCTCCAAATTTTTCCCCGACAAAGAGGTGTACCAATCAAAGTAGGACTGAACTCCAAATTTTGGACTTGAAATTAACATCGGTAAAACAAAAAATAAAATTGAAATAACAATTAATGAAATAATGAATTTCGTTTTATTTTTAACAAAGAAAAAGGCGGAAAGCCCCACAATTCCGTAGATTTTCACAAAGACGCCAATAAGAATGGCTACTGCAGATTGGGTTTCTTTTCTTTCGTAAATGTAAATCGCTGACAACATTAATAATCCCGTTAAAATGATGTTGAATTGAAAATAAGTCGCCGAGGTAATAAATTCCTGAAGACAAAGCCAGGCAAAAAATGATTTTTTTCTGTCTGAAAATGGAAGTTTGTAAATCGCAAAGAGGAAAACCAGAGTGCTTGTGACATTCCATAAAACAGCACCTAGACCGTCTGGCATCATCGCAAAGGGCGCAATCAAAAGACTAAAAAAAACACCGTAATGATTGCTGTCAAAAAACAAATCGGGATATTGCGAAAAAATGTTTCGTTCTTGCAAAGTATTATAAAATACACCTTTGAAAATCAGATAGTTATTATAGCCACCTGTTCCTCTTTTGTACTTGCTGTAAGCCGTAACTGCGGAAACAATCACGTAAATCACAAATATAATACGGTAATCTGAAATGAATTTTAAGAACTTCTCTTTCACAGTCTTTTGGTTATTAATTAAAATTGTCATCCTAGCAAGAAGTTAATTCTCATTAGAATGACAAATATAAGTTTAAAATCAATAAGTGACGAATGGCTCTTTGCTATTAGCTCGCCATTTGCCAATAGCAATTAGCAAACAGCCTTAAACTGCTACATTATTTTCTCTCAAAGCATCGTTAAGAGAGGTTTTTTTATCCGTAGATTCTTTTCTTTTTCCGATGATCAAGGCGCAAGGAACCTGATATTCTCCAGAAGGGAATTTCTTTGTATAACTTCCCGGTATTACCACGGAACGTTCTGGCACATAACCTTTTGTTTCAATTGGTTCAGGACCTGTAACATCGATAATTTTGGTAGACATTGTCAAACAAACATTCGCCCCCAAAACGGCTTCTTTACCAACGCGAACACCTTCTACAACAATACAACGCGAACCGATGAACGCATCATCCTCGATGATTACCGGCGCCGCTTGTAATGGTTCCAAAACACCACCAATGCCTACACCGCCACTCAGGTGAACGTTTTTGCCAATCTGCGCACAACTTCCCACAGTCGCCCAAGTATCAACCATAGTTCCGGAATCAACATAAGCGCCGATATTAACATAAGAAGGCATCATAATAACTCCGCTTGCCACAAAACTACCGTGCCTTGCAATGGCATGAGGCACTACTCTAACGCCCTTTTCTGCGTAGTTTTTCTTCAAAGGAATTTTATCGTGGAACTCAAAAGGACCGACTTCTATGGTTTCCATCGTCTGGATCGGGAAATACATCACCACACCTTTCTTTACCCATTCGTTGATTTGCCAACCGTTCTCAGTTGGTTCTGCAGTACGCAACTCGCCTGCGTCTAGTTTTGCAACAACTTCTCTAACTGCATTCTGATATTCTTCTTCTTTCAAAAGTTCACGGTTATCCCAAGCTTTTTCGATTTTTTCCTGTAAAGACATATGTTTATAAATGATAATTGATTAACAATAGATTGACTATGGATATCGGCTTTTACCATTAGCCTTAAAATTATTGGTCGCAAAATTAATAAAACTAAAGCACACTTCTCGCAAAAAGGAATGCTTTGTTCCAATAAGCTTCATTGAGCGAAGAAATGATGACGCCTTTGGATGTGGATGAGTGAATAAAAGTAATCTCGCCACTATTTTTGATATCATGAACGATTCCGACATGCGTAACAGATGAACCGCCTGAGGTTGCAAAAAATAACAAATCGCCAGGTTTTGCTTCGGAAACGCTTATGGAACGGCCTTCTCTTGCCTGGTCTGATGAACGTCTTGGCATTTGGATTTTATTCTCGTCAAAAACTTTACATACCAAACCAGAACAATCAAAGCCTGCCTGTGTATTGCCTGCATATTTGTACGGCGTTCCAAGATAATTTTCTGCATTATCCAAAATAGAAGCTCTCGTTCCAGAAACATTACCGGAATAGGTGGAACTTAACTTTTTGAGATTTGCAGTTTTGGACGTTGAATATGGTTTTTTGTAAGAATATTTTTTTGTTGTTTTCGATACGCCACAAGAAACGAGAAAAATTGAAAATAAAATTACCAATACAGAATTTTTCATAAAGTAAGTTTTAAAAGTAATTTTTTCCAATAAATTTAATTTTGAAGTTGCAACAAAAATAGAACACTTAGCTGTAGTAAACAAGACTTTAAAATAAGACGTCATCCCTAAGACATCAAATTCTAAAGAAATTTAGAATAAAATTAATCAAAAAATCCTTACCAAAAAAGATAAGGATTGGTGGAGAATACGGGGATCGAACCCGTCACCTTTAGACTGCCAGTCTAACGCTCTAGCCAGATGAGCTAATTCCCCTTTCTTTTGCAATAATAATGATTTTGCAGACCACCAGCAAAAATAATTTCAAATTAATAAAAAAATCGGACTCAAATGATTTTGAATCCGATTCCTGTAAAACGTAAAATTTAAAAATATGAAATCGACAGCTGCCGAAATATTCTAGTAACAAAAACCATTCGAGATGGAAGTATCTTCTGACTTATAAAAACAATAAGTTTCAAAGATGAAATCAATTTTGGTTTGATTTTAAATATTCGTCTATGATCTCAAATGCTTTTTTCTCGTCATTCAGATCTACTTTAATAAAAGTATTGGTTGCAGTTGGAGTCGATAGAAAACTAAGATATGAGTTCTCGACATCGCACTTTATTCCTGCATCTTCCAGCTTAGATTTCATCAGCTGGATCTCCTGTGGACTGCTACTTTCATAGACAGACACTCTTGTGGTTGCATCCATAATTCAGATTTTTGATTTTTATTAAGCATAGCAATTTATAAAAAAAATATCAAAAACCGAAATTCTTTATATTAAATTCTCGAATATCGTGTTTATCTTATCTAAAACAATCTGGATTTCTTCTTTTGTTACGTTAAGATGTGGGCGGAATCTGATGGACTTGTCACCGCAAGTCAATACAAGAATCCCTTCTTCGTAAAGTCTTTTGTATAACCAGTTTCTGGCGTCTTGGTCTTTCAAATCGAAAGCACACATCAAACCTTTTCCTCTGGACGCAAAGATTTGCTCAGGATGTTTTTGTTCTAATTTTAGTAATCCTTCTAACAAAAATCCTCCAACAACTCTAGAATTTTCTACCAAATTGTCCTTTTCAATGATTTCTAAAACCAACTGAAAACGAAGCATATCCATAAAGTTACCACCAAATGTAGAGTTGATTCTGGAGCTCTCGGCAAAAACGTGATTTTCTACTTCATCCAGCTTATTTTTGCTTGCGAGAATCCCACAAACCTGAGTTTTCTTGCCGAAAGTAATAACATCCGGAATAATATCAAGATGTTCATAAGCCCACATTTTTCCAGTCATTCCGATTCCGGTCTGAACTTCATCAAGAATTAAAAGAATTTCGTTTTCATCACAGATTTTTCTCAACTCAACGAAGAATTCATTTCTAAAATGATTGTCACCACCTTCCGCTTGAATTGGTTCGATGATAATACAAGCAACTTGGTCTGTATTTGCTAAAATCGCTTCCTGGATATGCAACAAAGCCAATTGCTCGTGCTTGATAGTTTCCTCTAAAGACTCTTCAGTAATAGGGAAATTCAGTTTTGGATTGGTAATTCTTGGCCAGTCGAATTTTGGGAAATACTGGTGTTTTCTCGGGTCAGAGGTGTTGGTCAAAGACAGCGTATAACCACTTCTCCCGTGGAAAGATTGCTTGAAATGGATAACCATTCCCGCTTCTTTATCAATGTTTTTCTGCCAGTTTTTTCTGGTTTTCCAATCGAAAGCCGTTTTCAAAGCATTTTCTACCGCCAAAGCACCACCTTCCACGAAAAAACAATAAGGCAATTCTTTCGGGATTGCCACTCTGGAATAAACGTCCATAAAATCTGCATATTCCTGCAAATAGACGTCGCTCAAAGTTGGTTTGTAGATTGCCATTTTCCCCAACCAATTGGCCTTTTCCAAAATATAAGGATGATTGTAACCAACGGAAGCCGACGCAAACATCGAGAACATATCAAGATATTCTTTGCCCGTCAAACGATCCACAATGTAGGAGCCGTGCGACTTTTCAAAATCCATTACAAAATCGAAACCGTCGGCCAGGATATGTTTTCCGAGTGTTTCTTTTACTTTATTTTCTGTAGTTGTTATCATTTATGAATTTTATAATTTAAAAATTTCAATAAGTTTCTTTTTAGAATTTTCTTTTTCCTCATCATAAGAGAAGACTGGAATCATTGTAAACGCTAAGACAAAAAAGAATAATATTAAGTTCATTATTACATTTAATAATCCTGTTACATTTAAAAATATTACTAAAAAAAGTATAAACGTAATCATTATTAGATAACAAACAACACTATATATTGAGGGTCTTATTGAAATTCCAATGATTGTTTTTCCTTCTTTTTGAGAAATATTACCAATAGAAACAGCCTCTGAAATTCCTCTAGCATTTGCAATTTTTGTTATTTTAAAATTTGTTTTAGAAATTTTTCCGCGAAACATTGTTTTTTCATATAAACCAAAAAATGAAAAATAATTTTATTGGTTATTATTCTTAGTTCATTTAAACTTTCTGCCAAGTTTTTTGTTGTTTCAATCTCAAAATTTTCAACAAATTTCATTGTCATTTTTTTTACAAATCGAATTTAATTCCCTGCGCCAAAGGCAAGCTGGTCGTATAATTAATCGTATTGGTTTGTCTTCTCATATAATATTTCCACACATCGGAACCAGATTCACGTCCGCCGCCAGTTTCTTTTTCGCCTCCAAAAGCACCACCGATTTCTGCTCCGGAAGTGCCTATATTCACGTTCGCAATTCCACAGTCCGAACCGGCATTGGAAAGGAACAACTCTGCCTCACGTAGATTCTGGGTCATAATCGCAGAACTCAAGCCTTGCGGAACATCATTTTGGATAGCAATTGCTTCTTCCAAAGTTTTATATTTAATCAAATAAAGAATTGGCGCAAAAGTCTCGTGCTGAACGATGGAATAACCGTTTTCAACTTCGGCGATACAAGGTTTTACGTAACATCCGGAAGTATAATCTTTACCTTCCAAAACACCACCTTCTACGATGAAATTTCCTCCTTCTGATTTACATTTCTCGATAGAATCTTGATATTGCTTTACAGCCGATTGGTCGATTAGCGGACCAACGTGATTGGTTTCGTCTAGAGGATTTCCGATTTTAAGCTGTGCATAAGCTTTTACCAAACGATTTTTAACTTCGTCATAAACCGATTCGTGAATAATCAATCTTCTTGTAGAAGTACATCTTTGTCCGGCGGTCCCAACTGCACCGAAAACTGCGCCGATGATTGACATATTAAGGTCAGCATTTTCTGTGATGATAATTGCGTTATTCCCGCCTAGTTCCAAAATCGATTTTCCGAAACGTTTTGCTACATTTTGTCCAACAATTCTTCCCACTCTGGTAGAACCTGTAAAGGAAACGAGTGAAATTCTTTTGTCATTGACTAATTGATCACCGATTTCGTGGTCAGCAATTACGAGACTGGAAATTCCTTCCGGAAGTGCGTTTTCTCTTGCTACCTCAGCGAAAATATTTTGACAAGCAATGGCACAAAGTGGTGTTTTTTCGGAGGGTTTCCAAACGACAACATTTCCGCAAATCCACGCTAAAGCGGCGTTCCAAGCCCAAACAGCCACCGGAAAGTTAAAAGCAGAAATCACGCCCACGATTCCCAACGGATGATACTGTTCGTACATTCTGTGACCTGGTCTTTCGGAATGCATTGTATAACCGTGAAGCTGGCGCGACAAGCCCACCGCAAAATCGCAGATATCAATCATTTCCTGAACTTCGCCAAGACCTTCCTGCAAAGATTTTCCCATCTCGTAAGAAACCAACTTACCCAGGTCGTCTTTGTATTCTCTCAGTTTATTACCAAACTGACGAACCAAATCGCCTCGTTTCGGCGACGGAACCTGTCTGAATTCTTTGTAGGCTTCCTGAGCTTTTACAAGCACTTTTTCATAGTCATTGGCATCGGAAGTTTTTACGGAAGCAATTTTATTTCCGTCTACGGGAGAAAAGCTTTCTATATTTTGACCGGATGAGAAAAATTCTAATCCAGTGGAAGTTCCGTTGTTTTCCGTGGAAATGCCTAATCTTTTTAGGTTTTCTGATATTGAAATTGAGGACATAAAGTTTTTAATTTTGAAGTTTCTAAAGATAAAAATATAATTCGACCAGCAAAATCAAAAACTAACAATCGTTAGTAATTATCTATAAGATTGGAATAACTTGATCCAGGGAAAAGATAATTAATTTGAAAAAATATAAATTACCAATAAATATAATTTAATAATTATCATTCGAACCTACATAAATTATGGATAATTTATAATTTTGAATGAGTCTAAATTATAGAAGTTTTCCTATTTTTGGAAAAAATAAAAATGGAAGAGAAGTTTCAAAAAGAGCAACATAAATTACCGAAATGGAAAATGCTGCTGAAAAAATTTGGCATTTGGGGAATTATTTTTTTCACTGTAAAAGGCATTATTACCTCTACACTCATCTATTTTTTAGGAAAGAATTTTTGGATTATTATCCAAGATTTTTTTTCTCAATGGTTCCACTAGTAAGCTTCGGCTTTTTTCGTCATCAAAGCATCAACCGAAAATTTTCCCGATCCAAGAACCAGTACTACGAGATAAATGAAAAAATATAAGATGCTGAGTTCCTTGTCTGCATAAGCATCTGAGCCGTGTACTACAAAAAATGCAACCAGCATTGTCAACATCAGCGGAATACAGGCTATTCTAGTAAAAAGACCCAAAATCACAAACAGAGAACATAAAAATTCGGCAAACACTACCAAAACCATAGTAAAGATAGAACCCATACCGAGAAAGCTCATAAACTGAATCTGATTGTTCAGAACCAGCGTCTGGAGCTTTGGAATACCGTGCGTGAGCATTGAAATGCCTATAAAAATTCGGACAATTAAGATTAAAATATCTACTAAATTGGAATGTGGTTTTATAGAATTGATATTCTTCATTTGTTTTTTTGCTGAACTTTCTACCAAATCTACAAAAAAATCCTTTATAGAAAAGGATTTTGATTTATTTTAACGGTAACCGAAATTTTTGAGGTCTCTGTCATTTTTGCGCCAGTCTTTTTTGACTTTTACAAAAAGATTGAGGTGAATTTTTTTTCCAAAGAATTTTTCCAAGTCCAATCTTGCTTCTGTTCCTACTTTTTTGATAGCATCACCTTTATGACCAATAATAATCCCTTTTTGGGTATCTCTCTCCACATAAATGATAGAATCTATTACAATCACGCCTTCTTTTTCTTTGAAAATCTCCGTCACCACTTCTACAGAATAAGGTATTTCTTTTTCATAATTCAGAAGGATTTTTTCACGGATAGCCTCGTTTACAAAAAAACGTTCTGGCTTGTCTGTATACATATCTTTGTCATAATATGCAGGACTCTCCGGCAACATGGACTTGAGTTTTGGAAGAATCACATCGGTGTTGAAAGAGTTGAGCGCAGAAATGGGAAGAATCTCTGCTTTCGGGATTCTCTCGTGCCATTCTGTGGCGATTTTTTCTAAACCTTCCTGATTGGTCTGGTCAATTTTATTAAGCAACAACAGAACAGGAACAGGAATTTTGTTGAGCTTATCTATCAAAAATTCTGAAGGTTCTGTTTTGTCTGTCACATCTACGATAAACAGGAAGACATCTGCATCCTGCAAAGAATCTTTTACAAAATCCATCATTTTTTCCTGCAAACCATATTTGGGGTCCAAAACGCCCGGCGTATCAGAAAAAACGATTTGTAAATCTTCTTCATTATAAATCCCGAAAATACGGTGACGTGTAGTCTGGGCTTTTTGAGTCACAATCGCCAGCTTCTCTCCCATCAATTGGTTTAGAAGTGTCGATTTTCCTGCGTTCGGTTTCCCGACGATATTTACGAATCCTGCTTTGTGCATTGATTTTGAATTAAAAAAATTAAATTCTAAAATGGATGAGAAGCCACTTTAGTAGGCAGCAAAGTTACGGAAATTTTCGGGGCAACATTTCAGAAATCGTAACATCTGATAAATGAACATTTAACATTATTATATTATTCTTTTGTTTATCTTTATAAACGATTAAAAACTTAAGCTTATGAAAAAACTCTACACATTTTTTATTGGAATGTTATTCATTTTGGGATATTCGCAAAACCCACTTTTATTTAGCAAAAATTGGAAAATAGAAAAAATCATTATTGGCAATAATACTATTTTTCCAGATCAAAATACTGGGTATTTTATTAATTTCCTAAACACGGCTACATTTTCGTATTACAGTAAAGTATGTTCGGAAAATTTTGGAAATATAACATACAATACTAATTCAGATGACTTCACAATCACTCAAGCTAAGCATAGCCAGACTAGCTGTGGAGGAACAGGATTAACAAATTTTGACACCAATTATTCTGCTTTTTTCACAAAGAATTCTACAGGAATCAATAAAATCAACTATAACATTGAGACCAGATCAACAGGTTATGCATTAACACTTTCAAATAGTTCTGGTGATCAGATCATGTACCAATTTTACACACCTGCAACCAATTTAACCTCAAAAACTTGGGTTTTAAATTCTTTAAAGATAAACGGAATCTACTACAACAAGCCCTCTCAACATACAGGCGGAAATACCACTATTGGTATTGACGGATTTTTCAACACATCCTATTTTAATACAGGACAAGGTCAAATTGGCTTTTTTGCCGATAATAAGTTTCAAATCCTTTCGTTGGCAGTTACGCTGGCCGATTCTTTCGATCCACAAATATCTCAGTTTGACGGATTGTACTTCGACAACTTTTTCAGCGGTACAGATGGAAGAATATATCCTTACATCTATGAATTTTCCAATGAAAATAATACTTTGACGATTACGAAATTCAATGGAGACACAGCCTCCTACTCCAATAAATTCCTTGCAACATCAGAAGTTTCAAAATCAAAAATCTCTGTCTACCCCAATCCAACATCTGATGTTATTAAGATAGAAAACCTGAAAACCAATTGTTTGATAGAATTGACAGACAGTTCTGGAAAAATGGTTAGAACGATTTCTAATATTAAGTCAGACAAAACTGAGATTAATATTAAAAATTTAGCGCCAGGGATATATTATTTAAAAGTCGACGGACAATCTGTTCAGAAGATCATCAAGAAATAATTTTTAAAAAATCCAAAAAAATCGGTTCAGTTTTGAGCCGATTTTTTTATTTTAAAGTTCTACCTTTGGACACTCACTTTTCAAATAATTGTTTTATGTTTACAGACAAAGAAATATCAGAAATCAATCATCTTCTCGTCCCGGAAAATAACATCGTGATTGTGACGCACCAAAATCCCGACGGCGACGCAATTGGTTCTTCTCTTGGTCTTAAACATTATCTGAAAACGAAGGGAATCAATGCTCTTGTCATCACACCAAACGACTTTCCAAAGTTTCTAAAATGGATGCCGGAAGCAAAACAAATCGTGATTGGAGAATACAAAAGAAAGATTGCTGGCGAAGCGATTTATAATGCTGACGTTATTTTCTGCCTGGATTTTAATTCACCATCCAGAATTGGAATCCTGGGAGATTGGGTCAGCAAGTCCAGAGCGAAGAAAATCCTTATCGATCATCATCAGATGCCGGAAAAATTCGATTATGTGTATTCTGACACATCTGTTCCTGCAACTTGCCAAATGATCTATCACTTCATCCAGGCCAATGAGGATAAAAATGTAGTAAATCTTGATATTGCGCAATGTCTTTACACAGGAATTATGACAGACACAGGCGGTTTCAGATTCCGTTCTACGAGTGCAACAACGCACAGAATTGTAGCTGATTTGATCGAAAAGGGTGCAGATCCCGCCATTATTACCTCCAACACTTGGGACAACAATACAATTTCCAGACTGCATTTGCTTTCTTTGGTTCTCAGCAGAATCGAACTCACGAAAGATGGAAAAGTAGCTATTCTTTGGTTGAAGCGTGACGAACTGAAAGAATATGGCTTCGACAAAGGTGATACGGAAGGATTCGTAAATTATGGTTTGAGCGTTTTGGGAACCAAGATGGCGGTTTTCTTTATGGAAGATCTTTATGAGGATTTTATCAAAATCTCTTTCCGCTCAAAAGATGCTGTGGACACTAATCAATTTGCGAGAAAACATTTTAATGGTGGCGGACATATTAACGCTTCCGGAGGAAAATATTTCAAATCAATGGAAGATACGATTTCGGATTTCAAAGATAAAGTTGAAGCAGAGAATTTTTAAGCTAGAACATCACCCAAAAGGGCATAAAAATCAATGCAGTACTATGTTGTTTCAATTGATGTTGAAAAGTTGATCGTCATACGAAAACCCTAGCCCCGATGGAAACGGCATCCTTTTTTGTCTTATCAGAAACCTTTGTTGTGGATGACAAATCTTCTAAGACAAAAAAGATATAGTGGACAGCGGGATTAAGCTCCTGAATATCTATCTTAATAACACGAAAATCAACGCAATAATTGCTGGTAATGCCTGAACGAAAAATATTTTCTTCGAGGCTGATAACGCACCGTAAACTCCTGCTACAATCACGCAAATTAAAAAAAAGATGGCAACATTTTTTGCCCAAATCTGGTCTGATATGAAGAAACTCCAGATGAGTCCGGCGGAGAGAAATCCGTTGTACAAACCTTGGTTGGCAGCAAGTTTTTTGGTTGGTCTGAACATCTCATCTGGCAATGCGCTTTTGAAAGTTTTTTTGCCTAATGTCTCCCACGCAAACATTTCCATATAAAGAATGTAAAGATGCTCTAGCGCTACGATTGCAACAAAAATTTTTGATAATGTTTCCATATTTATGATTTTGATATTGTAGTTAAAGGATGTTTTGAAGTATTGAATCTGAGAAAAAAACTCTCAAAATACCGGTAGGACAAATGTGCAAAAATTATGGTTAAAAGTAGAGTAATCAGATTGAATGATAGTATAAATAGCACAGGAGAAAGATTCAACTTGCTGATACCGCCAGATAGGAAGAAAAAACCTGTCATTTGCATTACAATGGCGTGCAACATATAGATCCCGTATGAGATATTGCCGAGATACTTCAGCTTTTTGTTTTCTAACATTTTATATGGACTTTGTACCAGACATAAGATGAGTAGAGGAAAAAGAATCATACTCAGAAACTGATATCCAATATCTGCCAGATTATCTACAAATATATCCGTTGTAAAATAAAGTATAAAAACGAGATACACGGAAAACTGAAGAAATTTCGGGATTTTGAGATTTTGATTTAAGGTCAATATTACTGCTGCAAGACCGCTCATAGAAAAAAAATAAAAGTACATTTTACAGTTTCTTAACACTTCAAAAAAATCTGAGTGAAAGGCTATAAAATAAATAACTGTCACCAGGAATAAAAATATCGTAATTCTTTTGACTGGAATCAGCAAAAACAATGGCGCTATCAGTAAATAAAATTGTTCTTCTATAGCGATAGACCACAGGATTTCTAATATCCCGCCCGGCTTGTAAGATGCTAATACGTTAGAAAAAAAAGTTCCACCTAAAACAATCCCTTGTAAAACAGAATATTGTCTGGGTTGAGTTTCAAATCCAAAATGTGGGAGAATAACATTATAATACAACAAACCGAATATCAAAACAGCATAGTAGAGGGGAAAAATTCTAAAAATCCTACGCTTGTAGAATGTTTTGATGGAGATAGTTCCCGTTTCTAATTTTTCACTAAAAAGATTTCTGATAATCAAAAAACCACTTAATGAAAAAAATACATAAACGGCTTCTATGCCTCTACTGAAGATTGGTAGATTGCTAAATGAAGGCCATCCTCTGTTAGCACAAAATTGAGGAATATGGTAAATAACGACCAATAGGGCTAAAAAAAATCTGAGAGAAGTAATATTTGGCAAATTCTTACTCTGCATCTAGAACACGAGTTTTTTTGGTAAATGATGAAGCAATTCTGTATTGATAATCGCCGCGCAAATGGCTGGTTTTTCCCAGTGCCCGTTGTGACCGCAGTCTAAGATATAGGATTTGATATTGGTTCTGTCGGGCAGATTTTCGATGGTTTTTTTTGTATTGACTGCAGAATCGTGTTTGCCAGAGATAACCAGAATTTTGCCTTCAAAGTTTTCTAGGATATCCTTTCTGTACACCCGTTCAATCATTCCTTTTTGGGAGGCTAAAACACCTTCAACTGAAGATTGATAAGCCGTGTCTTTGGCCAATTTGATTTTGGACTCCAGAATATCGTGCTCATTAGGATTGAAAAGATTTGGAACACCAGCGTTGACGAATGCTCTGAGATTTTCTTTGATGATTCTCAAGCCTTTCTTTCTGGTTTCCTTTTTTGCATCGTCATCAGCAAAGTATGTGGAAAAAAACAAAGTAAGGGATTTCAATAAGTTAGGATATTTTTCAGCAAAAGCTAATGAAATATAACCACCCATCGAATGTCCCAACAAATGAAATTCTTTTAAAGCCAACTCATCCGCCACTTTTTTGACTTCATCGGCCATTATTTCTGATGTTTGAACTTCTGCAACAACTTCGGATTTTCCAAAACCTGGCAAATCGATTTTTATCAACCGGAAATTCTCTGACAAGAACGGAATCATATCATCCCAGATGGAAAGATTTTCCATAAAGCCGTGCAGTAAAACCAGATTTTCGGTTCCTTTTCCTTCGATTTCGTAGTTGAGCATCTTCTAAAATTTGATGATTATTTTATCGGCAAACCCTGCATTATTAACGGATTCGTAGAGTTTGAAAGTTTTTCCACCATCTTTAGTAGAAAAATTTTTCTTTCCTCTTCTTACATCCAATTTACCATTGTCATACTCAGATATACTTTGGGTAATGGTTCCATCGAATTTAAGATTTTTTGGTGAAGTCATTCTTGCCCTTCCCTCAATTTTAACAAAATTACTTCCTGATTTATTTTCTCCAGAGATTTTGTACTCGTCTTGTCCGATTTTTTTAAATGTAATTTTTCCTGAACCATTTACCTGATCGTGGTTTAGAGAATGTGTTCCAGATAAATCTCTATAAGCTCTGCTGCTGAGAATACTGTCATTAATTTTAGTTCTGGCTACATTGATTGAGTCAATGATTTTTACACTATCCACTTTTGGAGTTGTAGTTTCTTCCGATTTTTTGCAGGAAATGATGAAAAAAAAAATAATAACAGGAATTAGCTTTCTCATAGTTTTAATTTTCCTCACGAAAATAAATAAAAAAGAGCATCCTCAGACACTCTTTGCAAAATAATTGTATTATTTATTGAACTTTATTTTGGTACAATTCCTTTTCTTTATCATTCATTTCAGAGATTCCGTAATGTTCTGACTTTGTAATAGTCATTTCATCCAGCATATCAACCATTGTTTTGTATTGAGAATCGTCAGCTGGTTTTATAATAACCGTAAAGATTTCTTTTTTCGGCGCTCTCAATTTTGCAGTTTCGATGGTTTTTGCGACCTGAGCTTTGTCAAAAGAAATTTCTTTCAGACTATTATCATTCAAATCATTTTTTTCAGCCTGGTAATAAAAAACTTTGCCATCTTTGCCTAGAATGAACGTGATAGAATTCCTGATATCAATATCTGTTATCACTTTCCCTTCATTTTTTGGAGGATTGGAAAAATTAATAGCATTTGGTTTTGAGAAATTGGTTGTGAACATAAAAAATGTGATCAATAAAAATCCCAAATCAACCATTGGCGTCATATCGACTCTTATTGGTTTCTTGTTCTGAGTTTTCTTTCCGTTAGATTGCTCCTTAATTTGTACTTCTGCCATAGCTTTAATTTTTAGTAGTTAGTAATAGAAAATAAAAATCCATAATAATTTGTCATCATTATGGATTTTTGAATACAAAATTTGTACCTAAATTTTAATTTTATTACCGAAATACTATTTACCGAATTACAAATCCTGCCAATTCTCTACGGTCATCTGGAATTTGATTTCGTTTCCGTGTATTCCTATTTCTTCCCAGCCTAAAAATCGATAGAATTTTTCTGCTCTGGATTTTGGCGCAGTTCCCAGCCAAACAGGGACTTTTGTCTGTTGAAAATACCAGTCCAGCATCCTCTTATGCAACTGTTTTCCGATGCCTTTTTTTTCGTATTCTGGCTTCAAGAACAAAGCCCAAATATTATTTTCTACCAAATCTACAATCGCAAATCCGACGATTTCGTTTTCAATTTCGCAAACCCAACCTCTTCCGTTGTCTGTAAGAAAACATTCGTAATCCTTATCTTTAATCAAATCTGGATTGGATAATTGATTTTCCTTCACAGAATTGCGAACAATTTGCATTTGGGGAATATCGCTGATGTTGGCTTCTCTGAAAATCATAATATTTCGCTGGAGTCTGATTCAACTTTATTGATAAATATCGTTTTTTCAGCACCTCTATAAACTAAAACTCCAGCACATAAAAAAGAAAAATATCTTACATATCGTAAAAAGCCGAAACTTTCAAATGTATTTGACAAATCTTTTAATAACCCTCCCAAAATCATTAAACCGAAAGCAATAATTAAAAATATTGCGCTCCAAATTTTAAGAATTGTTTTGATCGCTTGATGTCTGATAAAGATTAGAAACAACAATGTTATTTGTAATAAAGTTGGTATGATCAATTTGAATTCAAAATCAAATAATAAAGAATATAAATTAAATAAAAGCATAACAGAAATTAGAACAAGTAATCCATACAGATAATTTTTATTTCTAAACTCTGCTTTTCCCATTTAACTTTTAGTTTTTAAAATAATCAATCCCACATTTCAGGAATTTTTTGAAATCCTCTTTTGGCATATAACCGGAAACTGGCGAATTAATCACTTTCTGGTCAGGCGTTACCAAAACATAGTGTGGCTGAGAATTATTGTTAAAATTAACTTGCTGGAATAGACTCCATTTGTCACCAATGGTTTTTATTTTTTTCTTTTGACCATCGCCCATATCAATTTTGATTTGTTCTTTCGCTGGCAACTCTTCTTTGTCATCCACATAAACCGAGGCAATAATCACATCATTTTGAAGAATTGGCAGAATATCTTCCTGACTCCATACAAACTCCTCCATTTTTCGGCAATTTTCACAACCGTAACCCGTGAAATCTATCAAAACTGGTTTGTTTTCTTTTTTAGCCACCTCAATCGCTTCGAAGTAGTTGTGATAAGGTCTTAAGCCAAGAATTCCGTCTTTTTCTTCGTGGAAATAACTCACATTTAATGGAGGCAAAATCCCGCTTAGCATTTGCAATTTTGGTTTATCAGAAGGAATCAAACCTTGGATCAAATAGGCTACAAACACAATTCCGAACACGCCTAGAACTCTTCTTCCTAAACTGATTTTCGGTTTTTTATCATCGTGAGGAAATCTGATTTTCCCGAATAAATAAAGCACCAATCCAATTGCGATGATGATCCAAAGTGCAATGAACAATTCTCTCTTCAGTAAGAAAGTTTTGGAAACCAAATCGGCTTTGGATAGGAATTTTAATGCTAAAGCCAATTCGATGAAACCAAGAACAACTTTTACCGTGTTCATCCATCCGCCGGATTTTGGTAAACTTTGCAATGCTTGAGGAAACAACGCCAACAAACCAAAAACTAAAGCCCAAGCCAATCCGAAGCCAGCTAAAGCAAACGTCAATAATGTCGGGACATTAGTCGCACCGGCAACAACACCACCTAATAAACTTCCTAAAATCGGACCTGTACAAGAGAATGAAACGATGACTAAAGTCAATGCCATGAAGAAAATTCCTATCAATCCGCCCGCTTCTTCTGCTTTGGACGATTTGTTGGCGATGGAACTTGGCAAAGTGATTTCATAATAACCGAAAAAGCTCAGTGCAAAGAATAAAAATATAGCAAAGAAGAATAAATTCAGCCAAATGTTCGTTGAAATCTGATTGAAAATATTCCCAGAAATCCCATCAATAATATGAAACGGAATACTTAATAATACGAAAATCAACAGAATGAAAAATCCGTAAATAAATGCATCTCTCTTACCTTTCGCTTTATCTTTATTACCTTTTGTAAAAAACGAAACTGTCAGTGGAATCATTGGGAACACGCAGGGCGTGAGCAATGCAATCAGTCCGCCCAAAAATCCTAATCCCAGAACAAGCCAATTATCGTTAGCCGGTTTTTGCTGAGCCGTTCCGCAATTAGTCAATGGATTTTTGAAGTCCAAAGAATTGATTTTCAAACCATCTTGCGGTTGGACTACGGGCGATGCAGTATTGGTTGGTTTTAGAACCGTTCCAACTTTTCCCGCTGGAGCAACTTCATAAACAGTATCTTTTGTTTGTGTAACATTTTCGATAGGAGCAACAGTTGCTCCGCTACCTTCGATTTCCTTTTCAAATTCGAGAGTATTCGGCGCAAGGCAAACCCGGTCATTACAAGTCTGAAACATTATTTCAGCTGTAATCGTAGCTGGTTTTGCTGGATTTTTTGGCTTGAATTTCTGCTTAAAAACAACTTTGTTTGAGTAGTAAACAATCTGAGCACCGAAAGCTTCTGAAAACTCATCGTGTTTTTTCCCAATTTCCTGAACTTTTCCAATCAACTGAATTCCTTCTTTAGAAGTGATTTTAACTTCCGTTGGAATACCCGAATCGGGCGGTAAGACTTGAGAAGGCACGTGCCACTTATCTTCCATTACCCCAGTCAAAACAGCTTCATACTCATCTTTTCCAATGGAAACCACATCGAATTTGAATTTTACCGGATTTTTAATCTGGGCGTTGACCAGTGTTATTATCAATAAAAAAAATGTGGATAATACCAGTTTGAAATCTTTCATTTTATTCTTTCTTTTTCTTATTCACCACAAGGTTAACAAAGTTTTGTCACGAAGTACACAATCTTGTGAGCTTAGTGAAAACTTGTATTTCTTTGTGGTTAAATTTTTATTTCTAAACTTTCACTATTTGAAGATTCAAATCTTCCATCCTGACGAAAGGGCAAGATGCCTAAAATCCGCTCATCAGCATCGCAAAGAAGCCAGATTTTTTGCTTGGCTAAAATAGACAATTTTTCATCCTTAAAAAACTTCGAAATTTTCTTTTTTCCAATCATTCCGATAGGGAAAAACACATCGCCTTTCTGTTTTTTTCTCAATTTAAGAGGCAACTTTACTTTTTGCTTATCAAACTTCCAAAAACAATTACCAAACGTTTTAATTTCATTTTTCATACGTTCAGGAATGACAATCTCATTTCCTACAATGTCCAAAGTAATTGAATCTTCTGACTTCCGGCTTCCGATTTCCGATTTCTGACTGAAAATCAATTCATTCCGATTGATAATCAACTGAAATTCAGAATTATAAAACACACTTCCAGTTTGAGCCGTGAGAACTTTCTGCATCTCTTTTGAGTCATTAAAACCAAATCTTTTCAAAATTTCGTACCGAATCAGCTCAGATTCTTGAGAAAATTTTTGTTTATCAATGATAATTGGATTGTCGTCAGAATTGATTTTGAAAGTTTCTAGCTTTTCACCAACAGTTTTATTAATGAAATCTCGATTTTGATGGATATAATGGATGCTTTTTGAAAAATTAATCAGAAAAGCTGAGTTTATTTTTTCCAGTTCTGGTACAATGTTATGACGGATTTTATTTCTTAGATAATCTGTTTTCTGGTTGGATTGATCCTCACGAAATTCAATTTGATTTTCTTTTGCAAACTCATAAATTTCATCTTTAGAAAAGTCAAGAAGCGGACGAAGGATTCCGTTCTCATTTTGCGGAATTCCACTCAAACCACGTATACCAGACGCTTTGGAAAGATTAATGATAAACGTTTCCAACTGGTCATTAAGATGATGTGCAGTCACCAGAAAATCAAGATTTCTTTTCTGCTGAATTTCTCTAAAAAATCGATATCTCAATTCTCTCGCCCAATTCTGAATCGAATTTTCCGGTTGCTTATCAACTTGCGAAACTTCGTAAAGATGAAAAGGAATCCGATGTTGTTTACAAAAGTCAAAAACCAGCTTTTGGTCTAGGTTAGACTCTTCCTTACGAAGATGATAATTGATATGCGCCACCTCAAATTTAAAATCAGAAACTCTAAATAATTCTAGTAAAACCATAGAGTCCACACCTCCACTTACAGCCAAAAGGTATATTTTTTGATATGGGTTTGAGAGCAATCGCCCAAAAGCGTTTTGAAATTTTAAGAGACTTAACACAATTTTATAACGAAACAATAAGTTATAAGCACAAATATACAGTTATTAATTCTTACTTTTGAAACGAACTAATAGCATATATAAATTGGCTTTTGGCTTAATGAGATTACAATGATCTTGAGAGATAGAGAGGTAATTCAGAAAAAATTTAATATTAAACAAATAAATATTTACTATGAGATTATTTAAAATCCTGACCATTACAGCTGTGGGCCTTTCCCTCGCTTCTTGTGTCAGCAAAAAACAATTCGACGCTCTGAATCTGAACTACAAACAATGTATAGAAGATGCGGGTGAAAGAATGCGCCAAATCCAGGATCTGAAAGGTGAAAACTCTTCTCTAAAAGGTCAAAATGACTTGCTTGTTGGACAGAATAATGCGCTTAAATCCAGTCTGGATGCATGTTTATCCAACGCAGGAAAAGGTTCTGCAAATATTGATAAATTGGTTGGGGAAATCAACGCTTCCAATTCTTATATCAAACAATTGATCTCCGGAAAAAGCAAAAATGACAGTCTGAATTTGGCTCTGTCTAACAAGTTGAAACGCTCTCTTGACAACGTAGCAGACCAAGATGTAGATGTAAAAGTTTTGAAAGGTGTAGTTTTGATTTCACTATCAGACAAGATGCTTTACCAGGTTGGAAAATATGATATTCAGCCGGCTGCAGCTGATGTATTGGCAAAGGTTGCAAAAGTTATCAATGACTACGACACTTACAGTGTTCTGATTGAAGGTAATACCGATAATACGCCGCTAAGCAGCAATAATTCTCCAAAAGACAACTGGGAACTTTCTGCTTTAAGAGCAACTTCTGTTGCGAAAGTGTTGCAGAATCAATTTGGGGTAAATCCTAACAGAATCACCGCTGGTGGTAGATCAGAATACAATCCTAAAACAACAAACGCATCAGTTTCCGGACGTGGCGAAAACCGAAGAACAGAGATCATCATCATGCCGAAATTGGATGAGTTTATGAAGTTGATGGACATCGCTCCTGTTAAAAAATAAATGATAAAAGATGAATGATACTTGATTATTCATTTAAAATTTAGAAACTAAACCTTGTCAGAAATGGCGAGGTTTTTTATTTGACTACGTCGTTTAGGATCCGCCAGATGCAGATGAGCTCCGTTCAAGTCGGGCTGCAGATTTGACATCATTACAACATCGGTCATAAATTAAACATTTACTACCTTTGAACTTTCAAACCAAAAACTTTGAACTCCCAATGAGTTATTTCGAAGAATTAGACAAAGATATGGACAGATATTTGGAAGATACAGCTTCTGAAGAACCTGCTATTCTCAAAAAATTGCGAAAAGAAACCTACCAAAAGACGACCCAGCCACATATGATTTCCGGTTATCTGCAAGGTCGTTTATTAAGCATTTTGTCACATCTGGTTCAGCCAAAAAATGTTTTGGAAATCGGGACTTTTACCGGTTATGCAGCGCTGAGTATGGCAGAAGGATTACCAAAAGACGGTAAAATCTACACCATTGATAAGAATGAGGATTTAGCCTATATTCCCCAAAAATATTTTGCAGAAAGTAACTACAAAGACCAAATCGAATTCGTCATTGGAGATGCAAAAGAGGAAATCAAAAAACTAGATAAAATCTGGGATCTGGTTTTTATTGATGCTGATAAAGAAAGTTATCTGGAATATTTGAAACTGATAAAACCAAATCTTCGTTCCGGAAGTATCATTCTCATCGATAATGTTCTTTGGTACGGTAAAGTTCTCGAAAACAATCCAAAAGACAAACAAACGGAACAAATCAAACTCGTGAATAAAATCATTGCTGAAGATTCTGATTTCGAAAATCTAATCTTACCTTTGCGAGACGGATTACACTTGATTAGAAAGAAATAATTCGTACTTTTAAATTCATAATTGATTGAAATGAATAAAGGCATTTGCAATGTTTCCATCGCGCCATTGAGAGCGGACAGTTCTGACAAAAGCGAAATCGTATCACAACTTCTTTACGGTGAATCTGCGGATATCATCGAGGTTAAAGACAATTGGACCAAAATCGTAACGCATTACGACCATTACGAAGCTTGGATGGACACCAAACAAATCTCGCCTGTTTCTGATGAATTTTTAATCTCAAGAAAAAGAAACTTGGTAAAAGAACCTTTCCAATCTACAATGACGGAGAGCGGAAAAGTGCTTTTATCAATGGGTTCGGAAGTCAACTTTGAGACAATGGCTCCCACTCGTGGTCGTGACCTCAGCGAAAGCATCGTCAACTGTGCCAAAGAATTTTTGAACGTTCCCTATCTCTGGGGCGGAAAAAGCTTTTTCGGAATCGACTGCAGTGGTTTTACACAGATTGTTTACAAAATCCACGGTGTCAAGATTCCAAGAGATACTTACCAACAAGCGGAATTAGGAGAAGCTTTGACATTTATCGAGGAAGCAAAACCAGGAGATTTGGCGTTCTTTGAAAATAAAGAAGGGAGAATCCATCACGTTGGGATTATTCTGGCAGATCAAAAAATCATCCACGCACACGGAAAAGTGCGAATTGACAGCCTTGACACAAGCGGCATCTTCAATAAAGATCAAAATAAACATACACATAAACTAAGATTTATTCGGTCTTACTTTTAAGTTATATATTCGATTCTAAAAAAAAACAAAAGCTTCCAATTTGGAAGCTTTTGTTGTATATAAATAAGAACTGATTTTACAATTTGAATTCGAGTTTCACATTGAAGAATCTTCCCGTCAATCTAACCGGAACTGGATAGTACAAAGATTGAGAAGAATTCACATCACTGATCCATTGATTGGCAATTGTATTATTGATATTAAAGGCATTGAAAATCTGAACACCCAAAGTGAGCTCTTTGAATTTGCCCCAGAAATTCCCGCTCGCTTTATTATCCTTTTGATCGATGAAAACCTTGGTCAAACCAATATCAACACGCTTGTAGGCAGGCAAAGTTTTTTGATAACGGTAAGCCGCTAGATAGTCTGGTAAACCTGCTGAATCAAATAAAACCGGCGTTCCTGATGGTAATCCACTCGCATAAGTCAAAGTCAGATTGACTCTCATACTTGGGAACTTTGGCATATAATCCTGATAAAACATTGAGAAACGGAAACGCTGATCGGTTGGTCTTGGGATGTAACCCATTCCTTCGATATTTTCATAAACTCTTGCATAACTTGCAGAAATCCAAGAATCAATACCTGGAACAAATTGCCCGAACAATCTTGCATCCAAACCATAGGCATAACCTTCGGAATTATTCTTTCCAGAATATCTTACTCTCACATTATCCAAATAATATGGAATCAGATTTTCCATTTTCTTGTAGTACGCTTCGGTTGTTAATTTGAAGTTTCTTTCTTTGATTTTGAATTCATAATCATTAGCCAAAATAATCTGATAAGATTTCTGAGCTGTGATATCAGAATTGAAAGCACCTGTCAAATCCTTGATTTCTTTATAAAATGGCGCTTGATAATAAACACCTCCAGCCACTCGGAACAACATATCTGTGTTTGCCCACTCGGGTTTTAAAGCAAACTGAACTCTTGGACTGAATAATGTTTCTTTATTAAAACTCCAGTTCTGCACTCTCGCACCGCCATTGATAAATATTTTATTAGTTCCCCAGAAAAACTTTTTAGAAAACTGTGCGTAAGCTGAGATTCTTGTTGGGTTAATATCATTTTGTCCTGCAATATAATATTTGAGGTTAAGGGCAGAAGTATCCAGATTACCCGGCAATACAAAATCTCTTGGACTGCTGTACCCAATAGAATCTACAAACTGCCACTCATTTGTGAAATCTTTGATGGTTTCTCTTTCATATTTCACTCCAACTTCGATGTCTGTATTCACATCTGGAGAGAATTTGGTTCTGAATTGTGATCCAGCCACTCTCACTAAAAGGTCATTTCTGGCGTGATCGATTTGTCCCCCAGCGTCATAACCTGCGACCGGATTTCCTTCTTCGTCAAATGCTTCCAAAATATAACCGGATGCGATGGAATAATACTCTCTTTCTCTGTTCTGGTAAGCAAAATTATCCAGCGAGAAATGCCATTTTTTGCTTGGTTTGAAGTTCACACTTACCGTTCCCATCATATTTTTGTACTGGTCATCTTCCTGCCCGTTGTAGAAAACCGTCAATTTCAAAGGTTGCAAAAGGCTTCCGAAATCTACTTCCTTTTGCTTCGGATACATCTGATAATCATTCTTTGCATAGTAACCTAAGAATGACAAGGACCATTTTTCATTGAACTGATAGTTCAAGTATGTCTGAAGATCCATATATCTCGGGTTGAAATCGGTGTCTTCATTCAAAGTATTTAGAACCAGATTTGTATTTCTGTAACGACCGGAAATCAATCCTGTGAATTTTCTATCCTTGGAGGCAAAACCAGTTGTGAGTCTACCGCCAATCAAACTTGCTTCTCCTGAAACTTCGAATTTTTCTGGTTGTCTGTAATAGATATTCAACGCAGATGACATTTTATCACCATATCTCGGCTCGAAGCCACCAGCAGAAAAATTGATGGTAGAAACCATATCCGGATTTACAATACTCATCCCTTCCTGCAAAGAGTTTCTGATCAGAAACGGACGATACAATTCTATATCATTAATGTAGATGAGATTTTCATCATAACTCCCGCCTCTTACCATATATTGTGAACTCAATTCTGCATTGGAGTTTACGGATGGTAAACTTTTCAAAAGACCTTCTACGCCGCCAGCTAATGATGCAACTTCCTTCGCTTCTTTGGCAGAAATCTCTACCGAAGTCAAATCATTGGTTTTGAATCTGGCTCTTTTCTGAAAAACAACTTCCTGAATATCTGTAGCAGTTACCGACGAGGAAAAAAGCACATTCACAGTCTGAGTTTTCGGAGATGTTTTGATGATTTTTGAGAAACCTTTGAAGTTTATTTTCTGCACGTCCAAGGTTTGCTCAGAATCTGCAATGGGCACTTTTACATAACCGTTTTTATCCGTCTGGTACGTTTGATTATTGTAAGAAACTTCAGCTTCTGAAACTGGTTTGCCGTCTTCTTCGTTTAGAACTCTTAAATTAATTTGAGAAAATGCCGCAACAGGAAATAATAATAAAAAAAGTAGAAAATAATTTTTCAATGCTGTTAATTTTTGGGGATAAATATACGATTTCTATTCATTTTAATAACTTTAAAAACCAAGTTAAATTTTGTTTATTGTAAAGTTGAATTCATATTTCATTCAATTAATCATAAAA
>JBCNLQ010000040.1:0-31178 GCA_039595375.1 Chryseobacterium sp.
GAAATAAATGATTGGTTGTAAGTGTTATCTATCGTTTAATACTTTGTTCTTTCACGTTATTTTTTTCGTGCTTGTTGTCTTGTTCCAAACCTTCTAAAGGCTTGTTGGTATTGATTCTGTTCATATCAGAATCATACAGATTCAGATTTTTGTATTGCGGATTCAGCACCGCTTTGCCTTCTATTACTTTATCCAAAGTTGCTGCGGGTGTCTGCGTATTAACTCCAACCTGAGCTTTAACGATAATTGCAAAAACAAATATTAAAAGGTTAAATGATTTTTTCATTTTTGATAAAATTTCTACGGCAAAGTTGTATCATAAAAACCTCTAAAACAATAGTTTTGATGGGAGTTGGGCTAATTAAGAATACTCTGGATGAGTCTAAAATCTATAAAGATTAAAAAAGAATAAATTGGATTAGTTTGGAATCTTAACTTAAATTTCACCTAACATAAAAAAACAAGTTCCGCCGTTTTTTCTCCTTTTTGCAGAAAAGGCAAGATCGTCTTTGTACTCGAAAATTTGCAAAAATTTGTGGGTACAAAGACACATCTTGCTCAAAAAAAGCCGCTTATTTTTCGGAGTTCTGAAAAACGATTAATAGTATTGATAATCAGCAGTTTTGATTCTTTTATTGTTTTTATTGGAAATGTGTGGAAGTGAAGTCTGAGCATACGAAAGTAAATAATAAATCCTTTCAAAGTGATAATTTATCTATCGTATTGTAGATCAAATCGTAAGGATTTTGACCTGTACTTATCTTAAGCAGGTGACCTGTATATGATTTACGCAGGTATGAACTCCAGCTGTATGTGTATTACGCAGGTTTGATGATCGGCATGATTCTATTTTATGATGATGATCTGTATCTTATTTACACAGGTATGAATTTAAAGCTGTATTTATTTTATGCAGGTTGATGACTAGTATAATCCTTTTTATACAGTTTGCAGGGAAAGCTACAGCAGAGTTCACAATACATTCCGTCAAATTAAAAAAGGGAAGAGAACCTGACATCCCCTCAAAGCTTTTTTGTTCGGAAAAACGTAGGACTTTAGACTTTGGAATTGCGTTTTGCAAAAAAGCGAAGTGGCTTTGAAAGGACATCCAACAAAACCAACCCTAAAAGCAACCGCCATCATTGCCCGGAAATCAACAACAGGATATCTTTACTGAATTACCGCCAGATAAAAATAAACATTGTAAATATTATTGAAAATGAAAAAGAGCGGATAAAAAAAATGATCCGAATTTGCAACATTTGGTGCAACAGGGGTAAACTTCACTAAATATTTTTTTAAACAATTTTGGTAGTTAAAATATTAATCGTAATATTGCGATGTATAATTTTTGATAAAAATGGGAGTTACAAAAACTGAAATATACACGGAACAGCAGAACCGTTTAGCAACTTCGCTAAAGGCATTGGCTCATCCTGCACGCATAGCTATCCTGCAATATATCATTAAACAAAATGCCTGTATTTGTAATGACTTGGTAGAGGAATTGGGATTGGCACAAGCTACCATTTCGCAGCATTTGAAAGAACTAAAAAACATTGGTATTATCAAAGGAAATATAGAGGGAACCAGTGTATGCTACTGCATTGATGAAAATGTCTGGCAGCAGATTAAGAAGGAACTCAATACTTTCTTTGTTGACGATATAGGTATTGATAAATGTTGCTAAGCATTTATTTTAACCAAATCAATCGTAATAATGCAATATAACAATTAAATAATGAAATTATGAAACTATCAAAAATCAAAGAAATCTTACCAACATTAGAGCATGTTGAATTTCAATTAGAGAACGGAACGTTTGTTCCCGAACATTTCCACGTTACCGAAGTTGGGCAAATCAATAAAATTTTTATTGATTGTGGTGGTGTAATCCGCAATGAAAAAGTTGTCAATTTCCAATTATGGAATGCTGACGATTACGAACATAGATTGAAGCCAACCAAACTATTAAATATCATCAAACTATCCGAAGAAAAATTAGGTATGGAAGATGCCGAAATTGAAGTAGAATATCAAATTGATACTATCGGGAAATATGATTTGGATTTCAACGGAAAAACATTCGTACTGAAAAGTAAAACAACAGCTTGTCTTGCTCAGGATGCTTGCGGTATTCCTGTCGAAAAGCAAAAAATAAAATTATCAGCGTTGAATAATGCTTCCTGCACACCTAATTCAGGATGTTGTTAAACCCTTTAAATCAATCAAAATGTATAAGAATTTAGTTGAAACAATAAACAATGTTACTACTTTTCAAAACATCAGTGAAGAACGCAAAAATATATTACGACCACTGATAGATTTTGTACAGCAAAAAGTAAACAATAGTCAGGAAATAAGTATCAACTTCATTTGTACCCACAATTCCCGAAGAAGCCATTTATCGCAGGTTTGGGCACAGGTAGCAGCAGCACACTATGTTATCCCAAAGGTACATTGTTATTCGGGTGGTACAGAAGAAACGGCATTATTCCCGAAAGTGGCAGAAGCATTGACACATCAGGGATTAAGTATTTTCAAAATAGCAGATACCGACAATCCTGTATATGCCATAAAGTATAGTGATAATTCTTTGCCGATTGTTGGTTTCTCCAAAAAATATGATAGCCCTTTCAATCCTGTATCAGCGTTTGCAGCTATTATGACCTGTTCACAGGCAGACGGCGGATGCCCTTTTATTGCAGGAGCAGAAAAGAGAATACCTATCACATTTGAAGACCCTAAAATTTCAGACAATACACCGGAACAATCAAAGGTCTATGCTGATAGAAGTTTACAGATAGCAACGGAAATGTTCTATGTTTTTTCAATGATTAAAATGTAGCCGATGCAACCAAAACTAAAATTCTTAGACAGATACCTTACCTTATGGATATTCCTTGCAATGGCAGTAGGTATAGGATTGGGATATATTTTTCCCGGTATTTCAAAAATTACAAATGCGCTATCCGTAGGCACTACAAATATTCCGTTGGCAATAGGTTTAATATTGATGATGTATCCGCCATTAGCAAAGGTTGATTATTCATTATTGCCTATGGCGTTTAAGGATAAAAAAGTAATTGGTATATCCTTATTGCTGAATTGGGTTATCGGTACAGTGCTAATGTTCGGGTTAGCCGTTTTATTTTTAAGGAATGAACCCGATTATATGACAGGTTTGATACTGATAGGTTTGGCAAGATGTATCGCAATGGTAATCGTTTGGAGTGATTTAGCTAAAGCAAACAGAGAATATACAGCTATGTTAGTTGCATTAAACAGTATCTTCCAGATATTTACTTACAGTTTTTTAGTATGGTTATTCATCAACGTATTACCTGCAAAATTAGTATTAGCCAATTTCAATGTAAGCGTATCAATGAAAGATGTTACCGAAAGCGTATTGATATATTTAGGTATTCCTTTCTTGGCAGGTTTTTTAAGCCGATACATCCTTGTAAAATCAAAAGGTATAGAATGGTATAACCGGAAATTTGTACCCAAAATATCGCCCATTACATTGTATGCTTTACTGTTTACTATAGTATTGATGTTCAGTCTGAAAGGCGATAAAATAGTAGAGTTGCCAATGGATGTAGTAAAAGTAGCAATACCGTTAATCATCTATTTTATACTTATGTTTTTCGTGAGCTTCTTTATCAATAAATCTCTTAAAGTTCCTTACGATAAAAACGCATCCATCGCATTTACAGCCACAGGAAACAATTTTGAATTGGCAATAGCCGTAGCAATATCGGTTTTCGGTATTCATTCGCCACAGGCATTTGTGGGCGTTATCGGCCCATTGGTGGAAGTTCCTGTACTGATATTATTGGTACGTGCAAGTTTGTGGCTAAAGAAGAAATATTATGACCAAAATGCTCATTGATGCTTTGAATAAAGAAATGATATAAAGAAAGTCAGCAAACTACTTGACCAGTTTTCCATTTGGCAGATATAAATTTAAGCAATATTAAAAATGAAGAATTGGACAACGCAGTGGATAAATACATCAATTGACAACTGTTCTACAATTACAAGAAAATATTAATTGTAATTTTATAGAGCTTATTTTAAGCTAATTTCAAATAAAGCACAAAATATATGACAACACTCTTTATAAAAAATATGGTTTGCAACCGTTGTATTATGGTAGTGCAGAATGAATTGGAGAAGCTTGGATTGACTGTGAAAAATATAAAGCTGGGAGAAGTTACCTTGGATAAAGAATTAGCTGAAAACGTTAAAACCAATTTAGTGCAAGCACTGACTGTATTAGGTTTTGAATTAATAGATGATAAAAAAAGCCGAATTATAGAAAAAATAAAAAATATTATTATTGACCTCGTTCATCATCAGGATGGCGAAACAAAATACAATTTGTCGGATGTTTTAAATAGCAAGATACACCACGACTATAATTATCTCTCTAATTTATTTTCAGAAATTGAAGGCACTACTATCGAAAAATATTTTATTGCCCAAAAAATAGAGAAGGTAAAAGAATTATTGGTATATGATGAACTATCTTTGAGTGAAATTGCTTTCCGTTTAAATTACTCAAGTGTAGCCTATTTAAGCAACCAATTCAAAAAGGTAACAGGACTTACCCCAAGTTATTTCAAGCGAATACGAGAGGATAAAAGAAAACCTTTGGATAAGGTCTAAGTAAATCTTACAAATCATTCCCAAAATTCCACAACGAAAAAATGGAAACAATACGGAACTTTGTATCATAAAACTCATACAAAATGGTACACAAATATCAAGTAACAGGTATGACCTGTGGAGGTTGCGAAGCAAAGGTGAAATCAGCTTTATTAAAGGTTGAAAATGTGACAAATGTTGAAGTTTCAAAAGATGAAAACTCAGCTACCCTGACAATGGATAAACACATTCCAACTACACAATTGCAAAAAGCATTAACCGCTGTTGGAAAATATACCATAGAAATGAGCAATAACAAAAGCCCACAACATACCACGACAAATGAACCAGTGGCAAAATCCTGCTGCTCTGCTCATTCTCACGATGATAAAAAAACAATCGAAGTGACTAGCAATATAAAAGGCAAATACTATTGTCCAATGCATTGTGAAGGCGATAAAACTTATGATAAAGCTGGCGATTGCCCTGTTTGTGGAATGCATTTGGTAAAAGAAGCAGAATTGAATGTAAAGAAAACGATGTACACCTGCCCAATGCATCCCGAAGTTATTCAAGATAGTCCGGGTTCATGTCCTATATGCGGAATGGATTTAGTACCCATGGAACCAAGCGATTCCGAAGAAAAAAAAACCTATCTGGATTTGCTTAAAAAAATGAAAATTGCAACCCTCTTTACGGTGCCAATTTTTATTATTGCCATGATGGAAATGGTACATAACAATCCGTTATTTCAAATAATGGACAGCAACATGTGGAACTGGGTGCAATTTCTGTTTTCAATTCCTGTTGTTTTCTATGCTGGTTGGATGTTTTTTGTACGAGCTTGGAAATCCATAATCACTTGGAATCTAAATATGTTTACCCTTATCGGAATAGGAACTGGAGTTGCATTTTTGTTTAGTATTGTAGGAATGCTGATTCCGAATATCTTTCCGGAAGAATTTAAAACCGAACACGGAACCATTCATCTTTATTTTGAAGCAGCAACAGTAATCATTACACTGGTCTTGTTGGGACAATTGTTAGAAGCAAGAGCACATAGCCAAACCAGTGGAGCTATAAAAGCGTTATTACAATTAGCACCAACCGAAGCTACTTTGATTGGTGAAGGGGGCGATAAAGTGATTTCCATTCATGATATTAAGAAAGGTGATTTATTACGCGTAAAACCAGGAGATAAAATTCCAGTTGACGGAAAAATAACCGATGGTGAAAGCAGTATTGATGAAGCAATGATTACAGGAGAACCAATTCCCGTTGACAAAAAGAAAGACGATAATGTAATTTCGGGAACAATCAACGGGAACAAATCATTTGTAATGATGGCCGAAAAAGTAGGTTCTGAAACATTACTTTCTCAAATTGTACAAATGGTTAACGATGCTTCTCGTTCAAGAGCACCCATTCAAAAATTAGCCGATAGTATTTCTAAATATTTTGTACCCATTGTAGTAATCATTTCAGTAATTACCTTTTTTGTTTGGGCACTATTTGGTCCAGAACCAGCGAAGGTTTATGGATTTATAAATGCCATTGCAGTTTTAATCATAGCTTGTCCTTGTGCTTTAGGTTTAGCCACGCCGATGTCTGTGATGGTGGGTGTGGGCAAAGGAGCACAATCTGGAGTATTAATTAAAAATGCCGAAGCCTTAGAAAATATGAATAAGGTGGATGTTTTAATAACAGATAAAACAGGAACGCTAACTGAGGGAAAACCTTCTGTAGAAAAAATTTACGCATCAACTAATAACGAGGATGATTTATTGCAAAATATAGCTTCCTTAAACCAATACAGTGAACATCCATTGGCACAAGCAGTAGTCAATTATGCCAAAACAAAATCTATTTCATTAATTGGAGTCAAAGATTTTGAAAATGTTACAGGAAAAGGAGTTACAGGAACGGTTACCAATAGAAAAGTAGCATTAGGCAATAAAAAACTAATGGAACAGGTTAAGGCAACTATTTCTAACGATTTAGAAACCAAAATTATTGCAGAACAAAAACTTGGTAAAACGGTTTCTTACATTGCTGTTGATGATGTTACAGTTGGTTTTGTTTCAATTACCGATGCGATAAAAACTTCGAGTGCAGCAGCGATAAAAGAACTAATGCTCCAAGGTGTAGAAGTAATTATGCTTACTGGCGACAATGTTAATACAGCCAAAGCAGTAGCGGATGAATTAGGTTTATCTTCCTATAAAGCAGGATGCTTACCCGAAGATAAACTCAACGAAATTAAACGTTTACAAGCAGAAGGGAAAATTGTAGCTATGGCTGGTGATGGTATAAATGATGCTCCGGCATTAGCACAAGCCAATATCGGAATAGCTATGGGAACTGGAACTGATGTAGCCATAGAAAGTGCCAAAATAACTTTAGTAAAAGGCGATTTATTAGGTATCGTTAAAGCAAAAAATTTGAGCCATGCTGTTATGAAAAACATCAAGCAAAATTTATTCTTTGCCTTTTTCTACAATGTGCTTGGTGTTCCAATTGCAGCAGGTATTTTATATCCGTTTTTCGGAATTTTATTATCTCCAATGATTGCAGCTTTAGCAATGTCTTTAAGTTCTGTATCGGTAATCGTAAATGCATTGCGATTACGCAGTTTTAAACTTTAAATGAATTATTCAATAAACAAAATGGAAAAGAATAATCAAGACTTACGATTCAAAACAAATATTAACTGTGGTGGATGTGTAGCATCTGTAAAACCTCATTTGGATAATACCATGGTATAATATGCCATTGGGAAGTAGATACAACTAAAGACAAGGTGCTTACCGTAAAATCAGAAGGAATTACACAAGAACAGGTAATTGAAACTGTACAGAAAGCAGGTTTTAAGATAGAACCATTAAACAAAGATAATTTCCTTATCCTAATAACCTGTTTAGTTATTTAACTTATAACAAACACTTTAGGTAATTAACTGTATATTTATTTTAATAAGCATAAAAAGGACTATGCAGACTAGTGATTTAGATATTTTATCTATAATTCTGTGTTTGCAGTTCACGAAAGTGCAAAATATAGCAATTAAAAGAAATAATTTCATAATTTTGTAGTGTTGAAAAATTTGAGTAAACATATCAGCTTTGTCATCTTACTATGTTTGGGCTTTTTCCTAATGCCAAGCATAAGCTATGCTTGTGCAAAAAAAACAACTAAGACAGAGCAAAAGTCCTGCTCAAAAGATCAATCTGCAAAAGCAGAACATAAAAGCAGTTGCAAGGACAAGTCCTGTAAAAAATGCAAAAATGGTCACGACTGCGACGGCAATTGTAAGCACAGTTCATGTGGATGTAGCACTTCTTCATCTTCTGTAAGCTTACCAATACCAATAGATTTAAAAACAGCTAACCCTTTTGCTGAAATTAAAAAGCAAAAATTCGGTTTCAAAGAAGCCTACTATTCTTCAGGCTACTCTTCCATTTGGCAACCACCTAAAATAAGCTAAAACGATGGCTTGTTAGCCATACGTGTGCCTTGTCGAAAGCTGAATCCAGTTTTCGCAAACTCTTCGTATATCTTATTAAATTAAAAAAAATAAAAATGAAATCAATATCAAAAATATTGATGGTAATCATCGTATTACTATCAGCCGTAAACAGTTTTGCACAAATCAAAAATGCAAAAACAGAAACTGTAAAAATATATGGCAACTGCGAAATGTGTAAAACAACCATCGAAAAAGCAGGAAATTTAAAAAATGTAGCCACGGTAGATTGGAATAAAGATACCAAGATTGCTACACTCAACTATGATGGTAAAAAAACAAATCAGGACGAAATATTGAAACGCATTGCCTTAGCAGGTTATGACAGTGAGAAATTTTTGGCTCCAGATGATGTATATGCAAAATTATCCGACTGTTGCCAGTATAAAAGGGAACTAAAACCAGTTGCAAAAACCAGAGATGCAGGTATGGATATGAAAAATGAACACGCCAACCATAACCAAAGCGATATGGCTCAAAAAAATACCACTGAAACACAAAATGTACCGCAATTAAAAGCCGTTTTCAATAACTATTTTTCAGTGAAAGATGCGTTGGTAAAAACTGATGCAGGTACTTCTTCCGCAAAAGCTACCGAATTGGTAAAAGCCATTAAAGCAGTAGAAATGACAAAACTTTCCAACGAAGAACATACCGTTTGGATGAAAGTAATGAAAGATTTAACTGCTAATGCAGAAAAAATTGCTATAGCAAAAGATGTTACCAAACAAAGAGAAATTTTCGCTTTACTGGCTAATAATATGTACGAATTAGCCAAAGTTTCAAAACAAGAAACACCTGTTTATTATCAACATTGCCCAATGTACAATAATGGTAAAGGAGCAAATTGGCTAAGCAAAGAAGAAGCAATTAAAAACCCGTATTACGGCTCCAAAATGCTTACTTGCGGTAGCGTACAGGAAACTATTAATAACAAATAAAACGCTATTGTTATGGAAAGTATGGAAAACCAACACGAAATGCAACATAACCATAAGAATGAAAAGCATAATACTAATCACTCTTTAGCAATGTACAAACGCTTTGCTGTAATGGCTGTTGCTATGTTCATAGCTATGTACTTCATTATGTATGCTATGATTGACGGCTTACAGAACCTTATCCTGAACATCAATAATTTGTATATGACTTTGCTGATGGTTTCTGCAATGTTGATTATAGAACTATTGATAATGAAAGGAATGTATGAAAGCAAAAAAATCAACTGGGCAATCATAACGGTTTCCCTTGCGATTGGTATCTTTTCTTGGTTTGGTATTCGGGAGCAATTATTTGTGGGAAATAAAGAGTTTGTAAAAGGTATGATACCGCATCACGCAGCAGCAGTATTGATGTCTGAAAAAGCTAAGCTTACCGACCCCGAATTGATACAGTTACAAAAAAACATACTGGAAACACAGGCACAAGAAATCGAATTTATGAAGCGTAAGCTAAATGAATTTGAAAACAAATAAATAAGACAAATTTCTTCAATAATATCAAAAATAAATAAAATGAAAAATATAATTTTCTCAATCATTACATTAGTAACAGTTGCAGCGGTAACAATTTCCTGCAATCAATCTTCAAATAAAAATAGCGACCAGCAAGCTAATGATAGCACAACAATTGCTGCAACTCCGGAGTTACAATCACCTACACACAATGATACGGTAGCAACTGTTACTTCAACGGATACATCTTCTCAAGAGGCAGAAAAGTCCGATGTGAAGCAAGCTCAAAAGTTTACTGTCGCACCTATAATTAAGGATTATTTGGCTTTAAAAAATGCACTTGTTGCAGATAATGACAAAGCAGCGGCTAATGCAGGAAAGCAATTGTTTACTACCTTAAAAAATGTGGATATGAACGCTATCCCAGCGAATAAACATAAAGAATATATGGAAATAGCGGAAAATGCCAAAGAAAATGCAGAGCATATTAGTGACAATGCTGGTAAAATAGACCACCAGAGAGAGCATTTAGCATCGCTAAGTAAAGACGTTTCTGACCTTATCACATTATTTGGAACTACCCAAAAATTATATCAGGACTACTGCCCAATGTACAATGATGGTAAAGGTGCGGTTTGGATTAACGAAGCTAAGACTATCAAAAATCCTTATTATGGCAGCAAGATGCTTACCTGTGGCTCTGTAAAAAAAGAGTTCTAAAAATGAAGAGAGTATTAAAGATAATGTTGACAATAGTGCTGTTTATTTTTATTGCTATTCAATTTTATCAGCCTGCCCTTAATGTAGATAAAGGGCAGGTTTACACAACCGATTTTACCCAAGCGTATAAAATGCCTGTTGAAGTAAAAGCGATGCTTCAAACCTCTTGCTACGATTGTCATAGTAACAATACTAATTATGTTTGGTACGACTATGTGCAACCTATGAGAGCATTAGTAGAAAACCACATAAAAAACGCAAAAGAGGATTTGAATTTCAACGAATGGGGTACATACTCAAATAGGAAGCAGGACAGATTATTAAACTCAATTAAAGAACAAATCGAAACTAAACAAATGCCCTTAGCATCATATACAATGATGCATAAAAACACAAAACTGAATGATGAGCAAATCAAAGTTTTAACCAATTGGCTAAAAGAGCAGGATTAAGTTTCAAGAAAAAAAATATCAAAATGAATATACCTAAAAATGTTACGATCAGGTTGCTGCAAGCAGTTTTTATACTGTTATGTTCGCAATCTCTCTTTGCACAAAAAGTAGTTCGTTACGAGTTGTATGTAAAAGATACGCTTGTAAACTACGCAGGCAAAGAAAAAAGAGCCATTTCCGTAAATGGTCAAATACCAATGCCAACGCTCACTTTTACCGAAGGCGATACAGCCGAAATCGTTGTACATAACCAATTAAAAGAAAGTACCTCATTGCATTGGCACGGAGTGTTCCTGCCCAACAAAGAAGATGGTGTGCCCTGGCTTACACAAAAACCTATTAAGGCAGGCACAACCTATACCTATCGCTTCCCAATTATCCAACACGGAACGCATTGGTATCACTCACATTCTGGTTTGCAGGAGCAAATTGGGATGTATGGCAGTTTTATAATGAAGAAAAAGGATGATGATAAAACCTTTAGAAAAGGAATTGACGATTTGCCGACTGTACCCATCATTTTAAGCGAGTGGACAAATCTTAATCCCGACAACATCAACAGGATGCTGCATAATGCCAACGATTGGGCAGCTATTAAAAAAAATGCAACACAGTCTTATGCAGAAGCTATTAGAGAAGGACATTTCAAAACAAAACTAACCAACGAATGGAAACGGATGTTGGCAATGGATGTAAGCGATGTGTATTATGACAAAATTTTAATCAATGGAAACCATACGACCGATTTAAAAAAGGTGGACGGCAAAACGCTAAAAGCGGGCGATAAAGTACGATTGCGAGTTTCAAACGGTGGTGCTTCGTCCTATTTTTGGTTGCGGTATGCAGGCGGTAAAATTACCGTAGTTGCAAATGACGGTAATGATGTAGAACCTGTGGAAGTAGATAGATTAATCATTGCGGTTTCTGAAACTTACGATATTGTAGTAACAATTCCTGAAGATGGTGTTGCTTATCAGTTTCTAGCTACTACTGAAGACAGAACACAATCCGCAAGTTATTTTGTGGGCAATGGCATCAAACAATTAATATCACCACTTCCTAAATTAAAATATTTTGAAGGGATGAAGATGATGAACGATATGATGAAGATGAATGGAGATTTGGACGATATGGGAATGAAAATGAGCCTGAACCAAATGGATATGAACGTGGTAATGTATCCTGAAATTACTGGAGAGGCAAAACCAAAAGAAGACCATAGTCAACACAATATGAATATGGAAAATGATCCCAACCGTTACAATGCAAATGCTTTGGGAGAAATCAAAACGCTGAATTATGCAATGCTACAATCTCCTTCCAATACGGAACTTCCTAAAGATGCGCCAGTAAAAGAATTGAAATTTACCCTTACCGGAAATATGAACCGTTATGTGTGGAGTATGGATAATAAAATACTTTCAGAAGTTGATAAAATACCTGTGAAAAAAGGAGAAATTCTACGAATTACCATTCATAATAACTCAATGATGCGCCATCCAATGCACTTGCACGGTTTTGATTTCAGGGTAATCAATGGCAAAGGCGAAAAATCACCACTAAAAAATGTTATAGATATAATGCCAATGGAAACTGATACCATTGAGTTTTTAGCAAACGAAGAAGGAGATTGGTTTTTCCACTGTCATATCCTTTATCATATGATGTCAGGAATGAACAGGGTATTTGCAGTTGACGATTATCAAAATCCGAATTTACCTAACAAAAAACAAGCATATAATATGTTGCAAAGAGAAAGCAATATGCCACACTTAATGGCTCAGAATGATTTTGCTAGCAATGGAAATGATGGTGATGCGATGCTTCAGAATTCAAGATGGAGTTTAGGGACAGAATGGCGATTAGGCTATAACGATATGCACGGTTATGAAGTAGAAACACATTTAGGAAGGTACATTGGAAAAATGCAATGGTTTATGCCGTTTATAGGTTTTGATTGGAGGTATCGTAAAATGGGTATGGATGAACACGAAACCAATTTATTCGGACAGAAAAATGAAAAAGATACACGTAGAGCTATTAGCTTGGGCTTTATGTACACATTACCAATGTTAGTAAACTTTCAGGCAGAGGTATATCACGATGGAATTGTACGTCTTTCTTTAATGCGTGAAGATATTCCCATCACAAAGAGATTGAGGGCTGGTTTTATGGTCAACACCGATATGGAATATATGACAGAGCTAAAATATATTATCAATAAAAATGTGGGTATTCGTACACATTATGATAGCGATATGGGCTGGGGTATTGGGTTATCTTTAAATTATTAAAACAAAGGATAAACAGCTAAGCCAGGAAACCGAAAACGTTTTTTCAATCCGTTTGAGCTGTCTCAACTATTTACCACAATATTACAATTTAAAATTGCACATGACAATGATAGAACTGATAAAGGCAACACCCGCATTTCCTGTCAGGGAAATTGACAAAGCAGTTCAATTTTACAAAGACAAATTTGGTTTTGATTGTCGGCACAAGGAAGACACTTTTGCAATTTTGGTTCGGGGCAACATAGAACTGCATTTGTGGGCTTCCTGCAATTATAGTTGGAAATGGAAAAGCATTTTTCTATTTCTAAAACCGATTAGTAGTGGGGCAGAAAGCTTTTTAGCAGGAACACACAGTTGCAGAATTGAAGTAAAAGGAGTTGAAGAGCTGTATAAAGAGCTAAAAGAAAAAGAGGTGCTTCACAATGAAAAAACAGAGATAGAAAGTACCTATTATGGCACAAGAGAATTTGCAGCATTAGACTTATACGGAAATCTTTTATCCTTTTATGAAAATGTATAAAAAGATGTTTTTGTATTTTAGTATTTGCTTAAATAAACAATTTGCTTATCTTTGTACTTATGGATAATCTTTCTTGTATAAGGCAGCAGGCGGACGTTAAGCAGATAATGCGTTGCAAAGACCGGATTAGTGAAATCAAAGGGACAGTTGATTATTTATCCAGCGGACTTGAGTTAGCGGGTAACAATGTAAGACTGAAAATACTTTTTCTTCTTTATGAAGAAAAGAAACTTTGTGTTTGCGACCTAAGCGATATTCTCAGTATGACCATTTCGGCAGTTTCTCAGCACTTGCGAAAACTCAAAGACAGAAAACTCATTGAAACGGAAAGACAAGCGCAAACTATTTTCTATTCGTTGGCAAAAGAGTATGAAAAAATGCTCAAACCTTTTTTCAAAATCCTTAACGAAAACAAAATTTTGGAAGCAATATGAAAACAGAAAAAAAATTAATCGGTGCAGGACTTTTGACAGCAATTGCTTCGTCCTTGTGCTGTATTACGCCAATTTTGGCTATAGTTGCGGGTTCAAGCGGAATTGCTTCTACCTTTTCGTGGCTCGAACCTTTTCGACCTTATTTTATTGGTATGACTGTTTTAGTTCTTGGCTTTGCTTGGTATCAAAAACTGAAACCTCAACAACAAATTGACTGTAATTGTGAAACAAATCAAAAACAAAATTTTATGCAAACGAAATCATTGTTAGGAAGTATTACCGTAATATCAGTTTTACTTCTATCATTTCCGAGTTATGCTCACATCTTTGTTCCGAAGACAAAAATCACGGCAATTGTTACTTCGACTTCTAAAATTCAGAAAGTTGAATTTACTATTAAAGGAATGACTTGTTCAGGATGTGAACATCATGTAAAGACAGAAATTAGCAAACTAAAAGGCATTGTTGAAGTTATTGTTTCTTACGAAAAAGGCAACGCAATTGTAAAGTTCGACAACAAACAAACCAGCATCGAGCAAATCGAAAAAGCTATCAACTCTACTGGTTACAAATCACTAAAAAGCAAAATTATTTCATAATGGACATCATTTTAATATCCGAAATAACTTGTCCAACCTGCGGACATAAGAAATCCGAAGAAATGCCAACTGATGCTTGTCAATTTTTCTATCAGTGTGAGAGTTGCAAAACAACTCTAAAACCTATAAAGGGAGATTGTTGCGTGTTTTGTAGTTACGGTACAGTAAAGTGCCCACCTATTCAAGAGGGAAATGCTTGTTGTAAATAACTAAACCACTATGGACTTTCAGTCCATAGATTTGAACAACGAATGAAATTCGTTTAAAAAACTCCACAGATGCACAGATAATAAAATATTAAAAAATTCATTTTATTATCTGTGCATCTGTGTCGAATAAAAAATTTATAGAAACTGAAATTCTTGCACTGAAAGTGCATAGTTTCAACTAACTATTTTAATGCTTAATTGAAACTATGCACAACGAGTTTTCTATAGTCAGTTAATACTTACAACCTTTTTTCTAAAACAAACCAAAGCCAAAGTCCGGAATTGTTTTAGAAATGGGGTTGTTCCGCTTTCCGCAAAAATACGTTTCCGACCGCAGGGAGGAATTGCATTTTTGCCGCCCAACTTTTGGTCAGGCGGTTTTTTATATTTTTATCAGTTGAGAATGGAAATTTTTTAGATTAAGGAAAAAACCTCTGTTTTCAGTCAGTCCGTTGCGAAACAAGTTCCACAATAGAGAACATCCCATTTGTGCTAATGTAGAATTAATAAACAAATCCTGCTTTTCTAATGCTTCTGCTAAACTGCAACTTGGTGTATCATCTTGCGTTTCAGACTGCAAAAGCAGTTCTCCAAATTCTTCCGTCACATAAGGAAGATTCGACGTTGTTTGATATTTTTCGGAATCAGGTTGTTTTATATTCTCAACTGTAGAAAGCAAAACCTGTCCAGAATATCGGTTGTTGCCAAAATCCATCCAATATTTAGCCTGGTTTCTGTATAATCTCCTACCCTCTTTCAATTCATTCAGAATATCAGCAATTTCAAATCGTGATTTGACATTATCAACACACGACATATAAATTGCGGACTGCATATTCTCTTGGATTCTTCCTAAAGAATCTCTTTCAAACTTTCTGACTTCGGCTTTCCAATTCGTTCCAGACCATCGGTTTGCCCGATTTATCAGTGCAACTGCCTTTGGTAATCCTACTTCACATTCTGCAAAACGCTGTCTGCCTTGATTCGCTTCTGTGACAATATCATCATCCCACAACCGCACCTGTAATCCTGCGTGTCCCAATTCAATCAATGAATGGTTCATTTCGATCAAGGCGGTCAATACTTTAGAACCTGTACCACCTGCACCTATGAGGTTTACCATTACAGGATTGGTAGGATTTAAAAGGCTATCATCGGTAAAATGGACTTTTGTTTTTTCAGATTGTATCATTAGAGTAGATTTTTTAAAGTTAGATTTGAATTGATTAGAATATCTGTCGGAAACGGCTCTTTTGAATCAATAAGGCTTTTCCAAAGGATTACCAAGTTTCCTTTAATCGGATTATGGCTGTTGACCAAATGGCTGAAATAAGAATTGAAAAAATAGTTTTCCCATTTCTTAGTAAACTCTTCGAGTGATGCGGAACTTTTAATGTTTACGTCGACCGTTCCCATACAAACACTTCCGCTTTCGTAAACATTAAAGAACGGAGCGTGAAATAGTGGTGTATCTGTATTGGGGCGTTGGTCTGTCTCCAATGCGAATATTTTCATTCCCTGCTTATTGGCACACCATAGCAAAGGTGGCACATTCGCTAAACCATTTGGAATGGAAAGCTTTTCGGTAAATAGTAACTGTCGTTCCTGTGCTTTTGTGTACCAGACCACTTTTCCATTTTCCGATGTATCTATAAATAGTACAGTTTCAGAAATAATACCACTTGGTCTTAGAAAATCTTTTTCTTTCTTATTTTGAATATTTAAAGATTTGGAGAGTCGTTGTGCCTCCCTTACAGTCAAAGGGTGGGCATTGACAGGGTTTCCATTAGGGTCAATATCAAAATGTTCAACATAACCATCGCGATTATAATCTTCTGTCTCATAAAAGACCAGTGCTGATTTAGGATAGTAAAGTGTTCCAAAATTATTGGTTATGTCGGTTTCTTCGTTCTTAATTGTATTGGCTGTATTTCTCATAGCTTGTTTTTATAATTGAATTATTTGCGCCGTGTATGCACAGATTAGTTGAGCAATCGGCACAATTCGTTTAAGACCTTAAACAACTGATTTTCAAAATCAAGGTTTTTATCCAATATATCACTTCCGTCAAAGGTTTTAAAAATCATTGGTTGCTGTGTTTCAGCATATTCGTTGAACTCATTATTGACCATACTCGTTAGATTATCATAAATCAATCCGTCACTCTCGGCAAAAAAGGAAATATATTTATCCATTGCGATAACAGTTTCCTCATTATAATTGTCATCTCCCTCCATTTCTGAGGGCTTGTTTGCATTATTATAGTGGGCATTTCTGAAAATGCTTTCATTAGGGTAATCACAATAAAGTTTAAAGGTTTTTTCTGCCAATTGAAGGCATTCTTTATCAAACCTGTTTTTCGGTATAAAACGTTTCAAGCGTTGCTCAAAAAAAAGAAGATTCTTAGCATTGGAAATTTTTTGTCCCATCATATCTCCGTTGATTTCCGCCCGTTGAAGTTCTTTTTTGCAGATGTGGTTATTGTAGCTAAAAAAAATAGTTTTAATGGTTTTCGTGGCATTGATATAGAATCAAATAAACAAGGGGTAATTAAAAAAAATTAGATGGAGGTATTATAGAATTTAACGTTATACATAATCCTTATATACCGATTAACATTTTTAAATGTTTACTGAAAATTGCCTTGACTGTAATTCCTGATGTTGAAGTAGACAACTATAAATTCTGTTTTGATTTTCTGATGAGAAATAACAATGAGGCTTATTTTGTACAGCATGCCAAACAGATTCATAGGGGGGCATCTGGTTTTAATGTAAAATTTCCCTATGTATTAATTTTCAAAAAAAGAAATTTAGAAAGTAAATTGCCTTCTCACTGGATTAAACTTTATTACCAAGATTCGTACATTCAGTTTTACATACCTTGCCATAAAGAAGATGAAGTTTTACTTCAGGGTGAAGAATTAATTTATTCACTTTGCCCACCATTAATTTTCGCTGAAACACAGCCACAAGGAATTGCAAAGTATTATGAAAAGTTAGATCTATCTTCAAATGTTATGACTAAGGGAAAGACTTCAAAACTCAATTTAACTTTTGATGAAAATCTTTCAAGGGAAGGGAGTAACAACAATCAGGAAACACACAATTCTGATAATTTTAATTCAGATGAAATTATAAAAGTTTTTCTTACCAAAAATTCAGGTTTATTAGAAGAATAAGACCGGCTCATATTATTACTGTGTGTTACCTTGCATATTAGTAAAACACAATTCTTTTATTTTGCCAAATTTAAATATTCTGGTTGCGTTATTGTCGCGACAAACTTTTTTCATATTGAGAGGAAACCGTAATTTTCTAACAATATCTTTTGTATATTGAGGTCTAAAGTGATGGAGAATATCAATATCGAAAAACACAAGTTGATTGTTTAAAGGTTATCCTTTTAGGTAATCAGAATAGCTTGCAAAATTCTAATTTTCTACATTTTATCAACGAATATTTTAAAAACATCCAAAATCGACTTAGATATATGAAAACATTAGCAATTATAATTGGCAATAACAACTACTTTAAAGGAAATGAATTAACTAACGGAGAAAATGATGCAAATCAAATTGCTGGAATCTTTAAAGATTACAATTATGAGGTAAAATTATATCTAAATATCGATCAAAAAAACATAGTTGAAATTTTACAAGAATATAGCGACTTACTAAAAGATTTTGATGCATCTATTTTTTATTTTGCAGGTCACGGATTCGAAGTAGATGGAGAGAATTTTTTGGCGAGTATCGATTCGCAAATTCCTCCTGAAAATAAATATGTGGCAAAACAAAATTGTATTACTTTAAATGATTTATTTGACATATACAGGCAAAATCCTACTAAATTAAACATAGTGATATTAGATGCTTGCAGAAGATCATTTGGTCGCGGGACTGCACTTGGATTTAGTCCAATTATAGCTCCTAAAGGATCACTAATAGCATTTTCAACATCTCCAAATGAAGGTGCTTTAGATGTCGGATATGAGAATAATAGTATTTATACGGGCTCACTAATAAAGCACCTCTCGTCCGAAAGGATAGCTGTCGAAGATCTATTTAAATCTGTAAGAAAGACAGTTTTTGCATTGTCAGGAGGAAGACAAACAACTTGGGAACACACCTCATTAATTGGTGATTTTTACTTTTACAAACATCAAAAGCTAAATATTTTAAGCCTACCTTATAATCCGAATGTTTTGAAAGATGAAAATTATTATGAAGATTCAGAATTTTACAAAAAAATTAAAGAACTAAAGACCTACAATTGGTACAAACAAAATCCTGCAATTGATTATTTAATAACAATACCAGTAAGTCAATTAGATAAGGACCAAATGTTCATTTTAGGAAGAAATTTATTACAATGCGCTATTGGTGGGGCAAATTCCGCTATGACATTTTTTGAAAATCTTAATAGGTCACTACTAGATTTTCAAATAAACTCCGAGAATCATATTCTAAATGGAATTCTATTTGAAATGTATTACGACAGCAAAGGTGAATTCAGATTTAATAATTTTAAAGGAAATTATAGAGAAGAAATTTTTAAATTAAGAGATAATCCAGCATTCAATCAATCATTCGATTTCATAAATGGTATTTTAATTCAACAGGATTACTCTGTATTATTTTTACCAAATTCGCAGACAATAAATATTGAAATTAAATGCAGCCAAAAAACAACAAACGATGGTTTTGGAGATAGAATAGTCCAGGTGATCGAATCAATAATCTTTAACGGAAATGATATTAAAAAAGAAATATCGAAGTATTATATTGATGGGTATAATGAAAATGGATTAAAGACAGTCCTAGCCAAATATCTTAATGCGCCAGTTGAATCGATAAGAATTAATTCGAATTTTGAACTTAGATACATTAGATTTATTATATAAAAAACACATTAAAATAGTTTAAAATTATTTTATCTAAATCATTGAAGATGCTTAAAGCCGGAAAATGAAAACCCAACTACCTGCATAAAAATAGAATATGAATATTGAAAAATACAAAGAAAATGCCCTGAAAATATTATTTCCAATAAAGCAAGTCGATGATAATACAAAAGCAAACGAAAAACTATTATTTTTTGCTGAAAGAAGTGATGCAGGAAGGGAGATACAGGATTACTACTTAGTTTATTTTCTATTTGTAAATTTATTAGGTTTCAAAGACACAGGAAGATCTGAAAAGCTGGCTTGGTCTATTCCAATTGATTTTAATGGTAAAGCATTTCTGATTGAACACAGGAAAATGGGAGTTGGGGTTTTTATTCAAAATAAGGAAGATGAAGAAGATGCGAAAATAATTACTAAGAAAATTAACGGTGCGATAAAATCTTCAAGACCATATTTTAACCACTTGGCAGCAGAGGCTATCAAGAGTTCCGAAATAAATATTGTAAATAATAATGGATATTTATTTGAACGATTTAACTATTTTCTAAATCTATATAAATCAGAAAATAAGAAACTAGAAAAATTATCTAAAGAAAGGATTTCTATTGATGGCACTTTTGTTCTAGGTTCCAAAAATTACTACAAGATACGGCAAAGCACAAAATGGTTAGCAATTTCAACTATTGAATCATTTTTTAGCTGGACAGAACATCTATTTATTCATCTTGCTATCCTTACACAAAAAATAAAAACAGGGGAAGAAGTCACAAAATTAATCGATGCCGAATGGAAAACTAAATTCAATACTGTCATATCTGACGATATGTTAAAGGAATATTATATTGAATTACTGATGATAAGGAATCAGGTAAGGAACTTTGTTGCTCACGGTGCATTTGGAAAAGACGGCAATGCATTCCACTTTCATTCCGGAGCCGGTGCTGTACCAGTAATGATGAACTTTAATAAGACTAAAAATAGGTTTTCTTTTCAAGGCACACTGGAATTTAAAGATAATGAAGTTATATGTTTGATAGAATCTTTTATCTCTGATATGAATAGCAGCAATTTAAAACCTGCACTCACATATACCCAAGGGCAAGGTTTGATCACAATATTACCTTATGCAAGCAATGGGATGTATGAATCTGCAATGCACGATAATGATATTATGGAAAAATTTTGTGATCATTTGCAGGGAATATTTGATAACTCAGCAAATATGGATTGGTAATCTAAATCTATAAATAAACTTACAAGCCAATGACAAAAATTGAAAGGGTAGAGCAATACTTACACGAATTTTTTACATATAATATTTTTGAGTTCAATGATTTTTATAGGAAGTTTATTACTAGAGACTCGTTGTAGTTTATCTCTTAAAAAAATATTGTGGAAAATTTCAATTTGAACGATTAATATCTCACAGATTTCCTACGATATAAAACCTACTTTATTTTTACAAATATTTTTAGATTATATTAATAATAAAACAGACTGAACTTGAATGATGCCGCAGACGGATCAGTCATCACTCTAACAGGATTTACTAATCTGGAAAACTTTATCAACAGCCTGATCTTATAGCAACATTCAATCATCGTAATTGCCCAGCACATAAAATAAAAGGCAGAGGATCTTCGGATCTTCTGCCTTTATTTCAGACCAAAAGAAAAGAATCTTCAGATCTTTCAATGTGAAAATTATTCTCAAGATAATATGTCATTGCTGTTATGGCATTAGATCCTGTCTCTGTGCGGTTTTTCCCATATTTCTTTGGAACATCCTGCTCGGTGAGGAAAGCAACTTTGTAAACCTTGTCTTTTTGTAAATGTCTTCCCTGAAAATAGATTTCCTGAATTCTGTAACCCGGCGGATTTTCAATGCGCATCAAAATTCTCAATCCGTTGCAACGCTTAACATAACCTCCCATTTGTTTCATCGGCTCTGCGGAAAAGGTCCGCTCCAGATTTTCTTCTAACATTTCAAAGATCTCTTTTCCAGTAAGCTCTGTGGTGGAAATAGGCGGATTCATCGGCACGATTTTGTATAAGTCCCAGAGGGTAATATTTCCGACATTTATAGGTGCACCATAGCGCCATCCGTTGGAAAAGGAGATCTCAACGTCCGTCGCAAAATTGACGGCAGACAGAAGAAAGTCATCCATAGTAGAAGACAGCGTGGAATAGCGGTGCAAAATATGTTCTGTCGTCCCCAATACTGTACTTTTCATTTCAGCAAAAGACTGTAGACTTTTTTCCACCAGATCTTTAACTTCTACATCTTCATCAATACTGTCGTCAGTTTCAATGATCTTGTAATCAAAATGTGTAATCATTCCATTTTCGACATCAAGCTTTAGATTTCCTACAAATGATCCGTGGCAGCCACATTGGATGATAATGCAGTTTCCTGCTTTTTCTGCTTCGTACATCCTGTTATGGGTGTGTGCACTGAGACAAATATCGATTCCTTCCACTTTTTTGAGCAGTTCGATATCTTGCGGATAACCATTGTGCGACAAAAGAATAATAATGTCCACAGCATCCTCTCTTAATTCTCTGACGCATTGATTCGTCTCTTCAATTCCATCGGTCACCGTTATGCCTTCACTGAACTTCTCCGGCATTGTCTTATCGATAATATTGGAACAGATCCCGATTATACCAATTTTGAGTCCTCCAATTTCAGATATTTTGTAAGGTAGTAGAAATCGTTTTCCCTGCTCATCAAAAACATTGCAGCCCAAGACGGGATAATTGAGCTGGCTTTCCAGTTTTAACAGATGTCTTGGTGTATAGGCAAAGTCCCAGTGTCCTACCATTGCATCAAATCCAAGTTGGTTAAGTATGGGAATCAAGACCTCTCCTTTCGACTGTACCACCGGAACTGTTCCGTGAAACGTATCCCCTCCGTCAAAGAGCAATGCGTTCGGATTTTCTGCCCTGATCTTTTTGAAGATGGTCTGAATTCTGGCATAACCTCCTGCACTTTTAACATATTCTTTCTGATAGTCATAAAACAGCTCTGGATGGGGTTCCATATAGCCGTGCACATCGTTGATGAATCCTATTGATAATTTCATAATTTCCAATTTTAGGGTTTAACTATTGCCCATCCTTCATCCTGTCTCAAAATCATTTCCCCGTTTCCGCTGGGGGTGTAATTTACAAACTCAAATAATTCGGACTTTTCGATCTTTTTTTCACGAAGGGTATTTTCGCACTGTACCATCACTACCCCCTTATCTTGCAGACCTGTAAGAAGTTCCCCGTAGGGGTTTTTCTTTCTGAACATTTCCACTCCGCCCCCAAAGGCCAGCAGTTCGACCTTCAGTTTGCCTTTCAGCCTGGGATCTTCCATCGCGTTATTGATATTTCTGATAATGACTCTGATTTTCTGGTCATCACCTTCATTGATCACATACAAAGCCTTGTACTCCTTATTAATAGATTTTGCAGGTTCGTAAACTGTTGCCTTTTGCGCAAAACCCATAAACCCTGTCAGGAAAACTGAGAAGGTCAATATCTTAATTAAGTTTTTCATTATTTTTCATTTAAAAGTTGATTGATTTCTTGATAGAATGATTCTTTGCTGTAGTCTGCCATTCCCGCATGATGCATCCTAATTTTTCCTGATCTGTCCAAAACGACGGTCGTAGGAAGTGAACCATTAAAAAAAGCAGTTGGAATCGAACCTTCTGCAACTAAAAACGGAACAGTGAATTGTTCTTTTTCAAGATACATCTTACCCAAGGCGGTCTGCTCATCCAGATTGACTGTAAGAAAAACAAGATCTTTATTGGATTTAAATCGGTCGTAGAATGTCTGAATCGAAGGGAATTCCGCACGGCAAGGCGGGCACCAGGACGCCCAGAAGTTAATAAATACCACTTTTCCCTTGAGGTCAGAAGTATTGATGATCTCACCTTTATCATTTCTGACACTGAAGTTTTCAGTACTGGACAAAGGAGTCGACTCAACGGCCGGCTCTGTTTCCTTTTCTTCAATCTTTGAGTTCATAAGACCGGTAGAGATGATCTGGCGCATCAGCCAGGCTTTTGCATCGGGACTCACAAGCAACACGATGAATATTGACACCAAAAGTGCCGTACTCCAGTTCTTCCGAAGCCATATTTTAAATTTTTCCATTGTTCTTATTTTAATAAATTATTGTCCGGTTAACTTTTTCAGCGCTTCATAAATCTCAGGTCGGTCAAAATCTTGCCCTCCCTGCATCTGTGCTTCGAGTTCTCCTTTTTTATTAAAGATCAAAGTCGTCGGAATTGCTCCCTGAAAGTACTGCGAAGGAATAGTGTCTGCTGCTACATACACCGGAAGATCGTAGTTTTTATCCTTCATAAATTTCTTAGACTTTGTCAGGTTGGCTTCCACATTGAGAAGGACAAAAACGATATTGTCATTTCCCTTGAATTTGTCTTTCAGGTCTCTGATGCTCGGCATTTCTTCGACACAAGGCCTGCACCATGTGGCCCAGAAATTTACAAAGACCACCTTCCCTTTCAGTTCACTCAAAGCAATTTTCTTTCCGTTCTCATCGATTAAGATGATATCCTCATTATCATTTACATTATTTTGTGGGATGGGCCCATCCTGATTCTCAACTCTTGATTGCATCGCACTCAAAGAAAAAGAAAACAGGGTCATCATAAGAATGAAAATAGGTGTTTTAAATTTTAAGGTCGTTATCATTATTTATTTTTTTTTGGGGTTGATATCTTTCCTTCCTCAATTTCTTCGGAAGGTTTTACTAGAACTTTGTCATGGCCGAATAGTGCACCAAAGACCTCGGTCATTTTTTCGTAGGTGATTCCTTCTTTCACAGCAACTCTGCTTACCGTATTATCATTGAAGGTCATCACAAAGGTTCCGGATTGAGTCTGCAGAATACTTTTCGTGGGTACAAAAAATGTAGGTGCACTTCTTTTCAGATTGAGCTGGACCTGTGCATATTCCCCCCCTTTTAAGACAGTGCCCGGATTTGGAACGTCAAACTCAAGGGTCATCGAACGGTTTTCCTGACTGATAACACCGGAATTCCTTGAAAGATGCGCTTCAAAATTTTTTCCCGGGATAGAGTTGACCGTAAATTGCGCCACTATCCCCTCATTGACACTTGATGCATGTTTTTCAGGAAGAGATACCGTCAGTCTCAGCTTATTTTTCTGAGCAATACTGAAAAGAGCCATTCCTGAATTGGGACCAACCAAGGCTCCTACCGACAGATTCCTATCCATTATCACACCACTGAAAGGTGCCGTGATCCTAAGGTACTGATTCATCTGTGAAGACCTACCGGTGCCCGCTTTTGATGCCTCGTATGTTGCTTTGGAACTCTGCATAATGCTTTTAGCCCTATCCAGTTCTATGTCGGCAACAGCTCCTTTTGTACTGGCCGCGTCCTGCAATCGCTCAAAAGCCTGTTTAGCATAAAGATAGTCGGTGTATGTTTTCTGCTGTGAAGATTTATCGGATAGGTAATCCTGATTCATTTCTGGTGCTTCCAGAACTGCAAGAAGCTGACCTTTGGTCACAACTGAACCTCTGTCAACATAAATTTTCTTGATAAATCCGGCAACCTTCGCAAAGATCTGCACCGATTCATAAGGTTTCAGTTCGCCTGGAACGGAAATCTGATAAGTGGGATTTATCAGCTTGATTTCTGTGGTCACGAAAGACCGAGCAGGCTGAACTGTTTTTTTTGTTTCATTTTTACTTTCCTTTTCGCCCGAGCAGGAAGCCATTCCCAAAAGAACGACCGGAATGAAGATGTATTTTATTTTATTGATGATTTTCATTATTTTTTAATTATTTAAGATTGTACGAAAAATTTACTTTCCTCATCTTCCGGATCCAAGGAAGGATTTGAATGTCCTGCATTGGACATTACTGCTGCAAAAAAATGCGGAACCAAAAGCAGAATGGTAAGAGTGGATGCGATGATACCACCGATAACAGCTCTACCAAGTGGAGCAACCTGCTCAGAACCTTCCCCGATACCGATTGCCATAGGAATCATCCCGGCAAGCATCGCCAAAGCGGTCATCAGTACAGGGCGGAGTCTGGACGCCGCTGCCATTCTCGCAGAATGAAGCGCACTGATATGGTAATGTTTACGGTAGTACTCTGCCTGATTGATAAGTAATACGGCATTTGAAACCGAAACACCGATGGACATAATCATCCCCATATATGACTGGAGGTTGAGCGTACTGCCGGTAATGAAAATCAAAACAAGACTTCCCACGATCACGGAAGGAATCACGGAAAGAACAACAAAAGGTACTTTAAATGACTGATAATAAGCAGAAAGCATTAGGAATATCGCTAGTACTGCCGCCAAAAGTCCCATTGCAAGACTGTCGAGTGTATCATCCAGTAGCTGCAGTGTGCCTTCTGTCCAGACAGAAACACTTTTTGGAGGTTTTCCGGTCTCACTGATGGCATTTTTTACCGCTTTGGAAGCAGAGCCCAGGTCTTTTCCGTACACATTTCCGATAATTGTTACATATCTCATAGGTCCCTTTCGGTTGACCTGTGCAGGTGCGGTCGTTTTTTTAACTGTAGCGATATCTTCAAGAACGGGTCTCGGGCTGTCTTTTTTCAGTGGAAGTGATTTCAGGATCTCTTCAGAGTTCATTATACTTTCTGGAATCTGGACCTGTGTCTGAAAGACAAGTCCTGATTTTGGGTCGACCCAGAGGTTCTTGTCGGTGTAGCGGGTTGAAGAGGTAGCGGTCACAAGACTGCGTGTCACATCCTGCATCGTCAGTCCGAACTGCGCAGCGAGATTTCGGTCTACGTTGATCTGTAACGTCGGATATTGAAGTGGCTCTGCAATGCGGACGTCTCGCAGGAAATCGTTGCTTTTCAGCTTTTCCTCTATTTTTTTTGCGTGAGATGCCGCCAGTTTCAGATTCGGAGATCCTACCTTGATTTCTATCGGGGTCATCGATCCCTGTCCAATAATTTTTTCGGTAAGTTCCATCGGTTCAAAATTGATTTGTGCTTCAGGATGCTTTTCAGCAATCTTCTTGCGGATCTTTTCTTTCAGATCTTCCATAGACCCTGAAAAGATCTCCTTATTTACAGAAACCTGCAAAACAGACTGGTGTGTTCCGTTGGTGAAAAGAAATATGGGATTGATCGGCGTTGCTGCCGGATGTAAACCGACATAGGCCGAACTGATGCTGACCGCATTTTCCGGCAAAATACCTTCAATATCTTTGAGAATATCCTTCACCAGCTTTTCAGTTTTCTCCAGACGGCTTCCCTGTGGCGCATCAATTCTCATCTGAAAATCACCGCTGTTGGAAAGAGGCATAATATCGGTTCCCAATGAGCGCATCATTAAAAATATTAAAAGGCCCGAGAAAATGATATAGGCCGAAAACAATACCAAAGTCCTTCCCGACCATTTTCTCATTTTGTGACTGTAGCCCGTTCTGAATCGATAGAAAAAACTCCTGTTTTTAACATAATGCTTCTCAATATGCTTATTCTTCATCATCCAGTTAGCCAGGATCGGAACGAAGGTCTGGGATGCCAGAAAGGAAGCTATCATTGCGAATGCAACTGCAAAAGAAAGCGGAAGAAACATATCTTTTGGAATGCCCGTCATAATGAAGGCAGGCGTAAGAACGGCCAGAATACATAATAATATCAGCACCTTCGGAATGGAAATTTCAAGTACTGCATCAAGAATGGCTTTGGGTTTGGTTTTCCTCATTTCCATATGCTGGTGGATATTCTCGATCGTGACCGTAGCTTCATCTACCAAAATTCCGATGGATAGGGCTAACCCACTCAAGGTCATTATATTAATAGTATATCCTGCAAAATAGAGCACACAGACGGCTGTTAATATTGCTATGGGAATTGTAAAGACCACGATCAGTGCACCTCGAAGGTCACCAAGGAAAAGAATAATGACCAGTCCTGTAAAAAGTGCACCCAAAAGTCCTTCATGAATTAGATTTGAAAGGGAACGTTCAATATATTTTGACTGGTCAAATTCATAACTCACCTTCACATCATCCGGAAGCTGATCTCTCAGTTTTGGCATTGCTTTTTTTAGATTTTCAACTGCTGTCAGTGTTGAAGCATCTGATTTTTTGATCACCGGGAGATACACAGAGCGTTTCCCATTGACCAATGCATATCCAGATGTCTGGTCAGCTCCATCCTGAACATTGGCTACATCACCCACGTAAAGAGTTCTACCGTCTTGGGTCTTTATCGGGATTTTAAGAAACTCCGCAGGATCTTTGGCTATGGAATTGATCGGTGCCATATAATTCGTTTCGCCCATTCTGATATTTCCTGCTGGCGAAGGATGGCTGCTTTTTGTGATCGCCAAAGTAATTTCTTCCGGACTTAGTCCGTTACTCTGCATTGCAGCCGGGTCAATATTTACAACGATCGAACGGATGTTACCCCCAAAAGGTGCCGGAGCCGTAATACCGGGAATCTCAACAAACATCGGCCGGATTTTGGTTAGGACCATTGTCTGAAGCTCTGTTACAGAGTGATTGTCACTTTCAAAGACAAGTTGACCGACCGGGAGTGAATTACCGTCAAACCGCACAACCATAGGCGGTACTGCACCGGGTGGTAAAAATCCCATTGCCCGTGAAACCTGCGTGGAAACCTCACCTGCAGCCTGCGCCATATCGGTGCCTGGATAAAAGGTCAGTTTCATTAAGGTCAGTCCCTGAACACTTTTGAAATCAATATTCTTGACACCATTCACAAAGAGTAAAACTTTTTGAAATTCATTGGACATAAAACCATCCATATATTGAGGTGAAAGCCCTCCGTAAGGCATCGCAATATACATTGACGGCAACTCTACCTCCGGGAAAATATCTACTTTTATTTTTTTTATAGCTGTAAGCGAAAGCACAATGACCGACAGGAAAACGACCATGACGGCAATGGGCTTTCTGAGCGCAAAACGTATTAAATTCATTCTAAAATTTTAAAGTTGGGTAAATAAATAATCAAAATCGCCGGTGAGTTCAGCCTTTGCTATGACCTGCTCCCAGAATTCTTTTGCGGCATCGATCTGACTTTTTTCTGCATTTTCAAGAATCTGACGGATCTGTAACAGTTCAGTGAGGGTAATAAGACCACTCTTGTATCTTGCTACATACATTTCGTAGGCATCTGATGCGCCTTTCACAGAAGCACTTTCTTTCTTAAGTTGTTTTTGCTGTTCTACAATCCTGCTTTCAAGGGCTTTAATCTCAGTCTGCATTGATAGCTGATACTGGTTTTCGAGATAACCCAGACGTTCCGCTTCTTTTGACAGCATATTGGCTTTTTGCCTGTTCGTATGAAGACTGCTGATATTCCACGTCAATCCAAGTCCAACAAGAGCATTGTTGGCAGAATTGGAGAAACCATCGGTAAATTTCCCTGAGACATTGCCATATGGATCGGATCCTGAACCTCTGTAAGCATAACCTCCCAAGATCTTAAGCGACGGAAGTGATGATCTTCTCTCTGTTTCCGCTTTGGTCTGATAGTATTCGGACTCCTGATGGATGGACTTTAAAAAAGGATGTGATGGATTAACCTTCTCACTGTTAAAAGAATTTATTTCAGGGTCAAGAAAATGACTGACCTGGTAATCCTCTACTTTAAAATTATCAATGTAAAATTCCTTAAGTTTTTCTGTGGCTGCCTGCTGCTTTCCAAACCAATTATCTTGCATTGCCAATGCCTGAACGTACGATGAATAGGTAAGTACAGAATCTGCTTCCGGTTTGAGACCGGCACGCGAAAGGGCTTTGCTTGAACTGTGGATTTCTTCGAGCCTCGTCGAGTTTCTCTCTGCCCATCTGAGCTTGGCGCCATTAAAGACATAGTCAAGATAACGTTGTGATAGCAATTTTTTGAGCCTCAGCAAATAGGATTCTTTATCTGTCCTGAGCTTTTGTGTGAACTCATTTGCTGATCTTTCCTCGGATCTCTGACGCCCGAAGTTGTAGATCTCGTACTCCGCAATGGCTGAGCCGAAATTGTTTGAGGATAAAGAGGAGCCCGAATTCCTGTTTCCGGAAACATTAAAAAAACCGGACTGTGGGAAAAAACCACCACTGCTTCCCTCTAATGTTCCGTAGGTATTTTGATATTGAAGCTTTACCTGTGGTAATGCCTTGGATTTTACTGTCTCTTCGTTATATTCTGAAGATTCTATTGCAGACTCGGCTGCACGGATCCCTGAATAGTTTTTTTGTGTTTCTGTCCATATTTTACCCAAAAGTGATTCTTGCTGGGCATAAAGGACAGACTGCTGAGTAATCAGCCCAAAAATAAGGACTGAAAGACTTTTTCTTATCATTGTATGAAAGATTAACAGTTACCGAAATGATTCCGATAAGGATTAATAAAAATTTAAAATCAATCGTTTGAGTCTCTACAAGAAGAGACCAATTAAATTTTAAATCAAATGATAAGTTTGCGGTATTGTATGAAGATGGGAACCGTAATTCCAATTTTGGAAGTACTGTAAAATGGATGTTCTCTAAGATTTATAAACAGAAATGCCCCTGCAAATAGAATGAATGTAAATGCAGCAAGCTCCTGAAATTCCGCCACTGAAAAATGGGTATCATTTTTAGCGGTAATTTCTCTTTCCTTGCAAAAGTTGCAGACAGAGGCCGTGGTTGTGTTGGTGGTAAATTTCTCCTTTGGTGCGGAGGTATGACTTTTAGCGGAAGGCTGCAGACTGAGTAGGTTTTTGATACCGTATTTTACAGCGCAGGAAGAAATTAAAATACATATAATGAAAAACATTGCAATAACGCTTTTCATTATATGATTGGTATTTAATTTCTGATAAGTCATTCCTGCAAATATAAATTTTTAATTACTAAGGTCAAAAACATTAACAGAATTTATATGAAATACATTATTGTGCAATCTTGTTTTTCACTTCCTGCTCTGTTGCAAAACCTAAATTATCCCAGACTAATTTATCGTTTTTATACAGCTTCAGGACCGGTAGTGCAGAAACATTCAGTTCTTTGCAGAGTTCTGTATTTGCATCTGCATCTATTCTTAAAATTTTCACCTTATCCGGCATTTCAGCAGCCATCTTTTTAAGGTAAGGCTCCATCTTTTTGCAGGGAGCGCACCATTCTGCATAAAAATCCACCAGAACGGGAGTATTGCTTTTCAACATTTCCTTATACTGGGCAAGACTAATTCCTGTAGCAGTTGATGCTTTGATCTCCGGAAGCTCAGCGTTCCTCCACTTCATCATTCCTCCCTGCATTTCATATACATTTTTAAAACCGATTTCCTGAAGTTTTGCAGCGGCGGCCGTACTTCTGGGTCCGCTCATACAATACACAAATACAGGTTTATCCTTATCGAGCGCTTT
>JBCNLQ010000041.1:0-29071 GCA_039595375.1 Chryseobacterium sp.
AAAGAAGAACTTGTGTCAATTATGATATGATTTTTGGCTGTCCAGGTTGGGTAGAGTCTTTGATTCTTGCTGATACACTGATCAAAGCTGGAAGAGCTACAACTGTTCTAGTGGTTGGTTCTGAGACTTTGAGTAGGGTCACAGATCCTTTTGACAGAAACAAAATGATCTTTTCAGATGGCGCCGGAGCAGTTGTTGTTAGAGCAACGGATGAAGAAAACGTTGGTGTAATTGCAGATAATACGCTTTGTGACAATGGCGAAGAAATCTGCTTCCTGGAAAATGCACCTTCTTTGAATTTGGAATCTGACCAGAGCAAATTATACATCAGAATGAGAGGTCGTAAAATCTACGAATATGCCTTGAAAAACGTTCCTGATGCGATAAAGGCGACTATCGAAAAGGCGAATTTGGATATTTCTGATATCAGCAAAATTTTGATTCATCAGGCCAATGCGAAGATGGATTATGCGATGATTGGCAGGCTGTTCAAACTTTACGGACAAAAGGAATACGATCACGCAATTTCTCCGATGACCATTCAGGAATTAGGGAATTCTTCCGTGGCTACAGTTCCGACTTTGTTTGATTTAATCCGAAAAGGAAAAATGGAAGGTCAGCAGTTTGCGCCGGGTTCTCATATTTTGTTCACATCTGTAGGAGCTGGGATGAACATCAATTGTGTTGTTTACAAATTTCCGAAAACGAATATCTAAATATAATTTTGAATTAAAGTAAAATTCAATTTTAAACGTTTATAATGCAAAAGGAATGATTTTTTATTCCTTTTGTTTTTTTTATATCATAGTATGCAAAAGAATATATTATTTCTTCTAGGGGTTTTTTTATTGTTGGAAACTTATGTTTATCAGGCTTTTAAAACAGTTTATTCCAATCAGAATGCCAGGTTTATTTATTGGATTCCAACGATTCTGATTTACGCATTTCTGATTTATTCCGTCGTCAATTTCAATAGAGGTTCTCACAAATATCTGAATTTCCAAATTGTATTTTCGGTGATTCTGATTTTTGTTTTACCGAAGATTCTGGTTGCCATTTTTCTTTTGATTGAAGATATAATCAGACTTCTTAATTTCGGTTACAACTATGTAGCCACAGAGAATCATAATTATCCATCCAGAAGAAAATTTATCAGCTTGGTTGGGTTAGGATCGGGTGCTATTTTAGCGGGAATGGTTCTAGATGGCATTGTCTTCGGGAAATACCGTCACAAAGCAAGAATCGTTAAACTTAAACTAAAAAACCTGCCAGCTAGTTTTAAAGGTTATAAAATCGTTCAGATTTCTGATGTTCACAGCGGCAGCTTCCAAAATCCAAAGAAACTGCAGCACGCGATTGATTTGATTAATGAACAAAAGGCAGATTTAGTTCTATTCACAGGAGATATGGTCAATAATTATGCGGATGAGTTTATTCCTTTTATTGATTTATTTTCTCAGATCAAAGGAAAAGATGGAAAGTTTGCCGTGTTGGGAAATCACGATTATGGCGAATATGGTGAATGGAAAAATGAGGAAGAAAGAAGAAACAATATTCCACTTCTGGTAGATTACGAAAAGAAAGCTGGTTTCCAAATACTTCGAAACGAAAATAGAATCATCGAGAGAAATGGCGATAAACTATATATTCTAGGGGTTGAGAACTGGGGAATTCCGCCTTTTCCGCAGTTTGGAGATTTGGATAAGGCCACGCAAAACGTACCGCTTGAGGCTTGTAAAATTCTAATGTCGCACGATCCTTCACACTTTGATGCAGTTGTAAAGAATCATCCAAAAGATATTCAATTGACGCTTTCCGGGCATACACACGGGATGCAGTTTGGGATTGATTTGAAAAACTTCAGATGGTCGCCTGTGAAATATAAATATCCAAAGTGGGCAGATCTGTACCAGTCTGGGGACAAGTATCTTTATGTTAATCGTGGTTTTGGTGTGATTGGCTATCCTGGTAGAGTAGGAGTGTTTCCGGAGATTACAGTGTTTAAGTTGAGTTAATTTTTTAATTCTCTTTTTAATAACTAAAAAGCCTGTTTATCAATACAATGATAACAGGCTTTTTTGTGTCTTTTCCGTAAGGCCGCTTTAGAATTTCTGTCACCAAAATCTAATTTTGAATAATTGTCAATTATTCAAAAATATATTTTGTTAATTGCTGAATCTCAAATTTTAATTTTAAGAAATATAGATGCGTTAAAACAAATAATCTTTCATTCTTGATACAGCTATTTCATTTTCATCAATGAATTGAAAAAGCCCTTCAAGGCGATCTTCAAATTTTCGGCCGGTGTTTATTTTTTTGTAAAATGGCAAGTCAAAAGGCGAATTGCTGGCTTCATATAATTGCCACGCATTCACGTAAATCATGACATACTCATTTCTGCTCAAACTCTCCAAAAGCATACTTTCATAAAGCTTCATTGGCGTGACTTGAAAGACGTAATCATTGAATGGAAGTTGAGAGTAGGGTGACTGACTTTCGGGAACAATGGTCAAATTATTTTCTACAAAAATTTTGGTCTTTGAAGTAAGCTTTCGCCACAAAAAATTGAGTTTGGATTCTTCGATATTGGAAAGATAAGTGAAGTCCATCTCTTTGATTTTCTGGTAAGAAATCTGATGGTATTTCTGCCGCATTCCCCGGATTGGTTTCTCTAAGAATCCCTCAAGATTTAGCTTCGTTTTCTCTATCTCTTCTGGTGTAGAATGGACGTTGTAAAGCGCTATTTCATGTCCTTCAAAACTAATTTTTTTAATCAGGTTTTGAAGATCTCCGACAATAGAAATCTCAACGAAAAATGTTGCTTTGTACTCGTGAAGTTCAAGCAATAACAGTATTATTTCTATATTTTTTTTAATAGATTGAATCAATTCCGATTTTAAAATATCTCTCTCTTTTGATATTTTATAATCCGGAAATGCTATGTTAAAGCTTAGTAATATCACTTAAACCAAAATTTAGATTTTATTTGTAATTAATTTAAAATCAGATGTTAAATATTAGTCTATTGAAAGATTTGATTGAGGCTTAACTATTTGCCTAATTTTTTTTTGAGATTATTGATCATATCAATTGACATGGATGAAATATTAAACTTATAATCCAATCCCCAATCTTCTTTTGCAGCAGAGTCATCAATGCTTGCCGGCCAAGAGTCTGCGATCGCCTGACGGAAATCTGGTTCATATTTAATCTCAAAATCCGGCATCGTTTTTTTGATTTCAGCAGCCAATTCTTGAGGTGTAAAACTCATCCCTCCTAGGTTATAAGAGTAACGTAATTTCACTTGCTCTTTTGGAGCTGTCATTAGCTTAATTGTAGCGTCAATAGCATCGTCCATATACAACATTGGCATCGCTGTCTTTTCGCTGATGAAGCTCGTATATTTTCCTTTTTCTACAGCCTCGTAAAATATCTCAACAGCATAATCTGTAGTGCCTCCACCCGCAGGTGCTTTCCAGGAAATAAGACCAGGATAGCGGATGCTTCTGATATCTACACCATACTTTTCGAAGTAATATTCACACCATTTTTCGCCAGCCATTTTGGAAATTCCGTATACGGTTGTCGGATTCAAAACGACCTCTTGTCCCACATTTTCTTTTGGAATTCCTTTCCCGAAAACGGCGATAGAACTTGGCCAGAAAATCTTTTTTATAATACCTTCTTTTGCCAGTTCGCAAAGATGAATCAATGGATCTAGGTTCAGTTTCCAGGCAAAAAGCGGCTGCTTTTCAGATGTTCCCGATAACAGCGAAGCCAGATGGTAAACTGTGGTGATGTTGTGTTCTTTGATCACGTCTGTAACGGCTTGAAAATTAGTAACATCAAGTCTTTCATAGTAGCCAGCTTCGCTGATGCCTTCCTTCCACTTGTCCAGACCAGAAGCAATGACGTTTTCTTTACCGTAAATTTCTGATAATCGGACGGTTAGTTCAGTTCCAATTTGACCAAGTGCGCCTGTGATTAGGATTTTTTCTGTCATAGTTTCATTTTTACTTTTCTTGATTGGCAAATCTAATTAAATTTGGGATTGAGAATCAAAAAGAATTCCAATAAATTTTTTAAAAATATCATAATATGAAAAATCAGTCGCCGATAATAGAAGTTGCTGAACTTCTTACTATCTCCCAAAATCCTAATCTTAGAGTTTTTGATGTCAGAACTGGTCTCACTGCTAAAGTTGATTATCAGAAAAAGCACCTTCAAAATGCTGCTTTCGTTGATCTGAATTCTGACTTGGCAGAAATTGATAATCCAAAAAATGGAGGAAGACATCCGCTACCAAAGTTTGAAAATTTCATAAAAACATTGGGTCGCTTAGGAATTAATAAAGATTCTCAAGTTGTGATTTACGATGATAAAAACGGAGCCAATGCCGCTGCGAGATTTTGGTGGATGTTGCGTGCAGTTGGTCATAACAATGTTCGGGTACTGAATGGTGGTTTACAATTTGCAGAAAGCCAAAATTACCCTTTGGGTTCTGGAGATGATCCCTATCCTGAAACCGACTATATTCCCGATTGCCAAAATTGGCAATTACCACAAATTTGGATAGACGATGTGAAAAAAGCCACTCAAGATTCGGATGCTGCGATAGTGGATGTTCGGGAATCTCCACGTTACGAAGGCATTACTGAGCCTATCGATTTGGTTGCAGGTCATATTCCCAATGCAAAGAATTTTCCTTTTATTGATAATCTGGATGAGAATGGATTATTCAAATCTCCGGAAGTCCTCAAAAATCTTTATTCAGAATTATTTAAAAATTATGACAAAAACAAAATTACGTTCCATTGTGGAAGTGGTGTTACGGCTTGTCATTCGCTTCTAGCTTTGAATTATGCTGGTTTCGAAATCCCGAATTTGTACGTCGGAAGCTGGAGCGAGTGGAGCAGGAATGAGTTCTAGAGTCTGAGAGTCTGAGAGTGGGAGAGTTTGAGGGTTTGAGAGTTCGAGAGTTTTGGGATTTGAAGCTCTGTAGGAGAGGGATGTTTGTAGTAAAGTTAAGCCGTTGAATTAGGAAGTCCGTAGGAATGACATACTTTATGAATTAGTAATTTGTAATTCAGCTCCTAATTAGCTTTAGAAAAAATCAAAGTTTATTTTATACAAACATCCCGTACCTGCAGAGCTTCAAAAACTACTCAGCCCAGCTCTAATCCTCAAACTCAAAAACTCGCTCTAACTTGCATACTTCCGATGTGGATGGTTCTGTCGTTGGAATTTCGACCTTCATAGTTCACATTAAGTTGAATAAATGAGTTGATCGCTTGTTGAATGTATAAAGTCCAGACTTGGTTTTTTCCTACTTTCAGGCCTTCTAACATTTGGTTTCCCACGATGCTGAAACTGTTGCCTGTGAAATCGTTATTGATGAAAGAAAAATTGGCTCTTACAGAAGTTTTTGCTTTTTCCCACTGCAGGGTTCCGGAGATTTCATACGTTTTCAGAATTTCTTCACCGTCCCTTCTTTTTTTCTGCCGAAGTGCGCCAGATAGTTCAGTTTGTAGAGTTTCGGTTAGTTTATAAGTGCCTTTTGGCTTGGTTTCCCAGTTTTGAAGAAGGTAATTTCGCGATGCATAAACCTGCGAACTATTGCTCACATTTTGCAAAGTATTTTCCCAATCGGTACGGAACGTCTTGGAGAAGGAATAACCAACGTTGAGAAAATGAGATTTCTGTCCGTGCGCTTCTTTGCTGTAATTGGCATTAACCAAATTATCATTATCTGTGTATCGGTAACTGCCGTTCCAGCCGGATTTGTCATTAGAAGTGAATAAAGCAGATGCTAGAATATTCTGGGTTTTCAGCAATTGATTGCTTTGTTTTTCGAAAGGATTCCAGACCAAAACTTTGCTGCCCTTCATATAAGAGTTTTGGGAAAGGAGAGAAAGATTGAAGTTCCAACGTTTCAGAAAAGCATTTTCAGAACTGATGATCACCGACGGATTCACAAACAACGCCATCTGAAGTTTGTTTTTGTTGGATGCCAGATAATTTACGCTGTTGGTATAAACGCGTATGTATTGCGCCAAATCTGCATATTCTGCGACCTCAAATTCGTCCAATTGCTGCACACCATCATTGTTGTAATCTGTCCATTTGTAAACGCCTTGTCCATCCGTCACTTTGATGTATTGAAACTCCCTCTGCGCTTCCTGACCATTTCCGAGTTCATAGAAAAGTTGCAAACGCATTCCGTTTTTGAATAATTGCTGATTGTACAAGATATTTCCTACTACAAAATCCTGATTCTGGTCATTTGCCAAAGTCTGATTTTCATAATAGAATTTTCTGTAATGAACCAAACTAGATAGTTGCGTTTTCTCGGTTTTGATGATTTGACTCTCTGCCATCAACCCCAAAATATTGTTCATCCTCTGAAGGCGATTGTCCTGAACCGAATCATTGCTTCTCAGATAAATTTTGGTTAATAATTTGGTTCTGGCAGAGTCGGCAATTTTTTTCTGAAGAAAAACCTCTTTCCAGCTGAAACTCGTCACATCCAGCAGTTGGGTGGAGTTGTACTTTTTTTCGTTGTGTTCCATCGAACCGCCCAGCATCCAGCTTCCTTTTTTGCCTGCCAATTCTGTAGAAACAGCGCCGCGGATGAAAGTTGTGTTAAGGTCTGTTGATTTTGTATCGAGATAAGAGACCGCTGCAAGATTGTTGAATTTTCCTATTTTCCACAAAACATCAATATCATTTTTTATGCCTTTATAAGTATCAGTTTCTTCAAGATAATTCAGTTTGTAATTGATTTTTGAAGTTTTATTAAAATCGTTAAGGAATGAGAATATGAATCTATTCTGAGTAATCTGACTGAACTCATTAACTAAGTTAAAGTCTCTCCAGAAATCGACACTGTTGATTCTGTCCAAAACGTGAAAGTTCTTTTGGATAACTTGATACTCCAGCATCGGCGTTCCTGTCCACGTGTTTTTACGGAACGTTTTGTTGGCATAAACTCTCGCTGCGTAACCAAGATTTTGTTCATTATCTCTGGTAGAAAACATATTGATGTCATAATTGCTCATCGAGACATCGGTTCCTATGACACCTTCGTTCAGAGCATATTCGAAATTGGCTGAGTAAACTTGGGACTTCTCCGGCGCCGGCAATTTTCTGACCGCCATGTAATCGCCCAAGCCAGTTCCGACGTACTGGAAAACACGACCATTGTTGGTAGATTGCTGCAGTTGATAGTCGCCTTTTCCGCTTCCGAAATATGTGAAAGCGACCTGATACAAAACCTGAGTTTGGTCCGTAGAAAACTCATAATGAAAGTTATTGGTGTCGAATATCTTTTTGTACAAAATTTTATTCACATCATATTCTGTCTCCACACCAGATGGCGCGTACATTGCTTCTTGATTGTTGCCTGCATTCACCAAAGTCTGCTGGTCTTCTTCGCTAAGGTTGAGGGAAAGTGGTGCATTTTTATTGTCGTTTTCCATAAACCAACTGAATCCCGCTTTCCACTTTTCGCGCTGATGTTTGATGTTTCCCGTGATTAGGAATCTGGTGTAATTTCGGTTCGTATAATTATAAGAGACATTGATGAAGTTTTGAGAATAAATCGGTCTGAAACTCGTAAACGTAATTTCTCCCGTGTTATAATTAATGATGTAATCCTGGTTTTCGCCGCGTTTCATCAAAATTCCGTCAATGTAAACCTGTTCCGAACCGGAAATAATAGTAATAAATAATTCGCCGTTTTTTCCCGTCAACCGATATGGTCCCTGGTTTCCCTCGATACCTTGAAAACGCATTCTGAAAAACTCACTTCTTGCAACACCACCTGAAACATCGACTGAAGTTTTATTGCCATTCTTTTCCCAGGTAGTGAGAAATTGCAATCCCATACTCCGTCTTTGATAACGTCCGAAATATGTGGTCTCATCATTCAGATCAAGATGTCCGGCTCGGATGACGCTGTGATTCTTGATGTTGAGCTGAAGGTAGATTTTGTCAAATTCCTGCAAAGTCTGCGTATAGCCATCGGCCTGTACAGGAAGATTGTGGTCTGAAATGGAAGCCAAAATCGAAACGTCCGGACTCAACTTACCCGAAATCTGCATATCCATAGAACTCTGCACCGAGGAACCCTGATTGTTACCAAAAGTAATTCCTCTGATGATAGAACCTTTCGAATTCAGTTCGCCAAGGATTCTTTTTTTGTCATTTTTTACCAAAACTTCTTCATCATAGATCACGCGATTTTGTTTTTTGATAAAGTCTAGCGTGTCTTTGGTAAAAAAGTCTTTATTAATCTTAGAAATCAGAATGCTGTCTTTTTTGAGAGAATCTTGTGGGATATTTGGATTTTTCCAACTGAAAATCTGTGCATTAATCGAGATTGATGCAAGAACAAAAAATACTGTCAGAAAATAAAGACTTAACTTTGGCACCCTTTTTCGTATTAGGCGTAAATGTAATGATTATAGGTTATAAGAGAATTAACAATAAGTTAAAACGGAAAAAGGGCTTATAAAATTATAGATGATATTAAAATTCTATATTTGCGACGCGAAAAGACAAGACAGAAATTATTAACAATTTAAATATTTTATATTATGACAAAATTTTATTCATTTTTAGCAGCGATTGCTTTAACGGCAACAATCAATGCTCAAACAACTTCTAGTATTACTATTAATGCTGCAAACATTGGCGGAACGGCGGCTTTAGGAACTGGTAATTACAGCAGCGGTGCAGAAAGAACTTGGACTACAAGCTCTATCAGTTTCGGTGGAAAAGCAATCACTGGTAACGCAACCAATACGCCAACTAGTGGTCTTGCTGCCGGATCCGTTATCCAAACTCAAGCAAACAATGGTGTAATTTATAATACTACAGCTTTGCCTGGTAAAATTGTTAGTGTAACGATTAATTCAGTGGGAACTGAAAGAGAGTCTTCACTTTTCGGAGGATCTGCCCGTTTGGTAAACACAACTGCTGCAGATTACGCCGTAACAGGAGGAACACAAGTGGGAGCAGCTTCTACTACAGGCTGGACATCTACAGATCTTGCTGGAACAGACTACAGATTCTTTGCAGTTAAAAGAGGTGCAAGTGCGGCTTACATCACTTCTATTGTAGTGGTTTATGAAAACCCTACGATGGCTGTTGTAGACGCTACAAATGCAAAAGCTAACTTGGTGAAAAACACTGTTGTTTCCAACGAATTGATCTTCGGAGCTGCTGCCAAAGTATCTATTTACAGTACTGCTGGGCAGATCTGGAAGACTGCGGAAGTAATGGAAAATTCTAAAATGGATATTTCAACTTTACCAAAAGGTATTTATATCGTAACAGCCAACATAAATGGAGAAGCTTTTTCTCAGAAAATTATCAAAAAGTAATAATGTTTCCAAAAGAGAATCTAATAACGCATCAACAAAATTGGTGCGTTATTTCTTTATGATTTAAAGTAGGCTTAACATACGGTATTATTAATATCTATACTTTTGTGGCAAGAAAAAGGAACAATTTTAGGATGTAAGAATGTTAATTTAAAGATGATATCATTTTCTATCATTGATCAAATCTAAACTCATGGATGTGTAAATGTTAAAAAATAAACAAAATTTTGCGGAATACATTTTTTTATTAACTTAGCATCCCTTTAACAAAGCAATAAAAAACAATTTTTAAACTTTAATAAAATGAAAAAAATCTTTACCCTTTTAACTGTTGCTACAACATTGGTAGTTTCAGCTCAAAACACAATTCCAAACAGCGGTTTCGAAAACTGGACAGATGGAAAACCTAACGACTGGTTTATTCCTACAGGAGCAACTATGGTACAGTCTTCTACAAAACACAGTGGTACTTACTCTGCGGGTCTTCCTTCCCCGGCAACTGGAAACAGAACTATGAGTCCAACAATTGATACGCCGGTAGTGGCAGGTACAACTTATGTTTTTTCTGGTTGGTATTTAGATAATACTTCTACAGCAAGATTCAGATATTGGAATCAGTTCAGAACTGCTTCTGGTGATACTGGCGCAAACAATATGCAAGGCGCTGACTATTCTACAGATTCTGCAGAATGGAAATTCTTTACAGCAGAAGCTCAGCCAAATGCAGGTGCAACTTTAGCTAGACCAGGTGTAAGAGTATATCCGGAAAATAATACGGGTGACGGTGTGATCTTGTTTGATGATCTTGCTTTTTACGTAAAAGGATCTATGGCTGTTTCTGATGTTGCTGGCTTTGACAAAGCTGTACAGTTCAACACAGTTGTGAAAGATCAAATTACTTTCAAATTGCCAGTTAAATCTACTGTAAACATCTATTCAGTTGACGGAAAATTAATCTCTTCTAACAGAGTAGAAAACGGTGGATCTGTAAACACTCAGTCTATGGTAAAAGGTGCTTACATCGTAACTGTTGACAACGGTGCAAACAAAATCTCTAGAAAAGTAATCAAAAACTAATCTAAGTTTTTCTTGAAAAATAGAAGGCTTCCCAATTTGGGAAGCCTTTTTTGTTTTCTTTATTTTAGACTAATCTAGAAAACGCCTCTCCTCAGATTATTAATCAATGACCCAAGATTCAGCACCAAAGTATATCGGATTCTGTAGCCATAGTCTTTGAAACCCGGTTCGAAGCCTAAACTGGAGGCAATCGGGAAATAGACTTCCAGAAAGTCAGGAATCACTTTCACCTTCACACCAGAGTCCCAAATAAACTTTGCGCTCCGATTTTTGTTCTTGTAAACGCCCGCATCTACATAGATATTGAACCATTTCCACACGTGAGAATCTACATTAAGACTTGTGATAAATTGGTTAACTGACGTGTTGAACATCGATTTGAAACCGCCTTCTGCCAAGATAAACTGCTGAGAAAGTAAACCAGAGATTGCACTTTGCCCCAATAATCCATAAGAAAACGAGTAGTTGGACACGCGTGAAATTCCGTAATTGAACAGATTGTTTTTTGTCTCGTTCTTTACAAAATAACCGGCAAACCAGCGGAAACTGATTTTTTTGTCCTTCGCATATTCCCATCGGTAAAAGGCTTCGGCAGAAATCTTCTGGAAATCTTCCATCCATTGGATGTTGGTTCCGATGTATTTTTCGTGAATCATCTGGTTGTCGGAATAAGAATAGCCCAGATTCCACAGATTATATTTGGCATAATCATTATTAAGAATCATCAGTGGTGTCAGTTCCCGTTCATAATAATTATAGCCAAAATAAAGGCTTCTGCCTATCGCACTTCTCGGATTTTTCTGAAAATTAAATGATGTTGATGCGCCAAATCTTTTATAAGCCAAGTTATTATCATAATGAAAGTACGACCCCGATACACCAAAGTTCCAGCTTCTGAAAAAACTGTTTGGAGGCATAATAGAGTAGCCAACGGAAGCCGATCCGGTCAACTTATTAGTTCCTGTACTATAATAAGGCGTGACTGAGTAATCAAATTTCTCGTCAAAAATCCCTTGGTTCTTGAAGTTCATTCCCAAAAGTACCTTGTCATAGGCATTGAAAGTTAATCTTGGCGTCAGAAAAATCTCGTTGTATTCAGGATTTTGGATATCTTTTACGAGTTTGAATCTTATTTTTTTGGTGTTTGCAAATAAGCCTTTCGTGTAAATATAGTTGTCCCGGTAGTTGGATTCTGGAAAGATGTAATTGTCATTCAAAACGATTTTTTTAACATCTGCTTTCGGGACATACAGAGTGTCACGTTTGGCATTGGTAGATTCTTTCCAGTAAGTCGTATTTTCACCAGATATTTTCTCGGTCTCCACCTTCAGAGGGATTTCCAGCGTATTGTTTTTAGAAATATTGACAAAATAATCATTTTCCTTTTCTTTAATATTTTTTAGGTTAAAGTTGATTCTGTGTTTCTCAGCAATCATTTTTTGTAAGAAAACCGACTTATTTTGCGTAAAAGTATTCAGTTCACTGAGGAAGTTTTGACCGTCCGTTTTGGATTGATAATGCTCAGAAAGATAAGAATGCAGAAAGTTATCAAAGTTTTGATTGCCAGAATTTTCCGAGATATGGGCCAAAAGACTTCCCATCTCAAATTGGCTGATGGCAGTCGTATTGAAGTTGCTTAAAAGATAATATGGCGTTACTATTTTCTGGTCGAGATTCTGAGTCGAGATGTAATGATATGCCAATCCATATCGCTCTGTCAATTTCAGTTTCGAAGCGTGAAATATCTTCAGAGGTTTGATGCCGAAGATGTTGGCATTGTCTGCCAGATTACCAATCAGCTTGTGTTCAGGATAAAATTGGTTGATATATTGAATCTCGAGATAAGATTTCAAACCATTTTTCAGCCAGTGATCCTGCGTTTTGTTGGTGATAAGATAGTCGTCCGTCACTTTTTTGGAAATCACACTGAAATAATCCAAATCGGTCTTCTCATAATCCGTAAACATCTGGAATTTGAATTTCCAGAATTTGATGTCATCAATGCCGATGAACTCTTCTTTATTAAAGAATTTTTTACTGATGAAAAGTTTATCTGGCAGTTTTCCTGTCTTGTTTTTGATAAATCTAAGTTGATTCTCCATCACAGAACCCAATATCTGACGCTGATATTCTGTAATCTGGTAACCTAACTGAATGTTGATAGCTTGCCCATCAATATTGATATTGAACGCGGGGTAAAGTTCTTTAGAAATTTGAAACTCTGGGTCATTGATAGATTTCCCTTCGAAATCAGAGTTATTAATTTGGCTGAGGTTAGAATAGATTTTCCAATTATCAGGAACTTCAAAATTGATTTTCCAGAAAGAACCTGCGTTGGCCGTTTCTTCGGTGTCTCTATAAAAGGATTTTTTTTGAGACGCATCTTCAAAAGTCTCAGGAACCAAGAAAAAATATTTGATAAGAATATGATTGACATCCACACCATAACCAGTGAATCTAGCGTCAGGTAGCTGGATTTGGTATTTCAGATTTAGTTTGATGCTTTTCCCAACTTCCAATGGTTCTGAAAGTGGAATCAAAATATTTTCCTGATTTTTATTGAGAATCTCAGCAGATATATTGTTGTAAGAATACTGCAGACTTTCTAATTTACCAAGTTGATTATCCTTTGCAAAATATATATCCTTTTTCCTGTCTTCGATTTTTCGTTTGAGAAGTGGTGTTTTCCTTTTCTGATACGCCGAAACCCAATTCAGAAGTTTAACTTGGCTGATGGATTTCTGATGCGGATTATGACAGACCAAAGTCTGCTCTACAGAAATAGACTTTTGGTCGTCATTCAGTTTTACATTGAGCTGAATGCTGTCTTGCTGAGACTTTGCCCAGAAAAAAGGAATTACAAGTACCAAACATAAAAGAAATCGCTTCATCAAAAAATATCAATTACTAAAACTACTACTTTTTTTCTGATGATGTGTAGATTTTGTATGTTAAAGTTTGTCCATTAATGTTCATTCTGTCAGTCTGGGGCGAAGTTTATCCTGAGCCTGACTAAGGGAAGACCAATAAAAAACTCAAACGCTTTTGCTTTTTCCGATTTCAATTTTAGTTAACTTTGACTAAAACATAGTTATAAAAGGATACTACGTCTACATCTTATTATGCACAGACAATACCTATTATACTGGCGTAACAACGACTTGGAAACACATTTTTTCTATCATCAAAATGGACAAAATCCGAACTTTTATACATATAACAAACGACCTGTCGAGATTGTTTTCTATACCGAGTTTAATGACATCAATCCAGCGATTTCTTCGAGAAACAATTGAAAGGTAGGAGCAGAAAGAAGAAAGAAGATGTCATCAATGATGAATGGGAAAAGTTGCCGAATTAGGCAAGACGGAAGTTTCCTAATCGGTAAAATTTATGTGGAAAGAATATGGCGATTTTTGAAGTGTTTATTTGTCTTCCCTTCGTCAGGCTCAGGATAAACTTCGCCTCAGACTGACAGTTTGAAATAATTAAGACAAAACAAAACCCCTTCAAAGTTTCAAACTCAGAAAGGGTTTCCAAAAATATTTTATATTTCGCTTAGCTTACAATGTACTTTGATACGCCATCCAACCTTCGTTTTTGTAACGCAGCGCTTCTTGTTCCGGCTCATCTGCCTTGTAAATACCGCGCCCAACGATGATGAAATCTGTGCCGTAATTTTTGATCACGTGTTCTGGTGAATTGTATTGTTGTCCTTTGTCATCCCCACCTGATGCTAAATTGACGCCGGGCGTGAACAATAAAAGCTGTTCAGAGACTTGGTTCTGTGCTACACAACCAATAATACTTGGGTGATTTTCGATAACTTTCAAGGCTTCTTCACGATAATGAGCATCGGTCAAAGTGCCTTCGGAAGACATTCCGAGAATTGCTACGACTCCGACATTCATAAAGCAATCAAGACTTTTGCTTCCGCCGATGACGTGGGAAGTCACCAAATCTGCCCAGTTGGAAATCTTATAAGTACCGTACGAAAACTGTAATTCTTGTGTGCTTCCAATGTCAGCAAATTTCCGGTCTTCCATCAAAAGAAAATTATGTTTTGTTGCCAAATCTTTGAGCGGGAGAATGGTTTCATCTGCATCAAAATCGTTCAGAATATCGATGTGCGTTTTAAGAGCCACAATGTGTGGACCAACGATATCAGCAAAATCTAACAATTCTTTGGTCGTGATGAAATCTGCCGAAGCAATAAGATTCGACCTTTTTTCAATAGCGATTTCCAGGATTTTTTTTGCGAAAGAATGTTCAGCGACTTCTAATTTTTGCTCATACGACAAACGTTTTTTCTCTTCAAAAACCACTTGATTGCCATTGACAAAATCTTGGATTCTTGCTACTTCATCATCATCGATATAATTACCTTCTCTAAGTATTTCCACAACCTCAGAAATATTGAAAAGCGAATGAACTTTGTAACCTTTGGCTTCCAATTTCTCTTTTCCACCTTGCTGTCTGTCCAAAACGACAACGATGTCCGAAACCTTAATGCCTTCATTTTCCACTTCATCAATCGTCTCAACCAAAGATTTTCCAGATGTAATCACATCTTCTACCAAAAGACAGTTTTGTCCTTTTTCGTAGATGCCTTCAATCAATTTTTTGGTTCCGTATGCTTTTGCTTCTTTTCTTTTGATAATCAGCGGGAGATAACTTTCCAGAGACATTGCAGTAGCCATTGGAAGTGCTGCATAAGGAACGCCACAGATAATATCGAAATTATCCAGCGGTAGCATTTCCAAAAGATAATTGGCTAGTTTTTTCAGGATTTTCGGGTCAGAAGCGAGCGGACGCAAATCCACATAAAATGGACTTTCTATCCCGCTTTTCAGTGTGAAGCGCCCAAACTTGATTATCCCGAGTTTGTAGCACTCGAGGAAGAATTCTTTTTTACTTTCCATTGATTTTTTTAGATTTCTACAAATTTAAGGCTAATTTTTATTAACCACAAAAGTCACAAAAGCTATACGCGTTAATAAATTTATCAAAAGTTCAAAAAAGTAATAGGTGTAGCAAATCATCTTTTTACTCCTCTGAAATCATTTCATCATAAAATTCTTTTGTGGTTATTCTGCCTTCCACTTAGGTTTGGTTGATGCAATTTTTTCATTGATTATGCAATCCTCGGAATGTGCACCTTTCAAAAAACCGATGCTCATCAAAAACTCACCGACAATCTCTCCACCTGTGAAACGGAATGTTTTTTTAAAGAGTTTTACCCATTCATCCTTGGTTTTCGGATGGTGGTGTTCCAGCCATTTTTCGAATGAACCAAATTCCTTTTTGAGTTCCAAAATGGTTTTCGCATTTTCAATCGCTGCATTGACTTTCAGTTTATTTCTGATAATTCCTGGGTCAGCTAGTAATCTCTCACGGTCTTTTTCGTTATAAGCCGCAATTTTTTCGATACTGAAATTACTGTATGCTTTCCGGAAAGATTCTTCCTTTTTCAGAATCGTTTCCCAGCTCAATCCAGCTTGGTTGATTTCCATTATCAATCTCCCGAAAAGTTCATCATCATTATGAATTGGGAAACCATAATGGTTATCGTGGTAGTTTTTGTGCAATGCTTTTCGCTCTTCTGGTTGCATTGTTTCAATAGCTCGGCAGTATGACATCTTATGTTTTTATAATTAAATGTAAAGATAATTAACCATTCACAATTAATAATTAGAATTAACAATTTCTTATCTTCGTGCAAAGCTTTTTTTACAATGTACAAATCAATATCTTTTTTCTTTTTACTTACTTCCTTTGCCTTTGTCAATGCTCAGATTGAGGAGAAAAAACTCGACGAACTGATTCAGAATTCACTTAAAACCTTTGATGTTCCTGGGATGTCCGTTGGGATTGTAAAAGACGGAAAAGTGGTCTATGCTAAAGGTTTCGGTGTTCGGTCGCTTAACAATAAACAACCAATGGACGATAATACATTAGTGGGAATTGCGTCTAACAGTAAAGGTTTCACGTGTACAGCTTTGGCAATTTTGGCAGACGAGGGCAAAATTAACTGGGACGATAAAGTGACGAAATACATCCCTGAATTCCAAATGGCTGATGCGTACGTTTCTCAAAATGTCACCATCAAAGATTTGGTAACTCACAGAGCAGGACTTGGTTTAGGACAAGGCGATTTGATGTTTTTCCCGGAAGGTGGAAATCTTACAGTGAATGATATTGTTCATAACGTGCGCCACTTGAAACCAGAAAATCCTTTCAGAACGACTTTGAATTATAACAATATTATGTTCATCGTGGCGGGGGAAGTTATTCACAGAGTTTCCGGTTTGCAATGGGCCGATTTTATTGAGCAGAAAATTATGAAACCTGTCGGGATGACGGCAAGTTTCGGTTCTTATAATCGAGCGAAAAATTCACAAAATATTATTGATGCGCACGCCCCGGTCGACGGAAAAGCGATTGCTGTTCCTCACGATTGGAACGAAACGGCGAATGCGGCAGGTGGCATTATGAGCAACATCCAAGATATGACAACTTGGGCGAATTTCCTTCTAAACGGCTTTGTAACCAAAGACGGCAAACGTCTGGTCTCAGAAAAAAATGCCCACGAATTGTGGAGTCTTCAGATTCCTGATAAAGTCGGAATGACTTCGCCTTATGATACACATTTTTATGGTTATGGTTTAGGTTGGTTTTTAAGCGATGTGAAAGGTCATTTGCAAGTCCAGCATTCTGGAGGTTTGATTGGAACTGTGACGCATTTTACATTGATTCCGGATATGAAACTAGGAATTGTAGTTTTGACTAACCAACAATCTGGAGCCGCTTTTTCTACGATTACAAACTCTGTAAAAGATGCTTATTTGAAAGTTGAAAATCGTGATTGGCTGAAGCTTTATGGTGACAGAAATAAGAAAAATGAGGAAACTTTCGCAAAACAAAAGAAAGAAGTTTATGATAAAGCTTCGAAATTCAAATCTGATTTGAAAGATGACCAATTCATTGGCTGGTACAAAGATGATTGGTTCGGAATTGTTGAGATTTCGAAACAAGGCAAAGGTTACAGAATTGTTTCTAAATCTTCTCCAAGGCTGAAAGGCGATTTAATTCCATATTCAGCGAATTCTTTTGTAGCGAAATGGGATGATAGAAGTTATGATGCGGATGCGTTTTTTACTTTGAATTTTGATGAGAACGGAAAAGCGGTTTCTGCGAAAATGAAACCCATCTCTGATGTGACCGATTTTAGTTTTGATTTTGAGGATTTGGATTTGAAGAAGATTAACTAGAAATATATAATGATTCCCCCTAAAAATATAATTGAATTTCTATTTGGAGTCAAAATAGATAAGAAAACAGATTGGATTATTAATATTTGTATTTTGATATTAATTCTTTCAGCATTCTTAATAATATTTTAAAATCAATGTTTTTAGAACAACATAAAACCGAAATCTCCGAAAAGGGATTTACAATCATCAATGGCATTTTTTCTGAGGAAGAAATCAATCAAATAATCGATGTTATTAATTCCATCGATACTTCAAAGGAAACTTTTAGGAAATCCGAAGACCTTTTTGCTATCAGACAATTCTTGAAAGAAGTTCCGGAAAGTCTGAAATTTATCTTTAATGATAATATCAAAAAAATCATTAATGAAGTTTTTGGAAGCGATTATTTCGCGGTGAAAAGTATCTATTTTGATAAGCCGGAGAAATCCAATTGGTATGTTTCTTATCATCAGGATTTGACGATTTCTGTCAATAAGAAATTAGATTTGGAAGGTTTTGGACCTTGGACGACGAAGCAGAATCAATTTGCCGTTCAGCCTCCGATTGAATATCTGAAAAATATATTTACGATAAGAATTCATCTTGATGATACGGATGAAAATAATGGCGCTTTGAAAGTCGTCCCCAATTCTCACAGCAAAGAAATCTACCGAGCGGAAACCATTGATTGGAATGTTGAAAGAGAAGAGATTTGCTCCGTAAACAAAGGCGGAATTATGATTATGAAACCTTTAATTCTTCACGGTTCCAATAGAACAACGAATCAGAAAAAACGAAGAGTGATTCACATTGAGTTTTCCAATATGGAATTGCCGAGGGAATTGGAATGGTCTGAGAGATTAAATTAAAAAAAACGCCTAAACATTATGTTCAGGCGTTTTATATTTATAAGAGTAAACTCAATTAAATCTCTTTAAATTGCAAATTTTGTTCCTCGACTTGTTTGTCTGCTAAGTTTTTGTAATAACCAGTTTCTAATTTTTTGTAAATCGCTTCAAAAGCTTCCAAAGTTTCATTAATTTCTGAATCTGTGTGAGAAGCTGTAGGAATTAATCTTAATAAAATCATTCCTTTTGGAATTACAGGATAGGAAACTACAGAAGTGAAGATCAGGTAATTTTCTCTTAAATCTTTCGCCAACATCATCGCTTCCATTGGACCTCCTTGGATGAAAACCGGCGTTACGCAAGTGTTCGTATCTCCAAGATTGTATCCGATTTTCTTAAGTCCGCCTTGTAATTTATTAACATTTTCCCAAAGTTTAGCTTTGATTTCTGGTCTAGATCTCAATAATTCCAATCTCTTCAAACCTCCGATTACCATTGGCATTGTCAAAGATTTAGCAAAAATTTGGGACCTCAAGTTGAATTTCAAATAACGGATGATCTCTTTGTTCCCAGCAAGGAAAGCTCCAAAACCAGCCATAGATTTTGCAAAAGTAGAAAAATAAACATCGATTTCATCCTGGCATCCTTGCTCTTCACCAGCACCAGCACCAGTTGCTCCAAGTGTCCCGAATCCGTGTGCATCATCTACTAAAATTCTGAAACCATATTTTTCTTTGAGAGCGCAGATTTCTTTCAATTTACCTTGTTGTCCTCTCATCCCGAAAACTCCTTCAGTAATCACCAAGATTCCGCCTCCAGTTTCTTCAGTTACTTTTTGAGCTCTCTGTAAGTTCTTTTCAAGACTTGCAATATCGTTGTGTCTATAAGTAAAGCGTTTTCCTGCATGCAATCTAACGCCATCTACGATACAAGCGTGAGAATCTACATCGTAAACAATCACATCATTTCTTGATACCAAAGCGTCTATGCAGGAAACCATTCCCTGGTAGCCAAAATTCAGCAAATAAGCAGATTCTTTTTGAACAAAGTCTGCCAATTCTCTTTCCAGTTGAAGGTGTTGGTCGGTTTCTCCAGACATTGCTCTCGCACCCATCGGATAAAACATTCCGAATTCTGCAGCAGCTTTTGCATCGGCTTCCAAAACTTCTGGATGGTTACAAAGTCCCAAATAATCATTGGCACTCCAGAAAATCACGTCTTTCCCTTGGAATTTCATTCTTGGGCCAATAGGTCCTTCTAATCTTGGGAAAATATAATAGCCCTCTGCGTAATCTGCAAATTGTCCTAGTGGACCTGGGTTTTGTTTTATTCTTTCAAAAATGTCCATTTTTTCTAACTGATATTTTTTATTGATTGAAAAAACCTTTTGTATTACAAAAGGTTATGAATTTTGTGATTAAATTTTATTTGATGATTTCTGTTTTGAACACTTCATCATAATTGTGGAAACAATTGTTGATAAAGCCTTGTTCTTCCATCCATTTGTCGCTGTAAACCTTGGTAATATAACGTGAGCCGTGGTCAGGATAAATTAATACAACCAAATCATTTTCTTTGAACTCGTGAGAATTTGCATATTGAATCAAAGCCTGAGTGACTGCTCCGGTAGTATAACCGCCCATAATAGCTTCTTTCAAAGCAATTTCGCGGGTTCTGTAAGCAGACATCTCATCATTAACTCTCACAAACTCATCGATTCTGTCAAATAAAAGAGCGCCAGGAATCAGGTTTTTTCCAAGTCCTTCGATTTGATAAGGATGGATTTCTGATTTATTGATTTTGCCTGTCTCGTGGTAAGTTTTCAGGATAGAGCCGTCTGCATCTACACCGATTACTTTGATGTCAGGATTTTGTTCTTTCAAATATTTTGCAGAGCCGGAGAGTGTTCCTCCAGTTCCTGTGCAAGCAAAAAGATGAGTTATTTTCCCTTCTGTCTGTTTCCATATTTCGGGACCAGTTGTCTGGTAATGCGCATCAATATTCAATTCGTTGAAATATTGATTGATATAAACCGAGTTGGGTGTTTCTTTTGCAATTCTCTTCGCCACTTCATAGTAAGACCTTGGGTCGTCTGCAGGAACAGAAGCAGGGCAAACGTAAACTGTTGCTCCCAACGCTTTTAGATAAGCAATTTTTTCAGCTTTTGTTTTATCACTAACTGCAAGGATACATTTGTACCCTTTTACGATACAAACCATTGCTATGGAAAACCCAGTGTTTCCAGATGTTGTTTCTACGATTACCGAATCTGATTTAAGGATTCCTTGTCTTTCCGCATTTTCTATAATGTGAAGAGCGATTCTGTCTTTCGTAGAATGTCCCGGATTATAAGACTCCAACTTAGCAAAAACCGTCGCAGGAATGTCCTTGGTAACCTGATTTAACTTGACCAACGGTGAGTTGCCAATCAAACCAAGAATATTATCGTGTACATTCATCATTTTAATATCATTTTTCTCTCTCAAAAACTGTCTGCAAAAATAAAAAAAAAATCGCAATGTTTTTGGTTTTGAGCTATTAATATGTCAGATGTCTTTAGTAGAATAAATTATGAGGTTAATTGTCACTCTTTTATAATGTTTAATTTTTGTTAAAAACGCATATAACTGAATCAAAAACGTTAATTTCGCCGATATTTCATTTTCCGTATGAAGAATTGGACATTTAAACAATGGAACACCATCTGTGGATGGGTCGTTTTTGTAATTGCATTTTTTACCTATTTATCAACCATTGAACCTAATTTCAGTTTTTGGGACTGTGGAGAGTATATTTCCTCAGCTGTAAAATTGGAAGTGACACATGCTCCGGGAGCAGCTTTATTTCAATTGGTGGGTGCTGTGGTGGCATTATTCGCTTTTGGAGATGGTCAGCATTATTCGTTGGTTATTAATGCGATGTCGGCGACTTTCAGTGCATTTACAATTCTGTTTTTGTTTTGGACTATTACACATCTCGTTAGAAGATTGCTCAACAAAGAATTTGAAAACATAAGCGTTGCAGAAGAGATTGCAACTTTGTTTGCAGGAGGAATTGGGGCGCTGTGTTTCACTTTTTCAGATACATTCTGGTTCTCTGCCGTAGAAGGTGAGGTCTATTCTATGGCGAGTCTTTTCATCGCTTTGATTGTTTGGTTGATTACAAAATGGGAAAACGAATATCTGGAGAAAGATAACGAAAGATGGATTATTCTTCTTTTTTTCATCATTGGATTGTCGGTGGGTGTGCACATGATGTGTATGCTAGCGCTTCCAGCAGTATGTCTGATTTACTACACCAGAAATTATAAATTCACTTGGAAATCATTTATTTGGGCTAATGCTATTACACTTTTGATCTTAGCTGTCGTCTTCAAAATTATTTTCCCGGTGGTTATGACCTTATTCGGAAAATCAGAAATTTTCTTTGTTAATGGATTAGGTTTGCCATTCCATACAGGGACAGTCTTCGCATTTGTTATTTTGGTGGTGCTTTGTTACTTATTAATCAGCTACACCAGAAAAACAGGGAAATCATTGTACCAAACCATTGCTTTGTCGGTAGTTTTTATGATGATTGGATTCTCTTGCTGGTTGGTAATCCCAATCAGAGCAAACGCCAATCCGCCAATGAACCTGAACGATCCAGACAATGCGTTGGGAATGTTGGATTACTATAACCGTGAACAATACGGTGACTGGCCCACTTTATACGGTCAAAACTACACAGCTTATCTTGACCCGAACGGAATCCAGAAAAACGAAGACGGAAGTTACAAAACAGAAAAAACAGGCGATACTTATGATAAAGACCCAAAAACAGGTCAATATCTGAAAGTAGGAGAGAAGTTCAACTACGTTTTCAGCAAAGAGCACGTTGGTTTCTTACCAAGGATGTTCAGCGAGGACAAATCGGTGATGCCAAATTACATTTCGATGTACGGAGCGCCAGATTTCACTTTCAATTATGGTAATGAGCAGATTTCTGAAAGTCCTGAGGCTAAACAATTTTTCGATGAACTTCGTCAGAAGTATGAGAATGGAACCATCAAAATGGACGATTATCTGAAAGCAAAACAATTCGGAATCATTAACGTTCAGAAACCTACTTTAGCACAAAACTTAGACTATTTTATTACTTTCCAGAATTACTACTACTTCGGAAGATACTTGCTATGGAATTTTGCAGGTCGACAAAACGATGTAGAAGGGCATATGGAAAATACCAACGGAAACTTCATCACAGGTATTCCCTTCATCGACAATAACATTTGGGGAGACCAAAGCGAAATGCCGGCTAAATTCCAAAATGAAAGTACAGTAAAGTTCTTTATGTTGCCTTTGATTTTAGGTTTGCTTGGATTCTTTTTTCAACTGAACAGGGATTTTGGTAGATTCTACGCAATATTATCTTTATTCATTTTAACAAGTGTCGGAATCGTATTCTATACAGGGATGAAACCATTCGAACCTCGTGAAAGGGATTATGCTATGGTTGGTTCTTTCTACGCATTTGCGATTTGGATTGGGTTGGGTGTTGCATCCATCTATTGGTTGCTTCAGAAAAAAGTAAATAGCAAAGGCGCTCAGATTGCAATAGGTATTGTTTTGTTGGGAATCCCTTTGATGATGGGCTTCCAGAACTACAATGTTCACGATAGAAGCGGTCGTTACACAGCTTATGATTATGCTTTCTCCAGTTTAAAATCTTTGCCAAAAGACGGAATTATGTTCGTTTACGGTGATAATGACACCTATCCGGTTTGGGCCATTCAGGAGACTGAGGAGTTCCGTAGGGATGTGAAAGTGGTCAATTTTACACTACTATCCACACCTTGGAATATTGACCAAGTGAAAAGAAGGACTTATGATTCAATGCCAGTACCTTCTACTCTGGTGCACGAGGATTATCGTGAAGGTTCCAATGACCAGGTTTATATGATGACAAAGGATGATTGGTCTAATATTTTTGCGAATCTAAAAGATCAAGGTGCGCCGGATACAGAATTTGCAGCCTTCAGAAAATACCTGACTCAGGATTCGATAACAATGAAAGAAGCGGTCAATTTCTTGAAAATGAAATCTCCGGCCAAAGACGAAATTGTGAAAATGATTTTCGGAGAGGAGCGTTATGAGAAATTTAATTTCCTTCCGGTTTCCAAATTTGTTCTGCCTGTGAATGTAAACAATGCTGTAAAAGCAGGAATCATCACACCTGCAGAAGCTCAGAAGGCAGAGAAGCAAATCATCATAGATTATAAAGGTTCCAGTATGTTCAAGAATAATATGATGATGCTCGATATTCTGGCTAACTTTGATTGGAAACGCCCTATCAGCTTCTCAAGTGGCGGCATCTACGACGGAAGCAACTTATTCTTCCTGTCCAATTATCTTAAATTTGACGGATTCAGTTACAGGCTGGTTCCAATCAAAACGGAAGAATCTGTGGATGGCGAACTGGGAATGGTAAATGCTGATGAACTTTACAACACAGTCAAAAACTACAGATGGGGCAATTTCAAAGATTTGAAAACACATTTTGATGAGACTTGCACGCAGAATATCATCGGTTACAGATCATCTGCAAGCAGAGCAGCAGAAGCGCTGGTTCTGAAAGGTGACAAGAAAAGAGCAATCGAAATTCTGGACTTGGCAAGCAGAGAAATTCCGGTTTCTAAGTATGATGATCCAAGATCTCTGAGTTCTATTGTTTACGCGTACATCGTAGCTGGACAAGAACAAAAAGGTCTGAAACTGGCTGAGGATTTGAAAAAAGGAATCTTCAATGAATATGATTATTACACCAGATTATCCCCGAAATTCCAAGTTTATGCCGCAAGACAGATGAAAGTGAAACCAATGGAATATTCACTTGTGGTTGGCGCTGTTTCAGATGCATATAATAAAATTGGACAAAAGGAAAAAGGTTATCAATATCTTGTGAACTCGCTGAATGTGATTGACAAAAGGTTCAATACATTCATCAAAGATTTGCAGGAGATGGGCAGAGAGAAAGCTTATAAAAAAGCCGATGATGTTCAGAAAGTCACATCGTTCTATTCTTATCTTTTTGATATTATGAAGGATTATGACACCACTTATGAAGCTGAAAAGATGGACAACATCACCAAACAGCTGATGAAAGTCACACAATAAAGCAATTAAACGTCTCGATATTTCGGGACGTTTTTATTTTATATTGATTTAAAGTTTAACTTCGCTATTAACTACCAACTATTAATCATCAACTATGACCAACTTCTGTGCTTTCCTTCGCGGCGTAAATGTCAAGGGAACCAATATGAAAATGACAGACGTCTGCAAAGTCTTCTTAGATTCTGGTGTTCAAAATGTATCTTCTGTTTTGGCAAGTGGGAATATTCTGTTTCAATCTGATAAAGATCCGATGGAACTGAAAAATATTCTTGAAAAAGCAATGTCACAACATTTTAATTACGAAGCTTTTCTCTTCATCAAAAATGAAAAAGAGATCAACGAAATTTTGAAAAATGATCCATTTCCGCCGATAGAGAATTTCCACAATTACATCTTCCTAAGTTCAGAAGAGGTAGAAGAAACATTGTTGGAAGAATTCGAGAAAGCCAATAAGGCAGAAGGTGAAAAAGGTGAAATTATCAATAAGATTTTCTACTGGCAAGTTCCGAAAGGTCAGACTCTGGAGTCCAGTTTTGGGAAAATTCTTGGCAAGAAAAGCCTAAAAGATAAAATGACGAGTAGGAATGTAAATACCTTTTAGAAAATTATAAAAAAAATATGATGAAAAAACTATTCTTATCCTTTTTGATGATTTGTTCTTTGCATTTTTTCGCACAGATCAATATACCTTCTGATTTTGATTTTTCAACGTCATTTGTCAATGCTGAAAATAAATATATTGTATTCTCTCCAAAACCAGATGATAAAGATTTCGCTGTTGGAGTACCTTATTTTGATGAATCTGCTGGTTACAGTTTTAAGTTTATAGGAAGTCTGAAACCAGCTAATGACAAATTAACTTTTTTGCCCGCCGAAAATAATTTTATTGCCAGATGGCAAAATTTGGCTTTGAAAGTAGCGGTTTTGTCTAAAGAACGGATTATCGAATTTAGACTGCCCAATCCTCCAGAATTTCTACAATTTTACAAAAGCAGTAAGCCAGAAAAAGATTTTTTAGTTGATAAACTGAGTTTTATCAATGGCGCAGGTCTTCCCGATTTGGCATTACCTAAATTAGAACAACTCCGAGCAGAAGGTTATAAGTCAGAAAAACTGTACTTTGAATTGGCTTTTGCTTATAATGCGCTTGCTCAAAGTGCTGAAGCTGAAAAAGTTGTAGACGAAGCGGAGAAAAATAATTTTAAATCCGAATTATTAATCAAAGAAAAACATTACTCGTTACTTCATCAAAATAAGTTAATTCAAGCTTCAGAATATCTTAAGAAAAATTTTAAAAATTTTAAGACGAAGATTTATAAAAGCGAAAGTATTGTGAATCAAATAATCAATTACAGTAACAGCCAGGATTTTGTAAATGCTGAGAAATGGATAGAGATTTATAAATCCGAAATTGGAGAAGATCAATACAAATCACGTATTGATAGTATAGAAAAGAAAATAAAAGATTCAGGAAATTAATTGCGAATTAGGAAATTCGAGAGCTTATTATGTGGGAAGAATAGTTTTCTCGTAATTCCGTATCTTTGTATGAGATTTTATAGAACTAAGAAAGCTCTAAAAATCTCCAACTTAAAACCTAATTTCTTAAAAAAAATGATACAATTTTTAGATAACATCCATCACAAAGATTCCAAAAACTTTTTCTTGATTGCGGGACCTTGCGCTATTGAAGATGAAAACCTGGCTCTGCAAATCGCAGAACATATCGTGAAGCTTTCTGATAAGCACAATATTCCCTACATCTTCAAAGGATCTTTCAGAAAGGCAAACAGAAGCCGTGTAGATTCTTTCACAGGTATCGGAGATGAGAAAGCATTGAAGATTCTTAGAAAAGTAGGAGAGACCTTTGATGTTCCCACGACCACTGATATTCACGAAAATGCCCACGCAGCAATGGCAGCAGAGTATGTAGACGTTTTGCAAATCCCGGCTTTCCTGGTACGACAGACCGATTTGCTGATTGCAGCTGCGGAAACCGGAAAGGCGGTAAGCTTGAAAAAAGGACAGTTTCTCTCTCCGGAAGCAATGAAGTTTGCGGTTCAGAAAGTGAGAGATTCCGGGAATGAAAAAACAGCGATTATTGAAAGAGGAAATACCTTTGGTTACTCAGATTTAGTGGTGGATTTCCGAGGAATCCCTACGATGAGAGAATATTCTCCCGTGATTTTGGATGTGACACACTCGCTTCAGCAGCCCAATCAAAATTCTGGAATCACAGGTGGAAGACCAGAATTGATAGAAACCATTGCCAAAGCAGGAATTGCAGTGGGTGCAGATGGTTTATTTATAGAAACGCATCCCAACCCATCTGTTGCAAAATCTGATGGTGCAAATATGCTGAAACTTGAATTGCTGGATGGTTTACTGGGAAAATTGACAAGGATCAGAGAAGCTATATTATAATCAATAATTGCTCGATAAAAACAAAGCAGTTTGGAAATTCCAAACTGCTTTTTTGATAAAATATAATTGGAAAATGGTTATTTCAAAACTTTAAATTGTTGTTTTGAGCCATCATTGTTAACTTCTATAATGTATAAACCTTTTGCTAATTTGTTGAAATGATTACCAATCAGAATTGATTGGCTTCCGTTAGCATTTGTGTTGAATTCTTCTACAATTTGTCCAAAATTATTGTAGATTTTAATATTAAGATGACCTTTCAGCTCTTTTGTAGAAATGAGTTGTGTACTTTCAGTGATTGGATTGCTCGATAATTGGAACATATTTTCCGTTGGCAAGACAGTGATGTCAGTAACGCTTTGGTTTTCTGCAATCACAAAACCATTAATAAGATCTCTTTTGTATTCATTCTTTATTTCTGCGGAAACGCTGAGTGAATAAACTCCTATTGAAAGCTTGCTGACATCTGCAATAAAGTCTGTTCCTTTCTTAATGAATTTTATATCAATCTTCTGCGGTTTCGCAATCTCATCACGTAAACCACTAATTAAATAAGCTTTTGCATTGATCGAAATCTGATTAAGTTTTTCAGCAGATGTATTCGGAAAGTTTAATTTTAAATTATTATTTTCTAATATGTTATAATTCATTGGTTCATTGTTGTCATCAGTGACGAAGGCAACATAGTTATGCGCAGCATTAATTTTTAATTTCTGAAATGATGACGATGTTTTGTTCAGTTTTTGAAAGGCCTGATTTTCTCTGTTAGCGGAAAATTGTTTCAGGTTTTGCGATGTTACAGCATCTATGATATTTACATCATCATTTTCTTTTTCAGTAATTAGTTGAATCTCATATTGCTTGGATCTAGGAGAAAGAAGCGCATAAGTGTCTTCGTTAGAATTCAGGATTTGATAATTACTGGAAACCTGATATTTACGGTCTTTCGCAGTCATATTATTATCATCTGAGTTTTCAATCATTTTTCCATAAGATCCACCTAAAATAGGTTTTACAATATCTGCCCAAACATCATCAGATAATTTCACATCACTATGATTGAGATAAGTGCGGTCGTCGGAAGATGAGAAAACCTGTTTCCCACCAGGTCTTGTAGAGCTGTAGAATGGCGTAACGCCGTCATTTTTTCCACCACCTGCAGCATAGATTATTCCCCCAGCAGGAATCATTGCGTAAGATGTGTCTCCAAAAAATCTTGCATATCCCCAAGCACCAACATCAAAAAACTTTTTCGGAAGATTATTACTTTTATTATCAAAATAAGGACGGAAATAACTGTCACAATAATAAGTTGTGGAAAAACTGGCACCAGTCCCCAATCCTAACAGGTTTACGAGCCAACTGATTGCTGGGCTAGATGCCACATCTGCGATCTGAGTTCCTCTGAATGGTGTAGAAAGTGTAACCACTTTTTCTACGGAACTGGCTTTGTTATATTCAAACATAGCAACTTCGGATGCCTTTCCGCCATTACTGTGCGCAATAATAGTAATGGTAGAAGTTCCTAAATAAGATTTTATCTGATCTATAGCTCTGGATAGAATCTCACCATTCACCCAATCTCCTTCTCCCTTTGTAGCTGATACGAATGCCGTTTTATAACCAGCTTTGTAAGCTTCCTTGTACATATCATTATCCAAAAGAAAAGTGCTGGAAGTGGAGGAAAAACCGTGGATGAACACCAACGTTTTCCCATTAAAGTTGGGTGGCGTTTTCCCGTATATAATATTTCGCATATTATTGCTGTTATTATAAACGGAAGAACTGATTCCTGGAGCAGGCAACTGGTAAGAAGCTAAACTTTGTGAATACGCATAAACAGCTGATGTAACTGCTATCGAGAGTAAAAGTTTTTTCATCGTTAATATCCTTTTAATTAATTATTATTGTAATGTTACTAAATTATT
>JBCNLQ010000042.1:0-27233 GCA_039595375.1 Chryseobacterium sp.
CTTAACCTTTCTAACTTGAAAACTGGTCTTTACATTGTAAACCTTAAAATGGAAGACGGAAGCGTAAAATCTTTCAAAGCTATCAAAAAATAATTCTTTAGAATTATAAATAATTTCAGCCCATTTCGTTCTAACGAAATGGGCTTTTTATGTTATTAAAATTAATTTTTATTTTAATTTAATTATATCAATTCTTCTTTTAACGGTAAATTATTTTTGGTAAACATTAGACTTGAATACGTCAGAATTTCGTGAAATAAGCGCAAAAAAATACCCTGCGAAAACTCACAGGGCATTTTTGGAATATTTTATTACCAGATTTTAACTCTCTCCTCGGGTTTTTTGTAAAGCTTGTCGCCATCTTTCACATCAAATGCTTTGTAGAAAGCTTCCGTATTAACCAAAGGTCCAAAACTTCTGAAGAAACCAGGTGAGTGAGGGTCTGTTTTTACTTGGTTCGTCAGATATTTTTCAGTTGACAACGTTCTCCAAACCGTAGCCCAGCTTAAGAAAAATCGCTGCTCTGGCGTGTAGCCATCAATTTTACCCGGATTGCCCTTATCTTTAAGATACATCTGAAGTGCATCATAAGCAATATTAACACCGCCTAAATCAGCAATATTCTCACCATTGGTAAAGGTTCCATTCACTTTCACATCTTTAGCAGGTTCATATTTATCATATTGAGCAGCGAGACTTTTTGTGGCTTTTTCAAAGTTTGTTTTATCTTCGGCAGTCCACCAATCGGTTAAGTTTCCATCGCCATCAAACTGTGCACCGCTGTCGTCGAAACCGTGGGTCATCTCGTGTCCTATAACCGCCCCAATTCCTCCGAAATTAACAGCAGCATCAGCATCCGGATTGAAGAAAGGTGGCTGAAGAATCGCAGCAGGGAAAACGATTTCGTTGTTCACTGGGTTGTAGTAAGCATTCACTGTTTGTGGAGACATTCCCCACTCTGTTTTATCAACTGGTTTACCGACTTTTTCTACTTCTTTCGTATAACTCCAGCTTTCCACATTTTTTAGGTTAGAATATAAAGAACCGCCATCCTTATCAGACTTTAACTCTAGTTTTGAGTAATCTTTCCACTTGTCTGGATAAGCAATCTTCACAGTGAATTTATTAAGTTTATCCAAAGCTTTTTGCTTAGTTACAGAAGACATCCAAGTCAAGCCATTGATATGCACACCAAAACTTTTCTTAAGATAATCGATGTACGTCAACATCTGAGCTTTGGCTTCTGGGGTAAAATATTTTTCAACATAAACTTTTCCGAAAGCTTCGCCAAGAACACCATTCACCAGAGATAGAGCTCTTTTATTAAGTGCTCTTTGCTCCTGCTGTCCTTGCAGATACTTGCTGTAGAAATCAAACTTCATATCGTCTAATTTCTGATTGAGATATCCTGCACTTCCTGAAGTCAAATGGAATTTGAGATAATCTTTGATCAACGGGATATTTTTTTCTGTCAAGAAACTATCCAGATTTTTATAGTAATTAATTTCGCCGATGATGACTTTATCTGTTTTTACACCAACTTGCGTTAAGTATTTTGGAAGATCTACATTCTTAACGAGAGTTTTTAGTTCTGCTAAAGTTTTAGGATTGTATTGCAGATTTGCATCACGGATTTGCTCATTCGTGAGCAATGTTTTAGCCATTTTCTTTTCAAAATCTACAATTCGTCCAGCAGCCACATCAGCATTTTTATAACCGATTTCTGCCAGTACTTTTGCAACATATTTTTTATATTCTGCAATAGTTTCGGTGTTCTTTGCAGATTCTTTTTGATAATAATCTCTACCCAGACCAAATGACGCATCACCCAGATAAACTGCATTCATCTTAGAATTTTTCAGATCACCATCTACACCCCAGCCATAAAATGCATTATCGCCTCGCTTAGTCGCTTCGTCGAGATAGTTTTGTAAATCAGCCAAATTCTTAATAGCATCAATTTTTGCCAAATCTCCTTTAATTGGATTCAGCCCGTCCGCATTACGCTTGCTCATATCCATATAAGTTTCGTAAAGCGCCTGAATTTTCTGGCCTTCAGACCCAGCAGCGAATTTCTCTTTGAGGATATTATCCAATAGTCCCAAAGAGTTATTATCCGTAGTTTCTCTAAGCTGAGTAAAAGAACCCCAACTTGGTTTGTCTGCAGGAATTTTGGCAGTTTTCATCCAAGTTCCATTCACATAATTATAGAAATCATCTTGAGGACGCACAGATGTGTCCATATAATTAAGCTCCAAAGCAGCTTGTTTGGTTTGTGCAAGGGCCACATTAAATAACGAAGCCAACATCAATGCACTAAGAGAGATCTTTTTCATTTTTGATTGTAATATTTAGTTTTGATAAGTCTGTCATCTTTTTTAATTGTTACACAATTAATCAATTATTTAAAATATGGATCAGAAGCTTCGAGAATGAAAAAATCCTATAAATTGCCGTATATTAAGCTATTAACATAGAGATTTAAGATTTCAAATTATGTTTTTTACTAATTTCGATAAGGTATAGGATTTTAGTATGTAGAATTATATTTTTACCATAAAAACATAATTTAATTTATTGACAGATGCATCATACTTTACTATTGATTCTAGCATTACTTTTCTCCGTCTTTATGATGGTAATGGTTGCGAAAAAACTGAAAATAGCTTATCCGATATTTCTGGTTTTGGCCGGATTGATTATCAGTCTTTTGCCTGGTATACCCGAAGTAGAGCTGGATCCAGAATTGGTTTTCCTGATTTTTCTCCCTCCACTTTTATATGAAGCCGCTTGGTTCACTTCGTGGAATGATTTCTGGAAATGGAAAAGACCAATTGCATTGCTCGCCTTCGGGCTTGTCTTCGCCACATCGTTGATTATCGCTTATGTTTCTCAGGCATTGATTCCAGGCTTTACATTGGCGCTCGGTTTTTTATTAGGAGGAATTGTCTCTCCGCCGGATGCCGTTGCCGCAACCACTGTATTGAAAGGGTTACCGGTTCCTAAAAGAATTGTAAGTATTTTAGAAGGCGAAAGTCTTGTAAACGATGCTTCATCACTCATTGTTTTCAGATTTGCTTTGGCTGCCGTTCTAACTGGCACATTTTCTATGCACCAAGCTACAGGACAATTTTTTTTAGTAGCAGGAATGGGAATCGTATTTGGTCTGATAGGAGCTGGAATAATGTATCTCATACATCGTTATCTTCCCACAACGACAGCCATTGATGCAGCCTTAACGATTATGACACCATACATTTTGTATCTCGGTGCAGAACAATTTCATTTCTCTGGAGTGATGGCAGTCGTGACAGGCGGACTTTTTATCTCATACAGATCACACGAGATTTTCAAAAACGGCAATACACGGCTTAATATGCTAGGCGTTTGGACCACAGTTATTTTTGTGATGAATGCGATGGTTTTTATATTAATTGGCTTATCACTACCTGCAATTATCCGCGGTTTGGAAGAGTCTTCACTCATTCAGGGCATCAAATATGGCGTTATCATCAGTGCTGTTGTTATTATAATTAGATTTTTATGGATTTATCCTGCCGCTTTTATTCCGAGATGGCTCTTGAAATCGGTAAGGAAAGAGCAATCCCCAGGTTGGAAAGGACCTCTGGTCATCGGTTGGGCAGGAATGCGCGGTGTAGTTTCTCTAGCTACTGCACTATCAATACCTTTTGCGATGGCAGACGGAAGTCCATTTCCGCATCGTAATTTGATTTTATTAATAACATTTGTCGTCATTTTCATCACATTAGTTGTCCAAGGTCTTACACTGCCATTGATAGTGAAAAAACTGAATATGCCGCCTTTAGATCTTGTAATGCCACAAGAACAGCAAGAAGCACAAATTCAGATAAGATTAAATCGACTGGCACTGAATCACATCCACTCCAATTACGGACATATGATTGATAAAAGTAATCTTCTTAAAAATTATCACGCTCAGATTTCTATTGAAACAGAAAATACAGAAAATCAATTAGATCTTCTGGAATGCAATACTTGTACATCTCAGGAAATAGATAAATTCGATGAAATTCTGAAAGAGATTTACGCTAAACAACGAATCGATATTTTTCAGATGAGACGTGAAAAATATTATGATGATGAGGAAATTAGAAAAGCAGAATTGCAGCTTGATCTTAATGACCTGAAATTAAACCCAAGTTTTCATTAATATAAAAACTCTTCCGATTTGGAAGAGTTTTTTGTTTTATTAAGGCAATAGCCACAACACTCCACTTCCTTAAATCAAAAAAGCCTCACATAAATGTGAAGTTTTTGCGATCCGGACGGGACTTGTTCTTATTTGAAAAACTCCCTATCCATAAGCTTTATGTCGTTCTCTTATTTTTAGGTCACCGAATAGGTCACTTTAATAAACAAAAATAGAGTGCGTCGTTTTTACTGGTGCAAAGATATGTTTTTTTTTATTTTTCACAAATAAATGTAGATCTTTTTTCTATCTCTTCCATAATCCACAGATTTTCAAATAACAAATATACCCTGCCCTAATCATTTTTCGCTTTTGATATAAATCCCCAAACCAAAAATCATTAATGAACTATCATCCTTTTTATCTTTGGTAAGTTTAGATGGTAAAATTGTATAATTTACAAAAAATAATTACCTACTACTATTAAGACGGTCAACCTTAGCACTTGGCAACCAACTGTTTCGTCTGGCTATTAAAATTTGTACACTAGGACTGTTCAATATCCACATTAATTTACTATGCGATAAAGGTTATTGTTTTTCAAGAAAAATATCCTAACAGCACATATCCTGAGATTAAATTCCGTTTCAAATTATCTAATCTTTATTTATAGTGTTTGCTATAAATGCACAGCAGTCATAAAAATAATTAGACATAGCGAAATAAAAAGTTAGATTAATCTAACTTTTTATTATATTTGAAAAAAAAACGTGAGCAAGAGATATATACCTATTATTATAATTTTCTATCTTCTTTTTCTGATCGTACAAGCTTGTGATAAACTTCAGCCTGAAGCGATAGATGAGAGTGAATTACTTGATGGCTCCATTGTGGGGTTATCATATGCTGAAAACCAACAATTTTTGCGAGGGGATATCGCCTTTAACGATGAAACCTTCACGGTCGGGAAAGGTCTTGGTCCAACCTTCGTGGCAACAAGTTGTGGAAGCTGTCATGCTGGTGATGGAAAAGGGACTCCCTTTACTACTCTTATACGTTTTGGACAGACTGACGAAACAGGAAATTTATTTTTGCTTTTAGGTGGTCCTCAATTGCAAAATAGGGCGATACCAGGTTATACTCCGGAAGCAATTCCTCCCGGAGCAACATTTTCTAAATTTACTCCGCCTGCCAATACCGGATTAGGTTTTATTGAATTGGTTTCTGATATGGATATTTTGGCAATGGCTGACCCTTTTGATACAAATAATGATGGCATCTCAGGAGTCCCCAATTATATTGATCTTCCGGCATATCAAGCACCATTCTTCTTTGCTGTAACAAAAGGAGGGAAGTATATCGGAAGATTTGGTAAAAAGGCATCCACATACAGTTTACTACAACAAACCGTTAATGCTTACAATCAAGATATGGGCATTACTTCAACTTTTAATCCTCACGATGTTTATTCAGGAATGAATGTTGATCCCGAAGTTTCTGATAAGACCATCGCAGATGTTGTATTTTATCTTCGTACATTGAAAACACCTATTCAGCGAGACGCAGAAAATAGTATCATTAAACAAGGTCAGACTATATTTTCTCAGATAAGTTGTAATAAATGTCATGTCCCGGAACTGAAAACTTCATCCTCCTCAATTTCACCATTATCCAATAAAAAGTTTTATCCGTACACAGACTTATTACTTCATGATATGGGTGCTTCTTTGGATGACAACTATACGGAAGGCACTGCGAAAACTTATGAATGGCGTACGCCTGCACTGTGGGGGTTAGGTTTATCTCCAAAATCACAAGGCGGTCAATACTTCTTAATGCATGATGGCAGGGCAAAAAGTATAGAAGAAGCAATACAGCTTCACGGGGGAGAGGCTGCAACCAGCAGAACCAATTACACTCAATTACCAGTCCAAGAAAAAGAAGCTATTATTAAATTTTTGAAATCCTTATAATTATGGACAGACTTGAATTTCTCAAAAAATGCAGTTTGGTCTGTTTAGGCTTTACTGCAATTCCTCCCATTCTTTCAGGGTGTATAAGCAATAAAATGATTTCAGGAGCGATTAAAGACGATTATATCATATTGCCTTTGGAGGATTTTATGGATACAAAATATCCTGACAAAAAATTATCCTATGTAATTATTCAAAATGAATCTCTCAAATATCCCATTTGTGTATTTCGTTTTTCGGAAACTGAGTATGAAGCATTATGGATGCAATGTACCCATCAGGGTAGCCAGTTACAAGTATTTGGAGATAAGCTACAGTGTCCTGCACATGGTAGTGAATTTTCCAACCAAGGTTTAGTACAAAACGGTCCTGCTGATCAGACCTTAAGAAAATTTCCAGTATACATAGAATCGGATTTTTTGAAAATTTCTTTAAAAAAACCGGTATGAAAAAAATTATCTATCTAATTATAATTTTAATTTTTCAGGAAGCCACAGCACAGATAGATTCTGAATTACTAAAAAGAATACCTGTAGACAGTTCTCGCTCTTTGAACATGGATGCCGTTTACAAGCGTCCCTTCTTAGGATTAGGGAAAGTGCCTGTCTCTATTGGTGGCTATGCGGAAGCCAATTGGCAGCATATCAGCACTGATGGTATATCTGATGGACATCAATTTCAATTACGTAGGATGACACTTTTTGTATCTTCTACAATTTCCTCAAAAATTAAATTTCTGAGTGAAATAGAATTAGAAGAAGGAGGTAAAGAGATTAATATTGAATTTGCTGCCATTGATGTAGAGTTTAATCCCTTGCTTAATTTGAGAGGAGGAATTATTATGAATCCAATTGGTGCTTTCAACCAAAATCATGACGGTCCGAAATGGGAGTTTACCGATCGTCCTATATCTGCTACAGAAATGTTGCCTGCTACATTCAGTAATGCTGGTTTCGGATTTTATGGAAAAATGTATAAAGCCGAGTGGATGTTCGGATACGAGGTATATCTATCAGGAAATTTTGATAATTCAATTATTGACAATAATCAAAACAAAACGTACTTACCTGCTGCCAAAAGTAATCCTGAACGTTTTGAAGAAATTAACAGCGGTGTTCCTCTTTTAACAGCAAAAATTGCCACAAGACATGAAAAAGCAGGAGAATTTGGAGTCTCTTATATGGGAGGAATCTATAATAAATTTCAGGATGAAGGTCTTCAGGTTGACGATAAAAGAAGGGTTCGGGTATTTGCATTGGATTATAATAATACACTTCCAAACCTTGGAACTTTAATTACTGCAGAATGGGCTTGGGTTAAAGTAGATGTCCCGGAAACTTATACACAACAATATGGAGACAGGCAGCATGGAGGATTTATAGACATTGTTCAGCCAATAATTAAAAGAAAAATTTTGGATTGGGAAAGAGCAACCGTTAATCTTGCATGCCGTTTAGAGTATGTAGATTGGAACGTAGGTCATTTCAGAGAAGACAACAGCAAAATTGGAGAAGATTTATGGAGTATTATGCCTGCAATCAGTTTTAGACCCAATGCACAAACTGTTTTTAGACTTAATTATAGATTTCAGAAACAGAAAGACATTTTTGCGAACCCTGCGGCAAAAACTGTAGGCTTCAGCTTTGGTATTTCAACGTATTTCTAATAATTTGCCTCCGCAGATCTTAGGATTGAGCAAAAAGTCATTCTTGAGTTAATACTCCGTGGATATTCTTTATGTTTTTGTTAAGGGACAAAAAGCAAGAAAGACTGTTTCGTAGGATTACTGGAATTAGCGAATTCAATCTAGATTTTATACATAACGACTCAATTAAATATTAATATTTGAAAATGCTCACTTATGAAGAAAGATTAAAATACGGTACATTATATTATTAAAAATATACTGAATTCCAGTATTGAAATTCAGTATTTATAAGAACTATGCTATTTACTTCTTATTCTCATCATGATGTTCTTTCTCATCGTGATGTTCTTTTTCTTGATGATGCTCGGCCTCATCGTGATGCTCCGGCTCATCTGCATGTTCAGGACCCTCGTGATGTTCCTTGTGCGGATGATGTTCTTTGTGTTCGTGATGTTCTGGATGGTCGTGTGTCTCTTTTTTTTGATCTTCGCTGTTCATAACATTTTAATTTAAAGGTGAATATTAATTTATATATGTTGTTATTTGTGAAAGGCAAATAAGATGCCAAAACAAAGCTATAATCTACTGATTTTAAATACTTTCCATTGTTTTAAACAATATTGCTTCAAACATCTAAATAATTTTAAATGTCCTTTAAAAACGTGATATGTTAAAACATTACTCTAAAAAAATATTATTTCTATCTGTCCATAGTTAACTATTGATCGTTTTAGGAAGTAGATTGATTAGTTTTTACTTTGATGATATTTAAAATGATGGTCTTTGACAGGATGAAAATATTTCTTAAATCCATATGTTATAAGAGATAGTATCAGGATACTAAAAACTATCAAATAGAATATATCTTCTGACGCAAGCCGATGCTTTCCCCTCCTGATTATTCGTCTCCTAAATCGTCTTTTAAATCCCATAATTTCTCATTTAAAAAAATAGCTGGTAATTCAAACCCAAACTTTTCTGCTGATAACTCTTCTGGAAATAAGGAGAAATCATAGATAATGTTTTTTCATTCTTACTTTTAAATAAAGTTTTGATCTTTGGATATAACCAATATGCTATCTCAGTAGAAAAAATTCCGATACCAGCACCAGACAGGACATCTGTAACCCAATGCTTATTATTGATGATTCTGTACACACTAGTAAAAATGGCAAACGGATATCCTGACAGACTGATCCAATAATTGCTGTCCCTATATTCTCTGAACATAAACTGTGCAGTTGAAAATGCGATCGCTGCATGACCTGAGGGAAATGACATATAATTTGATTGATCAGGCCGCTCCCTGCCGATCAATGATTTTGAAGGAATAACTATTGCCAATAAGATAGCTTGTGATGTTGCTAAAATGATCGTTCGATCTTTTAAGTTATGTTTCCCTCGAACACCCGCTATGTTTAAACCATAAACGAGCGCAGCTGGTACAAATAAGGTATAGTTGTCTAATTTTGAATTGTTTAATGTATGATCGTTTACCTCCCTTCTCACATCATAATCAAACTTTTTGATTTCAGGAATTGTAAAACCAATTGCACCTGCCGATATCAAGCTAACCGGAACAATAAGTTTTTTATAATCCAAAGTATCATCTCTTATTATTAAAGAATCTTGTTGAGCAGTTTTTTGCAATGACAAACTATCCTGAGCATAAATACTTAGAGAGAATTTCAGTAAAAGGATTAGTATTGAGTTTTTTTTTACATAAGTCCACATAAAAATTATATTTCTGATTTTTATTGTTCGGATCTAACATTAATAGTATTCAATTTTATATCGTAAAATTGGATGTAACTTCCCTGTTCCCATCTTTTATGGGAACTCAATCTTAATAATATGAGTGGAGGCAAATTTTCCTTAGAATTGTAATATCCTAAGGAAACAGGATACTAGAATTTGCTCTATTTTTATCTGTGATAATCTCTTTTAAAATTTCATTCTTTGAATCCTGACTGCATTGAGTATTGCAATCAAAGCAACTCCCACATCAGCAAATACAGCTTCCCACATCGTAGCCAGTCCACCAGCTCCAAGTACGAGCACGATGGCTTTTACAACAAAGGCAAGAATGATATTCTGCCAGACGATCCTTTTGGTCTTCTTTCCAATATTGATCGCCATAGGTATTTTTGATGGTTTATCATCCTGGATCACAACATCGGCAGTTTCGATGGTCGCATCGCTGCCAAGTCCACCCATTGCTATTCCAACATCACTTAATGCTACTACAGGCGCATCATTTACACCATCACCAACAAAAGCCACACTTTCATTTCTTGCTTTGATTTCTTTGACCTTGTTGACCTTATCTTCCGGAAGCAGGTCTCCAAAAGCATTGTCAATACCGATCTGCTCAGCCACATATTTTACTACAGTTGTCTTGTCACCACTTAGCATAGTCGCTTTTACATTCAAGCTATGAAGTTTTTCAACTGCTTGCTTTGCATCGTCCTTGATTCGGTCGGCAATCGTAATGAATCCTGCAAATTTTCCATCATATGCGATAGCTATCACCGTATATACGATTTTGGATGGGTCTACATCATAACCGATCTTAAATTTATCCAATAGTTTAAAATTACCCACCAGGATTTCCTTCCCATTAGCTCTCGCTTTAAGCCCATGCCCTGCAATTTCTTCAGTATCCTCTAAATTGATCGAATTGTTGATCTCTCCTACAAACTCGTGAACAGCAGTAGCCACAGGATGGGTACTTTTACTTTCAACAACATTGACCAATTGGAGAATCTCATCTTTGTCAAATCCTTCTTTAATGGTAACGTCCTGAACTTTGAAAACACCTTCTGTCATAGTTCCGGTCTTATCCATTACCACATTCTGAATCTCAGCGATCTTATCCAAAAAGTTGCTTCCTTTAAATAATATACCATTGCGGCTCGCTGCTCCGATACCTCCAAAATAGCCAAGCGGGATAGAGATCACCAATGCACACGGACAAGATATAACTAAGAAAATCAATGCTCTGTACAACCAATCTCTGAAAACATAATCATCAACAAAGAAATAAGGTACTAAGCAGATCAAAACAGCTAATGCAACCACAATTGGGGTGTAAATTCTTGCAAATTTTCTGATAAAAAGTTCAGTCGGAGCTTTTTGAGCTGTTGCATTTTGTACCAGTTCAAGGATCTTACTGAGTTTGCTATCCTCATAAGCTGTATTAACCTTAATCAAAGCTACGCTGTTCATATTGATCATTCCGGCTAAAACTGTTTCACCTTTATTTTTAGAATCAGGTTTGCTCTCTCCTGTTAACGCTGCGGTATTGAAAGACGCAGAATCGGAGATCAGTTCTCCGTCCAATGCCAGTTTTTCTCCTGATTTTAACTGAATCGTATCCCCGATTTTGGCTTCGGCAGCTTTGATTTTTTTAGGCTGATTATTTTCAATAATCGTTACCTCATCAGGACGTTGATCTAAAAGAGCCTTAATATTGGTTTTAGCTCTCGACACAGCCAGAGTCTGAAAAACCTCTCCTACTGCATAGAACAACATAACCGCTACTCCTTCAGGAAATTCTCCGATAATGAAAGCCCCTATCGTTGCAATGCTCATAAGGAAAAATTCTGAAAACACATCACCTTGTTTGATACTTTCAAATGCCTCTTTTAAAACCGGTAGGCCTACCGGTAGATAAGCAACACCGTACCAGACAATACGTACCCAGTCTTTAAACCATTCAGGCTTAATGTAATTGTCCAATGCAATGCCTGCTAATAACAATACCAAAGAAATAATCGCAGGCAAGAACATCTGAAACGCTGTTTTATCAGTTTCTGCATGATCATGTCCATCATCATCTGTATGTTGATGATCTTCCGTTTTCTTCTTTGGAGCGCAGCATCCGTCTTCTTCAACTAATTTTTTGGCTCCAGCATCTTTATAGATTTTGCCTTCCTGTGGAGTACAGCAGAGCTGCTTTCCATTTTCGTCGTAGATGTGTTTATGTTCCATAATAATATTATTTTTATGATTTTTAGGTTACTTTATATATATATCCTGGTCTGATTGTCTTCCGGTTTTTAGAATTTTTTTATACCAGCCAAATTTGTTAATACTTAAGATGAACAAGGTAAGAACAGTTGCTAAAAAAGATAACAAAAACATGTTCAGTGCAAGGGCAGATCCTATTGCCGATGCAGCCCATAAAGCAGTGGATGTTGTAAGCCCCTGCATGCTTTTGGAACTATCTTTAAATGCCAGTCCAGCTCCGATAAATCCTAAACCGGCAGGTATCGCCGCCAACATTCTCGCTATTGCAGATTTATCATCTGTAAGATGCGAGGCAACTGCCACAAATAAGCAAGAAGCCATACAGAGAACGCCAAAAGTGCGAACCCCTGCATCTTTATGGGCAGTTTCTCTTTCGAAACCTATTATCGCGCCAAAAAACAGTGCTAATAATAATTTTCCGGCAAGTAAAAGTTCAAATTTTAGATCCATTTTATATCACTTTATCTAGTTGTGGTTATATTTCCCTTTTTAATCCGCTTCTGTTTTAATCCTTCATTCTTGAAAAGATAGTAGGCCGACTGATAATTTGCTATCGCTTTTTTTACATACTGTTCAGACAGCATCTCTGGATTTTGTTTATTTTTCTCCTTGTCATACAAATACGTCTCTGTTTTTTGCTGTGGACCTAGAATAACCAATTTGTTGTTTTCCATATATCCAAGTTTCTGATAGGTACTTACAAATATTCTTGGAATATAGCTTTCGCCTAAAACATTTTTACCATAAAGATTACTCTGATATGTCCAACCTAAAAGTGCGAAAAGTGTTGGATACAAATCGATCTGAGAGCACATTTTTTCAATTCTGAATGGTTCGTTGTCGTTCAGGTTGACAATCATTGCAGGGATATGGTATTTTGCGACATCGATATCGTTCTTGCCCGCACTGCTGGCACAATGATCTGCAACAATTATAACAATGGTATTTTTGTACCAGGATTTATTCTTTATCTTTTTAAAAAACTGACCGATCGCATAATCTGTGTATTTCACGGCGCCTTCCCTTCCCGATCCCGAGGGAATATCAATCTTTCCTTCAGGATATGTATAAGGACGATGATTGGAAGTGTTCATTACAAAATCGTAAAAAGGTTTCCCCGCTGCAAATTTTTGATCTGCTTGCTTTATCACCTGATCATAAAGATTTTCATCACTAATACCCCAGGCATTTTCAAAAGTGACCTCATTGTCTTCTATTGGTATTCTTGGAGACTGATAATCTTCCCCTACAAAAGAATTTCTTTTCCTGTCAACAATTGTGTATCCATTATTACCGAAATAATTATTCATATTATCAAAATATCCATCACCACCATATAAGAATGAAGTATCATATCCCTTTTGACCGAAGATAGATCCTACAGTGGTCAGATTATCGTTGTCTTTCCTACGAACAATACTATTCCCCGGTGTAGGCGGAACGGCAAGTGAAAGTGCCTCCATTCCTCGCACGGTTCTTGTTCCGGTAGCATACATATTGGTAAATAAAATGCTTCGATTCGCCAATGAGTCCAACGTAGGTGTCAGATTCTGATTGTTGCCAAATGTTTTCATAAAGTCTGCACTGAAACTTTCCAATGTGATCATAATAACATTGGGCTTCTCAGAGGAGTCATCTCCCTTAATGTTACGTACAATTGAGAAATCTTTTGATACATAATGTGAGTCAGTTTCCTGCAGATCAGTTCTCACAATATTAAACGCCTCTCTATTATCGATGAGTGTGTAGAAGTGCTCATAATTGATCTCGTTATTTTTATAAGCTGAAAAAAAAGAATAGATTCCTGATTTTGACAACTCATTCCTATACCTGTTCTCACTGCTCTCTGCTAAACTGTTGTCAATAAAAAATGTGTAGAAGACTGAAATAAAAAGCAATCCTAAAAAAATAGTGAATCGCTGTATAAAAGGTGTACTGCCTTCAAAATTATCTGTGAAATAATGCCTCTTATAGAAAAGTAAAAATACCAAAGAGGTCATTAGTAACATGGCTGTAATGAGCAATGGCAAAGGATATGATTCATTAATATTATTGATTACTTCATAGGTATAAACCAAATAATCAACTGCAATAAAATTAAACCGACTTTCAAATTCCTGCCAGAATGTTACTTCAGCAAAAAATGAAAACAACAATATAAGCACAGCTACAGTAAAACAAAAAAAAGTCATAGCTCTATTGAAAAGCGAATTATTATATTTCTGGGGAAACAAAAGCAGATATAGGCTGTATGGTAGCACAAAAAATACCCCTACACCAATATCAAACAAAAATCCCATAGCAAATACTTTCAACAATGAAATAAAACTAAGATCAGCTTTTTGAATGCTGGCCACAGAAAGCCCTATCCTAAGAAAAAAGGACAAGATCATGTATAATAAGAAAAAATTAGTGAGCAGGCTATAAGTGCTTCTCTTAATTTTAATTAGTCTCATAAACAAGTTTTATAAGTGATTAAAACATTATTATCCTTTGAAATCAATTTTATGTGATAGAGAACTAACCATTAGATTTTATTTATTATCAATCTATTTTTACCGTTCATCTATAAGTGTATTACACTTTCATCATAGCCTTCATATTCGATTTGAAAAGTGGTGTGGGTTATTTTAAAATCTGTTGTCACTTTGTCTGTTAATATTTTCAGGATTTCGTTGCGATTTTTATTTTCATCTGCAATCACATGAGCACTCATGGCATTAACGCCTGACGTAAGAGACCAAACATGAAGATCGTGGAGTCCCTTGATTTCCGGGAGTTCTTCCAGTGATGCTCTAAGCTTGCTGATATCTACATCTTTCGGTGTACCTTCCAATAAGACATTAACCGCTTCCATAAGCAACTTTAAGGTTCTGGGAATGATTAATAGACCTATTGCCGCAGAAATGATCGGATCTGCGTAATACCATTGTGTTGTCAGCATTATCACACCTGCGATCATTACTCCTACGGATGTCAGCATATCCGACAAGACCTCAAAATAAGCACCTTTCATATTAAGACTTTCATTGGAGTCCTTTCTTATGATAAGGATACCGATGATATTGACCACAAAACCAATTCCTGCAACGATCATCATGGAGCCACTTTGCACTTCAGGAGGATTTTTAAATCTTTGAAATGCCTCATATAAAACAAATAATGAGATACCCAATAGCACAACAGCATTAATCACAGCAGCCAAAATCTCTGTGCGATAGTACCCAAATGTTTTTTCAGGACTAGCCTTTCTCTCACCAATTTTGATTGCAATAAATGCTAGGAGTAAACCGACAACATCTGTTAGCATGTGAGCAGCATCCGCAAGCAATGCAAGACTTTTTGTTGCAATTCCTCCAATGACTTCAGCAATAAGATAAGTACCACTTAGTGCTAGGACGATGAGTAAATTTTTCTTATGTCTGCTTGATGCAGATCCAGTCTGTTTATTTGTGTCGCTCATAATTTTATGTATTTACTAGATTGACTCTACATTTCGAAGTAAGTATTATTTTCTTTTTTAACAGGAATATCATTTTCTTTGATCATCTGTAAAATATTGATTTCTATAGTTTGTGCAATAGATGTCATTGGCGTATCCACAGGAGTATTCTCGAAAGGATCCTGCATGATGATTGCTGTTTTCTCAATGGCTATAAATAGCAGAGGAATAGTGATCGTTGTAATAATTTCCAAGGTGAGCTGGGAATCTTCCAATCCGAAAGGGAGTATAAAAGCAAAAACATATATAAGAGTATGCAGTAAAATACTATAGGCACGTGGAAATACCGTATTTTTCAATCTTTCACATTTTCCCATATTGTCACACAGCCTCATGAGAACTTCGTTAAGCTGAACCTCCTTGAAATCTGATACCAATCCTTTTTCGGCTATTTGTCTTAAGTGATAAGAATGTTCATCCAAAATTGCATTGGGTATATTAACAGCGTTAATCTGATGCATATTCAAATACTCCCCTACTTTACCGGAAAAAGGCTGTTTTCTTAATGCTTCGCCTAACGCATAGACCCATACGATTTGTCTTTCTGCAAATATTTTAACGTCCGCACTATCCTGAGGAATGAACTGAATAATTAATCGGATAAGAGACCTGGAATCATTAACAATAGCACCCCAAACGGTTCTTGCTTCCCACCATCTCTCGTATGACTGCGCCGTCCTAAATGCAAGTAGCAGTGATACAGCAGTTCCTAAAATTGCGGGAATGCTTAATGGAATTGATATTTTTTTGAAAATAGGATGCAGATCCAACAAACCTATACCTACAGCAAGTATAACAATCAGTAATATTTGGCTTTTAATTTGATCAATAAAATACCAGATTGAAATTTTCTTGTTTAGTAACATAACTTTTGTTTATAGATTTGATATAACATTATGATACGTAGTTCACGATTTAATTCGATTCGTAGCATAATGTTATTTTTTATTACAGCTGAAACTTTTATATAAAGGCTTTCGTAATAATAAATCTAATCTTCATGCCCTCCTGAATTAGATAATTTAGCATTGACGAAGAATGCACCTTTTACCACAATGTTTGTATCAGGTGCAATTTTGGTCACTGGAGTGATTGCAGTATAACCTAGATCTGAAGAACCTTTAACAATTTCTATTTTCTCAAAATTCAATGTTTTTCCTTGATTCTTGGTATGCGCTGCCTCTTTTGTACCTTCCTCTTTCTCACCCCCTTCTTCCTCTTCAGCATGTTCTTCAGGCTTTTTAGAAGTCTGTATGAAAACATAGAATTTACCGTCAGCTTCCACGATTGCTTCATCAGGAACGGCAGCGGTGCTTGAGTTTCCAAGGCTTACCATTCCGGTAACATTCATCCCATCGATCAACCCCACTTTATTTCCTGTAACACTCGCATGTACAGAGATCGTTTTACTCTCATTTTCGAATGACGACCCGATACTAAATACGGTAGCGTTATACAAAGTTTCCGGATTATTGGTCAGCTTAAACTGTACAGTTTGTCCAACTTTCATTTTAGGTAGATCCTTTTCAAAAACCTGAAGATCTAAATGGATAGAACTATTATCAATAATATCAAGAACTGGTGATGCCACATCAACATAACTTCCAATCTGCGCATTGATACTGCTTACGGTTCCACTGATCGGTGAAGTTATAACCAACCCAGATCGTAGATTACCATTGCTTACTTTACCCGGGCTGATCCCCATAAGCTGGAGCTGTCTCTGTAGTGATGATCTTTGGGTTCTTAAACTTTTTAATTCAGCATCAGAGCTTTGCAGATTCTTTTTTGCTCCGGCATCATTATCAAATAGTTCACGTTGCCTTCTATATTCCTGTTCAGCAAACGCGATCCTGCTGTTCACTGTAAGATATTGCTCCTGAAGCTGAATATACTCGGGATTATTGATTGATGCAATTACCTGCCCTTTCCTCACATGATCTCCTATCTGTACATTTAATGTCTTAATCACCCCACCATACAGAGAGGTAACGGTAGCTTTTCTATTGTTGGGAACACTCAATACACCATTGGCTTTAACAAGTGAGGTCAGATCTTTCATCTCAATTTTACCTAAGGAGATTCCGACTGCTTTCATTTGTTCTTCTGTTAATGCCGCGATCGTTTGCGGTGCCTCTTCATGAGCCTCCTCTACCTGTTCGGTTTTTGCTTTTACTTCCGTTTCCTCAGAGGCTTCTTTTTTTCCACAGCTTAAGACTAAAAAAGAAATTAACAGCGTAGATACTATATTATATTTAATTTTCATTTTATTTGTTTATGATAGAATTAATGGTAATAACAGATTGATTAACCTGTTGAATCGATTCGAGATACTTTAATTGAATATTGGTAGAAGTCTGAAGCGCAAAAAGATATTCAACGTAGGAAATTTCTCCTGTTTTATATCCCAATTGTCCGGCTTTAGCTATTTTCTCAGCATTGGGTATAGCCTGATTAATATAATAATTATATTGCTCTACATCCTGCTGATATTGATTCAAAGCGTTTTCCAGTTGCGCTTCCAGCTGTTTTTGCTGTAATTTTGCATTAGATTCCGCTACTTGCTTTTGGAACTCCCAAGATTGCATTCTCGCTTTTGTAGCACCGAAAGTCAGGGGAATCGTAACGCCAATAGTTGCTGCGTGAAATCTATTTCCCGCATTAAAATTCCGATCCATACCATTGATCGTCTGGGTACCGATTAAAGACTGATTGGTGTAACCTATACTGAAATCAGGTAGGCCCAGAGACCTTTCAACGTTTTTATTTTTTTCTGCTATGGTCATCTCCTGATAGTAAGACCTTACTGTTGGATGATTCGCTATTGACGCGCTGTCAAATACATAATTAGCTTTCAGGGGCTCATAATTTGTGTTATAAGGAACCGAGATGTCTCCCGAAGTATTCAATAAGGTTTTTAAGTTTTTGTATGCATTATTCAAATAAACTTCATTTTGCTTCAACAACAAATTGATCTCCCCTTTCTGAGTTTCTGCAGTATTGATCTCTATCTTTTTAATATCTCCTGATTTAAATCTGACCGTAGCAATTCTTATAAAATCCTGATATAAACTATCCAGATTTTTTAATTTTGACTGGTTAAATTGCAGATATTCGATCTGATAGTAATAGGTCCTAACCTGTCTTGCAAGTTCGTTGACCGAAATCTCCTTATTGATCTGCTTTCCTTTGATCTGTTCAGCGATAAGTTCTCTTCTTGCTTTAAACAATGTTGGAAACGGAATACTTTGAGATATAGAAAAAGATTGATCGAATTTTTTACTGTTGTATTGGCCTAACTGAGCATCTAAACTCATTTTTGGAAGTTCTTTAGCAGTAGGTTTCAGTGCCTCTGTTACTTTAATATCCAAATCTTTCGACCGCATTAAATTATTGTTGGTCAATGCGATGCTCGTAGCTTCCTCAACTGTAACAGGGGTACCTTGTTGTGCGTTAAAGGTCTGTCCAATGAATAAAAAACCTAAAACTAAAACCGCTGTCAGTGGCTTATTACCTGAAGGCTTTTTGATTTTTAGTTTAGTACTGAAGATAATGTATAACATCGGTAAAACAAAAAGAGTCAAGAAAGTTGCTGTAACCAGTCCCCCGATTACAACGGTCGCCAAAGGTTTCTGAACTTCTGCCCCGGCTCCGGTTGAAATTGCCATAGGTAAAAATCCTAATGATGCGACTGTGGCTGTCATTAAAACAGGTCTCAGACGAGTTTTAGTTCCTTCCATCACACGTTTTAAAATATTGGTTTCACCTTCCTTCTCTAACTCGTTAAATGTTCCGATCAACACAATACCATTAAGTACCGCTACACCAAATAATGCAATAAACCCAATTCCCGCGCTGATACTAAAAGGCATACCGCGAAGCATTAACGCGAATATACCGCCGATAGCACTCATTGGAATTGCCGTAAAGATCAAGGCAGCCTGCTTTAGCGAACCAAAAGTAAAATATAACAGCATAAAGATCAAAAATAATGATACAGGTACAGCAATGGTCAGTCGTTTACTGGCAGCTTTAAGATTCTCAAATTGTCCGCCATATGTATAATAATATCCTGATGGTAATTTTTCTTTATTAAGCTTCTGCTGGATTTCTTCTACTACACTTTCTACATCTCGGCCTTTTACGTTAAAACCAATGACGATTCTCCTTTTACCTGCCTCACGACTAATCTGTGCGGGGCCAAGTTTATAATTGATATTGGACACCTGTGAAAGCGGGATCTGTATTCCTGTCTTCGTAGACACCATCAGATTGTTGACATCATCAATACTGGTTCTATGTAAACTATCCAAACGAACCACCAGATCAAACCTTCTTTCATTCTCAAATACCTGACCTGCAGCCTGACCTGCAAAAGCAGTACTTACAGCAGTATTTACGTCTTCAATATTCAGCCCGTAATTAGCCATTCTTGTGCGGTCATATTCAACATTAATTTGCGGAAGACCACTAACACGTTCGATCTGTGGAGCACTCGCACCATTAACAGACTGAATAATTTTTGCTGTTTTATCCGCATATATCGCTAAAGAATCTAAATTTTCACCGAAAATTTTAACCGCTACATCTTGTCTGATTCCTGTCATCAACTCATTGAAACGCATCTGGATCGGTTGATTTTTTTCGAAAAATACCCCGGGAATAGCTTCAAGCTTTTCAGAGATCTCATCTGCTAATTCATCATATGATTTTTTTGTTTTCCATTCACTTTGCGGTTTTAAGATCACCATCATATCAGTAGCTTCAGGAGGCATTGGATCAGTAGGCACTTCAGCAGCACCGGTCTTCCCTACAACCATTTTAACTTCGTCAAACTGCTTGATCAGCCTGGAGGCCTGCATAGAGGTTTCAATACTCTGACTTAATGAACTTCCCTGTGGAAGAATACAGTGAAAAGCAAAATCACCTTCTTGGAGTTGAGGGATAAACTCGCCCCCCATTCTTCCAAATATAAATAATGAAACTGCAAATAATGCAACAGTAACACTTACTAACCAATATTTTACTTTTAAAGCTTTCTCTAGTAGAGGTTGATAGATTTTTTGGAGTCGGTTCATCATTTTATCTGAGAAATTTTCTTTATGCGAGATTTTCTTCGATAAAAAAAGTGCACTCATCATTGGAATATAGGTCAATGATAATATCAATGCACCAAAGATTGCAAAACCTACAGTTTTAGCCATCGGAGTAAACATCTTACCCTCAACACCTACTAACGTTAAAATAGGAATGTAGACAATCAAAATAATAATCTCCCCAAATGCTGCGCTGCTTCTGATTTTAGAAGCTGAAAGAAATACCTCTTCATCCATCTCAGACTGGGTAAGAAGACGTGTTGTTTTCCGCAATCCTAAGTGATGAAGAGTCGCTTCAACAATAATAACAGCTCCGTCGACAATTAATCCAAAATCAATCGCCCCTAAACTCATTAAGTTGGCACTTACTCCGAAAACGTTCATCATTCCCAAAGCAAAGAGTAAGGACAACGGAATGGCAGATGCCACAATAAGACCGGCTCGTAAATTACCGAGAAATACTACCAGCACAAAAATCACTATCAACGCTCCTTCGATAAGATTTTTCTCGACAGTATCAATAGCTCTGCCAACTAGATTAGTTCTGTCTAAATAAGGCTCAATAATCACATCAGTAGGTAAAGATTTTTGAATAGTTGGTATTTTTTCTTTGATTAATTGCACTACCTCATTACTATTAGCACCTTTAAGCATCATCACCACTCCACCTACAGCATCCACCTCACCATTAAATGTCATGGCACCATATCGAACCGCACTTCCCAAACGAACCTCAGCAACATCTTTAATGAATATAGGCACACTCCCTGTTTCATTTTTAACTACAACATTCCCAACATCTTCAAGAGAGGTCACAAGTCCAATTCCACGGATAAAATAAGCATTAGGCTTTTTGTCAATGTAGGCTCCGCCTGTGTTCTGATTATTTTTTTCAAGAGCTGCAAAAATATCAGAAATACTAACTCCCATCGCTCGTAGACGATCAGGGTTAACAGCGACCTCATATTGTTTTAGCTGTCCTCCGAAGCTGTTAATCTCTGCAACTCCGGGAGTACCATTAAGCTGTCTTCGAACGATCCAGTCCTGCATTGTACGAAGTTCTTTGGAATCGTATTTTTTCTCACTTCCTTTCTTTGGATGAAGGATGTATTGATATACTTCCCCAAGTCCTGTACTTACCGGAGCCAACTCTGGTGTGCCAATTCCTTTTGGAATTTCTTCAGCAGCCTGCTTCAGCTTTTCACTGATCAATTGGCGGGCAAAATAAACGTCAACCTCTTCTTTAAATACAACAGTGATTACAGACAAACCGAATCGTGAAATACTTCTGGTCTCCTCAATATCAGGAACATTAGCAATACTCTGTTCTATAGGGAATGTCACCAACTGTTCAACTTCCTGACCGGCCAAAGTAGGACATACCGTGATTATTTGAACCTGATTGTTGGTGATGTCGGGTGTGGCATCGATCGGAAGTTTGGTTGCGCTCCAAACTCCCCAAATAATCAACAACAAGGTCATTATACCAATGACAATCTTGTTCTTGATGCTAAATCTTATGATTTTATCTAACATGAGAATATAATTTTTATTGAATGTCACAACTACCTTTTGGAACAACTATTTGTTCTAAAAATCGAGCGACAAAAATGAGTAAGAATACAACGCAATGCTATTGCAATGTTTCCATAACTGTTTTGACGAAAGACAATTCTTCCGTCTGATTAACAAAAATTATATTTTAGGAGGTTGCCATATCTGATCGTACACCAAATATGCAAAGTCATTCTTTATGAAAAGAATTTTTTTAGAATAGTACTCTTTTATCTGTTTACGATATTCTAAAACAGGATTTATTTTGAGCGAAGTAACGCTGATTCTGCAGCAATTACAATAACAAAAAGGAGAACAAGAATCTGTTTTTGAATGAGCATCGTTTTGCTCAGATTTTATATAGGAATATGATACATTTTCATTTTTTGATTGCGCTTTTGCAACATCCATGCATGGCATTAATGATAATGCCATGAAGTAGACTGTAAAAAGCAATCTTAGAAAATTCATGCGACAAAGTTAATTATTTTACATTTATAAATATATATTAAATTTTATCTATTTTTTTAAAATTTATTACTAACAAGACTTTTAAAAAAAATTATTTATACTACAGTATCTTACAAAGCACAAATCTCTTTTAATAATCCGTACTAAACAATCAATATAAATATATCTTACTAAGCTATATACAAATAAATAACTACCTTCTTCGGACAACATTCTGAAAATTATCTAAGTAAATATTCTCTTTTTGGTTTAATACTTTATCTATAAAATCTACTGTTGTTAAATTGTTATATAAAACTGTATTTTCCCTCGCTCTTTCTCTCACATAATTTCTATTTTCATTCGCTTTAAGCTGTTCCTCTTTTTCTATTCTGTATTGAACTACTAAATTTTCTCTAACTGCTGGAAGCTCTTCCAGCTTTTTATCCAGTTCCGCAATTTTATCTTCAGTCATTTTGGTTTGATATTCAATTTGAGTAACATCTATTCCTTTCTGAGCTAAATTTTCAATTACTTCTTGTACTTGAACTTTATGAAGTTCAATTGTTTTTTGATATGATGGTAATTGGGTTGCCCAATATTCAGCATTTGCATCGCCATTTTTCGAATAGCCTTCAATTCTATTATATGAATGCTCGGCTTGGGTTACCAATTCTTTTACTTTCAAAACATCTTCATATTTTCTCAGAACAAATGCACTATCGGCCAAATGTTTATTTTTTTCACTTTCAATCTTCTTTTTAATGAGTTCGATTTCGATATTGGCTCTGGTTTCGGGATTGGTAATGATGGAGGTTTTTAATTCTTGAGTCCTGATGTCTGAAATATCCAAAACATCGGCTCCTTTTTTCATTGCTTCTAAATATCTTGCCTGTTTGGATTGCAGTTTTTGAAGCATAAACACATCAATACTGTCATTGGTCAGCATAAAATTAACCCGCACATTTTCGTTCTTGTTTCCTTGCCTCCAGGCTCGTCCTTCCACTTGTCGGAGTGACGTAAAATTATATGGCAACGTAAGCATATAAACATCGGTTGTGTTTTCCTGAAGGTTCATTCCTTCCTGAATGGCTTCACTTCCAATAACTACTTTTATTTTTCCTTCATTAAAATCATTTTGAATAGAAATTCTTTGGTTTTTATTGGTCGCCCCGGTAATGATTCCGATTTCTTCGGGTTTGTAACCAATTTCTGTTATGAGATATTCTTTTATTTTTGGAAACTGAGCAACTGCTAATTCAGAATACACAATTTGTCCTGAGTCAGGAAGATCTTTTTTGTTCTGCCTTATCAAATCCATCGTGTCTTTTAACTTCGGAGAATTTTCTATGAATTTTTTTATTGAAGGTTCTTCGCCATCATAAAATGGCGATAAATACGGTGAAATAGCAATCAATCTGGCATTGAGAATATGTGTTAAAATTGCTCCTTTTTCAGTCTCACTGAAATTTTCATTGAGCAGCTCATACTGTTCTCTTGTGAGATCATTCTGTTCAATTTTATATTCTTTGTTAATTTTGTTGGGACGAATTAATTCAGGATTGTCTTCTTCTCCTTTTATATCAATGAATTCCGAAAGTAATTGTTGAAACAGCGAATTATTTTTAAATCTCCGAACGTTGGCTTTAAATTTCACATCACCCTTTGCATCAATTTCCATATCATTATCCGCTTCCATAAAGGTCTCGAAGAAAGTATTGACGTTGAAATATCCCGATTCTTCTAATCTTTTATTTGCTATTAAAGAAAGAATGGAATAATATTCCAAAAGCTTGTTGGTAAAAGGCGTTGCGGAAAGCAAGGTCACATTTCTTCCGTCGTTTTTGTCTTGAATGTACTGAGCTGCCATCCAGGTATTGATTCCCAGTTTGGAAGTCTGTTGGTTTTGACTTCTAAAATCGGACGCAAATCTTCGGTCCTCAATTTTTACTTTTCTTACAATATGATTGGCATTGTGAACTTCGTCGTAAGTCAAATGGTCGAATCCAAAATCTTCCCAGTCATAGATTTTACCACGCTTCATTTTTCCCTCAATCTCCTTTTCTTTCTGAAACTCAATTTGGAGGTCTCTTTCGGTATTGGTAACGCCCTTCATTTCACTTGCAGAGATGTAACTGAATTTTGACGAAAGTTCTTCGGTTATTTCTGATGAAAATCCAATATTGTTAAAACCTTCATAAGTAACGATGGTTATTTCTCCGTCTTTATTATCAAATTTTGAAAGGTCATAATCTTTCCCCAAATTCCCTAAAACATTAACTTTCGCGTTGGGAATCGTTTCAAAAATCGTTTCCACCCATTGTTTCATAATGCTGTCATTCGGAACTACGATGATTGGTCTTTTCGCATTTCCTCTTTCCATTGCTTCGTGCATTGAAAGGATTCCGGACAATGTTTTTCCATAACCCACTTCGTGCGCTAAAAGTCCTACGCCTTTTGTGGTCTGTCTTCCGATTCCCGCCTTCTGAACCTCTGCTAATCTAAATTCCTTTCCTTTGAAATTCTTATGAATCTTTGAAAACAATGGGAATTTAGAATAATCCGGAACGTGGATGTTATTGTAATTGCGGTTAAAATCTTTTACAAAACGAGTTCTAATGTCATCTGATAATTCTTCACGTACAAATTTGTAAAACAAATCATTCGCAGCAGCTTTTCGTCTTTCTCTGACTAACGCATTTCGCTCTTTATCGCTTCCTGTAACCGTTTCATTATCTACAAAGCTTCGCACTTCCCAAGCTGAAGAACCCGCAAAGGCTTCACTTGACAAAGTGCCTACAAAGTCTTTGAATCTTTCCGCAAGATTGTAATCTACAATGACTGATTCGGTACGTTTTGTAATATGATTATATTGGTCTTTTTCTATTTGGCCTAACTCAAATTTGTGCACGAACTCGTGGTTCGGACTGATATAAATTTCATCTAAAGATTTCGCTTTTGGTAGAACATTTTCTAATAATGCTTTTTGTTTTTCGTACTGATTTTCCGTTCCACCAACAGCATTTTTATCTGCAAAATCTTTTTCGAGCTGCTCTAACTTCGCATAAATATTTCCTTCTGCATAATAAAAATCGTGAATCCAAACTCCATCAGAATAATTTGAAAATTTGGAATGTTTTTCGTGATTGTTGAGCGTTCCATCGTAAGATGTATCTCTGAATGCTTCAATTTGTTCTTTCGTAATGTTTGAACTATTTTGCAAGGAAGTATTTACAATTTCATCCTGTTTGGAGAATTGATATTTTAAAATTCCTTTCTTTATGGAAGGCTCCGTTTGGACTTTATATTCCTTCTCAGTTCTCGTATTGTGAATAGAAATTATTCTATCACTTTTTTCTATCAATTCTTTTAATTTTTCTTCTGAAAACGATGCTGGTTTTGTGATTAAATCTTCGCGCAGTTTTTCATACTTTCTTATTTCAGTCGTAATGGTGGGAGATTTAAACTTGATGTTATTGAGTTTAGAAAGTACCAATTCAATTTTTTCTTGAGTTTCTGTTAAATTCAACTCATCTATTTTCTCCGCAATAATTTCTTTTTTTACAGGAACTTTTGTAACAGAATTGGACTCAGTATTTTCTAAAAACAAATCTTCAAAAAGATTTCCGATTCTCTCGGTTTCTTTTTTATTTTTAAATTGTTCAATCTTAAAGAGAGCTTCATCCAAATTTCCGTGGATATAATTTTCCAAACGCCCAAAACGATTGGTTTTCTCACGGTTTTCCCCGAGAACTCTTGTGTGATTATTTTCAAAATATTTGGAAATATCCGCAGAAATCTGGTGATTGTTTTTTTTGAGAATGATAATATCCGTTCCGATTTGTGTTCCTGCAAAAGCGCCATTGGGTAAACGGAAACCTTCCAAAACACTAGCATTCTGTAAATTCTTTTGTCGGTTGAGCCAACCTGATGGAAGAACCATCGCCAAAACGCCGTTGGGTTTCAAAGAATCTAATGACCGTTTAACAAAATAATCTTCGTATTTTGAAATTTTAGGTTCTTCGCCTAATCCTTTGTAAAGCCCACGATGTTCGCCATAAGGCGGATTTCCGATGACCAAATCATATCTTTCTGAAAAATCTTTTGAGTCTTTTTTATTACCTCTGTCATCAATAAATTCAGTTTCAAACGAACGAAGGTTGATCTCGACTTCGGGATGTAGAATTTTTGCAATTTTCGCCGTGGTTTCGTTGATTTCAAAGCCTGTAATTTTAGAATTTACAGATAATTCGCGAGTGGCATAGATAAAATTTCCTGTACCAACGCTGGGTTCTAAAACAGAAATTTCTTTTTGAGTTTTGAAATGGTCTTTGATTAAATTGCGGACTGCATCGACAATTTTATCTTGTGTGTAATATTCATCTAAAATCCCTCTGCCTTCTTTTGCGGTTCCGCCACTTTGGAATTGATTGCAGATTTCTTTTAAATCATCCGTGACTTTCAGATTTTCTTTGAGAAGAATTCTGTTGTCATTAGAAACAAAACAAGCTGCAGAAACTACTTCCGCAACTTGTTCATTATTAAGTTTTCGCCCTTTATATTTTGAAATGAGAACATCTAGCTCTACCTTATTTGTTGAATTTTCACTTACCTCGGAAGGTCTTCTATCGGATCTTCTTCTATCGGATATAGCTCTCCCGGATACGATTCCGCCCAAGGAATATTCTCTTCCCTCATTTTTTTCATCATTTTGCGGTTGTGTTCCTCCATTGGATCCTCTTCCTCGGTTTCGGTTTCCCAAATCGCTCCGTTCTGTGCGTGCAAGTCCATTTCCAGCGTTGTTGCT
>JBCNLQ010000043.1:0-23556 GCA_039595375.1 Chryseobacterium sp.
AGAAGCTAAGGTTTAGGTTGGGTGTTTGCTCTCTGCCTGAGCTCGAAAATCAATAGCAAAATAAGCATGTAGAAAGCTTGCGTATTGCTTGTTTGGACGAGGGTTCGAATCCCTCCAACTCCACTTAAAACCCTGTAAATTAATCATTTACAGGGTTTTTATTTTTCAGATATTATTTTAATTAATATCGAATTTAGTAAACCAATTATCCGAAAAATCAATACTTAGTTTCAGCAGATGGTGGTTTATCTCTCTTCAGCATTTGCAGAGTGTTGGGAAAAACAGCTTGATGAGTGGCCATCAGAGAATCCCGTTGAGTGAAAAATATAAAACTTGTCTCTCGCGGATTATTGAGCGATAGCAATAAAAAACTTGCCTGATTAATTTTATTTTAGAATCAATTTCAGAAATCGGATTATAAATTTTATATTCACAGTCTAAAAAAAATTCATAAAAATGAGTGTTCACATTAGCGCTAAAAAAGGAGACATTGCGAAAACGGTTTTGATGCCTGGGGATCCATTGAGAGCAAAGTATATTGCTGATAATTATTTGACTGATGCCAGACTGGTGAGCCAAACGAGAAATATCTATTTCTACACCGGCAACTATAAAGGAAAAGAAATTACTGTGGGAGCAAGCGGAATGGGATTCCCAAGTATGGGTATCTATTCCTTTGAGTTATTCACAGAATATGAAGTAGAAACCATCATCAGAATCGGAACGTGCGGTGCATATTCTACAGATTTGAAATTATTTGATATTCTGAATGTTGAGAATGCAGCGAGTGAAAGTACATACGCCAAATTCGCTTGGGGAATTGACGAGGATATCATTTCTAACCAAGGAAAAGCTTTTGATAAAATCAATGAGACCGCAAATGAATTGGGTCTTGAGGCTAAAGCAACAAACATCCATTCGAGTGATATTTTCTACAGAAAAGATCCTGCTGTTCCGGAAATTGCGGTAAGACACAACTGTCCCGCGGTGGAGATGGAAGCTTTTGCGCTTTTTGCCAATGCCAAACATCTTGGTAAAAATGCGGCAACCATCCTTACCGTTTCTGACATCATCCCAACCCACGAGCAAATCTCTGCTGACCAAAGAGAACAAGCACTGAGAACGATGATGGAACTATCCCTTGAAACAGTTTTGAAATTTTAATTTGAAAGATTAGAGAATAACAGTGGAAGATTGTAACTTTAACTTCCTGTAAAAATAAAAATGCTTCTGAATCATCAGAAGCATTTTTTAGTTAAATATAAATTAAGAATTATTTCTTGATGACTTTCACAGAATTGCTTTCTGTTTCTGAAACAACTTTCAGAACGTAAGTTCCATTCGTCAACTGGCTCATATCCAAAGAAGCATTTTTTGCATTGCTCACATCGAATTTCTGAACGAGCTGTCCTGCCACATTGTAGATCTCAACATTCTTAAGATTAGAGTTACTTTTATTCTGAATAGTTACCAATCCCGAGGTAGGATTAGGATAAACGCTGATGGAATTCTGTTTCTGAGCATCTTCCACAGCCAATGTAGCACAATTATAGACATAGATCTCATCCAAGTACCAGCCTTCGATACCATTGCAGCCGTCAGTTCCCAGTTCGAATCTAAATTTGATTTTGGAACCTGCAACCACGTTGATTTTAGAAAGATCAATCACACTTTGTCCCCAGCTTCCGCCAAGAGAACCGCCATCAGTTCCTGTAAAGGCACGCTGACCTTTCAATGGATTGTCATTGCTGCTTGTCCCATCCAAAGTACTGTTGTATCCATTGTAGGTAAAAGCTGTGATTGGCAATAATGTCCAAGCGCCACCATTCAGGCTGTATTTTATATTTCCTCCATCCCAAGTAGATTCTGTTGCTACGTAATGGTTGAAGGCCATTTCATATTTCCCTGCTGAGAAAGCTGGTATTGTAATGGTTGGGCTTTCCAGACGAAGGATTCCGTTTTGCAGATTGGTTGCACAGTCACCGTTGATTGGGTCAATTGCAAAAATTGCTTTTCCAGTTCTTGATTTTGGAAGATCTGCTTTAATAGTCCAATCTCTTGCCTCCCAAGTCGACGCTTTTGTTGGAACATTCGAAACGGTCCAGTTACCTAAACCATTTTCCCAGTCTTCTTTGAAAAGCGGGTTAGATGTTGCTGTGGAACAAAGTGCCGGAGGACTCTGAGCAAGCAAAGGGGTATAATTACATTGTGTAGCTGGAGATAATCTAAGTTGTACGGACAAGATTCCGTTCTTTACATTTTGTACATCAGCAGCAGTAAAAGCCTGTCCTGATAATCCAGCCGGAGTGGTAGTTGTAGATAATCCCTGAAGATTGATTCCTACCAAATCATTGGCCGCAGCTTCCAAAGCATCGGCGAAGTTGGCAAAATCACTAGTTGCCGTCAAATAATTCTTCTGAGCTCTCCACCAGAGATGAGCTGCTTTCACAAAGCCTATTCCCGTCATCGTGTAACCATTATATGTTCCGCCATCTACGAGCAAAGCATATAAATGATTGGTAACTCCAGAATTGGTGTGTACACCTCCGCTATCTGTGATTCCGCAAAAATAGTTAGAAGAATCTAAAACTCTTCCTGGATCTCCGTTACAATTAGGATTCCACATATCACGGATTGCTGCTCCAAATGCTGTAGCATCTTCTCCCATTTTCCAACGCAGAGAACCGGAGCAAGATGTTGTAGTTCTCACGCTCAGATTTTCACCTGCATCTTCATAATTATTGAGTATGTCGATAGTTTCTCCCCATACATCAGAGTAAGATTCATTCAGAGCTCCAGACTGATACTGGTAGATCAACCCGCTTGTATATTCGGTATAGGCGTGTCCCCATTCGTGGGCTACTACATCATCGGAAGCAGTTCCTGTACAATAGTTAGCTGTGACACCATTCCAATTGGCATTAGGACAATTGATATTTGGATTATTATTGATGGTAACCATCGATGCATCTGCACTGTTATAGGAAACATATCCAAACGCATTTTTGAAAAAGTTATAAACGTGTTCAGATGTTACCACTTCATTTTGTTGCCACTTGTCCAAAGTTCCTGGTAAAGCATCGCCCTCTTTCCACTTTAGATTATTGGTAGTGACACTGGTTTCATAAAGCTTTCTATCGATGGGATGGATGCCTGTAAACTGCTCTACCAACTCTCCCGTATGGGCATTAATAAAAAGAAATTCTCTCACATCGTTTTCATTCGTCACTTCTACCTCATAAGCCAAATAGGGCGTCACAACTCCACCTTGAACCAAATTTTTAGGGAATATCAAGAGATTGTTCTTTCCAATTTTAAAAGGAGTATTGGCTGTGGTCAGGTTTTGTTTACTGACCATTTCTTTAGCAATAGCAGCGGCTTCTGCAGAAGAAATATCTGGCGAAGTATTGACCTTGATATTGGAAAGCGCGTTTCCATTGATAGATGTTAATTCTTCCTTTGAATTGAAATGAAATTTCAGAACACCATCATAAACAGGTACACCTTGATGTTGTTGCATATAAACCACATTCTTCAGTCCATAATTATCCGTTGTCTCGTCTACAAAAATAAGCTCTTTTGCAGACTTCAAATTAAAAGCTTTAAAATTCTGAGCTATAAACTCAGCGGATTTGGCTTTTGCACCAATAGCTTTTAGCTGTAAGGCTTTAGGATCTTTGAAAAGAATAAAATTAGGGTTGAAAGTACTGTTACTGATGGTAACGTTGGCATTGGTTTGCATTCTCAATTGAGCCAGTTCTTTGGATTCTTGTGAAAATCCGCAGAGATAAGCCAGAGCAAATGCCAGAGTTAAAGTTTTCTTCATATTAAATTTAATTACTAGCAAATATATACAATATATCCAGCATAATAATCAATAAAATACAAAGATAATTATCAAACCTTGTTAAAAACTCAATCCAGAGACATTCATCTGTAATTGTGCCTTTGTATCTATAATTATTGTCATATATTGATCTGATAACAAAAATTGAGTTGGTTTCAAATCAATCACTTGACCTTGCAATTTAATCCCTTTCACATATTCTTTGTTGAAGTTCTCCGTCAGGCTTTTTCGGGAAGCATTTTCTATATCGAGCATCGGGATTCCGTAATCGTTCTCTATCATTCTTCGGATCTTGCCTTCGAACAAAACGGTTATAGCTTTTTGGAAAAAGTTCTTAGTCTTGAGGTTGAAATCTGTGACCTTTAGCTTTATTTTATGTTCTTCTGAACTGTAAAAAGGTTTCCCTTTGATGAAAGCTGTTCCATTTACCTCGCCGGTTGTCTGCGCTTCTATCACGATATTTTCTTTCTCCTCATAAACGGAGATATCTGTAATTTTCACCTTTTTATCTTCGCCGCTCATCGCAAATTCTTTATTCAGAAACTGTTGCCTGGCAAGCTTTGTCGCTGCTTCAAAACTGATATTGGCAGTCGTTTGAAGGGTAAAGATATTTGGAAGATCAGGGTTTACTGTAAAATTTGGAATCGTGCTGACATCCTTAGACGCCAATGGCAACTGTCCCACATAAGTTTCCGAGTACAAATCAATACCGATCGTTGTTTTGATTTTATCTTGAAAAACCTGCAGCGGCGACATAAAGGTATTCTGTGGCGATATCTTGAGCCACGTATTATATTCTTCAGATATATTAATAGGTTTTGAGAATTGATTCCAAGCCATTACCAAATAAGGTTGAAGATTGAATTGGGTCTTAATTTGCTGATCAATCACGGCAGTGAATTTACCTTGTTGTTCCTTCAACACATTTTCTACCAAAGGTGTAATCGGAATCTTGACTTTACCATAATCCAAAACCGGTTTCTGTGTCCAGACAAATCCTGCAGTCGTAGTTTTTGTATCGAGCTTCCAGTCTGATCTTGCCGATAAACTGGTTATGAAATTCATAATGACATTCAGATTCGTGTCTTTGTAGAGGTAATAGCCTAAAGTGCCATAACCTTTCTCAGCCCAAATTTTCAGCGGAACAGAGATCATCAATCGGTTATTGGTCAAAGCTTTTATCGCAATATTGCCTTGCTTTTCTACTTTTACCTTTAGTTGATCATTGTCGTTATTGGTGTAAGATTGATCCTCATACAAAACACCTTTCACAGATTGATTGATAAGATTATTGATTTCAGAGATAGGCAGCGAAACGGGAAGTGTGATACTGGATTTGATCTTCGGCAAAGTGTAAACAGGCGTTTGCGCTTGAGAACAGACCACAAAAATGAACAAGAAAAAAAATGAGAATGTGTATTTTCGAATTGAACTCATATTTAATTTTGATAAAATTGAAAAGGTAAAATTAATGGTTTTTATTATTGGTTGAAACAGATGCACCTCATCTTTCAATTCTCTCTTAATTTTTTTTGAATACTGAAACTACATTTGGGATAGTTAGCGCAATAAAAATTGTAAAAAAGAAGAATGCTCTATAAATGAACTATTATTACAAAGAAATCGCTGTAAACATTACATTTACAGCGATTTGCTAATTTATTTCAATCGATATTAATCGATGATAATTGCCACTTACTTGACTTCTTCAAAAATAACCTATACTGCAAATCAGACATTTATAAAATTAAGGTACAAATAAGATACTGATTTATAAATATAATTTGTGAGATTATATAATGAACTTTAAACCCTTCTATCATTTATAATCATCTTTGTAACTAGATTATAAATTGACGAGTAATTCAATTTGCTTGTTGGAAAAATCGCCACTTTTCTCTGGTTCTAATCCCTTTCTCTCTGCCAAAATCCATGTAAATTGTCATTTAAAGGGATTTTTAGTTTTTATGTGCTAGATGTTTATAAAAAACTACATAACTGCTTTCTACTACATCAATCATCTGAGACATATTACATCATTATGATTTAAAAAAATATATCGTTTATTGAGATTTTTACTTTTCATTAGTCAATAACAAATTAGACATTGGGATTTCCAAACTATTTTTATTGATTTCCATTACTACAATTGTGCGGAACTTTTTAATGTTCTTATTACTAAAAAATATTCTACGGGTAAATTTTTCATAGTAACTCATAATTACACGCATTTGGGAACCCGGAGAACCTGGTTTAGTATTGGAGTTTCTTATAGTGCCGACCTAAAAGTGGCGAAAGAAATTTTAATGAATGTTATTACAAATAATGAGTACGCTTTTCAGGATCCTGCTCCTCAAATTGTGGTAACGGAATTGGGAGACAGTTCTGTAAACCTTTCTGTACGTGCAACAACTTCTATAGAAAATTTTTGGACAATGAATGAAGAGCTTATTATAGGTTGTAAAAAAGCCCTCGATAATGCTGGGATTGAAATTCCTTTTCCGCAAAGAGACGTACATCTATTTCAAAAAACAAAAAGAAGAAAAGCTGCATTAATATTTCGTAATGCAGCTTTTTTATTATTTTGTAAAGATTCAAAGAACTATTTTTTTAAGAGCTCAAGATTATTTTGATTCAATCTTTTTTGAAGCCAGTTTTTTAACTGTTCTTGATTAATATCTTCCCCATCAAATAAAACCAAAAATCGCAAATTAGCGCTGTCTGTTTGCGGGTATTGTTCAATTTTCCCGTAAGAGATATCTTTAATTTTTGGATATAAAATTTTTATTTCCTGAACTAAGGTAGAATCTGATACTTTATAGGAGTCAAGTTCTTCTCTTAATTTTGAAATAGCAATATCTTTCTCAGATATGTTATTATTTGTTTTATTGATCTCACTTAAAATCTCAGATTTCAGATCGGTTGAGTTCTGTTTTACGTTTAAGACAGTATTCGAAAGACCATTTTCAGCTAAAAGTTTATTGTAGACTGCAACTTCCTGATCACTAAATTTTTTATTTATAAAGGCAACATCAATAGTTTTTGGTGATGAATTGTAATTAATCTTTTTGTAGATCACAGTATATCCATGGTTATCAAATTCCTTTTGAATAAATTGTTCGGCTGTTTTTGTAAATTTCTTCTCGTTGTAAAGATTGTATGCCAGATAAAAGCTAGGCACAATCATAATAAAAATTAAGGTAGTAATTCCGTAGCGAATTCTTTTCTGATATTTACTGTCTACCAGTGCAGAAGGATATTTTAAATATTTAACAACAAAAAAAGTAGCAATGCATATAAAAAAGCAATTGATAGTATATAGATAAAATGCACCGAAGAAATAGGAGATATTGAATGTTGCGAGACCGTAACCTGCAGTACATAATGGCGGCATTAAAGCAGTCGCAATTGCCACACCCGGAATAGGATTTCCTTTTTCTACTCTTGTAATAGCTATTACACCAACCAAGCCGCCAAAAAAGGCGATAAGAACATCATAAATGTTTGGAGCTGTTCTTGCCAATAACTCAGATTGAACATCTTTAAAAGGACTGATGTAAAAATAAAAAGCCGAAACGGTAAGACTCACGACCGTGGCAATCAGTAGATTTTTAAATGATTTTTTTAAGAGCATAAAATTAAAAGTTCCCAAAGCAAAGCCAGCTCCCACAATAGGACCCATCAGTGGAGAAATCAACATCGCACCGATAATTACAGCGGTGGAATTAACATTGAGCCCGATGGATGCAATCATGATAGCGCATGCAAGAATCCAAAGATTTGATCCTCGGAAAGAAATATTTGCAGTGACATTTTCTAAAACTTTTGATTTGCTTTCTTCTCCGTTATGAAGATTGATAAAGTTGAAAAAACTATTCATTTTCCTGAATTTTATTTGTGTTTAAAATTAGATATCCTATGACTCCGCCAATAATGGATGCTGCGAAAATACCGATTTTGGCCTCGGTTTGGTAAAGTTCAGATGTAAAAGCCAACGATGAAATAAATAAAGACATTGTAAAGCCTATGGATGCTAAAAAACCTAATCCTAAAAGGTTTTTGAAATTCATACCTTTAGGAACTTCTGCGATTTTAAGCTTAATAATCAGAGTGCTGAAAAGAACAACGCCAAGTACTTTTCCTACAAGTAACCCAGCTGCAACCCCAATGGCGACATTATTATCAAAAAGGGTTGTGAAATCTATGTTTAGAGAAATCCCGGCATTGGCAATTGCGAAAATGGGAATAATGACAAAAGTGACAAACGGGTGCATGGCATGCTCCAGTCTTTGTAGTGGAGGAGTGGCTGCGATTGTTGCTTCGTGTATTTTTTCAAGCTCGTGCAACTGTTCATTGGTTAAAGTGGGTGTATTCTCTGCAGGGTCTATATTTTTAAACCGCTCAAGATAATTGTATATTTTTGTTATAAAAAGATTTTCCTTAATCTTTACATCTGCAGGAATGGTAAATGCAGCAAGCACTGCAGCAATTGTAGCGTGCACTCCAGAAAAAAGAAACATGACCCAAACACCGAAAATTCCGAAAACTGCATAAAAAATCACAGACCTAACGCCCATTTTGCTACCTAAAAACATAATCAGAAGAATAAGCAATCCTATGAAAAGATAGATCATGTTAATCTCATTTGTATAGAAAAAAGCGATTACCAGTACTGCGCCCAAATCATCAACAATAGCAAGAGCAGTCAGAAATACCTTTAACGCAAGCGGTATTTTTTTTCCTAAAAGAAAGAGAACACCTAAGGCAAATGCAATATCTGTAGCCATGGGAATTCCCCATCCTCGGCCAGTATCTGAATTGGGATTGAGAGCAAAATAAATAAGAGCAGGAACAAGCATTCCGCCCATTGCTGCAGCTATAGGTAAAAAAGCCTGTCTTGGGTTGGAAAGATCTCCACCAATCATTTCTCTTTTTAATTCCAATCCCACCACAAAAAAGAAAACAGACATAAGACCATCATTGATCCAGTGATGAATACTCAAATCAAGAAATGATTTGCCGTCAAAGTTTAATCCTATTTTGTGAGCTAGAAAATGATGATAGCCTTCCGAAAGTGAAGAGTTACCAAGAATAAGTGCAATTAATACACTGATGCCCAAAAGTAGTCCGCCAGATTTTTCCTGCTGAATAAATCTCTGTAAAGGATAAACAATCTTGTCAATAGGTTTCTTATTGTAGTTTTCTGTCATTAAAATATCTTTTGTGCAAAAATATGGAAAAGGAAATTCTTATAGCTCTTATTCTCAAAATGAGGGCTACAATTGTTTCCTTTTTTACGAACAACACTTCTTTTATGTAAAAAATATCGATTATAGTCAACAAAATTCTATCTCAGTTCCAGTGATTTTTTCATTGCATAATAATAAAATGTGAAATTTGTCTTTTTAAATTTTTGATTAAGTCTAATCATGAAAGTTTTAATAGTAGTTTTTTTAATAAAAGGTACTTCCTAAAAATCTTTTAATTTTAATTTATGTACCTATTTAGAAATAAAAAATCTGTTTTATGATAAAAAAATTAAAACTGAGAACAACGCTGAATGGAGGAATTATCATTCCAAGTCTTGTTTTTATAGTTGGTATTTGCTTTGTATCTGTAGCATTTCCTAAAGATTCACAAATTTTTCTTAATGCAGTTAAAAATTTTATTTTCGTTAATTTAAATTGGGTTTATGTTTGGGCTGTTACATTGTTTGTTCTGTTTCTTATTTTTTTAATGTTCAGTAAATTTGGAAGTATAAGGCTTGGCAGAAATGATAGTAAACCAGCATATTCTTTTTTTTCGTGGATTTCCATGCTCTTTGCAGCAGGTATGGGGATTGGGCTCATGTATTTCAGTGTTGCCGAACCTATGCAACACTATTCTAACGAGGTTTTTAACGCTCAGTCGTCTGTAGAAAGGGCTAAAAATGCCCAGCTGTACACTTTCTTTCACTGGGGAATCCACGCATGGGCAATATATGGTCTTGTAGGGCTATCGTTAGCCTATTTTGCTTACCGCTACAGATTACCTCTTTCGCTCAGAAGCTGCTTTTACCCTTTGCTTAAAGATAAAGTAAAGGGAAGATGGGGAAATGCTATTGATGTGTTTGCTCTTTGCAGTACCTTTTTCGGAATTACGACTACGCTGGGATTCGGAGTGGTGCAAATCAATTCCGGGCTTGAAATATTACATATTTTACCGGAAAGCAGCTTTAAGTATCAGGTTATGATTGTTTTAGTTTTGGTTTCATGTTCGGTGGTATCGGCCGTAAGTGGGGTAGATAAGGGAGTGAGAATTCTCAGCAACATCAATATTATTACCGTTATCGTACTTCTTTTGTTTGTCCTTTTTTTTGGACCCACAATTTACCTTATCGGAAGCTTTACAGATGGCATCGGTAATTATATTACAAATTTTTTCAGCTTAACATTTAATACCCATGTGTATGATGCGAAAACACAGCCTTGGTTTTATGACTGGACCATTTTATACTGGGCATGGTGGATTTCCTGGTCTCCGTTTGTAGGTCTTTTTATTGCGAGAATCTCGAAAGGGAGAACGATCAAAGAATTTATTGCTGCAGTACTTCTAATTCCCACATTATTCAACTTTATATGGATGTCTGTCTTCGGGAACTCTGCAATTTGGTTTGATATGAACGTAGCAGATGGTTTACTAAGCAGACTGTCATCTAACCCCGATGCATTGATGTTTAGGTTTTTCGAATATATGCCATTAACAGCAGTGGCCAGTTTTCTGACGATTCTTATCATCATCATCTTTTTCGTAACGTCCGCTGATTCCGGAATGCTGGTGATGAATAATATTGCCACGAAAAATGCTAAGGTTTCACCAAAATGGCAAACGGTAGGATGGGGTGTTTTACTGGCAGCTCTCGCTCTTATATTGCTGAAAGCAGGCGGCTTATCGGCTTTACAGAATATGACTCTTATTACTGCATTGCCCTTTTCTGTAATTATGATTCTCTTTATGGTCAGTTTAATGAAGGCATTAGTGGTTGATCAGAAATATTACGAAAGAGATTTTTCTTCCACGACTGTTCCATGGTCAGGCATCTACTGGAAAGAAAGACTTCATCAGATTGTCTCTTTTCAGGATCGGAAATCTGTGAACGAATTTCTGAATACTACAGTTAAAGATGCGTTTCAAGAGCTTAAGCAGGAATTTTCTACATTCAATATTGAAGTTAAAATTAATGAGAGTACAGAGCCTGAAGCTCTTGAAATTGAGATCAAACATGATGTCGTTAATAATTTTATGTATGGCGTAAGATGTGAATCGAAAGTCGTTTCTGGTTACCTTCTTGAAGAAGACAATCTTCCGGATCTGGATGATAAAATGATTTATTTTCCCGCATCTTATTTTGGGGACAGCAGGGAAGGCTATGATGTGCAGCTTTTTACAAAGAACGAACTGATATCTGACGTGCTGAAGCATTACAGCCGCTTCATTGAAATTATTTCTGAAGAGAAAAACGAGCTATTTGTCAGTAGTAATGCTAATTACAGATTTAAATAGTCTGAGGTTTGGCCTTTAATGACTGCTTTTAACTTTAATGGGCATCCGATATTTTATTCCATTATCTCCTTAAAAAAATCCTACTTTCGGGTTGTGGAATTCAAACTGCTATTTTGAAAAATAGATAAAAATTTTAGATGAAAAAATGACTCAATTTAAATTAAGTTGGAGCAACTTGAGCTTTAGAATTTAACGGAGCTCTATTCAGACCATTTATTAGCAGATATAAATAATATTTTGAAGGTGTTAATGGTATTTAAGTTATAAAGATGATATCAGACAACTGTCTATATATGATAATTTTCGGATAAATAAAAACATATTATAATATCTTCTTCTCATTAAAAGCCTATCAAAAATTAAATTGGTACATATAAATACATTGCTGCCGCCATTTCTGGATTTAGTAGGAATGTGGTTTTTGTAAATTTATCAAGTATAAAAAACTAGCGACTATAGTAGTAATTGTAATTTTTTACTTTCTAAAAAAATGGATAAAATAGAAAGTATCCCTTTTTTGATAGTGTGGTACTAATTTTGGTCATAGTAGAATTCTGATATAGTTTAATAATCTATAATTACAGCAGCTTTATCCAGAATGTCTTTATTTTACCCAATTCATCATAGTCGCTTTTTTAATAAGCTCTGCAGAATTATTGACATCCAATTTAAGTATAATATTATTTCTGTAGTTTTCTATAGTATGATAACTTAGATGCAGTTTTTCAGCTATTGCCTTTGTTGTTAAACCATCTGCTACTTGTTGTAATATCTGTTTTTCTCGCTTGGTTAGTGTAAGCTGGATTTTTGATAAGCGATCTTTGTATTTTGTATACCTATCTAATTCATCTTCAATTTCACTATTAATCTAAGTCTGACCTTTGTAAACAGAAAAAATAGCTTCAAGCATCTCAGATTTTGTACTTGATTTAATAAGGTAACCTTTCGTTCCTAAGTCCATCATCCTTTTAACATAATATGGACTGTCAAAATTGCTAAAAGCTATAACTTTTGCATTGGGATGCTTTTTTAAAATTGATAGCAAAACCTTATCACCTGTCTTTTCAGACATCTGTATATCAAGTAAAATTATATCTGGTAATGATTTATTTTCATAGGTTTTTAAGAATAATATTGGTGATTCAAATGTAGCAACTACATTTACATCGGGAAGCTTAGAAAAAATATTTTTTATTCCTTCTAAAATTGTTGGATGATCATCTACAATACAAATATTAATCATGATTTATAAATTTTAAAATCCTCTAAGGTGTTAAAATCAAAACTAATGGAAAAAATACTTCCAAATTCTTCGTCAGATTGAATATCGAAATTACCTTTCAAAGCTTTAACCCTAAGATCTATGTTATGTATTCCCAAGCCGTAATTAACGATTTCCGGATTAAATCCTTTTCCATTATCTTCAACAAAAATTAAAAGCTTACCATGTCTTACTCTAATTTGAATGTAAATTTGAGTGGCTTGTGCATGTTTTATTGCATTTTGTAAAAGCTCCTGAATTATTCTATAGAGAATAAGTTTGATATTTTCATTAAATGCCGGAATTTCACTTTCAGCCTGAATATCAATTTTCAATTTTCCATTACTCATTAAATGGTCGCAATATAAATATAACGCTTCTTGCAAACTATTGTCTTGCAAAATATGAGGAACGAGATTATGGGCAACATTCCTTACTTCTTTTGCTGTTTTATTTAAATGTTTTCTAACTTCTTTAAGTTCATCTAAATTCTGACTATCATCTAAAATATTATCAATGTTTAGTTGTGCTACCGCAAGCATAGATCCTATACCATCATGTAATTCTCCAGCAAGTCTTGTTCTTTCTTTTTCTTCCCCCTCAATCATCGCTTTTAAATTACTTATTTCTTGCCCTTTCTTAAGGCTTTGGATTTTATTTTTTTGCCCCCTTTTGAGTGAGTATACTGTATAACCTAATATCAAAAAGGAAATTATTATTACTGCAGAGTACAAAATTTGTTTGTTATGACTTTTTTCAAGTTCTAAATTTTTTGCAATGATCTCTTTATCTTTTTCGGAAGTCTTATATCTTATTTCAGTTTCAGTTACTGCTTTTTTTAGATTGTAACCGGCTCTGTCTTCTTTTAAAGAATCAGTTTTTTCTAAGTGCATTAATGCCTTTAGGAAGTTTCCTTTTTTTTTGTAAATTTTATAGAGTAATTCATGAGCATAGATATTACCATCGTTTTGTGAAATCAAGCTTATAGGGTAACAGAAATGGGCTGTGCGTTCGGTTGGCAAATAGAAACACAAATATTAGTAATATTGCTAAAGTTTACTCGTAAAACTGCCATCGAATTTACACTTTGGATCTCCAGACATATAACCTTTCTTAACAGAAGTATTTTTATTCAGGTTCTATGTAGACTTTAGTGTCGTCGAATTCACATCTATTATTTAAAATTTTGAAATCTTTAATCTGATTTTTTTCAAATTGTTTTGGAGAATGAGCTACTAATTTTAAACTTTGGTTCTGAATAATTTCATTTGGAATATTCTTTATTTCTGTTTCCATAATATACAATTCCGTGAGATTAGAAAGATTATTAAAACTCTTAGGAATTTCAGAAATTTTGTTTGACCTTAGAATAAGAACCTGCAAAGAACTATTATGATTATTCAATACAGGTAAAACTTCGATTTTATTTCTATTAAGGTCTAAATAAAATAAGTTTTCTATATTAAAAACTTCTTCTGTAATTTGATTTATCTGATTTCTACCCAGACGTAAATCTTGTAAAAACTTTAGTTCTGATATCCTTTCAGGAAGTTGTTTAATTTTGTTGTTGTTAGCATAGACTTTTCTTAAATTAGATAGTCTGTAGAAACTTTTTGGAAAATTTTCAATATTGTTAAACGAGATCATTAGATTTTCTAGATCACTAAGTTTAGAAATCGATTCTGGTAGCTTTTCGATTTGATTATTTACCATCACTTTTGGCACCCCAGCCTACGGCAATTACCTCCACGGTAGCGCAGCAGATCACCATCGAATGGTACAACAACGCCGGAACAAACCCCGACAGAGCTAATGACATCATGCAGGTACTCTGTGCAGTAGAAGGAGAACCCTCAACACTCTTCTTCCTCGATCAGGCCGTGCGTGCAGACACAGAGGTAAGCATCACACTCCCTCCCATGATTTCAGGCAAAAAAGTGCATGTCTACATCGGCTTCACAGACGAACTCTCGATAGAAGCATCCACATCCGCCTACGTAGGCTCAGTAACCGTACTCTAAAAAAGTCCCGTTTACAACTCAAAAGCATCCTACACCGGGATGTTTTTTCTCATACAATCAACCCAAAAAGCCAACACCACAAACGAATAACCTAAAATTGACTTAGGACACGGAGGCGTTAATAAAATTTAAAAATTAATCCGTTAAAAAATTTCCACTGTCTGAGCTCGTCACCAATTAGCTTTAAGACAAGCCAATTAAGTTACGAGCGAAACCTAACGAAGTGGTTCGGCGACTGAATGGCTAGAAAATATTGTTAAAAAATATAAATTGAAATTTATTTAAAAAGCCTTTCATGACTGTATGATTAAAAAGTACTTAAGATTGGTTACGTATGAGTGTTTTTGTAAAATTATATAAAGAAGAGGTAAAGGAATTAACCGAACTTTTTAGAAATGAATGGGAGGATGTTCAAGAATTACTAACCATCGTTTATTTTCACTAATCACAAATTGTCTTAACAATAATTAAATCAAAAGCTTATGTCATCTCAATGATATTAAGATTAAAAAAAATTCAACATAAATAGTTGTTATTATAACTATTGTTTAATTAACTTTGTTCAATAATAATTTTTATATGAAAGCTGAAAAAATATTAACTGAACAAGATCGATACAATCTGCTTACCGGCAATGTACCTCTACTGTTCAATCGTTTTTTGGGTCAGCAATTCAAATTGAATAATATTAACCTGACCCGGGAACAATGGTCGGTGCTAGTACCTTTATGGAAACAACAGGGATGTTCACAACAGGCAATAGCAGATTTTACCCACAGGGATAAACCCAGCATAACTAGACTTATTGATCAATTGGAAAAAGAAGGTTACGTAGAAAGAAGGTCCCACCCTACTGACAGAAGGCAAAATCTAATATATTTAACAAATAAAGGAAAGGAGATAGAGGAAAAAGTGATGAATATTGTGAACAATGTCACCGAAAGAGCAACCAGAGGACTTTCAGAAAATCAAATTATGGAGATAAAAAACTTCTTTCAGCATATTCAAAACAACATTCTAAACGAAATGGTATGAAAAAAATAAACTTAGCCATTACAATGATCCTATTCGGCACTATCATCAACGCACAGATTCTTATAAGTAAGGATTTGGATTATGCTATCGGAAAGGCATTGCAAAAAAACACTGAAATAAGGAATCAAGATCTTGAATTACAAAAATTAGAATTAGAACGCAAAAGCATATTGGCCAAATATATACCGAAGGTCGAGGCTTCAGGTTTATATTCTTACATCAGCAGTGATGCAAAATTAGATCTAGCTACCCTGAATTTACCCATCACAGGATATCCTGTTTTTGGGGGATCTTCCGATTTCAGCACAAATGCGAATATCCTTTATGGAGGTATTACTGCAAAAGCGGTACTGTTCAGTGGCGGACAAATCCTAAATGGAGCCAAGGCTCTCAAAGAAAAAAATACAGGAACAGCTTTTATGATGGAAAATCAGAAAGATGAGGTGATAAAAGATATCATAGGGAGCTTTGACCGTCTCAAACTTCTGGAAACCGCCGAAACATTGATCGATAACAGCGAAAAGAGATTGAATAAGGAAAAAGAAAGAGTAGAAAAGGCGATATCCGAAGGGTTGGCAATTCCTTATGACCGCGATAAAATCAAACTCTCCACTCTGGAATTGGCTTCCAAACGTGCAGATGTTCAAAACAAAAGAAAACTTCTGATACTCAAGATAAAACAGTCCACCAATCTTTCTGAAGAAGAAATTCTTAAAACCAATCATCAGTTGGAGCCCATCATTATTTTGGACAGCCTGAGCACAGCCGAACGAAATGAGGTAAAAGCACTGGAATCTTTCAAAAAAGCTTCCGAATATGCCGTTAAAAAAGAAAAAGGAAGCCTTCTTCCCACAGTTGGAGCTTTTGCGGGATATAGCTATGCATCATTATATAATGCCAATACAAAAGTGCCGATTGAACAATTAAATACGACCGCCAATTTGAAACTAAATGAATTGACACTACATCCGAACTGGATGTTGGGCGTGGCTGTGAAATGGGAACTCTTCAGCGGATTTGAACGTAAACATAAAATAGACGAAGCCAAAATAGGGCTCGCCCAGGTTGAAAATAAACTCGCAGATGCCAAAGAAAAAGTAGACCTGGAATTGGAAAAAAACAAGGTAGAATACAATACCACGTTACATAAGGTAGATATTGCGCTACAAAGGGAAAAAATAGCACAAAATAATAATGAGATAGCATCAAAGCAATACAGATTAGGACTTATTAACGTCACTGAACGCTTGGGAGCGGAAAATGATATATACAAAGAATCCTTAAACAAAGTAGAAACCGTGATTGAACAGCGTAATGCTGCTATTGAAGTTTACCGTGCATCGGGAAAATTATCAAACTTTATTAAAATCCAAAACTAAGCAAAATGAAAAAAATTATTTACATACTAAGCATTGCAGGCATTTTAGCTTCTTGTGAGAATAAACCGAAAGTATCACAAACCATCCAGGGAAAAACCGAGCGGGAAGAGATTGCAGTAGTAGGCAAAATAGCAGGCAGAATAGATAAAATTCTGATCAGCGAGGGAGCTCTTGTTAAAAAGGGAGATACATTGGCAATATTGGAAATCCCAGAAGTAGACGCAAAAAAATCACAGGCACAGGGAGCGGTAAAATCTGCTCAGGCACAGTACGATATGAGTGTACACGGTGCTACTGCGAATCAGTTGGCACAGCTCTATGCCAAGAAATCCGCTTTGGTAGAGCAATATGAGTTTGCAAAAAAATCCCTGGCAAGAATGAACGCAATGGTAAAGGATTCACTGGTTCCGCAACAGCAATATGATGAAGTATTCGCGAAGTATCAGGGAGCCAAATCACAAATGATAGCCGTAGATGCAGAAATTGCCGATGTTAAAAACGGGGTCCGCATAGAACAGCAAACAATGGCGTTGGGACAAAAAGACCGTGCGCAGGGAGCTTTGGAAGAAGTACAGGTTGCCGAGAAAGAAAGGTATATCATTGCACCACAGGATATGAAAATAGAATCCATAACATTGAAGCTGGGGGAACTGGCACTACCAGGATATACGCTTTTAAAAGGTTCTCTTAATAATTCCATTTATTTCCGTTTTACTATTCCTGAAAGCCAATTGGCAAATTATGCACAAGGAAAAGAAATCAATGTGCATATACCTTACAAAAATCGGGATATCAAAGGGAAAATCAGAAATATAAAACAAATAGGTGCCTATGCTAATATTGCTACAGCATATCCTGATTATGAAGTGCAGGACGCTTTGTATGAAATATTGATAGACCCTATTAACATCCAACAAGCAAACGATATCCTAAGCAAAACAACAGTAACGCTAAAACCTTAATAATGAAAACATTTCTCAATCTGATCAAACGGGAGTTCGGTTTGTTCTGGAGCAACAAGGTTCTCAGAATTTTGTTTATTGGGGCTCCTTTGATGTACGGTGTTTTGTTGGGATATGTTTACAGCAAAGGGAAAGTGACAGATTTACCAATCATCGTGGTAGATTATGACCAAAGCTCACTCAGCCGGAAAGCAATCGAAATGATGAATGACAACGAAGTTTTGTCTGTTGCAAGGTTGCAGTTTGACGAGACAAACCTCAATCGTTTGATGATTGAGAAAGATGCAACCTGCGTCGTTATTATCCCAAAAGATTTTGAGAAAGATGTGCTGACAAAACGTTATCCTGAAGTCACTACCATAGTCAATACAGCAAATGTATTGACCGCAAATTATTCTTCATCAGCACTTCAGCTGGTCTTAGGAACCCTCAAAGCTGGAACACAAGTCGAAACCTTACGTAAACAAGGAGTTCCTGAGAATTTGCTGATGAGTCAGTATGAGCCATTTAAAACCACGTTTATAAAAAAGAACAATAGAAGCACCAACTATATGTATTTTTTGTGGCCAGGTGTTTTGGCTACTGTGCTTCAGCAGGTATTACTATTGGGGCTTGCTCTTTCTTTTGCTTCCGAGTTTGAAAACGGCACTTTCAAATATCTGGTACATAAAAGCTGTTCTGCATTTATGCTGATACTGGTTAAAATCGTGCCTTATCTCATAATGAGCTTCGGGATATGGCTAATGTACTGGGGTTTTACCAAGTGGTTCAGAATTCCTTTTTATGAAAACATTTTTCCGCTTACCCTTATAGCAGGCGTTTTTGTAATCTCGGTCTGCTTTATAGGAATTTTGGTAAGTATCCTTGTTCCGAACCAGCTGAAAGCTACGGAAATCCTTATGGTTATTGCCACACCCAGCTTTATCCTGTCAGGATTTACATGGCCGCTCAGCCAAATGCCGGCTTGGGTTCAGTACATTGCTAATATCATCCCGCTTACACATTTCCTGCCTGCCTTTAGAATACTTATCATAGAAAAAGGCGCTGTAGACCTCACCTATCCCTATGTTATAAAAATGATAATCATAGGAACAGTAAGCGCCATTGCCAGCTATAGTGTTTTATTTTATAAAGTCCGAAAGATTAAAAGAGAGGAAATGTAGCGAGGTAAATATAATGCGAAAATTATATCGGCCTGCATAAATCCATAAAATAAGGAATAATGAAAGCTTACGAAAGTATTAAAGAAATATTATCTTTTTATCACGTACATTGTGAGGAACCTTACTTTATATCTTCAGGAAAACTCATTTTTGAATTCCCAAAAAGACTCTTCCGAATGGATTTTTATGCATTCTGCATCTGTGTTTCTGGTAGTATAGATTTAGAAATTGATAATCAGCATTACAAGATATCCCAAAACGGATTCCTGATATCTGCTCCGTCAACAATTATAAAATTTGTAAATACCAGCAAAGATTTCCGTATGAAGGTTCTATTCTTTGAAAAGAATTTCCTGCTCAAGAACATTTCTAATCCATTTTTTATCGAGAATCTCTCTCTATTCAATAAAAATAGCTTTAACGTAGTAATTTCCAACGAATCAAGTAGTACGCACTTAATCAATTTATTGGATTATCTTCAACAGCAGACCACGAGGAATGGTCGTTTTACAGAAGATATTGTTCGTACTATTATTATTAATATTTTATTGGAAGTTGCAGTCCTAATTGATAAAGACAGAAAAGACAACGCATATCCTACTCCACAGGATAACAATAATATTTTTTTTAAATTCAATGAATTGGTGAAAGAAAATATTTTGCAGCATAAGGACGTACAATACTATGCGGACAAGCTATTCATTACCAACAAATATCTTATTCTGATTGTAAAAAAAGCGACCGGCAAAACGCCACATCAGATTATTGATGAGGCCTTATTAAAAGAAGTATACGTTCTGCTCGGCTATCCAGAAAAAAACATTTCTCAGATTGCATTTGAAACGGGCTTTAATTCTACCTCTGCATTCGGCCGTTTCTTTAAAAAGCATGCGTCAATATCGCCCCAAAAGTACCGAAGACAACAGCATTTTTAAAAAAGAAATTCCGTATATGATTTTCGAATTTAGGGATACTAAGGAATTAAGGTATATCAATACCTTTATTATATAAAAATAACCTAAAAAAATATCATATGAGCAATTCGAACAAAGATGCGTATTTCATCGGAGGCGGATTGGCAAGTCTTGCCGGTGCCGTATATCTGTTAGAAGACGGAGACTTTAAAGGCGAAAACATTCACATCATTGAAGCCCTGCCGATTTTGGGCGGTAGCAACGATGGTGCAGGAACAAAAGAAAAAGGTTTCATCTGTCGTGGCGGGCGTATGCTCAACGAAGAAACCTATGAAAACTTTTGGGAATTAACATCCCGTATCCCTTCTCTGGATGTCCCTAACATTTCCGTAAAAGATGAAATTCTGGCATTTGACCACGCGAATCCTACCAATGCAAAGGCTCGGTTGATTGACAAGAACGGAAACATTTTACCCGTAACGGATATGGGTTTCAACACTCAGGACCGGATGAAATTTGTGAAATTGTTTTTTGCCGATGAAAATGATTTAGACAACATTACCATTCGTGATTGGTTTGACGACCATTTTTTTACGACCAACTTCTGGTATATGTGGCAAACCACTTTCGCCTGGCAGGAATGGAGCAGTATTTTTGAATTTCAACGCTATATGAAACGTATGCTGTTGGAATTTTCAAGAATCGAAACACTCGCAGGGGTTACCAGAACACCATACAACCAATATGAATCCGTTATCTTGCCGTTGAAGGCATTTCTGGACCAGCACAAAGTGGACTTTTCATTAAGAAAAACCGTTACCGATTTGGATTTTGCCGATGTTGATGGCATTACCGTAACGGAAATAGAATGCATCAATGCAGAAGGAAAAAGAGAGAAAATAACCGTGAATGAAGGCGATTTGGTATTCTTTACCAACGGATGTATTACAGATAATTCTAATAACGGCGATTATAATACGCCTGCAAAATATTTACCGTCAAATCCGCCAAGTTTTGCATTATGGCGTAAAATTGCCAACAAGAAACCCGGCAAATTGGGTAACCCCGACCCGTTCTTTACCAAACCTGATGAAACAAAATGGTATTCATTTACGCCAACATTCAAAGGAAATAAATTTCTAAAACTTATTGAAGAATACACTGGCAACAAACCGGGCAGCGGAGCTTTGATGACATTTAAAGATTCATCGTGGCTAATGTCAATCGTGGTGGCCGCACAACCGCATTTCAAAGCGCAAGGCGATGATACTACTATTCTTTGGGGCTACGGATTATATCCAGATGCAGTGGGAGATTATGTGAAAAAGCCGATGATTGATTGCACGGGCGAAGAAATTTTGACAGAGTTGATTCATCATTTACATTTTGAAAAGCACGAACAGGAAATAAAAGATAGCATTATCAATGTTATTCCGTGTATGATGCCTTACATCGATGCTTTGTTTCAGCCAAGAGCTAAAAAAGACCGCCCTGCAGTTGTTCCTGAAGGCAGCACCAACTTAGCAATGATTAGTCAGTTTGTAGAAATACCGGAAGATATGGTTTTCACGGAAGAATATTCGGTTCGTGCAGCACGCATCGCGGTATATACCCTACTCGGTCTCGATAAAAAAGTAACTCCAGTAACGGAACACTGGAAAAAACCAGACGTGTTGGCAAAAGCCATTCATACCTCTTACAGAAATTAAAAATAAAAAAATTTTGTTAACGACAATATTAGATTGACAATTTAAATCAATACAAAAAATGAAAAAAATCACATTGGCCATTGCACTTTGTGCAACTACTTTCGTTGTAAAAGCGCAAATTACGATTGACCCTGAAATAGGTCTGAATTTTAATAAAATAAAGACTGAGGTAGGCGATAATTCTTCCGAATCTGATGACTCCAAAACAGGATTCCGCATCGGGGCAGGCTTTAACATCCCTTTGTCACAAGGTTTTTACGTAAAGCCCGGTTTATTTTATAGCAACAAGGGTTCAAAAACCACCACCAGCATCGGAGATTTCAAAACCAGCCTAGACTACCTTGAACTCCCTGTTAATCTCGGATATCAGTATAAAATTGAAGGAGGAAAGTCCGGAGGAATTTTTGCAGAGGTAGGGCCTTACATCGGATTTGGAGTAAGCGGCAAATATAAAGGAGAGAATATCCCAGTAATCGGTTCTCAGGAAACCGACATCAACTTTGGTAGTGGCAGCGATGAAACAAAAGGATTCGATTGGGGATTTAATTTCGGTGCCGGATATGAAACACCTTGGGGAATCTATCTGAAAGGACAATATGGCCTGGGATTAGGTAATCTTTCCAATATAGACAACGTAACATCTTATAACCGTGGCTGGAATCTTTCATTAGGATACCGAATCTCTCTTTAATCTATAAAAGATTGTCTAAAATAACCAATTTATCTAACTTTATTCTGCTCTTGCTTTTGTCAAGGGCAGAATATTTATTTTTGTACAAAACCAACCGACTATGGCAAAACACACATCAGGATATATAAACAGGAAGAAAATTGCCAACTCAGGTACGCACAATCTTTTTTATGAATTATTCGAACCAATAAATGAAGCACCCAAGGCTAATGTCCTTATACTACACGGGATGCAGGAGCATAGCGGTCGTTATAAAAATTTTGCGGAATATCTTGCGAACAACGGTTTTGCTGTTCTATTATATGACCATCTCGGACACGGAAAAACGGCGGAAAATCGGGAAGAACTTGGCTATTTTCAAGAAGAAAATCCCAAGCAGCAACTGATAGACGATGCCGCAACGATGGCAGCATTTTCAAAAGATCACTACCCTAACATTTCTCACTTTTTACTGGGGCATTCTATGGGGTCTTTCATTGCAAGATGCTTACTTCAGAATCAGAAAGCTGATTTTAAAGGCGCGGTCATCGTGGGAACGGGAGGAAAAATCAACGGAATCGGTTTGGCTAAATTTTTCCTGTCCATCAACAATATTATGGCTCCAAAACACCGGAGCAAATTCATCAACAGAACTTTTTCAAAAATTAATAATCAACATTTTAAAGGCGAGAAAGATGGCGATCTTACCAGTTGGCTGAGCCTCAGCAAATCTAACCGTGAATCATTTTGCGGTGACAGCCTATGCGGAGAACCTTTTACCAATAATGGTTTTTACGCACTCGTTTCTCTAAACCATCAGGCAACGGAAAGAAAATGGGCAGAAAAATTACCAAAAGAATTTCCCTTTCTTTTTGTAAGCGGAGCTGAAGATCCGATTGGAAACTTCGGAAAAGGTGTTGAAAAAACGGTAGCGCAAATGCAAGAAGATGGTTTTACAGATGTTAAAACTAAAATTTATCCTGATATGCGGCACGAAATACTTAATGAAGATATTAAAGAATCGGTTTATGAAAGTATAAAAGATTGGCTCTA
>JBCNLQ010000044.1:0-23048 GCA_039595375.1 Chryseobacterium sp.
CCCGTTATCATTGCTGTAATAGTATACATCCCTCTTATCTACATAATTATAACGGGAATGTTATTACTTTAACAAAAAAATCTAGTTTATTTTTACTTCATAGTTATATAAAAATATTACAATATCGCAATGACACGTTTCATAAATAAAAATACCACAGAAAACCAATTTGCTGTTTACATTTTAATTCATCTAACAAGTATCTTTAACTTTTTAGTAACGGAACATACAACGGAGAAAAGCGCTTTATAGCAACATTAAGCGATAGTTTAAAAGACTTCCGCTACAAATAAAAACCCTCCCGCATAGAATAAAAATCGAATTTTAAAAAACAAAACCACTAATAATTAATAATTAACCATTAATAATTAAAAATAATTTCCAATACATAAAAAAAAAGACTGCCATTGCTGGCAGTCCGAAATAGAAAATTAGGATTTATTTTGCTTGAAAATACACTCTTCTATTAGCTTTATTCTTCCACTCAGGACATTTAGAAGCAGGATCGCACTCTGGATATTTTAAGTCCATTTTACCATTACCTTTAGCTTCCAACTTCGCAGAATTTGCACCATTGGTAATCAGATATTGTTTTACGTTGTTCGCTCTTCTTTCAGACAACGCTTGATTATAAGTTTGAGTTCCTCTAGTATCAGTTGCACCCACTACAACGTAAGATCCACTAGTAGAATTGATGTAATTGATAGCACTATTCAAAACAGGCGTGTTGCTAGGCAAGATTCTATCACTATTAAGATCGAATTCTATCCCGCTCATTGCAGTTTCGTCCGCAGATACCATACCATTTCCGGCAGGAGTCGTTGGGCATCCGTTGTTTTCTACAGGTCCAGGTACAGTAACACATTTATCATTCAGGTCTATAACACCATCCATATCAACGTCCAATGCTACACCGGCACCATCTACTCTTGCGCCCGCTGGAGTATCCAACTGTCTGTCCCAGTCATCGCAAACACCATCGTTATCTGCATCACCCGCTTTACATAATTGGATATTATCAATTTTAGTTTCCAATTCATCCATCTTAGTGTACACTTCTTGCAAAGGATCGTGCCACATCAGGCTGTTACTGTGTTTCCCTAAGTTAAGAGTAAGACCCAACGTCGCGTTGAAGAAGTTATCAGACGTGTGAGAAGATATCCTGTTCACAGCACTGTATTGGTCTCCGCCACCATCAAAAGTATCATCACCAGTATAAACATACATCAATCTACCCTCGATGTCTACTCTGTTACTGATTTTATATTTCAATCCCGCACCAGCTTGCCCGAATAAAGAATTAAACTTAAACGCTTCTCTATCTGTCATCAGCCTTTGTCCAGCTTCATCTTTCTGATATGCACGGTAACCAAGAACCCCTGCACCTGCATAAGCATGCAATGCCCATCTGAAATCACCATTATGATCTACTCTTCTCAACAAATTAGAAAGGTTAATATCTCCCAAAAGTGAGATAGCATCATATTGAGTTCTTCCTGCAACCTGCAGATTAGCAGAAGCATTTGCAGGAGCTGCATCTTTCGTATTAAAATAACCTTGTCTAGTCTCTCCTCTATCGTATTGCAATTTCAAACCAAAAGTATGCGTGATTGCTTTATCAATACTGAAGTAAGCAGAATATCCAACCAATGTGTTACCACTTTGTATAGATTTCAGATCTGCATTTTGCATCAGAGGAACACCTCCTCCAAAAGATATAGCCCAGGTATTGAATCTAGGACCTTGAGATTTCATTGGAGTTGTCTCCATTGGAGTCGTTGTACTTGTCGTTTGCATCATCTCCTGAGAGAACATCACTGCAGGACATGCCAAAGCCAGTGACAAAATTGTTAATTTTGATTTCATAATGATAAATTTATAATGTTTTACTTATTGATTGTATAATTAGTATTATTATACTCCTTGCCCATCAATACTATGATATTGCTGAGATATGTTCCTCTATCCAATTACCATACCAATAAAAATATTTATTTATTATTTTGAATTAATCAAAAATAAAATCTTCCCAATATTTTAAGAGATTCAACGCAGATTCAATGATGAAAATTGATAATTTCACTCAAGACTTTCATTAAATTTAATTTTTGTTAAATTATCAAAAATATTTCCCAAAGTAATATTTGCTTTAATTTTAAAAAATATTGTTTGTGAAAAATCATTGGTACTAAGTTTACGGATAAGATTTAAAGTAATTGTTCCTAATCATAAAATATAATTGAGTTTAGTTTTTAACTTATGAGTATAGAAAAGTATCCAAGATAAAAACCATATTACTATGAAAAGATATCTCTTATTCCTTCTGATTACTTTTTCTCAAACTGCAGAATCACAAACCACAAAGATGTACAACATCAATGGTCAAATGCGAAAAGCCATCTTCTATGAACCAACAGTACCATCAGAAAATACACCAGTAGTTTTCGTTTTCCATGGTCATGGAGGCAATGCCAATTTTGTAAGCAGAAGAATAGATGTACAGAATTATTACAAAGAAGCTTTGGTCATCTTTATGGAAGGCCTTCCCGGAAGATCAGTTCCCGGTCTCGATCCTAATGGAAATATGAATGGCTGGCAAATTTTTACGGACGATCTAAACGGAAGAGACATCGCATTTTTTGACAAAGTATTCTCAGACATCCATAATAAAAGGTATAATATTGATGACCAAAAAATATATCTCATTGGGCATTCCAACGGGGCAAGATTCGTGAATGTCCTTTGGAAAATGCGAGGTGACAAGATTGCAGCCATCTGTTCTGCCTCAGCACAAGGTGGCAATATGATTAACGGAGCCGTCCCGATTTCAGTTTGGATGTATATTGGGAAAAATGATCATATTGTCTCCCCGAAAAGCCAGGAAGAATCTATTCCCATCGTCAAAGCCAATTTAGGAATCACGGAAAGCGTAAAAGAGAAGGATGATCTAACATATTATTTTGGAAAAAATAACAAAGAACTCGTTCTGCAGCAAACTAACGCCGGTCACGAATTTCCCAAAACCTCACTTTCTGAAATAGTAAGCTTTTTCAAACGACATACAAAATAAGAAAACCTCTCCAAATTGGAGAGGCTCTCTATATAAAAATGAATCAAAAATCATTGAGCATTAATCATTCATCATCCTTGACTGATTTACATATATGCTTCAATAGGCTCGCAAGTACAAACCAGATTTCTGTCACCATACGCTTCATCGATTCTTGCAACCGTTGCAAAGAATTTGTGATTACGTACCCATTCCAATGGATATGCTGCTTTCTCTCTTCCATAAGGTTTATCCCAATTGTCAGAAATCATCAATTGCTCAGTGTGAGGTGCATTCTTTAAAACATTATTATCTTTATCCGCTTCACCACTGGCAATCTCCTCAATTTCTTTTTTGATATTGATTAAAGCCTCCGCAAATCTGTCGATTTCTTCTTTATTTTCAGACTCGGTTGGTTCTATCATCAATGTTCCAGCCACAGGGAAACTAACAGTTGGTGCGTGGAAACCATAATCCATTAAACGTTTCGCCACATCTGCCACCTCAATTCCCAAAGATTTGAATTGACGGAAATCTACGATGCACTCGTGCGCTACTCTACCTTTGTCATTAGCATAAAGAATTGGGAAATGCTCTGCTAAAATTTCCTTTAGATAATTAGCATTCAGAATGGCGTGTTCAGTTGCTTTCTTCAAACCAGAAGTTCCCAACATTTTGATATATGCATAAGAAATATTTAGAATCAATCCAGAACCATAAGGCGCCGCAGAAATCCCTTCTATGGCATCTTTTCCACCGATAGAAATATTTGCATTGGTTGGAAGGAAAGGAACCAAATGCTCAGCCACACAAATCGGACCAACACCAGGACCACCACCACCGTGAGGAATAGCGAAAGTTTTATGAAGATTCAAGTGACAAACATCCGCTCCGATATTTCCAGGACTTGTGAAGCCAACCTGCGCATTCATATTCGCACCGTCCATATAAACTTGTCCGCCGTGTTCGTGTGTTAGTTTTGTAATTTCTTTGATATTGACATCAAAGAATCCGTAGGTTGACGGATACGTGATCATAATCGCAGAAAGATTCTCAGAATGTTGCTCCGTCTTAGCTTTGAAATCTTCAAAATCAATTTCGCCACTCTCAAGATTCTTTACCACGACGATTTTCATTCCTGCCATTGCTGCAGAAGCCGGATTGGTTCCGTGTGCAGATTGTGGAATCAAAACGATATTTCTATGACCTTCGCCTCTGTTTTTATGATATTCACGGATAACCATCAGTCCAGCATACTCGCCTTGTGCACCAGAGTTTGGTTGAAGAGAAGTTCCAGCAAAACCAGTAATCTCAGCCAGATCCTTCTCCAATTCTTTGATCATTTGTTGATAACCTCCAGCCTGTTCTGTCGGCACAAATGGATGTACACCACCCCATTCTCCCCAAGAAAGAGGAATCATCTGAGTTGCTGCATTCAGTTTCATTGTACAAGAACCCAAAGAAATCATTGAATGCGTTAATGACAAATCTTTTCTTTCAAGACGTTTAATATAACGCATCAATTCTGTCTCTGTATGGTATTTGTTGAAGACTTCTTCATCCAGAATGCTATCTGCTCTCAGTAATTCTGCTGGGATAGAATATTCTTCTTTAAGGCTTACTTTATAACCTTGTTTTCCTTTGAACTGAGCAAAAGCTTCGATCAAATGATTCAGTTTATCAACCGTAGTCGTTTCATTAATAGAAATACTCACGATGCCTTGCGAGAAATAATTAAGATTGATTTTCTGGTCTTTCATTTTCATTCTCAACGAAGATTTCTCCTCTTCATGCAATCTGAACTTCACGGTGTCAAAAACCGGCTCCGAAACAATGTCGTAACCCAAAATCTGCAAAGCATCTGCTAAAGCATTGGTTTTGTAATGAATTTGGTCAGCAATGAAATTCAATCCTTTTGGACCGTGATAAACTGCATACATTCCAGCCATAACGGCCAAGAGAACTTGAGCAGTACAAATGTTAGAAGTTGCCCTTTCTCTTTTAATGTGCTGCTCCCTGGTTTGCAAAGCCATTCTCAATGCACGTTTTCCATACATATCCTGAGAAACGCCAATGATTCTACCAGGAATATCTCTTTTATAATCTTCTTTACAAGTGAAAAATGCCGCGTGAGGTCCACCGTAACCCATTGGAATCCCAAATCTCTGAGTCGTACCAACTGCGCAATCTGCGCCCATATTTGCTGGAGATTTCAATTTTACCAATGCCATCGGGTCACAAGCCACAACCACCTGAAGATCGAATTCTTTATAATAAGTAATGTTGTCTGTATAATCTAAAACAATTCCGTTTTTGCCTGGATATTGCAACAAAACTCCGAAATAAGAATCATTGAACTGATGATTGATATGATTTCCAACTATGACATCGATTCCCAAACCTTCTGCTTTAGTTTTAAGAACAGAAACCGTTTGTGGAAGAACTAAATCTGAGATAAAAAACTTAGTTGCATCCGCTTTCTTTTGATCCTTCGTTCTGTTGTTGAAGAACATATGCATTGCTTCCGCCGCCGCTGTAGATTCGTCAAGAAGAGAAGCGTTGGCTAATGGAAAGCCTGTTAAATCAGAAAATACAGTCTGAAAATTGAGCAAAGCCTCCAATCTACCTTGTGCGATTTCCGCTTGGTAAGGTGTGTAAGCTGTGTACCAGCTTGGATTTTCAAGAATATTTCTTTGGATTGGAGATGGCAGAATGGTATCGTTGTAACCAAATCCGATATAGGTATCGAAACCTGCATTTTTAGAAGCCAAATCTTTGGAATGTAAAAGCATCTCATATTCCGAAAGTGGCTCCGAGATGTCCAAATCTTTTTCCAGCCTGATAGAGTCAGGAATGGTTTGTGAGATTAATTCTTCAATACTTTCAGCCCCTACTTTCTTCAGCATTTCCGCTTTATCAGACTCATTGAGACTGATGTGGCGATTTACGAATTGTTGTGTATTCATTTATAAAACTTCAAATTAGATTCTTATTAATAAGGTTTGTAAATTTAATCAAATTTAGAAATAATCATTACTGCTAAAATTTGATAAAATCTATCAGAACCATTTTATTCTGTACAAAAAAGATATATTTAAAAACTATTTATTATAAATCCCATTGATTTTCTCTCTATATTTTTCGAGAACGTTATTTCGTTTAATTTTTAAGGTCGGTGTTATTTCTCCGCTTTGGATTTCAAAATCCGCAGGCATCAGGATAAACTTCTTTATTTTCTCAAAACTAGATACATTGCTCTGAATTCCGTCTATCAATTCCTGATAAAACTTTTGAACTTTTTCGTTTTCTACAACATCTTTCCAATTAGTAAAATTCACACCCAAAGTTTTCAGTTTCTCTTCCAATGTTTCAAAATTAGGAACAATCAACGCTGAAACGAATGGTTTATCCTCCGCAATCAACATAATCTGGTTGATGTAGCTGTTGTTGGAAAACATATTTTCAATTGGTTGTGGAGCGATGTATTTGCCATTCGAAGTTTTCATCAAATCTTTGATTCGGTCTGTGATAGTCAGGTTTCCTTCTTTATCAAAAATACCTGCATCTCCAGTTTTCATCCATCCATCATCGGTAAATATTTTGGCGGTTTCTTCTGGATTTTTGTAATAACCTTTCATTATTCCGCTTCCTTTCACTAAAATCTCATCATTGTCCCCGATTTTGATTTGAGAATCTCCCAACAGTTTTCCCGCACTTCCATATTTATATTTGGTAAATGGAAAAGCTGTGACCGTTGCAGTCGTCTCCGTCATTCCGTAACCAACCGTGATGTGGATTCCCATCGCGTCAAAAAACTTCGTCACTTCTTCGGAAATCGATGCGCCACCGCAAGGCATAAACCACAATCTTCCGCCTAATTTTGTTTTGATTTTATCAAAAACCAAAGCACTTGCGATTTTATATTTTTGGTTTAATAAAAAAGGAATACTAAGCTGATTGCGTTTCAATTCCGACACCTGACTTCCGTTTTGTATTGCCCAAGCGAATATTTTTTTCTTGATTGGAGAAGCTGTTTCCAACATTTCGTGGATTCCTGCATAGATTTTCTGATAAAATCTTGGCACAGAACACATCGTAGTTGGACGAACTTCTGCCAAAGCACCAGCAATAAATTTTGGATTTTCCAGAAAACTGACCTTTGCACCTTGGGAAAAACAAAACAATGTCCAGCTTCTTTCAAAAACGTGGCTGAGTGGCAAAAACGCCAAAGAGTGTTCGCCTTCAAAATTCTTAAAGTCAAAGTATTTTACGTGTTTATCAAAAGTATCTTGGAAATTGCCGTGTGTAATCATCACACCTTTCGGAATTCCGGAAGTTCCGGAGGTGTAAATGATGGTTGCGACATCGTCATTTGTTCTATCGACAATTTCAAATTGATCCGAAGCATTTTCAATAAAATCCTGAAGCGTAATGGATTTATCTTTTAATTTGAAACTGCTTTTTGCAGAAATAATCAATTCAACATTTTGTGATTTGCTCAACAATTTGTGGCAAATATCGTACTGTTCTTCGTTGCCTGCTAAGATGATTTTCGGTTCTGCGTGATTGATAATGTATTCTACTTGTTCGGTTCCGTTGGTAGAATAAATTGGAACGGTAACCGCGCCAAGACACAACGTAGCCAAATCCATCATCATCCATTCCGGCGAATTATCGGCAAAAATCGCGACTCTGTCTTCTTTTTGTACGCCAGCTTCTGCAAGTGCATTAGCAGTCTTGAAAACTGCTTTTTGGAATCTCGCCCAGGTCAGTTCCTTCCACTCATTATTTTTTTTGAATCCTACAGAGGCTTTCTGTGGAAATCTTTTGACGTTCTTATTCAGAAATTCCGCAATGTTCATTAATTAGATTTTATTTTTTGAACCACAATGGTTAATTTTATCTTTGAACCACATAGACATATAGATTTATGCGTAGATCTAGATATAATAGATGCTAAAATACTATTTTGTCTTTTATGAGACTTAAGTTTAATTCTATCTGTCTATGTGGTTTTCATAATTTTTCAGATGAAAATCTACACTTTCACTGATTGGGATGAATTCGTAATTCAAAGTTTCCCGAATTTTTTGATTGGTGATTTTCGAATCAGATTTGATGGTTTCGACATTGGTTTTATTAGCCAATTTCAAAATAGGAATCAGCCAACCAAGCAATGTTGAAAAAACTGGCAACATATCAAGAATCGAATTCGGAATAATCTTGACAGGCGATTTTCCGAATACTTTTCGGACTTTATCAGAAATCGTTTTGTATTTAATATTTTCAGAAGTGACAATAAATCGTTGTCCAAAAATTGATTTTTCCATCAAGTCAATCGCCACATTCGCAACATCCCGAACATCGACATAAGCTGTAGAACCGGGAAATGTAAAACTGTTCGACAATTCTTTGAACAACTTTCCACTACTGTGATTCCAGTTTCCAGAGCCGATAATTAAGCCAGGATTGATGATGACTGTATTGAGACCTTCGTAGTGCGCACGCCAAACTGCCATTTCTGAAACATATTTGGAAATCGCATAATCCGAATGGTGAAGTTTCTCATTGAAATCTGAGTTTTCATCCATTTCGCCTTTCTCATTATAACCATCTAAAACGGCTATGGAACTTACGAACAGGAACTTTTTAACTTGATCAGAATCGATGGCGAAAAGTAATTTTTCCGTAACCTCAGAATTATTTCGGTACAATTCCTTCTCATCTTTCGGGTTGAAACTCACTTTTGCAGCGCAATGATAGACTTCTTCCACATTTTTCAAAACATTCTCCAAAGATTCCGAGTCGTCGAAATCAATATCCATCCATTCGATTTGGTTGAAATAAAAATCAGGCTGGTCTGTATAAAATCGGTAAGATTCTAAAACATCTTTCAGGTTGCTGGATTTTCTTTTGGTGGCACGGACTTTCTTTCCTTTTTTCAAAAGTTCGAGAACGATAACTCTTCCCAATATTCCTGTTGCGCCAGTGACTAGAATCATTCTTTGTCAGGTGTTTGATGTCCGATGTCGGATGTTTTTTTGAAGAATTGAATGATAAAAACAGAATTCAAAATCGAAAATATTAAAATAACTGCAACAAAATACCAGAAACTCTTTCCTTCTAAAAACCAATCTCCATTGCCGGAAACTGAGTCTCTGATGACTAAAAATAAAAGTCCTAAAAGAAAAAAATTGATAATTGCTGAAAAACTAAGTATCAACTTGTAGATAAGCTGCTGATGTCTAATCATAAGTCTCAAAGATAAAACTTGAAAACTAACCTTGCAAGAATTCTTTTACCGCGGCATTAAAATCAACAGGATTATTAGCCTGAACCCAATGTTCTGCATTTTTGATTTTGATGATTTTAGAATCCGGGAATTGTTGTCTGATGAGCAATTCGTCCTGAGGCAAAATGTAATTGGAATTCGCACCACCAATGAACAAAGTCGGGCCTTTGAAAACGCCGAATCTAATGGCATTCGACACAAACTCTGTGTATTTGTCTGCCAAAGTTTTAAGATTGAATCTCCAGGCCAGCTTTTTATCATCTGTCCAATATAGATTTTTCATCAAAAACTGAATCACGAATTTCTCGTGAATATATTCGCCCAAAACAGCCTCAACATCTTGTCTGGATTCAACCTTTTCAAAATCCACACTTTGTAAAGCTTTGATAATTCCCTGATGATGTGGTGGATATGCTTTTGGCGTAATATCTACAACAATAAGTTTTTCCAGTCTTTCCGGGAAATTGATGGCGAATTGCATCACCGCTTTCCCACCCAAAGAATGCCCTAAAACATTGGCTTTTTGAATGTTATTAGCATCCATATAATTGACAATATCCTGAGCCAAATCATCGTGCGACATAGAATCTGAATGAAAACTTCTGCCGTGATTTCTCAAATCCAAAAGGTGAGTCGGCATCAATTCTCCAAATTCTTTCCCGAAACTGCCCCAATTATCCAGCATTCCGAACAATCCGTGAAAAACCAAAAGTGGTGTTTCTTCTCTTAATTCTCCGTATATTTTTGAATGTAATATTTCCATTGAATTTCTATTTCATAAGTTTTTCAACTTCTTTCTCGTTTAATATTTCAAATTCATTGATTAATCCAGCTCCATTGCCACCAGTCAAATTTCTATAACCAACCACAATTCCTTTTGGTGTTTCCTCGATTTGAATAATGACGACCAACTCTTTTTGTTTGGTATCAAAATCAGTCAAACTTGCAAGTTTCGGAAGATTAATTTTATAAGGTTTGTGTTTTTCGTCATCACCTTCAATATTATAAACCGCTCAACCTTCTTTAACATCATCTTCATTTGCAACACGATTATTGATTGCTGGAGTTTGATTCCAATCTTTTAGAATAATAGGTTTCCATAAATCTGTTTTTATTTCTTCAATATTTTGAACTGATGTTTTCTTTGAACAACTCAAAAAAATTATACTGAATAATAAAAATTTAAGTAAATAATGTATTTGCATAAAACTCTTCTACCACTTTGCCAATCTCTTAAGATAAGCCTGAACCGTATTTTCCAAACCAAGATAAAGTGCTTCCGAAATCAAAGCGTGACCAATGGAAACTTCCAAAAGATTTGGAACATTGTCTGCGAAATATTTCAGATTATCTAAACTTAAATCGTGTCCGGCATTGATTCCTAAACCAAATTCACTCGCCACAACTGCGGTTTTAAAATAAGACTCTACCGCAAATTCTTTATTTTTTGAATAATTTTTTGCGTAGGCTTCCGTGTAAAGTTCGATTCTATCAGCGCCAGTTTCAGAGGCATATTTCACCATTTCAGGGTTTGGGTCAAGGAAAATAGATGTTCGGATTCCTGCATTTTTGAATTCGGAAATCACAGATTTCAAAAAATCCATATTCTTTTCGCAATCCCAACCCGCGTTGGAAGTAATTGCATCATCGGCATCGGGAACCAAGGTCACTTGCTCTGGTTTAACTTCCAAAACCATATCGATAAACGGACGATGCGGATTTCCTTCGATATTAAATTCCGTCGTTACCAAAGGTTTCAAATCATAAACGTCTTTCCTGGTGATATGTCTTTCGTCCGGTCTTGGATGGATTGTAATTCCCTGCGCACCGAATTTTTCCAAATCCAAAGCGACTTGAGTTACACTTGGAACATCGCCACCTCGCGCATTTCTCAGTGTTGCGATTTTATTGATGTTGACACTTAATTTTGTCATATTTTTTATAATTGATAAATGATGAATGATAAATGATTTTAAATTTTATGGACCTGCATTATTTCCAGATCAAATTCTTTGGAAGCCACCAAAAGATGGTCAAAAATATCGGCCTGTATTTGCTCGAAATGTTCCCATTTGGAATCGTTGGCGAAACAGTAGATTTCCAGCGGCATTCCTTGTGGTGTGATTTCCATTTGTCTCACCATCACTGTTCCTGTCTGGTCGATGTTTGGATTATTGCTCAAATAACTCATTGCATATTTCCGAAACGTTCCGATGTTTGTCAGTTGCTGTCCGTTTATTATTTCGTCAGAATTGATAAGATTTGCTTTCTGTTGTTCTATTTCCTTCTTTTTCTCTAGTAGATAATCGTGTATCAAATTGATTTTCAGCAATTCTCCAAACAATTGATCATCCAGAAATTTAAAAGATTTGATATTGAAAACAATCGATTTTTTGATTCTTCTAGTATTGGTTTCCGACATTACCTGCATATTTTTAATTTCCGTTGTCAGCAAATCGTAAGTTGGAATCGTTGATAATGTCTTGTCGAAATTTCTGATTTTTGTGGTCAGCAAATCAATATCTTCAATATTGCCTTCGATAGAATATTTCGGAATCGCCACCCAATCTCCTACTTTCAGATTCTTGGAAGTGGCAACGTGAATTCCCGTTACAAAACCCAAAATCGTATCTCGGAAAACCAAAACAATTACCGCAGTAATCGCTCCAAGACTTCCTAAAACTGTAGTCCCGCTGATGCCAAATAAAACGCAAACAGCAATAACCGTAAAAATAAAAACCCCGAAAATCCTAACTGTTTGCGAAATAGAATTGATCGCAATAATTTTATAATAATCTTGCTGAATAAGATAGTAATTCTGCAACACTTTTATAAAGCGGAAGGCCATATTGGCAATCACTAGAACTATTAAAATCCCTATCAATCTTTCAAGAAAAACAAAGCTTTTGGGATGTCTGTAAAATATAGAAAACAAAGCATAATTCCCAAAACCCAAAGCCAAAATGTTAGCTGCAGAATTGGTAACTTTTGCCTTGTAAATAGACTTCATAACCGGATACTTCTCCTTATCAAAAAAAAATCGGAACACAAGATTGATCCCATTTTTCAATAGAATAGCAACTACGAAAATTAGAAAAATAAGAAGTGCAAACTTTAAAGTAATCTGAGTTGCCAGAATAAACTCATCTGGAAAAAAATCTTTGCAGAAGAAATGAATCTCGTCACTGATTTTTTGAAGAAAATCTTTATAATCTATGAGTTCTTTTTTCATTGAGGAGAATTATTTCACAAATTTAAGGATAAAAAAAAACTTTTGGCATTACTTTGAATGTTGTATTTTTAAATAAATAAATTTTATGGACTCAGTTTTCATCGATATTATCGTACTTGTGCTGCTTTTTGTAGGAATGCTTGGAACTTTTCTACCCGTTTTGCCAGGACTTTTGCTCAGCATCTGCGGAGTTTTGATTTTTAAATTCGGGACAGAAAACGATATGCCGATGATGTATGTTTGGATTTTTGTTTTGCTGACAATAGTTTCTACTGTTTTGAACTACGTGATTCCTGCCAAGACCAACAAAAAATATGGCGGAACACGATACGGAAGCATCGGATCATTTATCGGAACAATTTTGGGATTAATTTTCATTCCAATTCCACTTGGATTTTTAATAGGAATGCTTCTAGGCGTTTTCGTCGGAGAAATGTTACACGATACCAGTGACACAAAAAAGGCATTCAACTCTATGAAAGGAGCTTTTATTGGATTCCTTTACGGAACTGGATTTAATCTAATGGCCGGACTGGCAATGCTTTTGGTTGTTGGTTATTATATATTCTCTTAAAAATTTATCATTATGAATTTCAAATTATTATACATCGCTTCCTTTTTATTGTTAATAATCAATTGCAAAACACAAACGTCAAAGACAGAAACATCTGTTGTATCAAATAATACCGTAAAAATTGATTTAGAAAAACAGGTCAAGATTCCGAATTCTAAAATTAATCTTAAGTTTACGGAAGTAACGGAAGACAGCCGTTGTCCTGTAGATGTAACCTGCGTCTGGGAAGGCATTGCAACAGTCAACATTGTAGCGAACTCAAATAATCAAACAACTAATTTCTCGGTAGGAACACGAGATTTTTCGGCAAAAAACATCAGCAAATCATTTAATTTCTCAGGTTACAAATTTACCTTAACAGAAGTTGCACCACAGCCAGGCGAAAAACAACAGGCAGCCTCTGTGACTTTGAAATATGAAAAGCAGTGATCGAAAAAAAATGATTCTCGCCGATTTTGCAGATTTAGCTAATTATTCTTTAAATTAAATTTACTCAATCTCCAAAATCAGCGAGAATTCTTTAAGAATTTAACTCAAAAAACTCTACAACTCGCAAATACAAATTAACCCCAAACGATTGGAACTTTTCCCTTTTCCAAAAGATAATTATTGATTTTAGAAAACGGTTTGCTTCCGAAAAAACCTCTATAAACGGAAAAAGGCGATGGATGCGCAGATTGAATAATAAAATGTTTATTTTGATTAATCAACAAAGCTTTTTTCTGTGCAAATGCGCCCCAAAGTACAAAAACCACATTTTCTTTTTTATCAGAAATCTCTTTGATGATAAAATCGGTAAACCTTTCCCAACCGATATCTTTATGAGAATTTGGCTGATGCGCCTGTACTGTTAGTGTTGCATTCAGAAGCAAAACACCTTGTTTTGCCCAATCCTGCAAATCACGATTTTTTCTTTCGACTCCAATATCTTCTTTTAATTCCATGAAAATATTTTTGAGAGACGGTGGCGCACTTACATTTTCTGAAACGGAGAAACAAAGTCCGTTGGCCTGGCCGTCATTATGATAAGGATCTTGTCCGATAATTACCACGTTTATATCATCAAATTCTGTAAGTTCTACAGCTCGAAAAATCTCATTTTTTGGTGGAAAACATTTGGTAGAATTATATTGGACTTTTACTTTCTCCCAAAGTTCGTTGAAATAATCGCTTTCTTTTATCGGTTTCAAAACTTCTTTCCAAGTCATATTAAGATTTTTTACAAAATTAAATTTAGAAATCAATTAAAGCAAAAAAGATGACTTTTTCAGGGAAATAAAGTTAATTATTCTTAAAAATCTTTGGCTTAATTTTTAATGTAATAAATTCGGGCAAAATTTAACATTTATCTGTAAATCCCGCCTCAACTAGAATGAAAATCTGGAACAGTATTATCTTCCCAACATTATTTATGGCCAATTTATCTGCTCAAAATACGATTATCGTCGGAACTTACACGAATAATGAGAAATGCCAAAGTGGTGGCATCCATATCTTTGATTTTGATGAAAATACTTATCAATATAATCTAAAATTCGAAACCGAAGACATTGTTAATCCGAGTTTTGTGAGCCTCAGTCCTGATAAAAAATTCCTTTTTTCAGTTAATGAAAACGGAGATAAAAGTACGATTACTTCCTTCGCCATAGACGAGCCGAATGGCACGCTCATTAAAAAAGATGAAAAACCAACGCAGGGCGAAGATCCTTGTTTCCTGATTTCTGATGATGAAAATGTAATTGTCGCCAATTATTCCGGCGGAAGCATCAATGTTTTTAAACGTGAAAAAGACGGAAAATTATCCGATGTTTTCCAAAATATAAAATTCGAGGGTGTGGGTTTTAACCCAAAAAGACAGGAAAAATCTCACATTCATCAGGTTCAGTTTTCTCAGGATGGGAAATATGTTTTGGCGATGGATTTGGGATTGGACAAGATTTACGTTTTCAAATACAACAAAACGGGTGACAAAGTTTTGCAAAAAGTTAATGAGTTTTCCACAAAAAAAGGTTCTGGACCTAGACATATCGCTTTCAACAAAAGTGGAAATTTGATTTATCTCGTTCAAGAACTCAGCGGCGATTTATCTGTTTTAAGTTTTAATGACGGAAAAATTGATTTAATCCAAGAAGAAACTTTGCTGTCCAGAAAAGTGAAATTTAATTTTCGAGCGGCAGACATCCATTTATCTGATAACGAGAAATTTGTTTATGTGACCAATCGTGACGATGCGGATGATATTACGACTTTTAAAATTTTGAAAGACGGAAAAGTAGAAAAGATTCAGCAAATCAAAACGACTGGTAAAAATCCCAGAAATTTTGCCATCAGCCCGAACAACAAATTGGTACTCATTGCCAACCAAGACACCAACAGAATCAATATTTTTGACCGGAATCTGAAGTCCGGCCTGCTGAGTGCAACTGGAAAATCGATTCCCGTTTGTAATCCTGTGAATGTTATATTTTATGAAAAAGGTAAATAAAATCTACATCGATACAATATTAGAATTAAAAAACAGTTATTAAAAGGTTAATGCCAGATGAAATCGATGCTTGATAAAAAATTTATTCTCTCTTTTTTCTTGATTTTTATTTCCAGTTTGCTCTTTTCACAAACTGAAAAAGAAAGCGAAATCGAAAACGTTGTTATAAAGGGCGTTAAGAAATATAAAAACAAAAAAGAAAATCCAGCTTATGCGATAATGCGCGAAGTCTGGAAAAAGAAAAAATCCAACGGACTTTTACTTCACAAAGATTATCAATACAAAACTTACGAAAAAATCGATTTTCGTCTGGATAATATTGACAGTGCTTTTACCAAGAAAAGAGCTTTCCGAGGGATGGATTCCATCATTTTCAAATACAACGATTCTTCTGAAATTGCTGGTAAAGCTGTTTTACCGATTTTCATTACCGAAAGTATTTTTGAAACTTACGGAAAGAATGACCCCAAAAAAGAACGTAAAGATTTGGTCGCTACAAGACTCTCTGGTTTAAAAAACAATCAGATTGTGACCAAAACTCTTCAAAATATGTATAAGGATATCAATATTTATGATAATACAATCAATTATCTGAACATTGGTTTTGTAAGTCCTGTTTCTACAGATGGTTTCGGAGTTTTTGATTATAATATTACAGATACAATTGAAGTCAACACTATTAAAAGCTACGAAATAAGATTTACCCCGAAAAATCCGGAAGCCCTGGCGCTCAGAGGCAGGCTTTACATCTCGATGGACAAATACAATGTAATGAAGGTTGAAATGGAGACGAACAAGAAGATCAACATCAACTTCGTCAAAGGCATTGCAACAGATTTAGAATTTGATAATCCGGACGACTCCACCTTTATCCCAATCAGAAATGAAACCACTATACAACTTGTAACCAACGATAGAGACAAAGCCAAATCCGTCATCGCAAGACGCACAGCCAACTATTCTGATTATCAATTTGACAAAGGAATTAGTGATGATTTTCTTAATAAAATTATAATTCCGGAAGACGAAATGGTTGCTAAAGATGAAAGTTACTGGCAAAATAACCGAACCGAACCACTCACGGAAAGCGACCAGAATATCTATAAAATGTACGACGAGCTGGCAGAAAATCCAAAGTATAAAAAAGTAGTGAAAATCATAGAAATCGGAAACTCGGGTTATATTCCGATTGGAAAGAGCGGCCTTGATTTCGGAAATATTTTTCAGGGTTTTGGGTATAATGACATCGAGGGCGTGAGGCTGAGAGGTGGTTTCCGAACTTACCGCGGCAAAAATGATATGTGGAGAATCCAGGCTTACACGGCTTACGGCTTTCGCGATCAGAAATGGAAATTCGGGGGTGAAGCCAAATATATGTTCAACAAAACCAACCGTTTCCAGATTGGAACTGGATTCAGAAAAGACGTTTTGCAGTTAGGTGTTCAATTGACTACAGATGAAGGAATTATGACTAGATCGTTCGCTTCTTCCTCGGTTCTGAACAGTGGCGAAACGACGAGTATGAGTTCTGTGACGCAAAGTAATTTCTACACCAGTATTGAACCTTGGAAAAATATCCAATTTCGTTTCGATGCAACACAGCAAAACATAAAGTCAGCGGATTCCAATTTATTCAACATCAATTATTACAGGCAAGGTGTTCTGAGAAGCGATTTGAATGATACCAGATTTACAGCAACCATCATCGCAAGACCAGGCGCCAAATTCTCCACGTATGGCGTTGACCGTTACGAGATGACCGCATTGGCAACCAATCCGACTTTGATTTTGAAATATACAAAAGGTGTCGGTGGCGTTTTCAACTCTGATTTTAATTATAACAAAGTCCAGTTTTACTATTCCCAGCCTGTAATTTTGGGAAATTGGGGAAGATTATTTGCCAATGTGGAAGCCGGAAAAAACTTCGATGCTCTCCCACTCGCTTTGCAAAATGTTTTGCCTGCCAACCAATCTTACGGTTTAGTCCGAGGCGTTTTTTCTTTGATGAATTACTATGAATTTGTAGCTGATTCCTACGCTGTTTTGTTCTTGGAACATCATTTCAACGGGAAAATTTTGTCACAAATTCCATTAATCAAAAAATTGAAATTGAGAGAAGTCGCGTTTTTCCGTTCTGGTGTTGGAAGTCTCACCCAAGAATCCATCAATATGAATGCTGGAAATATCAAATTGACAGCACCTGAAAAACCTTATTACGAATATGGTTTTGGAATCGAGAATATCGGTTGGGGCAATTTCAGATTGTTGAGATTGGATTTCAACTGGAGAGGAAATTATCTGAAAAATCCTTCCGTTTCTGAGGTTAGAAAATTCGGTGTTCAGTTTGGTTTTCAGGCGAATTTTTAAGAAATTTGTGACAAGACAGGTTTGATTCTGCAGTTATTAAAGGCTTTCATATTAATTCTATCCAATGAAATTCCAAAAAATCAATTTACTATTAATTTTTTTAATTTTCACAGGTCTATTTTCACAAAGACAATTTGTATTTTTTGGTTCTTACAATTGGGACAAAGGTTCAGAAGCAGTCTATGTTTATGAATTGGATAACGAAACAGGAAAACTGACTAAAATAGCGTCATCATCTGATGTCATAAATCCAGGTTATATTACCATATCGCCTAATGGGAAATATGTTTACGCATCTTCTGATGCTAAAACTCCAAACTATGGAACAGTAAGTTCTTTCGCCTTCGATGCAGATAAAAAATCATTAATTTTCCTCAACCAACAAAAGACAGGTGGCGAAAATCCTGTTTATGTCAATGTTGATAAAAGCGGAAAATGGCTCATCAACGCAACTTACAATCAACCAACAATTTCAGTTTTTCCACTTTTGGAAAATGGAAAAATAGATTCTATTGCGCAACATTTTACTTTCACAGAAGGAAGTGGTGTTGACCCAAAAAGACAGGACAAAGCACACATCCATTCTGCGATTTTTGCGCCGGATTTCAAGTCGGTTTTCTTTCCGGATTTGGGTGCAGACAAAATCAGACATTATTCTTTTGATGCATCTTCCAAACAACCATTGATTGAAAATAGAAAAGACATCAGTTCTAATCTTGGACACGGACCAAGACATATGATTTTCAATTCTGAACGAAACAGAGCCTATATCATCGAAGAATTATCGGGTACTATTTCCGTTCTTGATTTTGACGGAAATACTTTAAACGAAATTCAAAATATTGCGACGCATCCTGACAAAATAAAAGAAGGTTTTGAAAGTTCCGATGTTCATATTTCGCCAGATGGAAAGTTCCTTTATGCGACCAACAGAGGAAAAGAAAACAACATTGCTATTTTCAAAATTTTGAATGACGGAAAATTAGAATCTATCGGTTATCAAAAAACAGGCGGAAAACATCCGAGAACTTTTGCTATTGATGAGACTGGGAAATTCATTATTGTGACCAATGTTATTTCGCAAGATGTAACAGTTTTCAAAAGAAATTTGGAAACCGGACTATTGAAGAAAGTTGGAAGACCAGTGAAAATCAAAAATGTGACTTGTGTGAAAACTAAGATGTATTGATGTTAAATGTAAAGCAAAGTCCCAATTTTCTTTTCATTAATAATGTTAAAAAGTCGCTAAGTTTTCATTTGCGACTTTTTTATAGTTAGATACCAAGCCATTCTTGCGACTTTGCGTTAAATATAATTCTATCTTTGCAAAATGGACGTTAGAGCAAAAAAACATCTCGGTCAGCATTTTCTTACAGACCAAAATATCGCACGCAACATTGTAGATTCGCTTTCTTTTGAAGCTTATAAAAAAGTATTGGAAGTCGGTCCTGGGATGGGCGTTTTGACTAGATTCCTTCTGGAAAAAAACATTGAAACCTACGTTGCAGAAATCGACAATGAGTCCATCGATTATCTTAAAAAACATTATCCAAAACTGGAAGAGCAACATTTTGTTGGCGACTTTCTGAAGACAGATATTGCAACAGTTTTTGGCGAAGAGCTGGCTGTGATTGGGAATTTCCCTTATAATATTTCGTCTCAGATTTTGTTTAAAATCATTGATAATTTCCAGTTTATTCCTGAAATGAGCGGAATGTTCCAGAAAGAAGTGGCTGAAAGAACAGCCGGAAAACCACGCACTAAAGATTACGGAATTTTGTCGGTTATGGTCCAGGCTTACTACGATGTGGAATATCTTTTCACCGTTCACGAAAATGTGTTCAATCCGCCACCAAAAGTAAAATCCGGAGTTATCCGAATGACAAGAAACCTGAAAGAAGGATTGGCAGGAAATGAAGTGCTTTTCAAACAAATTGTAAAAGCTGGATTTGGACAACGACGTAAAAAAATGAGCAACGCTTTGAAAGTTCTTGGTATTCCTGAAAATATGCAATCACATCCTTTCCTTGACATCCGCGCGGAAGAACTGTCTGTTGCTGATTTTATAGCTTTTACGAATGAATGGAAATTGAGTTTGAGAGATTGAGAGATTGAGAGATTGAGAGATTGAGAGATTATCCGTAAAACTAATTATTAAGCGCAATATTGTCATTCCGTAGGAATCTAAACTTCGCTGTCGAGATTGACTCCGTCGAACCACTTTTTTAGGTTTCCTACGGAATGACAAAAATGGTTTTGATAATGTTCTAAATTATTAAAAAACATTCTGAAAAATTACAAATTTCCTAGCCCCGATTGCAGTGGAAATCCTTTTTTGCGTGGACAAAAAGTTCTGATTGAAAGGGAGATGTGGATGCAAAAAAGATTGCAACGAAAAGCGGGATTAAGCTCCAAGTAATTACATTTAAAATCCGTATTTTTGTGCTATGGAAAAAGTGGTTTTGGTGAATCCTCAGGATGAAGTTTTGGGACAAATGGAAAAAATGCAGGCGCACAAAAATGGTTTTTTGCATCGTGCTTTTTCGGTTTTTCTGTTCAATGAAAAGGGGGAAATGCTTTTGCAGAAACGCTCTGAAAAAAAATACCATTCACCAAATCAATGGACCAACGCCTGCTGCTCGCACCCTCGCCTCGAGGAATCTTACCTTGATGGTGCCAAAAGACGCACAAAAGAGGAATTGGGAATTGATTGTGAGCTGACGGAAAAATTTCATTTTATTTACAAAGCGGACGTTGGAGACGGGCTTTGGGAGCACGAATTGGATTATGTTTTTACTGGAAATTTTGATGGAGAATTTGATTTGAATCCTGAGGAAGTTTCCGAAATCAGATATGTTTCTATTGCAGATCTTCAAAACGAGATCACGGAAAATCCTTCCGATTTTACAGAATGGTTTAAAATTATTTGGGCAGAATATCGCAATCAGCTGAATTGATTTAGGTTTTGGAATTAAGGTCAAAGGTATTAGTTTGATATTCTTCTACTAATTTAATTTCAAAAATAATTGCTTAACTTTATTATCAAATCTCTATTTTATGAAAGCTTTGGTAATTGGTGCGACGGGTGCAACGGGAAAAGACCTTGTAAATCTGCTTTGTCAGGATTCTGACTTCGAAAAAATCGATATTTTTGTGCGGCGACGTTCGGATTTTCATCACGAAAAAGTTACTGCTCATCTAGTAGATTTTGACCATCCTGATGAGTGGAAACATCTTGTAAAAGGCGATGTGGCATTTTCTTGTTTGGGAACCACTTTGAAATCTGCAGGAAGTAAGGAAAATCAAAAAGTAATTGATTATGATTATCAATTCAATTTTGCTAAAGTGGCGAAAGAGAATCAAGTTGAGGATTATATACTGGTGTCTGCTTATGGTGCCAATCCAGATTCCAAAATTTTCTATTCAAGAATAAAAGGTGAATTGGAAGAAGCTGTCAAGAATCTGAAGTTTGAGAAGACAACCATCTTCAAACCCGGAATGCTGGAACGCAAAAACTCTGACAGAAATGCCGAAGTTACAGGTTTGAAGGCTTTGAAATTCCTGAATAAAATTGGACTTTTCAAAAGTCAGCAACCTTTGCCCACAGACATTTTAGCTAAAGCAATGGTTGTAGCTTCCAAAATTAAATCCAATAGTTTTTCAGAAATTAAGCTGCACAATATTTTTAGTTTTGCTGAAAAGAAAGCGTAAAAAATCCAATCAAAAGTGATTGGATTTATATTTAGTTATTTCTCTCTTTCAAATATTTCTGCCATTCCCAAGTAGTTTTGAGCGCTTCCTGCAAACTTGTCTCCGATTTCCAGCCGAGTTCTTTTTCAGCCTTGTCTGCATTGGCATAAGCAATTGTAATATCGCCTTCTCTCCTTGGACAAATCTGATATGGGACAGGAACATTATTCGCCAATTCAAAAGCTTTAACCACTTCTAAAACTGAAGAACCTTTTCCGGTTCCGAGATTGTAGATATCCAGAACGGTTTCATTCTCAGAATTCATTAATTTTTTTAGTGCCGCAACGTGTGCTCTGGCCAAATCTACAACATAGATGTAATCGCGGACTGCTGTTCCGTCCTCCGTTGGATAATCGTTGCCCCAAATGCTTAATTTTTCTCTAATTCCTGCCGCAGTTTGTGTCACATAAGGGACCAGATTGTTTGGGATACCTGCTGGTAATTCGCCCAACAAAGCAGTTGGATGCGCGCCAATTGGATTAAAATATCGAAGTAAAGAAACTTTTTTTTGGTAAGCTTTTGAAAAATCTTTTATTATATCTTCTCCAAAGCTTTTAGTTTTTCCATACGTAGATTCAGGTTCTTTGAGTGGTGTATTCTCGTCGATTGGCATTTGATCCGCTTGTCCATAAACCGTACAAGAAGAACTGAAAATAAAATTAGTAATATTTCTCTCTCTGAATTCCTGAAGCACATTAATCAAAGAAAAAAGATTGTTTTCATAATACTGCAAAGGTTTTACCATACTTTCTCCCACAGCTTTCGAAGCAGCAAAGTTGATACAGCCCTGGATGTTATGAGCATCAAAAACCTGAGTTAGCAATTCTTTTCTTCTCAAATCGAATGGATAGAAAATCGGTCTTTTGCCTGTGATTTCTGCAATATTATCAAGGATAAATTTTTCTGAATTTGATAAATCATCTATGATAATGACATCAAAATTATTGTTGATGAGTTCTACAACTGTGTGCGAACCGATGTAGCCGAGACCGCCAGTTACGAGTATGGACATTTTTATAGTTGATAAATGATGGTTGATGAGTGATGAATTTTTATTCTTATTTTCCTATTTCTTCTATCTCAGTATATTCTTTGTTAACCTTGAAATAATTATTTAAAAACATTACTATTAAAACAATACTTAGAATTATGAAAGCGAGTGTTATAGAATTCGAAACTTTATATCTTGTAAATAAAAACATATATATATTTTCAATAATAACAATAACTAGTGATATATATCCAATATTGTTAATGAGAATACTTTTTTTATATTTTAAAAATAGTTATATAACTGAA
>JBCNLQ010000045.1:0-21496 GCA_039595375.1 Chryseobacterium sp.
TACATCATAACTTAATGGAAATATATTATTACTTAAATCTATATTATTCTTATCTATTCCTGTATCAATAACCGCCACTTTCACACCAGCTCCTTCAGAAATTGTCCAAGCATTACAAATATTTATATCAATTCCTGGGTTGGTCGTGTTTTGTAGTCCCACTGTTCTCCAAAATTGGTATCGTTTGTACAAGGTGTCGCTGTTGTTTGTTGTGTATTGGTATTGTCAACCAAAGATTGCGGTGTGAGGTCTTCTTCTTGTAAAGGCTTGCCGGAAAATCCGGGATCGGTGGCTGCAAAATGTCCAGTTTCATAGAGATAATTGGAAATATCCAGCGCATTGCCCAATGTGTTTTTATCGCACTTTATTTTGTACCAAAGTGGCATAAACTGGTTGGGTTCCAGAATGGAAAAATGCCTGTTAGTGGCTAAAGTCTGCAAGATACCGAGGTCTGAACTCTGTTTTAGTTTGATGAACAAATAGCCGGAGAGGTATAAAATGTTACCTTCTTCCGTCACATACCTTAGACTGACGGCAAGAACATCCTGGTTTGATTTTACTTCGTTGATTTTAGCAAGATACTCCGTATCCGTTGGAGTGTTGATAAACTCAATACTTCCGTTTTTTTCTAAAGTTCCAGAAGCGTCAAGCAAGATTGGCTCAATATTGCTTTGATAGATACTCGCGGATTGGAAAAGCGGACTGGTCTTGATTTCTTATCCTGATCTATCCAAAGTCAGATTTTTTTTTCTGCCCCTTGGTAATAATAGTAGTGATTTTGTCCACAAATAAGATTGAAACAAAATAGCAATAATAAGAGGAGATAGTTTTTTTTCATAATTTTCTGTTTTTTTAGTTATTGATGCTAATTTAAAATTGATATGTGAAATTGTCAAAGATTATGTAAATAAATTTTTAATTAATTAAATTTATTAGATTTTATATGTGAAATTTTAAATATCAAAAAATCTTGTCAAAAAAGTTTCGTAATTCTCCTTATCTTCGCAATCATTAGAAAAAATAAACAATTGTCTGTGAAACAAAATCAAAAATCCGCCGCCATTGGTTTCATTTTTATCACGCTGCTGATAGATATCACAGGCTGGGGAATCATCATTCCCGTAGTGCCAAAACTGATAGAAGAACTGATCCAGGCAGACATCAGCGAGGCGGCCAAATATGGTGGTTGGCTCAGCTTTGCGTATGCTTTTATACAGTTCGTTTTCTCTCCATTGGTTGGTAATCTGAGTGACAAATATGGTAGAAGACCAGTGATCTTGCTGTCATTGTTTGGGTTTTCTGTAGATTATATTTTTCTGGCTTTGGCACCAAGTATTTGGTGGCTATTCGTCGGCAGGATCATCGCCGGAATCACCGGTGCAAGTGTGACAACGGCAAGTGCCTATATTGCTGATATTTCTACGGATGAAGACCGTGCGAAGAATTTCGGGATGATAGGAGCAGCATTTGGTTTGGGCTTTATCATTGGTCCTGTTCTGGGTGGTGTTTTGGGACATTATGGAGCGAGAGTTCCGTTTTATGCCGCTGCGGTTTTGTGTATGATCAATTTCGTTTATGGTTATTTTGTGTTGCCGGAAAGTCTTACTAAAGAAAACAGAAGAGAGTTCAGTTGGAAGAGAGCCAACCCCATTGGATCTTTCAAATTCTTAAAAAAACATCCCGAGATCTCGGCGCTTACAACAGCTTTGATTTTAATTTACATCGGCGGACACGCCGTGCAAAGTAACTGGAGTTTCTACACGATGTACAGATTCAGCTGGGATGAGAGAATGGTTGGCATTTCGCTGGGCGTTGTAGGTTTGTTGGTCGGATTGGTTCAAGGTGTTTTGATTAGATGGATCAACCCGAAAATTGGCGATCAAAAAAGTATCTTCTACGGATTGATGCTTTATGCGCTCGGAATGTTGCTGTATGCTTTTGCTACGGAAGGTTGGATGATGTTGGTTTTCACGATTCCATATTGTCTTGGTGGGATCTGCGGTCCGGCGTTGCAATCCATCATTACCAAAAATATCCCATCCAACGAACAGGGGGAATTGCAAGGTGCGCTAACCAGTTTGATGAGTGCAACTTCCATCATCGGTCCACCTCTGATGACGAATCTCTTCTACTATTTTACCCACAAGGAGGCGCCGTTTCTGTTTCCGGGTGCACCATTTTTTTTAGCATTTCTGCTTTTTGCGCTTAGTATCTATTTTGTTTATATAAGTTTCAAAGGAAAGAAATCTTGAAATTCTGGTAAGTAGGTTGGAAGGTTGGAAGGCGCGATTTTCTCTTTTGTGATAAAATTATGATAAATAGTTGTGCGTTAGAAAAATAAACTTTCTTAATTTTGTCAAATGGAATTGAGTATTGGAGAAATGCTGATGATTGCTCTGGCAATTGTTGTTTTGTTTGGCCCAGATAAATTACCCGAGATCGCAAGAGGTCTTGGCGAAGGTGTTCGTAAAATGCGCGGCGCCGTGGATGATATCAAAAGCGAGATCATGAAGGAGGCAGACAACCCGCTTTCCGAAATCAAAAAAGAGATTGATAATGTGAAGAAATCTGCGCAGGAATTCAATCCTTTGGAAGATAAAAAAAGTGTTGATTTCCAAAACACGGTCGCTGAGAAAGTAGATCTTTCAGAAGATGAATCGCACGAAGGTCCTGTAAGCCGATAATCTATGAACGAACTGATTTCTCTCGATCAACGTTTACTTGTATTTCTCAATGGATTGGGAAGTTCTACTTTTGATCCTTTTTGGCTGCTGGTCACAGGAAAATGGTTTTGGATTCCGTTCTATGTTATTTTACTTTATTTGGTTTACAAAGCTGTACCCCGTAGAAAATTATTGTTTGTATTGATTTTTATAGCCATCGGCGTAACTATTTCTGACCAGTTGGCCAGCGTCTTCAAGCATGGCATCGAAAGATTGCGGCCTTGTCAAGAACCACTTTTGGCTGATAAGATGCGAATGGTGATCTGCGGCGGTAAATATGGTTTCTACTCTGCACACGCATCCAGTGTGTTTTTCCTATTTAGTTTTCTTTCTATTCTGATCGGAAAACAATACAAATATCTGAGCATTATATTACTACTCTGGGCTATTCTCGTTTGTTACAGCAGAATCTATCTTGGTGTTCATTATCCAATGGATGTCGCTTTTGGCGCTGGTGTTGGTTTTTTGCTAGGCGGTTTCTTAGCCAATCTAGCCAAGAAAGTTATCAGTAATAAAAATTAGAAATTAGAAATTAGAAATTAGAAATTAATTTTGCTAACATCTAACATCTAACATCTAACATCTAACATCTAACATCTAACATCTAAAATCCAACATCTAATCATTATGATAAGGTTTCCCTTGCAGAATTGTAGCCGCGCGATAAATCTGTTCCACAAAAAATAGCCGAATCATCTGGTGGGTGAATGTCATTTTGGATAACGAGATTTTCTCATTCGATCGCTGGTAAATTTCTTCCGAAAATCCGTAAGCGCCACCAATTAAAATATTGACTTTTTTGACAGAATTTCCCATCCAGAAGTCGATTTTTTCTGAGAATTCCCGACTTGTGAATTGTTTTCCTTTTTCGTCCAATAGAATTACCAAGTCAGAAGCATCGATTTGATTTTGGAATAATTTAGCTTCCTCCTTTTTCACCTGGTCAGGACTCAGGTTTTTAATGTTCTTCACATCCGGAATCTCCAGCAATTCGAAGTTCCAGTGCTTGGGGATTCTGGGCAGATAATATTTGATAAGAGAGACAATTTCTTTATCATCAGTTTTCCCGATGCAAATTAAATTAATACGCATTTAGTATATTTGTGGGGCAAAGATAACTGAATGGCAAAAAAAATAAAGCGTTTTTTCCTCAAAATCAAGAACTTTTTCGATGGAGTTCATATTCCCGTTTTAGGGATTTCTCTGTGGAGAATGTTTAGAATCTATACAGATGCGATTTTCAAAAATCCTTTAGGAAGGCAGGCTGCCAGTATTTCTTGGAATTTTTTCCTAAGTCTTTTCCCAATGATACTTTTTTTCCTGTCAGTGTTGCCATTTATGCCACACTACGACAAACTTCAGTTTTATATTTTCGAGGTTTTAATGCCCAGAGTTTTTCCTTCTCACATGCAGAGCGATGTAACAGGATACATTCAGGAAAATATAATCCCGAATATGAAATCAATAAGTAACCTGACGATTTTATTATCATTTGTCTTCGCAACCAATGGCTGCTTCACATTGATTGGCGGTTTCAACAGAAATACCGAGTTGCAACGTGGTTTCGTAAAAGAATATGCTTTGGCGATGCTGGTTACCATTTGTTTTTTAACCTTGGTTTGTCTCTCTATTTTCGGAATCTATTACAGCGAGGTTGTTTTGAAACTTTACACACCAACTTATGATATCGGCTGGTTTACAAAAAATATGACCAGGATTATCGGATTCATCTCTTTTCCAATTTTTTATTTTATACTGTTGACCTTATTTTATTGGGTGGGCTGTCTTAAAATTACAAGATTGCGAGAAGCAGTTCCAGGCGCAGTTTTAACGACGATTCTTTTTGTCTTGCTGACATATCTGTTTGCGATTTATGTTGCGAATATTGCCCGATACAACGTTCTCTACGGTTCCATTGGTTCTATTATTTTGGTCATGGTTTGGGTGAATGTGAATGTATTTTTGGTTTTAATGGGTAATGAGCTGAATCTTGCTATCAAAAAAGTGAAACTTCAGAAGTTAGTACGAGAAGAAATGTCTTTGTAAATCAGTGTTTTGGAGTTGAAAATTAGTTATATTTACATTAATTAATTTTCAACTCAAAAAAATATAACGATGGCAAAAGGTCAAGATGCAAAAAAAGCAGTAAAAAAAGAACCGCTTAAAACAGCAAAAGAAAAAAAAGAAGCGAAGCGAGAAAAGAAAAACGCTAGCAAAAGAGATTAAAATTAATAGCCTTTCAATCAAATATTGGAAGGCTTTTTATTGAATTTCAAAACCATAAATCCGACAATTCCAGATAAAACGGAGGCAATTAAAATACTTATTTTCGAAATATTCTGCATCTCAGTCTCATTCGGAAAAGCTAGTAGTGCAACGAAAATCGACATCGTAAAGCCAATGCCTGCAAGAAAACCAACGCCCAGCATTTCTTTCCAAGCGGAAAACGCAGGAAGTTCTGCCCATTTCAATTTGATGGCTAGAAAGGAAAATAAGTTGATGCCCAAAACCTTTCCAACAAACAATCCACCAATAATTCCTATACTCAACGGGTTGATAAAATCGTCGAGAATCTCTTTTTGAAAAGTAATATTCGTATTAGCTAAAGCGAACAATGGCATTATCAAAAAACTAACAGGTATATGCAGTCTCTGCTCCAATTTTTCCAGCGGCGAAATCTCCGTTGTAGAAATGTTTGTCGGAATAGTAAAAGCTAGAATGACACCCGCAATTGTTGCGTGAATGCCAGAATGGTGCATAAAATACCAAAGAAATAATCCCGGAATGATGTAAAATATAATTTTAGTCACTCCCAATTTATTCAAAACAATAAGTAGCGCCGTAATACCGCCGCAGATTCCTAATGAAAACCAATCAATTGAATCGGTGTAGAATAATGCGATAACAATGATAGCTCCCAAATCATCAACAATTGCTAGTGCGCTTAAAAATATCTTTAAAGAATTGGGTACACTTTTCCCAAGTAGAGAGATAATCGCCAAAGAAAATGCGATATCTGTGGCCATCGGAATTGCCCAACCGTGTTTATAATCTGTACTGTTATTTAAAAGGACGTAAATAAGCGCAGGAATCAGCATACCACCGACTGCTGCAAAAATAGGAAGACTAGCTTTTTTGATATCGGAGAGCTCACCCTCAAGAAGTTCTCTTTTGATTTCTAAACCAACCAAAAGAAAGAAAAGCGCCATCAGTCCGTCATTAATCCAAATCGAGACAGAATAATCCAAATGAAATATTTCCGTCCCGATTTTGGTGTCTAAAAGACCCTGAAAACTTTCTGCAGACGCAGTGTTTGCAATCAGTAATGATATAATAACGCAAACAATCAAAATGATACCTGATGTTCTGCTACTGTGAAAGAATTTCTGAAAATAGTGTGATAGTTCCATAGCTGCAAAGATAGCAGTATTTTAAAAAGGAGAATTTCTATTTAACAAAAATCATCCCACTCTTTTAACTTTAGAAACACCTTTGATGCCTTTCAGCTGCTTAAAAGTTTCTTCCAATTGGCTTTTATTTTTTACTTCCAGATTGATGCTTCCCATAAAGATCCCATCATTGGATGAGATGCTTAAACTTTTCATATCCATACTCATATTATTACTGATTACAGCTGTAATATCGTTAATCATTCCCATTCTGTCCAGACCTTCGATTTCGATTTTGATTCTATTTTTGAAGCTTTCAGCATTCACCCATTTAGCTTGCAGGACACGATAATCATAGTTCGCCCGGAGGTTTATGGCATTGGGACAACTTTCATTATGAACTTTGATTCCGTCTGAAATGGTGATGAATCCGAAGATCTTATCTCCAGGTATGACAGTACAACATTTTGCGAAGGAATAATTCAGTTTTTCCTCATCTTTGCCGAACACAATCATATCCAGATTGGAATCGACTTTTTCTACAAATTGCTCTTTGTTAGATGTTTTTCTGAAGCGTTGGAAAAGATTACTCAAGATACTTTTTCCATCTGCATACTTCTTGATGTCGCCAATGTCAAAAGTCCCGTTTTGAAATCCTAAGAACAAATCTTGAGAAGTCTTTAGATTCAAATGCTTTTGTAATCCGTTAATTTCATCATCATTGAAGTTCAGTTTGGCGTGACGCATTTTTCTTTGCAGAATTTCTTTTCCTTCCGCCGTATTTTGATTTTTTTCAGAATTTAGGATATTCTTAATCTTAGATTTGGCCTTTGAAGTCACAACAAAATCCAACCAATCAGGTTTTGGTTTTTGATTCTGAGAAGACAAAATGTCAATCTGGTCACCGTTCTGCAAAACATAACTGATTGGAACCAATTTTCCGTTGATTTTTGCACCAAGACATTTGGTTCCCAAATCTGAGTGAACCGAAAATGCAAAATCCAAAGCTGTTGCACCTGTCGGAAGAATTTTTATTTCCCCTTTTGGTGTGAACACGAAAACTTCTTTGGAGTATAAGTTTAGTTTGATATTATCAAGAAGTTCTGATGTAGAAAGATTTTGTTGCTGTTCCAAAACATCCCGAATCTCCGCAACCCAACTTTCGAAACGTTGGTCATCGCTATTTTTTCGGTAGCCTTCTTTGTATTTGTAATGCGCTGCAACACCTTTTTCCGCGATCTCATTCATTCTCTCGGAACGGATTTGGACTTCTATCCACTTTTTGTCAGGACCCATCACTGTGAGGTGAAGACTTTCGTAACCGGTCGATCTCGGTTGGGAAATCCAGTCACGCATTCGGGAAGGATTGCTTTGGTAAAGATCCGTTACAATAGAGTAGATTTTCCAGGCCAGAAACTTCTCATTTTTAGGATCGGATTTGTAAATAATTCTGATTGCATAATTATCATAAACCTCCTCAAAAGTCACATTCTGCTTTTGCATTTTACGATAAATAGAACTGATGGCTTTTGCGCGTCCTTTGATGGTAAAATTCAGGTTTTCTTCTTTCAATTGCTCAGAAACTTCCTTGGTAAACTCCTGTACATATTTTTCACGACCTTCTTTGGCGGTTTCCAATTTGGCAAGAATCTCACTGTAAACATCTGGATTATTGTATTTTAACGATAGATCTTCCAACTCAGATTTGATGGAATAAAGTCCAAATCTATGAGCCAGAGGTGCATAGATATAAACCGTTTCTGCTGCTATTTTTTTCTGCTTCACAGGATGCATACTGTCCAAAGTCCGCATATTGTGCAAGCGATCTGCAATTTTGATGAGAATCACACGGAAATCTTCGGAAAGCGTCAAAAGTAATTTTCTGTAATTTTCAGATTGCACAGAGATATTCTGCTGGTTCATCACAGAAATCTTGGTCAGACCATTCACAATATCCGCAATAGTCTCGCCAAAGATTTTTTTCAAATCTTCATAAGTATATTCAGAATCCTCTATAACATCGTGAAGCAAGGCGCAAGCAATACTTGTAGCGCCCAAACCAACTTCGTTTGCTACAATCTTGGCCACTTCTATCGGATGATAGATATATGGCTCTCCTGTTTTCCTGCGCTGATCTTTGTGCGCATCCAAAGCAATATCAAAAGCCTTTCTGATAAGTTTATTGTTTTCCTCGTCTAATGTCCGGTATGTGTTGGATATGAGGTCTTTATATCGGGCAAGGATTTCCTTGTTTTCTTTCTCTAAATCGTAATTCATCATTGAATGTTAACTATAACGAATATAATAAAATTAATATCAATTATCAAGCTATCTTTATGCCGAATTTTTGACAATAGTAGAGTTTATGACCGAAAAATATCAAAAGATATTCATCAAGATGTACAGAATTATGATTCCAGTATACACTATTTTTTTGTTGTATCTGATGTTTTTCGGATTCGGAAGAAGTCAGTATGATTTTAATATTGTACGGCTGCTTCCGATGGTTTCAACCTTTAATTTTGTTCAGGAAACTATCGTCTGGAAAACGATTATCATCAATATCTTTGGCAATATTATTATGTTCACGCCTTTCGGGTTTCTTGGGATTGTCTTTCCGAAATTGAATAATCTGATATCCTTAATCATCAATTTTGTCTCAGCAATCATTATAATAGAAAGTCTGCAATATTTCACAAGATTAGGCGTGTTCGATGTTGATGATATCATCCTAAATACCGTTGGTGTTGCAGTAGGATTCTGGTTTTATAAAAAGTTGTTTTTATAGCTTTAACTCATTACTTGATTATCACACGCTTCAATTTTCGAACAGAAAAATACTATAATTCAAATCATCTGTTCAATTCTCTCGCACGATTTTCCGCCGCCAAAATTCCTTTTTCTATAATAGATTTAAGTTGATTGTCTTCGAATGTTTTCAGAGCAGCTTCGGTAGTTCCGCCTTTTGACGCTACATCTTTGATCAATTCTTCCAAAGATTTTTCCGAATTATTGATGAGGTGATACGCGCCCAACATCGTCTGTTTTACAAATAGCTTAGAAAGATTTTCATCAATTCCCATTTCCTTTCCCGCTTTTATCATCGCATCAATGATGTAATAGAAGTAAGCTGGTCCGCTTCCGGAAAGTGCTGTAACGCCATCCAAAAGTTTCTCATCTTCCAGATAAACGGAACGTCCTGTTGAGTTCAATAATCTTTCGATATTCATCAATTCTGAAAATGAAATGCCTTCTGCTGCAGTGTATCCTGTAATTCCCATTCCCAAAAGAGTAGGAGAGTTGGGCATTGCTCGAACAACAAATTGATGGTTCAAAAACTTCTGGATTTTCTCAATAGAAATCCCAGCCATTATTGATAAAACCAGAGATTTTTCTGGAATTTTGAAATTGAGATTCTCTGCGACGAATACAAAATCCTGAGGTTTCACCGCAATGATAATCAACTCTGCTTGCAAATCTTTCACTTCGTCAAAAGACGAAATCTCCGAATCTGGAAAAACCGATTTTATTTTTTCTTTTTTGCTTGCGCTTCTTGTGATGAGGTGTAGGTTTTGAGGTTTTATCAATTCATATTTCAAAAATGATTTTGAAAATGATAAACCCATATTTCCTGCGCCTAGAACTGCTATTTTCATTTGTGTTTATTTTTTTAATTCTCGCAGATTTTTCTGATTTAGCTAATGTTGAAATAAAATCTGCTTAATTCGCTCTATTAGCGAGACTATTTCTATCTCTAACAATTCCCGTTCACATCACAAGAATCACCATTTTGAATAATATCAAATTTTGAATTATTTTCTGAAAATTCCGTCCAGCTTTTTTCCAAAACTTCCGAAAATAAATGCGTTGGTTGCGCTCCCGAAATCGCATATTTTTGATTGAAAACAAAAAACGGAACTCCGCGGATTCCAAGATCAGAAGCTTCTTCAATGTCTTGATTGACGAGATTTTTTAATTCTGGAGATTCGATGGCATTGGTGATTTCTTCTGTTGAAAATCCTAGTTTTTCCCCGATTTCTGATAGAACTTTCACATCATCAATATCTTTTCCTAAAATGAAATAAGCCTCGAAAAGCAATTCTTCCATTTCGTTCGCCTTCCCTTTTTCATTGGCGAGTTGAACCAACATTTGACTTTTGAAAGAATTGGAAACTTTCACGTCATCAAAATTAAAATCGATGCCAGCATTTTTCCCCACTTGGATTAGGTTGTCGTGCATCTGCATAATCTTAGACATCGGAAAACCTTTGATTTCAGACAGATATTCATAGTGATTTTTGGACAAATCGGTTGTCATATTCGGGTCGAGCTGGAAAGAATGCAAATGGACTTCAACTTTATCATTTTGAGCAAAATCCTGAAGTGCTTTCTCAAAATTTTTCTTCCCCACAAAACAAAACGGACATCGTGTGTCGCTCCAAATATCTACTTTCATTTTTTTAATTTAATATTTTAACAATATGAAAACCTTCAACAATCAACCAAAAACCAAAAACTAAATAATATTCACTTCCCGCTCCAATTCAATTCCGTATTTCTCCTTGATAGAATCAATAATCATCGTAGAGAAATCAAAAATCTCTTTTCCCGTGGCTTTTCCAGTCGCATTGATGATGACCAAAGCCTGCAATTGGTTGGAAGCGACATTGCCGATTTGTTTGCCTTTCCAGCCCGCTTGTTCGATGAGCCAACCGGCAGGCACTTTCACAAAATCACCATTTGGATAACCTGGGATATTTTCGAATTGGTGTTTTAAAGTTTCATATTGAGTCAGTGGGATTGTAGGATTTTTAAAGAAACTTCCGGCATTCCCGATTAACTTTGGGTCAGGCAATTTACTTTGTCTAATGTTGATGACGGCATTAGAAACGTCCTGAATAGTTGGATTGATGATACTCATTTTCTCCAATTCTGATTGAATTGCGCCATATTCTACATCAATTCTGTGGATTTTTCTGGTCAATCGGAAGGTCACTTCCAAAATCACATATTTACCTTTTCCTTCCTGTTTGAAGATCGAATCTCTGTAACCGAATTTGCATTGTTCTGAGTCTAAGGTTTCAATTTCAAAATTGTCCAGATTCAGAACTTTGCAACTTTCGAAAACATCTTTGATTTCCGTTCCGTAAGCGCCAATGTTTTGCATCGGCGAAGTTCCAACATTTCCGGGAATCAATGAGAGATTCTCTAATCCGCCATAATTTTTCTCAAGACAGAACATCACAAACTGATGCCAGTTTTCGCCAGCTTTTGCAGTGACAAGAACTTTATTGTCATCAATGATTTCTTCTGTGATGCCTTGCAAATTCAATTGAATCGCTAATCCTTCAAAATCTTTCGTAAACAAAATATTGCTCCCACCGCCTAGGAAAAGAAGTTGGAGAGTTTGAGAGTTTGAGGGTTTGTGAGTGTCACACTGAGCGTGTCGAAGTGTTTCTACTAACTCTTCTACAGATTGGACTTCTGCAAAATATCTCGTTGAAACATCAACTCCGAAAGTGTTGTATGGTTTCAGGGAAACGTTTTCTTGGATTGACATTAATATTTCTTAAGAAGGTTGTCCAGATTATTTTTCAGTTTCTCGATCTGTTTATAACCTTCGGAATTTTCCGGGACGTTAGTTAGTTCATATTCTTTATCCTTGGTTGTGATTCGGTAGATGTGATCTGGACCATCATAATAGCCACGTTTCTCACCACTTTTTGTCTTTTCCAAGACTGAAATGTTAATGTCTGCAACTATTTTGTCCCAATCTTTTTTGTCGATTTTTTTCTTAAAAACGGGGTAATCTTCAAATCTTCCGCCCGTTTTGTTGGACTCCAAAGAATCTTTCGTTGCATTGATAAAAGTTCTGCCGCCTCTTCCCGCGGTATGAGTATAAGAAACCGATGTAATACTCGTGTTCTGGGCTGCAGTTTTACAACTCAGCAAGAACAGTGAAAAAGCCGATAATATAAAACCAATTTTAATTGTTTTCATCATTTTAAATTTTAGTTAAGCAAATTCTGTATTATATTTTTCGATTGCATCTTTCAGGATCTCAACGCTTCTTTTAAGATCGTTTTGATTAAGAACATACGCAATTCTCACTTGTTTTTTTCCTAATTCCGGATTGCTGTAAAAACCGCCCATTGGCGCAACCATCACAGTTTCATTATTATTAGAATAACTTTCCAAAAGCCACTGTGCAAATTTTTCCGTGTCATCTACAGGCAACTCCACACCGCAATAAAATGCACCTTTTGGTTTTGGACAAATCACTCCTGGGATTTCATTCAATAAGCTTACCAAAAGGTCTCTTCTCTCGGTATATTCTTCTCTAACTTTAGCAATGTATTCCGCATCGTTTTTGTGAGCAGCGGTTGCGGCAATCTGACCTAAAAGAACAGGACTCAATCTTGCCTGAGCAAAAAGAATCGCTGCATCGTGAATTTTTTTAGAACGAGTAATCAAACAACCGATTCTTGCACCGCACATAGAGTATCTTTTGGATTCAGAATCAATTACAACAACATTATCTGCCACTTCTGGAAATTCGAACATGGAGATTTGTTTTTCTCCATCATAAACATATTCTCTGTAAACTTCGTCAGAAATAATAACAATATCGTGCTTTTTAGCAATCACAGCTAATTGCTGAAGTTCGTCTTTTGAGTAAAGATAACCCGTTGGATTTCCCGGGTTGCAAATTACAATTGCCCTTGTTTTATCGGTGATTTTTTTCTCAAATTCTTCAATAGAAGGTAAAGCAAATCCGGTATCAATGGATGATGGAACTGCTACGATATTGATGTTGAATGTTCCGGCAAATCCGTTATAGTTGGCGTAATAAGGTTCTGGGATAATGATCTCGTCGCCGTCATCACAAAGTGTAGAAATAGCGAAATTCAAAGCTTCGGATCCTCCGTTAGTCACAATGAAATTGTCGGTTGTAAGATCTGTAAATCCTAAGGAATGATAATAATCTCGAAGCGCAATTCTGTAATCCAGATTACCTTCAGAAAGTGCATATTCCAAAACTTTCAAGTCGATATTTTTCACTGCATCCAAAGCTGTTTGTGGCGTTTCGATGTCTGGCTGACCAATATTCAGGTGATAAACTTTGATTCCTTTTTGTTTTGCAGCAGTTGCAAATGGAACTAATTTTCTTACAGGTGATGCAGGCATTTGCTGCGCTCTTTGCGATATTTTCGGCATTATTTTTAATCTTTGAAGGACAAAAATAAGCTTTAATTTATCAACAAAAAAATTAGTATTTTTGATTTTAAATAATTGAATTTTATTTAATCGGAAAGGCGCTTAATTTTATAAATATGATGTTTTTGAGTCGCTATTTTTTTTAATTGGGGAAATTTTGAAACTTAATGATATGTCAAAGTATAATTTGTTTTTGCGACTTTGCGATAAACCTTAAATAAATAAAATATGCAGATTTTTGTTGATACCGTAGAAGAGTATATTTCTCAGATTCCTGAGGAAAGGAGAGATGCTTTCAGAAAGCTTTTGGAAACTGTGGATGTGAATCTTCCGAAAGGTTTTCAGCAGACGATGCAGTACGGAATGGTCACGTGGGTTGTACTAATGGAAACGTATCCTGCTGGTTACCATTGTGCAAAAGATACGCCTTTGCCTTTTTTGAGTGTGGCTTCGCAAAAGAATTTTATTGCTTTTTACAATATGGGAATTTATGCCGACCAAAAGATTTTAGATTGGTTTGTTAATGAGTTTCCGAATCATTCTAAAAGGAAATTGGATATGGGGAAATCTTGCATCAGATTCAAAAAAGCGGAAGATATCACTTACGATTTGTTGGGGGAACTTTGTCAGAAAATATCTGTGGATGAATGGATTGCGATGTATGAGAAGAATTATAAAAAGTAATTTACTTTACCTTATTTTTGCATCACTCATTTTGCTGAGTTGCAAAACCTACAACACTTCTATATTGGAAAACGGCGATTTGCTTTTCGTGCCATCTGTGGATTCTGGATTGTCTGGAGCAATCAATAATGTCACTCAGACAGAGAAGAAAACGTCGTATGACCATATTGGAATTGTGAAAAAAGAAGAACATCATCTGTATGTTTTGCACGCTGCGCCAAAAGGTGGTTCTCAGAAACAAAAACTTGATGCTTTTTTGAAAGAACAAACTAAATCCGGACAAAAAATTGATGTTTACAGATTGAAATCAGAATTTCATACGTCTATCCCAAACTCTGTTTCTAAAGCAGAAACCTTGATCGGGAAACCATACAATTTCAATTATATTTTGGATGAGAACTCATATTATTGTTCAGATTTTGTGGAAAGAGCTTTCAGAGAAAGTCAGATTTTTGTCTTAGAGCCAATGACTTTCATCGATCCAAAAACCAAGCAAACTAATGTGTTTTGGGAAAAATTCTACGAAGACAAAAACCTGAAAGTTCCCGAAGGCGAATTGGGCTGTAATCCCAATGGATTGGCCAATTCTAATAAAATCGATAAAATAGGAGAACTCTAATCCTATTTTTTTGAAATTAATTCATACTAATTTGGTGGGAATTAAATAATTTCTATATTTGCAGTAGAATTAAGATTAAATGATATGCTTATTCTCTCATATTATAATGTGCAACTCCAAGTAAATCATTGGATAGGAGAGAATATGTGATAAACTCTGCCATTCAGGCGGAGTTTTTTCTGGAAAATAACGGAAAGATATTTAATATTCGATATCACACTACACCAAAATAAAAATATAATTATGATTTACCCGCAAGACGCTATTGGCCATAATTTTGTTCGGAAGCCATCAATAGAAATTATACTAGAGATAGAACTCAACGGAAAAATTAGATTGGATATGTTGCTTTATACCATATATAATCATTACAAAATCAATTATAAAATTGTGAATGCACATATTGAATATCTGAATGGAAATAACTTTGGAAATGTAAAACTCAATCTTACGATAACAGATGATGAAATCAACAGAATCGAAAATTATCTCAGTGAATATAAACTGATGAGTAGCAAAATTCCCGTTTTACAAAAAAAGGAAGCTTCGTAAAAGGCTTCCTTTAATTTTATGATAATAGCGAATTTTTGCCATCAACCGACAGCCAAAAATCATCAACCGAATTTAAATTCTTCTGATATCTGCACCAATTGCTCTCAGTCTTTCATCGATATTCTCATATCCACGGTCGATCTGTTCGATGTTCTGAATCACAGATTTTCCTTCTGCAGAAAGTGCGGCAATCAACAACGCATTTCCAGCTCTGATGTCTGGCGAAACCATCGTTGTTCCACGTAAAGGTGTCTCTTGATTCATCCCGATTACTGTTGCTCTGTGCGGGTCACAAAGGATGATTTGTGCGCCCATATCAATCAATTTATCAACGAAGAATAATCTGCTTTCGAACATTTTCTGATGAATCAAAACAGAACCTTTGGCCTGAGTCGCTACAACCAAAATAATGGATAATAAGTCCGGCGTAAATCCTGGCCAAGGCGCATCTGAAACCGTTAAAATAGATCCATCGATAAATTTCTGAATCTTATAATTTTCCTGAGAAGGAATATAAATGTCGTCGCCTCTTTGCTCCAATTCTATTCCCAATTTTCTAAATGTATTCGGAATCACGCCTAATTCGTTCCATTTTACATTTTTGATGGTGATTTCGGATTTTGTCATTGCTGCCAAACCAATCCATGAACCAATCTCCACCATATCTGGAAGCATTGTGTGCGTTGTTCCGTGTAGTTTTTCAACACCTTCAACAGTCAATAAATTGGAACCAATTCCGGAAATATTGGCGCCCATTCTGTTCAGCATTTTACACAATTGCTGAAGATATGGCTCGCACGCTGCGTTGTAAATTCTGGTTTTTCCTTTGGCTAGAACTGCTGCCATCACGATATTGGCTGTTCCGGTTACAGAAGCTTCTTCCAGGAGGATGAATTTGCCATTTAGTTCCTTTGCTTTCAGGGAATAAAATGCTTCTTCTTCGTCATAAGAAAATTCGGCACCAAGCTCTACAAAGCCTTGAAAATGCGTATCAAGACGTCTTCTTCCGATTTTATCTCCACCTGGTGTAGGCAAATAAGCCTCACCAAATCTCGCCAACATCGGACCTAAAATCATCACAGAACCTCTCAGTTTCGCACCATCTTTTTTGAATTCCTTTGATTTTATGTAATCGAAATTAACTTCATCGGCTTTGAAAGTGTAATCGCCTTTACCATTTTTTGTGACTTTGACATTGAAATCCTGAAGAATCTCAATCAATTTATTCACGTCTTTAATGTCTGGAATATTGTCAATCCTCACTTCGTCCTCCGTAAGCAAAACTGCACAAAGAATTTGCAGAGCTTCATTTTTTGCACCTTGCGGTGTGATTTCTCCGCTCAATTTTTTACCTCCTCTTATTTCGAAAGCTCCCTCCATTTATCTTCTTTTGTTTTTTTGATTTTGGAAATTATTTTTCCTGTTGTTATTGTTATTTGTATTTCTGTTGTTTCTATTATTGCTGTTATTGTTCCTGTTGGTGGCATAATAGATTTTACTTTTGTCCAAAGAATCCAGACCAGTGAGGTCCAGTCTGTTTTTCGAAAGTTCCTTCAAGTGGCGGAAAATGACATCATCCTGTACATGTTCTTTGTTATAAACATTGTAGGATTTTTTCATGTTATTGGCAATCACTTGGATTAGTGCATCTTTTTCATCTCCTTCTTCCAGCGCGATAGCTGTTTCTATAAGTTGCAGAATACTTTTTCCGTAAAATTTGTATTCATTTTCCAAAGATGGATAATCCATTTTTCTTGGTTTTGTAATCAGGTCTTCTGCACTCAGAATAGGATACGGAGAATCTACATCCAGATTGTGATCTGCCAGGATAAAAAGATGATCCCAAAGTTTATGTTTGTAATTTTCTTCATCTCGAAGGTGTGGGTTTCTCTGACCCATAAACTCGACTATGGCAAGCGCCATTTCATTGCGTTCTTCCTTTGTAGAAAGCGTTTTGCAATGCTCCACGAGTTGCTGTATATTGCGCCCATATTCGGGCATTAGTAGTTGCGTTCTTTCGGTATTATATTCCATAATATTGCAAAGATAAAACATTTCGGGCTCAAAGTCTAAAATTCAAAAATCGAGCATTCATTTTTTTTGTAGACTAATGAAGTTGATTAAACCAATTATTTTTCAATGAATTTTTTCTTTTGCTCAGCATTGGGTAAAAAACATTGGTTTTCAGCTAATTTTTTTCGATTACGAGAAATCAAATTATAAAACTGGTTGCCTATAAAATCTGGAAGGATTTTTCCGACATTCGCTAAAGAATAAATGCCTCCCAATTCACCAGCAATTCTTAAAATTGCCTGATATTTAGATAAATAAAAATGCTCAGGTTTCCAAAGATATAGCGTGTCAAATACTTGGTTTGGAAGATTTCTTTCAGTCAAAAATTTTTGTCCAAATTCTGACTGTAGCGATGAAAAAAAGAATTGGTCTTTCTTATCACGTTCCAAAATCCACTGAACCCAATGGTTGCAAAATCCACATTCTCCGTCATAAAAAACAACGAATTTTTCTTTGAGATTGGCTGAGAGTTCTGTCGTCATCATTTATTTGTTTCCTGAATTTCTTTCTGAATCATCCTAAAATAATCTACTAATTGTTTTCTTTGTTCATCGGATAATTTGGCGTCCGGGTGCCCCAAAGTGTAGCTTTCCAAAGGCATTTTTTTCTGTTCTACATACTCTGCTGCTTCATCCAATTTATGAATTTGCCTTTTGGTGTCGTATGTGGCAAAGGTGGAAAAGTTAAGTTCTACGCGCCCTTCATCAATATGATTTTTCAAAAACCAACCCGCCGGCTGGATGTAACTGTAAGCAGGATATTCAGATTCATTGGAATGACAATCGTAACACGAATTTCTGATCAGATTAGCAATTGGTTTTGGGGTGTTTTTAATTCTTAAAAAATCCATTCCGCTATTAGTGACTGGATTAGTTTTGTCAATCGGAAAAAACTGAATGATGATGAATGCTGCTAGAAGTACAATTAATACTTTTTTCATAGTTTGATTTTAAGTTGAAGTTACAAAAACCTTTCCAATTAATTAAAAATCAGCATCTAAAAATTATCGACTGTCTAGTATCAATCAAAAACCTTATATTTGCAAAAATTTTGGGCTTCGAAAGTCGAAGTAACCCATTCTTAATCAAGTCTTATGCTCATCAATCTGAACTTGAGCTGAGACCAAGAAACAAATTTATGTCAAATATTGTCGCAATCGTTGGGCGTCCCAACGTAGGAAAATCCACTTTATTCAACCGTTTATTAGAAAGAAGAGAAGCTATCGTAGATTCTACTGCTGGTGTTACACGTGACCGTCATTACGGAAAATCCGACTGGAACGGTGTAGATTTTACAGTTATCGATACAGGTGGTTACGATGTAGGAACGGAGGATGTCTTTGAGATGGAAATCCGTAAACAAGTTCAATTGGCTGTAGACGAGGCTACTTCTATCATTTTTATGGTTAATGTGGAAGAAGGTCTTACTGATACAGACGAGGAAATCTATCAATTACTAAGAAAAGCCAACAAACCATTATATCTGGTTGTGAACAAAGTAGATTCTTCAAAAGAGGAATTGCCTGCAACCGAGTTTTACCAATTGGGCGTTGAAAAATATTACACTTTATCTTCTGCAACTGGTTCTGGAACTGGAGAATTGTTGGATGATGTTGTAAACGATTTCCCAACAACTGAATACAAAGACCCTTTCGAAGGTCTTCCAAAAATTACCATCGCTGGTCGTCCCAACGTAGGAAAATCTACAATGACCAACGCTTTGCTGGATGTTGAGAGAAATATCGTTACAGACATCGCAGGAACCACCAGAGACAGTATCCAGACTTTATATAACAAATTCGGACACGAGTTTGTATTGGTAGATACTGCCGGGATGAGAAGAAAATCTAAGGTCAATGAAGATTTAGAATTCTATTCCGTGATGCGTTCTATCCGTTCTATCGAGTTTTCTGATGTTGTGGTTCTGATGGTAGATGCAACTTTAGGTTGGGAATCTCAGGATATGAACATCTTCGGACTGGCTCAGAAAAACAGAAAAGGTATCGTGATTGTGGTAAACAAATGGGATCTTGTGGAAAAAGAAACCAACACCATGAGAGATTTTGAAGCAGCAATCAAACACAAAATTGGGCAGTTCACAGATATTCCAATCGTTTTCGTTTCTGCATTGACCAAGCAAAGAATCTTGAAAGTCGTAGAAGTAGCGATGGAAGTGTATGAAGCAAGAGCCAAAAAAATAAAAACTTCTAAGCTGAATGAAGTGATGCTTCCGGTTTTCGAAGCGTTGCCACCACCGGCTATCAAAGGAAAATTTGTGAAAATCAAATATTGTGTTCAGTTGCCAACGCCAAGTCCACAATTTGTATTTTTCTGCAACCTGCCGCAATATGTAAAAGAGCCATACAAGCGGTTTACAGAAAATCAATTAAGAAAACAATTTGGCTTTACAGGTGTTCCAATTGAAATTTACTTTAGACAAAAATAAAAATTCTTACCCTTTCGGAATTTGTTTCCGAGAGGTTTTTTTATATTTAGGAGCAAGACGCTTCCAAATTCTTTTCACCATTCCAGCCCGCTATCCGCTATATCTTTTTCTTTTTTTTAGAACATTGGAAATCCAATTATATTTAAGCTTCAAAAAAGAAAAAGGATGTCGCTTCTATCGGGTCTATGTTGAGGTTTTCTATCATCTTTCAAGATTTAAAAATTTGATTATATAAAAAAAATCGAGTCTCGACAGCAGACGCAGAGCAATGACATGTTAGTAGATAAAAAATAATAACCATCGCAAAGCTCCAAAGCAGCAACCTCCAAATCAAAACAATTGATAAATAAGCTAGTCAATCATATTGTAGATTGATTTGCAAAATTGACAAAATCTACGATATTAAAATCATTAAAAAAACCAACCAAATTTAATCAGTTTACAAATTTTCACGAACTTTGCAAAAAATAAACAAAATGCTAAAAGTTTTATCAGACGAGTTTTCATTGGTAAATTCCTGGATTAATGATCTTAGAAACGTAGAAGTTCAACAAGACCGAATGAAATTCCGTAGAAATATGGAAAGAATAGGGGAAATTGCCGCTTTCGAAATCAGCAAAACATTAGACCAGAAAGAAATCGAAATCACAACGCCTCTCGATAAAATCAAAGTAAAAGAAATAGAAACTCAACCGGTGATTACAACAATTTTGAGAGCGGGAGTTCCATTATTTCAAGGGATTTTGAATTATTTTGATAAAGCGGATTGTGGCTTTGTAGCGGCTTACAGAAAGCATGATGCCAACGATTATTTCTCCATAAAACAGGATTATTTGACTTGCCCGAAATTAGACGGTCGACCATTGATTGTTGCGGATCCGATGTTGGCAACTGGCGCTTCTTTAATAGAAGCCATCAAAGATTTGCTAACCAACGGAAAACCAACTTCCATCCATATAGTGACAGCCATCGCAAGCCGACAAGGCGTAGAAACGCTTCAGAATGCTTATCCTGATGCAAAAATCTGGATTGGTGCATTAGATGAAAATTTAACTTCTAAAGGTTACATCACCCCGGGTTTGGGCGATGCAGGGGATTTGTCTTACGGAGAAAAACTTCAGCGATAATTGTAAGTTGGTAATTGTTCGATAGATGATTAATAATTGACATTCATAATTAATCAAACGTCCATGGCCATTACAAGAATACTGATTTTTACGTTCTTGGAATTATTGAGGATTTCCCACGCGATATTTGATATAGTGTTTCCGGTAGTGTAAACGTCGTCAATCAAAAGAATATGCTTATCATTGATGTTTTCCGTCAATTGGTAAGCATTTTTTGTTTTCAGTCTTTCACTTTGATTTTTTTTAGCTTGAGCTCGGGAATGTTTGATTCTTTTCAGCAAAGTGTGATTAACAGGGATATTGTAATGTTTTGATAATTCGTTTCCGAAAATATGAAGCTGATTGTAACCTCGCTGTTTCAGTTTTTTCGGATGAAGCGGCACTGTCACAAAAAGGTCTGGTTTTTCATCTTCAAAATCCAGCCTTTCGATTGTCCAAGCGGCAATGTTTTTAGCAATTTTTTCTCTTTTATTGTATTTAAGTTGTTGGATGATTCTTTGAGACAGACTTTCTTTTTCATACATCATCAGTGAAAAACAATTCTGAGCTGGGAAAAGTAATAGTGTTTTTTCTTTTAGGCTAGTATTCTCTACAAATCGATGGTCAGAAAAATGAATTTTGTCCAGACATAACTCACAAATAACTTCATTATTATCAATCAATTGA
>JBCNLQ010000046.1:0-20853 GCA_039595375.1 Chryseobacterium sp.
AACTTCTCACAAACATCGAAGTAAAATGCTCCTCATTTTCTTGGAAGGTACGTTTGGCTTCTTCATAACCTATATTGAAAATCTCTTCCAAACGCTGTGGATTTCTTTCAAAAATCCCATATTTTGACAATTTCTTTGAAGTTATAAACCAATCACAAAAAGCAAATTTGTAAATTTCCGTTCGATGAGACAATAACTCGTAAGCTCTTGTTGTAACGGAGCGAATACTTTTAAGGTCATTGGCTTCAACGTCTTGTGGCGGCGTAACATAGACGCCAATCAGTTTACTACATTCATTATGGATTACGTCGGCGGGAAAATTATTTAAAACGCCGCCATCACTATACATCTCTTCATCAATCATATAAGGTGTGGAAATCCCAGGAATGCAGGACGAAGCAATAACAGCATCTACCACTTTATAATGTTTTTCGAAAACTTTTTGCTGGCCTGTTACAAGTTCCGTTGCGACGATTCTTACATCCTTACCCAAGTCTCCCAGAGTCATATCTTCAAAAATAGGATTGAGATAAGTCTTAAAAATGGCTGAAGAAACAAATCCCGGCTGATTAAACGTAAAATGTTTCCAATGAAAAAAATAAATAGATTGGAAAAAATCCAGAATATCTTCAGGAGATTTTCCTACAGCATACAGAGAACCTACAATAGAGCCGGCGCTGCAACAGGAAAGAATATCAGGCTCGATATTTTTCTCTTTAAGAAATTTCAATACACCAGCGTGAGCCAATCCACGAGTTCCTCCACCTGACAAAACCAATCCCAATTTTGAATCTTCCATTAAGTAAAATTAAAAAAACCACAGAACAATCTGTGGTTTTATATTATGAATATTATGTTAATCCTATTAAATATGAATCACTTCTCCATACGCTGCAGCAACAGCTTCCATCACTGCTTCAGAAATAGTTGGATGCGGGTGGATAGATTTTAGAACTTCGTGCCCAGTTGTTTCTAATTTTCTGGCAACAACTGCTTCTGCAATCATATCCGTAACACCATCGCCCACCATGTGACAACCTAACCACTCGCCATATTTTGCATCGAAGATAACTTTAATGAAACCATCAACATCGCCGTTTGCAGTCGCCTTTCCAGAAGCTGAGAAAGGAAATTTTCCAACTTTTATTTCGTAACCTTTTTCTTTCGCTTGCTTTTCAGTCAAACCAACGGAAGCAATTTCCGGATGACAATATGTACAACCTGGAATATTGCCATAATCAATAGCTTCTACGTGAAGACCTTTGATTTTTTCCACACAAGTAATTCCTTCAGCAGAAGCAACGTGTGCCAAAGCCTGAGTTGGGATGATATCACCGATTGCGTAATAACCAGGAACAGAAGTCTGATACCATTCGTTAACCAAAACTTTTCCTTTTTCCGTTTTGATACCAACAGCTTCAAGACCAATTCCTTCTACATTGGAAGCAATTCCCACAGCAGAAAGAAGAATATCTGCTTCCAAAGTGATTTCTCCTTTTGCAGTTTTAACTTTTGCTTTTACACCATTTCCAGAAGTATCCACAGATTCTACAGAAGAATTGGTCATTATTTCAATCCCTGCTTTTTTCAAAGATTTTTCAACGTGTTTTGAAACTTCTTCATCTTCCAAAGGAACAATGTTTGGTAAAAATTCTACCACAGTCACTTTAGTTCCCATAGAATTGTAGAAATCTGCAAACTCAATTCCGATAGCGCCGGAACCTACAACAATCATAGATTTTGGTTGCTCAGGAAGAGACAAAGCCTGTCTGTATCCGATTACTTTTTTACCATCTTGAGGAAGATTGGGCAATTCTCTGGAACGTGCGCCAGTTGCGATAATAATATTCGTTCCAGAATATTCAGTTGATTTTCCTTCAGTGTCTACAACAGTCACTTTTTTACCAGCTTTCACTGTAGCAGTTCCCATTATGACGTCGATTTTGTTTTTTTTCATCAAGAAAGAAATTCCACCGCTCATCTTAGAAGCTACGCCTCTACTTCTTTGGATCACTTTCGCGAAATCGAAGCCTGGATTTTCTACTTTATTGAGACCATAATCCTCGGCATGTTTCAGATAATTAAAAACGTGAGCCGATTTTAGAAGCGCTTTCGTGGGAATACAACCCCAGTTTAGACAAATACCTCCAAGATTTTCTTTTTCGATTATAGCGGTTTTGAAACCCAATTGAGCAGCTCTGATTGCAGTTACATATCCGCCAGGACCACTTCCAATTACAATGATATCGTAGTTCATCTGATTTAAAAATTTGATGCGAATTTACGGAAAATTATTGGAAGCATAATATGACAAAAAGCAACTTTAGAAGCTGCTTTTCAAAAATGTAATATTCAAAAATTATTTCAATTGTTTATAACTTTCAATAAGCCTTATAAATTCTGAGCGATAGCCATCTTCATCGTTGGATTTACCTTGTTTTGCGAGATTAATAATTTTATCAAGATCTTTATCTTTGATGAATTCTGACTGCCTCAAAACCAATCCAAACCAAGCAACTGACGATGCAAATCTGAAATCTAATGAAGCACTATTTAATTGATTTTTAGAATCTTTAATAGTCTGAATTAATTCTTTACTTACATCTTCATCCGGATTTTTGTAACGAAATTTCACAGTTGCCAATTCGTTACCAAATTCATTTTGAGATTCTGTTTTAGAATACTTTAAATCAACACTTTCTGGGATATAATCTGAATCTGAACCAACTGGAATTATTTCATAAATAGCTGTAACAGTATGACCAATTCCCAATTCTCCAGCATCTATTTTGTCATTTTTAAAATCTTCATTATTCAGTTTTCTATTTTCATAACCTATTAATCTGTATGATTTTACAAACTTCGGGTTAAACTCAATTTGAATCTTAACATCTTTTGCAATCGCATACATACTTCCGCCAAATTCTTTCCCAAGAAATTTATTAGATTCCTGCATATTATCGATGTATGCATAATTTCCGTTTCCCTTGTCTGCAAGCATTTCTAAACGATTATCTTTATAATTTCCCATTCCAAAGCCCAAACAAGTTAGAAAAATTCCGGATTGTCTTTTGGCTTCAATCAATTTTTGAAGTTCAGAATTGTCAGAAATCCCTACATTGAAGTCGCCATCGGTTGCCAGAATGACACGATTATTTCCATTTTTAACGAAATTTTCCTGAGCCAATTTATAAGCCAATTCGATACCTTCGCCTCCAGCTGTACTTCCGCCAGCGCTTAGATTTTCCAAAGCTGAAAGAATTTTTTCTTTATTCTTTGCAGAAGTCGGCTCCAAAACTACGCCTGCACTTCCCGCATAAGTCACAAGTGCCACTTTATCCTGAGGACGAAGTTTTTCCAGCAAAATTTTGAAAGATGATTTAAGCAGTGGCAATTTATTTGATTGGTTCATAGATCCCGAAACATCAATCAAGAAAACCAAATTAGAGGTGGGTAATTCTTTTTCATTCAGTGTTTTACCTTGCAAACCAATTTTCAAAAGTTTATGTTTTGGATTCCAAGCGCAATCATCATATTCTGTATTGATTGAGAATGGCTGTCCGTTTTTTGGCTGAGGATAATTGTATTTAAAATAATTAATCATTTCCTCGATTCTTACCGCATTTTTATCAACTTTCTGCCCATTATTAATCATTCTTCGGATATTGGAATAAGCAGCATTATCAACATCAATAGAAAAAGTAGAAAGTGGTTCAGCTTTCGCTGCTTGGAACTTGTTTTCTTTCCATTCGTCATAAGATTCTTGATTTTCAATCGGTTTTGAAATGTTCAACAAATCAATTTCCTTTTTGGACAAACCTCCTTTAGTTTGAATTACAACTACTCCATTCATTCCTCGTGAACCATAAAGAGAAGTTGCAGCCGCATCTTTCAAAACTTCTACATTTTTGATTTTATTGGCATCAATATTTTGCAAATTTACGTTTTGATAAGGAACACCGTCAATTACATATAAAGGTTGACTGTTTGCAGTTAAAGAACCTACGCCACGAATCATAATACTTGGAGAACCTCCTGGACTTCCATTGGTTGAAAAAATTTGTAAACCCGCAACTTTTCCCATCACTGTAGAATTTACATTTGTCGTTGCAAAACCTAAACTTTTCTGCTCTCTTCTAATTCCTAATGCATTTACAATAACAGGTTCAATATCTTTTGTTTTTTCAGTGTAAAGATAATTAGCTTTATTAGGAATCTCTTCTATTACGTCGTTCACAACTTGAGGAGGTGAAACCGATGTTATTCCATCCGAAATTACGTTTGTTAATGAATTTTGTTTTTCAATATTTACATCCTGATAAGCCAAAATATCTTTCGCATCCATTGGTTTTAAAGGATTTTTTGCCAAATTCTCTTTAAAAGTTTTATTGACTTCTTCAACTTTTTTTGGCGTTTCTATCGGATCGGGATTGATTGGTTTTCCGTAATCTTTTGAAACAATCTGAGGTTCTATTTTTGCGGTTTTATCATTTACAAAATATAAAACGCCAAATGTGAGGGCCAATCCAGCCGCAATTCCGTAAGGCAACCAAATCGGGATAATTCGTTTTTTGTTTTCTTTTTTGTCCAGTTTCTCTTCTACTTTTTCCCAAACTTTTTCGAAAGCAGCAAACTTTGGGTTTTCTTCTGCTGATTTTCCAGCATCGCTAAACATTTTATCTATATCTTGATTTTCCATTTTTTTTAAACTTTAAGAATTAACGGTTTGAAGTCTCACAAGTTCCTGCAATTTTTTGCGGGCAAAATTCACCTGAGATTTGGATGTACCCTCAGAAATAGAAAGCATTTCGGCAATTTCTTTGTGCGGATAACCTTCCATTGCAAAGAGATTAAAAATCGTTCTGCAACCTTCTGGCAAAAAATTGAGAAGATGCAATATGCTCTTTTCTTCCGAGAAATTTTCCGGTTCAGAATCTGGCAAATCCACAAATTGTTCTTCGATAGAAATAGAAAAAGGCTGCTTTTTGCGAAGTTTCTGCAAGCATTGATTCACCACAATTTTCTTTGCCCAAGCATCGAAAACCTGAAAATCTTTGAGTTGTTCTAGTTTCGTAAAAATGATGTAGAAAGAATCGGCTAAAACTTCTTCTGCATCTTCGTCGTTTTTCAGGTAACGTTTACAGGTCACGAAGAATCGTCCTGCATATTCTTCATAAAGTTTCCGCTGTGCGTTGCGGTCTTTATTTCTGCATCTTATGTATATTTCGTGTTCCATACATTGGCTTTTATAAGGAAAGATGCAATAGTTTAAAAAAGGTTGGAATGATTTTGAAAATTTATGAAAAAACTTTGAAAGTTGGCTTTCAAAGTTTAAAATTATGAATAAATGAATCATTGTCATCCGATAAAATTGGAATACAATTATCAGGTCGCTCCTACGGAGCTTAGATTCTAATAATAATCACTTTCTATTAACAGACTATTCCTTGCGGAGCTGTATAAATCCCATCGGGATTTGCTATCATCTACTTAAATTGGTTTTTCATCAAAATCATCTATTTTTTGATAATCCAAAAAAGCTGAAACCAGAAATAGAATGGCCATCAGATTAATCAATATTACTAAAAACCAGAAAATAAAATCTGTTTTTGCAATAGACATCACAAAAATTGAAAATAAAAAAATGCAGTAGCTAATTGTATAAATATTGAATAAAATGTTTTTTCGTTCCAAAACGGCAACTCTGATGATATAGCTGATGGTTTGTGAACATCCAATAAAAAATAAACCAATTGCAAAACTGGAATTGAATTCTTCACTCAGAAAACACCATAATAAAAAGATCATATAAAAGGCGAACTGAAAGTAAAAATCGTATTTGATAAAAGTTTTCATAGTATTTGATTCAAAGATTCAGAAAATCGCTTTTAGATCTTCGGTTTGTTCTGAAAAGTAACATCATAAAGATTTTAAAGATTAGGTTTTTCATTGATTGTATTTTTAATAATTTGGCTTTCGTGAGACTTTTTTCTGCCTTTCATAAAAAGTAATAAGTTGAAAAGTAGCATCAATCCTAAGTAAATAGAAAATCCGCCAATTTTTTTGCTTAATCCAACAACCAAAGATTCGCCAGAAATTAATTGGTCAAATTCGATAATCAAAAATGCAAAGCCAATATTCAAAAGATAAAAGCCAATTTTGAATAAGGAATTGGTAGCTATCGCAATGTCAGTTTTCTGATGAAAAATATCTAACATAAAGACTTTTGCATTTCTGAAAAGTAGTTCAGAAACTATAACCGTTAATGCTAAAACGATTGGCAAATAGATTGCATAAGCTGAAAGATTGTAAGTAGCTGTCATTTTTTTATGATTTAAAAGTTAATAATATTTCTTTGCGAAAGTGTGTCAAAAGGAAAATATTGATGTAATGCATCACGGCTACTAACAATATTATTTTTGCGATTTTTGTAAATAATGAAACGATAAATAAATCTATTGTTCCTGTTTGTACTCCTTCTGAAAGTGAAAAAATTACATATCCAATATTCATAAGATAATAGCCTATGAGTAAAATTCTGTTTACAGAATCGCAAGTATGGATATCTGAAAATAAATCCAAAAGGTAAATCCTGCCTATTGTGAAGCATTTCCAGCCTACCAAAACAATTAATGGAACCGTTATCAAAAAATGAAAGGTATATATAACTATATTAATCATTTTGTAATTTTTATATTTTCAGTAATTTTTGAAAATTATTTTGAAATAAAAAAGGAATAAGTAGTTCCTTTCTATTTCAGTAAGTTGGTGATTTTCCCAACCAGCCAATGGTCATCACTTTTTATGGCAAGATCCATTATATTATTAATTTTGTTGGTTACGTTTCCAAAGTCTTCCATAAGCTTTACAAATTGTTTGGCTTCTTCCGAATCTTCTTGCACATTTTTCAGTTCTTCTAAAAATGAAACCACAGGCTCTATTTCTCTTTTTCTGCGTTCTTTTGTGATCTGTTTGAAGAGAAACCAGACATCTTTTTCTGCCGAAAAATATTCTTTTCTGTCACCTTTTACCAATTCTTTTTTCACAATTCCCCAGTCCATCAGACTTCTGAGATTCATATTGGCATTACCCCTAGAAATTTGCAAAGCCTCCATTACTTCGTCTGTAGACAGTGGTTTTCCACTTACCAAAAGCAGTGCGTGAACCTGAGCCATCGTTCTATTAATTCCCCAGTTGGTGGCAAAAGTTCCCCAAGTCTGGATGTATTTTTCTTTAGCTTCTTCTAGTTTCATATGCTCTCAGGTCAAATTGTAGTACAAATATAAATAATTTTTCTGAATTTTCAAAATTTATTGAAAATAATAAAAATTTATATATTCTTTTACATTATCAAATTTCAACGTTTTTCTTTGCATAAAATTTAATTTTCTATTAATGATAAAAATAAATAAGATTATGTACATTTGCTTAAATGTTTTAACGTTATGAAGTACACATTGTTAAAAAGAAACCAAAGTTTTCGTACAGATTCTCATTCTCATTTTGTAAGTTGGATGCGGAGAATGGATCTGCAACAATGGTCTGACAACAAAGACTTTATGGAAGGTTATGCATATAGAAAATTAATTTTCGAAAAGATACAGATTCGGCACAATACTGAAGAGGTTTTTGTGGAAGATTTACAAAAAAATAACCTTCTGAAAATTGAATCTTCAAAAGGTTTATTTGGTATATTCTAATATAAAACTAATAAATAGCCGGATATTTTGATGGATTTATTTCATTAAAGGATTGATAAACTTTTTCCACAATATCATCGCTCGAAGGTTTACTAAAATAGTCTCCATCACTTGCATAAGCAGGTCTGTGATTTTCTGCAGAAATAGTTAGCGGATCAGAATCCAGATATCTGAAAGCTTTCTGCTTTTCCAAAATCTGCTGAAGGATAAATGCAGATGTTCCGCCTTCTACATCCTCATCTATAATAACCAATCGATTAGTTTTTCTTACACTTTCTGCAATCTCGTGAGTCAGATCAAATGGAATTAATGACTGAACATCGATTACCTCTGCTGAAATACCCAATTTTTCTAACTCATTTGCAGCTTCCGAAACAATTCTCCAAGTAGAACCATAAGTTACTAAAGTAACATCTGAACCTTCTTTTGTAATTTCGATTTTCCCGACAGGAACTGTAAACTCGCCCAAATTATCGGGTTGCCTTTCTTTTAGTCTGTAACCATTTAAACATTCTACTATCACCGCAGGCTCGTCACTTTGAAGCATTGTATTGTAGAATCCTGCAGCTATTGTTAGATTTCTAGGTACAAGAATATTAATTCCTTTGGAAAGATTAAGAATTCCTGCCATAGGCGATCCGGAATGCCAAACACCTTCTAATCTGTGACCTCTGGTTCTGATAATTACTGGCGCTTTTTGACCACCTTTTGTTCTGTATTGCACTGTCGCCAGATCATCGCTCATCCCTTGCAGACAGTATAAAATATAATCAAGATACTGAATTTCTGCGATAGGTTTTAAACCTCGCATCGCCATTCCAATTCCTTGACCTAGAATGGTTGCTTCGCGGATTCCTGTATCAGCAATTCTCACATCGCCATATTTTTCCTGGAGTCCTTCCAAACCTTGATTCACATCACCAATGTTTCCGGCATCTTCGCCAAAAACCAAAGCTTGCGGATATTTCTGAAAAATTTTATCGAAATTATTTCTCACTACTACTCTACCATCCACTTCCTCGGAAGCTTCTGAAAAAATAGGTTTTACTTCTTTTATATTAGTTGCTTTCCATTCTGATTCAGAATAAAGATGAGATGAATAATTATTTTTTTCAGTTTCGAAAATCTCCCCGTATTTCTTTTTTAAATCGTTTTTTCCGGCTGAATCTTGACCTCTCAACAGTAATAATACTTTTCTAACCAAATGGAAGATGTCCTTTTTACTGACAGAAATGATTTTATTAAAATCCTGAATCGACTTTTCAATTTCCGAATTCTGATTTGCCAAAGATTCAACCAGAGGTAGAACTTCCGATTTCAGATTTGAGATTGTTTTTTGATAAGATTCCCAAGCTTTCTTTTGACCATCTTTAACTAATTTTTTGGCATCAACCTCGATTTGATCTAATTCCTCGGCAGTCGCCAGTAGCTCTTCTGTTCCCTCAATCTCAATACTATAATCCAAAATCCATTCGCGGAATTTTACCATTCCATCAAACTCAGTCTCCCAGTTTAAACGTTCCTGATTCTTATATCTCTCGTGCGATCCAGAGGTCGAATGTCCTTGAGGTTGAGTAGCTTCGGTTACGTGAATAACAACTGGTATGCTTTCATATCTTGCAAAATGTTCTGCTTTGGCATAAGCTTCCATAAGCGCAGGATAATCCCAGGCTTTTACTTTAATAATCTCACAACCTTGTTTTTCGTCTTCGTTTCTTTGAAAACCAGAAAGCATTTCAGAAATGTCGGCTTTCGCTCTTTGATTCTGAGTTGGAACAGAAATTCCGTAACCATCGTCCCAAATGGAAACAATCATCGGTACCTGCAACGCACAGGCTGCATTAAGCGTTTCCCAAAAATGACCCTCGGCAGTAGATGCGTCTCCAATTGTTCCGAACGCTACTTCATTTCCATCGTTCGAAAATTTTTCTGACCCTTCAAATTTTACAGATTTATAAACTTTAGAAGCCTGAGCCAGACCTAACAGTCTAGGCATTTGTCCAGCAGTTGGCGATATATCAGAGGAAATATTTTTTTGTTCCATCAGATTATTCCAACTCCCGTCTTCGTTCAAACTTCTTGTGGCATAGTGACCGTTCATTTGTCTTCCGGCAGAAGCAGGCTCTCTATCCACACTTGTATCTGCATACAACTGGGCAAAAAAACTTTCTACAGAAACAGCATCTATTGCCAATGCAAAAGTCTGATCACGATAATATCCAGAACGGAAATCGCCATTTCTGAAAACCTTAGCCATGGCCAACTGTGGCAATTCTTTACCATCACCAAAGATTCCAAATTTTGCTTTACCTGTCAAAACTTCTCGTCTTCCCAGATAAGACATTTCGCGCGAGATTCTTCCCAGACGGTAGTCTTCCAAAATGCTGTTTTTAAAATCCTGAAATGAGATTTGCTGAGTTTCTATATAGGTAGATTGCATAATTTTGAATTTTGACAAATATAAAATTTTTTACTGAATTTTTTATTAATTTGATATTTAGTAAAAATAAGAAAATTTCTGCAACCGATAAAAGTTGAATAAAACTCTATTTGTCAACGAATTATTGAATATTTTTGAATATTCAAAATCGATCAATGAAAAAGACAGCGCCACACATTCTTAATGCTTCCACCAATCTTTTGGGATTTTGTTTAGTGATCATTACTTCACTTAAAATCACAAAGTTCAGCCATCATTCTTATCTGGACGAATTTACTGTCTGTGCTATTTTTTGCCTCACTTTGAGCTGCACTCTATCATTCTTATCTCTAAAATCGAAAAAGGATATTCAAGCCAATCAATTGGAAAACATTGCAGATATCCTGTTTTTTGTTGCTTTGCTTTGTATTTCGCTCGCAGTTTGTATCGTGAGCATAGATGTGGTCTAAAGCTTTTCTTAGAACTTTAGATTTCATTTAATCTATCCAATCTTCACAGTTTCCAAAGCCTTTGGTAAGAAACTATTCGGGAAAATCTGTCTTGCCTCGTCTGTCATTACACTCAAGTCACTGTAGCGGTTGGAAAAATGTCCTAAAATAAGTTTTCCAGCCTCTGCTTTCTTAGCAATTGTTGCAGCCTCCAATGCGGTGCTATGTCCGGTATAATCTGCCATTTCTTTCAGAATGTGAAGGAAAGTAGATTCGTGGTAAAGCACATCTACTTTTTGGATGATGGGGATGATATCTTCTTTATATTTGGTGTCGCTGCAAAATGCGTACGAAACAGACGGTTTCGGATCTGTTGTCAATATAGTATTATTGATGATGGTTCCGTCTTCTGAAACAAAGTCTTTTCCTAATCTCAAATTTTGAAAATCACAAATCTCAATTTCCTTATGTTTTGAGATTTCTTTCATATTCAGATGGCGTTCTTTTGGCTTCTCTTTGAATAGGTAACCGTTGCAGTAGATTCTGTGATCAAGCGGAATTGTAAACACTTCTACCCTTTTGTCTTCGTAGATTTTCACGGATTCCTTTCCTTCCAATTCGTGATAAATGACTTCAAAACCTTTGTATGTTTCCGTGATTTCAAAAATGGTATCCATCATTTTTTTGATACCTTTCGGACCGTAGATATTCAAAGGCGTTTTTCTTCCTAATAATCTGAAAGATGCTACTAATCCAGGCAAGCCAAAACAGTGGTCACCGTGTAGATGCGAAATGAATATATGATTGATCTTGGAAAATCGCACTTTTGCTTTTCTCATTTGCACCTGAGTCCCTTCACCACAATCGATGAGGAAATGACGTTCTTCCATTTCCAAAAATTGGGATGTTGGCGAGGAATTGATGGTAGGAATTGCAGAGTTGAATCCTAAAATGGTAAGATATGTGCTCAATTTTCTATTATGTATTGAAAATCCAAGGGGTAAATATACAAAAACATCATAAAAATTACAACAAACCCCCCTTTGGAATTTAAAAATTCTATAAATAATTTTAAAGCTTCGCTACGGTGACTGATTTTATTTTTTTCTTCAGGTAACATCTCAGCAAATGTCGTATTGTGGCCATCTGGTGTGAAAATCGGGTCGTAACCGAAACCATCTTCCCCGAAAACCTCCGTAGTCAAATTCCCGTAAACTCTACCTTCAAAATAATGTTCGCCGTCCTTATCCTTAAAACAAAGCATCGTAATAAAATAAGCTCTTCTATTGGGCTCGTCTTTCATCTCTTCCAAAACCTTTTCGATATTTTTTTTGAAATTATGATTGCCTGCGTAGCGTGCAGAATAGATTCCAGGTCGGCCGCCCAGAGCTTCTACTACCAAACCACTATCATCGCCAACGCTTGGTTTTCCAGTTTGCTCAAAACAATATTTTGCTTTTATGAGTGCATTTTCCGCAAAAGTACTTCCGTCTTCTACAATTTCATCATTCAGGTTGTAATCTGAAAGACTGGTAACGATATATTCTGAACCGAGAATCTGCTGAATCTCTTCCTTTTTATGTAAATTATGTGTTGCGATTAGGATTTCCATTGTTTTCTATAATTGATGACTGATGAATGATGATCTGACTGGGATTGCTGATTGTGGAGACTAAAGTTGATTATTGCGAAGCGCAGCCCGACTTGAACGTAGCTCTTTTTATGTCATTGCGATGATGAATAGTTCAAAAAATAGATTCAGTTCTTTCGCAATGACATAAAAAAGCGGGAGTGGAAGGCGGAAAAGCTGCCCAAATCATTCGACTTATCATTTTTGTTTTTGGTTAATCTTTATAAATAATGTTTTTATGAATTGCGAAAAAATAAAATGGAACAGCGAAAATCACGATTCCAGTTACTAAAACCAATTCTTTGCTGACGTGCAAAATGTCAGAAAAATTCTCTGATTCTGAGTACAGCATAATCATCGCCGATATACCATTGTTAAACGCGTGCAACAATATTGGCATCAGCAATGACTTGGTCTTGTAGTATACCAAACCTAATACCAAACCGAGTAAAAATGCGCCGGCAAATTGCCACGGATTAAAATGCACCGCGCCAAAAATAAATGCTGAGACAATAATTGCCGTAGCGGGTTTGATTTGGTTGTTGATTAATCCCTTCATAATGATACCTCTGAAAAGGATTTCTTCCAAAATCGGGGCGAGAATCACAGTCATTATGACCAGCGAAATTGAACTTGATGCAAGTTTTGCAAACTGGTCTGTGTACATTTTGTATACTTCGCCGAGAAAACCACCTGTTGTTGGAATCAGTTGCGTGGTGTAATCTGCGACGAGCATCATCCCGAGCATCATCGGGAATATCAGCAGATAGATTCTGAATGGCTTGGTAGAGAAATCGAAACTTAGTTTTTTTCCTTCTTTTCTGGCTACGAAAAAGTCAAATAAAAGTATCGGAACCGCCATTGTTGACATATACATAAAGATGCTGAATGGACCGCTAGAACTTATATCTTCACCAATCAGCGCAGACAATCCCAAACCTAATGCATACGCAAAAGACTGGCCTATGAAAAGTCCAATGACAAGTAGAATTCCTACGAAAATATCGACTTTGTAATTTTGTTCCTGCATTATTTCAGTTCTTTCATATAGATTAATGGTTGCCATTGGAAAGTTACGTCTTCTGGATGAAAAATCTTGAAATAATCTCGCAAGACCAAATCGCACCGCACGACTCCAGTTTCAAAATAATCATTTGCCCCATCTTTCTCACGGTTGTTGATCATATATAATTTTCCAGTATTAAAAATCTTCATTTTGCTATAATTTTGGTTTAGCGTAAGAAGTTCTTTTTTGTTCCGATGCGGACTGATATTGATCCAATAATTCGCATTCTCTGATTTGACAAAAACCTCCTCAAAACTTAATGGAATGGAAGAAGATTCTTTATTATCTTTCAGTATGTAGTTTCCTCCAGCATCGTAGATTAATCTTGCAATGAAGGATTTTCCGCCAGGCAAAAACCATTGGCTTCCGTACATTTCGTTACAGAGGATGTTTGGTTTGGTTTGATATTTTGAAGCTAATTTTTGAATCTTTTTGTAATCGTTTTCGATATTTTTAAACGCTTTTTCCGCTTTTTCCTCTTCTCCAAACAGTTTTCCAAATAATAAAAGATATTTTGATTTTTCTATGGGATTTTGCTCCAAAAACTCATCAAGAAAAATAACTTCGATGTCATTCTTCTTCAGAATATCATATGTATTGGCAAAATTGGGAACATAATTGGTAAAAATGACATCGGGTTTGTTGGAAAGAATCTTTTCTATGTCATATTTCTGTTCATTTCCGATATTCAGAATCTTATTTTCTCTAATTAACTGATGAATTTTTTCAGAAAAAATATACTCCGTACTGGAAACACCTGTGATTTTACTTTCTAGATTAAGCTCGGAAAAGAAGCCAATCAAGCTAGAATTGAGCAACATTGTTTTCTGAAATGGTAATTTTTGTTTTGAAATAACATTTTTAAATTTTCCTGAGTTGATGATCAAATTTTTAGAATCATCTGAATAATTAACTCGTGATGAGATGGTTATATTTCCAGATTCGGATTTTGAAATTTCTTTTTTGCAAGAAAACGAGATCAGAAAGAAAATTAAAAGTAAAAAAATGCGTTTCATCTTCCAAAGAAAGCAAAAAAGTACTATATTTGCAAACCAATAAAAAGGACTCGTGGCGCAACTGAATAGCGCATCTGATTACGGCTCAGAAGGTTACAGGTTTGAATCCTGTCGAGTTCACAAAACCGACATTTGAAGATTTTTCACTTCTTTGTCGGTTTTTTTGTTTTCCTATTTCCTTCTTAATCAAGAAGATAGTCTCTGCAAAACTATTGATTTTAGTGGTTTGAAAATATTCTCCGTTGAAGGTTAACTTTTCAGGATATATCAAACCAATTATAGCTCTTTTGTCTAATGAATCTGCATTTTTGTATCTTTCTGAAATATTTGTAACAGCTCGTAAAGCCTCTCCCAGCTTATGTTCAACGTTATTATCTTTCTTGGTTTCTTTAAGTGCATTGAGTTTGAATATAAGCTCGTCAAGTTCAACCTTGTTTTTCCTCTTAACTTCTCTGAAATCGTCTTCATCTAATCTATCTTCCAAATATAAATCTCTAGCTTTTGCAATTTTTTGTTCAATCTTTGAGACCTTTTCGGATATCGATTTTCTTTCATCGTCCAAACCATTAGTAACAATAGAAAAGTTTTTCACTAAAATAGTTTTAAGAAGTTTTTCAAAGGTGGGTACAAATTCGAATTTTGTGAGTTCGTCTTCAAAAAGATTGTTAACAATTTCAGAATTATGACGAAATCCGCAATCTGTTGTACAGTGATAATAGTAATAATGTTTTGACCGACCTTTTGCACTACTTCCAGTAAGATTTTTGCCACATTTTGGACATAATAGCAGACCTCTGAGAGGATAGCGGTCTTCATTAATAATTCTACCTCCTGGTAAAAATATATCCTTATTACTCTTTCTTCGAAGTACTTTTTGAACTTTCATAAAAAGTTCTTCTGATATCAAAGCTTCGTGTTTGCCCTTAATGATTTTTTCTTCTTCATCATCATTAGCACGTAAGATTACATTTCCACAGTAAACAATATTTCGAAGTGCATCTAAAAATGAATTTCTTGTTAATTTTCGACCTTCCCGTTTATTCATTTGTTCTCGAACTTTAGCACTCGGTAAATGACCTTTTGAAACCTGATTGAATGCCCAAACGATGTTGGAAGCTTCAGGCTCTTTGATTGCTACATACTTTCGACCATCTTCTGTACATTTGTTGATATAGCCATAAGGAGCGGTACCCATCATTCTCCCTTCTTTGATCGCTCTACGCATACCATAAGTCACATTAAGAGCTCTTCGATCATTTTCCACTTCTGGAGTTGAAAGGTAGATTGCTAATAAAAGTTTATTTTCAGGAACCCTTAAATCTAAAGGCTGTTCTATAGCCTGCGGTAAAATGTTTAATTTATTTAGTGTTGAGATCATTTGATAAGCTTCGCTGGTGTTACGGCTGAACCTATCCCACTTTGTAAATAAAATGAGTCTTTTATCTTTTCCAGCCTTGCCTCTCCTAAAACTAAACAAGTACTTTTGCCACTGTGGCCTATCAAAAGTCTTTGCTGAGTGATCCTCGTAGATTATTCTATCAATCGTAATATTCAGTGTGCTACAGTGCTTTCTAAGACGCTCTTCTTGATCACGCTGCGAATATCCTTTGTCAGCTTGTTCATCCGTAGAAACTCGGATATATAAATCGGCAATCTGCATAGTTTTTTTTATTTAGTAGAAAAAGGAAATTAAAATCGATCAAGCAATTAATATGCTTTAGATTCTAAATATTGGAATAACTAAAATACAAAAATTAATTTGTTGGTGAAAGAAACTCCTTCAAAGTAATTTTTACAATCGCGTGTAAGAAAATTAAAATTTCAGAAGCCTCGTCTTCAGAAACATTAATTTTTGACTCATTCAATATTCTTAAAGCTTGGTCTAATGAGATTTCCTGAAATTTCATAATCGGTTCAAGTTCAAATTTGTTTGAACTTTCTTTATGAGTATATTTCTTTGTTTTTCGTACGGACATTGGAGACAAGCTTGCATGATGGATATATCTATCTATATTTTTTCAATTAATGCTTTCATTACAGAAGAAAAATAGCTAAGAAATTCCAATTTTATTATTCAATAAAAATCGGCAAATATTGTCAAAAAAGACACCCAGTAATAAGCAGAAAAGTCATTTACGAATGATATAGAAGGAAATAAAATTATAGCGGGTGAAACTGGTCTATTAAAGATTATTTTAGATGCAGAGCAACTTTAAGATCCTGCTTTTTCGAAATTTCCAAAAAGAGAATATAGGGGATATTCTTTGTGAAACAATTGATTATTTAGCTATCATAACACAATCGTGAACAGTTTTAAAATAATAACTAAAAAAGAAATAAAAGATCAGAATCTCCCCACTCCAATAACTAGCTTACCTTTTAGCTGATTAAAATTATTAAATCTTGATCCATTATTATTCATTTTGGACCTATCGAAAAACAAAAAAAACGGTGTAAATAAATATTTTACAACGTTTTAGCTTATTTTAATACTTTAATTGGGTAGAGAGAGAAAATAATATTTGAGCAGATAATAGAAATATTAAAAGAATTGTGAAAATATTTGTTCGAACGGGACTTGTATTTTTTAAAAAATACGCTTATCCATAAGCTTTATATTGTTAACTTTTCACTAAACCACAGACTGTCAAAGACAAAAATTAATCTTTCCATTTTTTATTATTTAAAAAATTAATTTTCAGTTCTTATTCCGTCATAAAAATATTTTACAATATATTTTTCAAACTCATTTATTGAAGTAGCAACAATATTCAAATACAAAAACAATTTAACCTCTACCTCTCTGTCTGAAAAAGTCATTCGGCATTGCTTTGATATCTTCATTATCATCAAAGTTTGTAGACTTTAAAAATTGGGTAAGAAAATCTCCATTCTTTACTACATCAGATTTGACAAAAGTATCTCTAAAAGAAGGATAATTAGGAACAATAACGTTCTCGTTAAATTTGCTTTTTTTAAAGGCATATCCTTTAAGGCATTTAACTAAATCAAACTGATTATTATAATATATTAATTCAACCAAAGAATTTAAATCAAGCATTGCCAAATTATGAACTTTTTTAAAACCGCTGTCTAATTCTTTCATTCTTTCAGACATTTTAATTCCTAAATAATGTTCTAATGCCGGAATATTATAAAAGGCATTTGAGACGACCAAAACTGGATATATTTCAATATTATGCGTTTTAATTTTTTTATTGGTAATAAACTCATTATAATGTCCAGTACTTTTGAGTCGTTTAATCATTGAGACTAATTGGGAAACACCTTTCTTTTCAACGAAATTCCTGTCTAATATTTCCTTAACCTCATCATAATTGTAAAGAGAATCTAATTTATTAATACTTTCATAATCTTTAAATTCAAATAGGAAAATATGCCTGTTATTAAATATCATACCATCTATCAATGACTTATCAGTATCATTAAATATTAATTTGTAATACTTGTTTTTTAAAGACTGTTGAATGAGGTTTCTGAATAGTATCTCTTCTCCTCCCTTTTCAGCATATTCAGAAGAGAAATCATTATAAGAATTAAAAGCATTATATTGCTTAGTCAAAAACTGGAATGCATTAAACTTTATCTTATGATAGAAGTTCAGAAATAAATAAGCGTTATTTAATACGAAATAACCATTTGGATCTTCAAAATCCTTCAGCAGTGGAAAATATTTGAGTTCAATTTTATCCTTATTGAATAAGGAGTTTATACATAGTTCGTCACAAAATTCTTTTATTTGAATTTCATTTGAGTTTTCTGGATTAAGACGTATATAGTTTTTATCATCTAAATAGTTTAATAAAGATAGTTGGTCAAAAATGTATTTATCCAGACCATTAATATGGTTTTTTTCTTCAAACTTCTGTAGAAAACCTGAATAGTTTCTACACAAGTATTCAAATAAAGATCGTAATCTAACAAAGATAAAAAGCTGATGGTAAACAAAATCGAAATCTATGGTTTTTGCAGTAATAATAAATTGAGATAAACTTTTAAAATACGCTGGTGGAATATCATCCATAAATTTGTTTCCAGGAAAAACTTCTGTATTAAAAAGTAGATACGCTTTAATAAAAGGAAATGACTCAAAGTCAGGGTCTGCTTTTTCTTTCAAATAAACATAGTTTTCAACAATTTTTTTGATTAACAAACTATTTGCTTTCGTATTAAAAATACATTTTTCTTCATTAATACTAGAGTCAGAGTTCTTTTTATCTAAGGCATTTAGTATCCTACTGATTTCTTGCCTATATTTTCTTATCTCAACATTTGATAATGAATATATTAAGCTATCTTCGAAAGACTCTCCTGAATCAAAAGATTGATTTATCGCACAAACAGTTAATAATAAAGTATCTGGATCTATCCCTGTTAAAAAGTCTAAGACGTTTCTTTTTTCGACTTTTTCTGGAAAAATATCTTTCCAACCAAGAGCAACAACTAATTTTAAGTTTCTTCGACTTTTTAATTTTTTCATTTTTGATTTCAATACTAACAACAATAAATTAAGTATATCACATCATGTCTTTAGACATTGAAAATATTAATACATTAACTTTTGAGATTTTCTGATTATTTTTTGATGAGCAAAATTATGGCTACTTATTAATGTAAAATCTTTGCCACTTCTATTAACGCAGTTTTCAAATCTCCTTTTTGAGATTGGGATAAATAAAACTGATGCTCTAACCTCTCAATGAATGGATAGAAAAAATTAATATGTTCAATTTTTCCTTGGTTTTCTACTATAAATAAATTTAAGGCTTCTGTTACTTTGTATAGCCCTTCCTCACTTTCACTAGCCATATTTGTTAGCACCTCAGTAACATAGTTTTCAAGACGGTCAAATTCATCCCTGTCTTTTTTGGTTTTAGATATTTTTAGTAAGTCCATCATCTTTGGTAAATAAACCAAATCCTTAATATTTTTTAAATATGCTGCATCGTAATAAAAATCAAATTCATCTTCGCAATCGTCATCACTGTGGTTTAGCATATAGTTTAGATAATACAATGTCCCATCAAAATCTCCAACTCTTGTTAATTGCTGCGATGCACGGTATTTCTCTTGTTCAGGTTCTTCATCATTGTCAATTATGTTCGTAAGAAATGTTGTGATTTCGTTTTTGTAGCTTCCTTTTAAAAGAATTAAATTTATAATTTCCCATCTAATTGTATCATTTGCTACAACATAAAGCAGCGTTAGCAAATCTTTAGGATCATCTACAAATTTATCAAAAGCCCTTAGAACCTCATTTTTAGCATACTCATCATATGTTGTACCAGCTAAAGCAGCAAAAATAAATTGGTATGCACCGTCCAACCCATTTTCAATAGCATAAATAGCATTATTTTTCCAAGAAGCACTATAATCAATATCTTTCTCAAGATTTTCAATAACTCTCTTGGCTACTTCTTCCTTCCCTACTTGCTTTTCTATCACATTAAAGTCTAGTGAATCCGAATTTCTATTTAAATCATAGTGGGTCGTAAAATCAAGAATTTTTTCTTTACCTATTTTTATTTCAAACCTAGAAATATAATACCATAGAATTTGAACTTGTCTATTAAATGTTGCTCTTTGTCTTCCAGAGCTACTAACGGTAATTGCATTTTTGATGTCAGCTTTGGAAACCCTATCCCTAACCCAATCAGCAAGCTGATTTATCTGCATTTCGTTTAATTCTATGTTAGCATCACCTGTCAATCTGTCTTTCAGACTTGTGAAAAGATAATCTTCAAATTTATCCGTTTGCTCAACAAAAGCTAAAACCTGTTCTATAGTGACCTCATTACTTTCCCTGGTAAAATCTGAAAGAAGCTCGAATGGTCCATTAAGGATATCTGTTTCATCATACTTTCTATGCTGATATAGCAAATCCCAATTTAGCTCTTCAATATTATGCTGATCAAAAAAGTGAATTAACTCCTGTTTGAATAGCTCTTTTGAGAAAAAAACATCAGTGTTCTTCTGCGCCCACTCATTTTTTTGTTGCACAATAGTAGGTTCACTTACATTATCCAATACCTTTGAATTTTCCTTGATCTGTTGTTCCAGATATTCAAACTCATCTTTAATTTGTTGGCTCCCATACCACTTCACTTCTTTGTAAAATGATAACAGGTCTTCATTTGTTAAATTATGCTCTTTATACAATCCAATAACATAATCAGTAGCATCTTTATTTACAAGTCTTTTATAGAGACGGGCTCTTTCATATGATAAAATTGCACTGTTGCCAAAAATCTCTTTAAATATTGTTAACGAAGTTTCAGTTTTGTTAAAAAAACTACTTAAAATATCTAAACTTTTTTCGTCACCTAAACGAATATTATGTTTATAGGCTTTATTAATAAGATCATACAAGTCAGGGTATTGATTATATAGTTCTACTGATCGATCGATAATACTTTTAAGTACTTTTTCTCGATTATCTAATCTAAACAACACTCTGCTATTAGTATCATCAGAAAGATATTTCAGTATTTTTCTAAGGGCTTCAATTCCAAACTTGGCAGAAAAAGCTTCAGTAAGCTGCATCCCTTCATC
>JBCNLQ010000047.1:0-19760 GCA_039595375.1 Chryseobacterium sp.
AGCTTGAGAATACGTAGGATAACTATTATGCTCCTCCCAAACGCTTTCCCAGTGGAAATAATCTTTTAATAGGTAAAGAGCACTTGAATAAGTCCCGGCAATATGCGGATTAAAATTTTTTGTTTTCTCTATGTTTTGGTTTCGTTCATCAAAATCCTGAATATAATTTTCTGATTCATCCCTTCCAATATCCTGTCCAACAAACAAAATTTTATATTTCGATTCACTATACCTACTGCCAATATATGGCATTGTTGCAAATTTTACGGAAGGATAATCTTCTAAAATACCTGTAGTTGAATTGATTTTAAATTCGTCAAAAAATTTTAAATAATCAGTTTTAAGTTGCTCTAAATTCATAAGTTATTAATTTTTTCAAATGTATCACAATTTCTCACTTTCCAAATACCTCAAAAACAACTCTGCACAAGCTCTAGCATCGCTCAACGCATCGTGATGATTCAGCGTGATTTTGTATTGCTCACAGAGAGATGCTAAGTTTTGTCGGAAAATTCGATAAGTACAATATTTTTCGTACTCTGGAGCTTGCATCCCATAATATTCCAGTGTGGTCTGCAAAACCGGAAAATCAAAAGATAATCCGTTATGAGCGACCACTTTATGACCTTTGATAAATGGTTTCAATCGATGCCAGACTTTATCGAAAGTCAATGCATTTCTAGTCATACTGGATGTGATTCCGTGGATGTCTGTAAACCGATTCCAGTAATAATTATTCGGAGGTTGCACGAGGATATTGAGTTCATCTTTGATGCTTCCGTTTTCTACACGCACAAGACCAACCTGACAAATACTCCATCGGTAACCTTGAGCGGTTTCAAAATCTATTGCTGTAAAACTGTCCATCTACAATGCTGGTTGATGTTTTTTGGTTGGGCTTTTTGAGCAATGACCTGAGCATAAACTACTGAGACTAGAATATTTCTGACCACAGCATTTGCATACATATTGCGATTTTTCAGAACCTTCGTAAAGTGCATGCTTTTTCACGTCTGGATTTTTTGAGCAATGACCTGATGTCAAACTTGATACGCTAGAATATTTTTGTCCGCACCACTTGCAATAATAATTTGCCATAATTTTTAGTTTTATTTGGTTAATTTTTAAATGTTCTAAAATCTGAATTTCATTCTAATCATTTTTTCGGTTTTCCGTATTTAGATTAAATATCAAATAATTTGTTTTCCAACGATTTTGAAATTTTGATAGACTTGTTCATCATCTGAACTGGATCAGTAATTCTGTTCAAATATCTTTTGGTTTCTGAATTGGTTTCTTCATAATCATTGATCTCTATCAAATTTTTTGTTTGAAGAGAAAATAAGACATTCAGATTTTTCAGAATTTCGAAGCGCGAGATCTCTACTTTGTCTGCAATATCCTCCAGACGACAGATTCTGTATTCTGTGTTATTGATGATGATTGCAATCAGGAAAAGTGCTTCCAAATCATCGATTTCAAAAATCTGAGAAATGATTTTAACTTCTTTTTCGAAAGTTTCCAGGCATTGCTCTAAGGTTTTGAAATTATGGATGGAGCTCTGTTGATAAACTCGGTCAATGCTGGTTAATAATTGGGTATTCATATTAATTTTAAAGTTTGATTGTATTGATAAACGTTTTGGTTAATTCGTAAGACTTTTCAAAATTGTTTAAGCTATTGATTTTCAAAATATTCTTGGATTCTAATTCACAAACGGACTCTTCTAGTTCAAAAATGATCTGAGTATCAAGACAAACCGCTAACATCAAATCTTGCTCGGAAATAATTCTTGAAACCAGGCCTTCACCATCAGTAAAAACTGTTGAAAAACAATGCACAAAGAATAATCGCAGATCTTCTGGTGATATTAAAAATTTTTGAAAGTTCCAAAAGGTCAGTTTCCAAATGTTTTTCCAGTATACAGAGTTGACTTTTATCTACAATTTTAGAATATGAACCATAATTATTAGATAATCTAAAAGCAGCCAACTCGCTGATTTTACATTCAAAACTATTTAGAAGTGTCAAGAGCTGTTGGTATTTTGCTGGCATATTTTTGAAGTCCATATTTTATTTTCGACAAATGTAAAACAGCAAACCGCCAAAATATGTCCGTTTGGTTTTTGGGAATAAAAAAAGATTCTCTGGTGGGAGAATCTTAATTTTATTGTAATTATTTTCTATTTATTTAAATATCACTTTTATCAATTTGTGTGAAAAAATCAATCACTTTTGGATTCTCCGTATAAGTTTTATGAATTGGTCGAATCATATTCAAAATTATTTTCGGATTACTTCCCATAATGCAATGAAATATCAATTAATAGCTTAAAATTGTATTATTATCTTAAAAGTTCTTTAATTCCACAACAAATCTATTTGCTCAATAAGACAATTCAAGTCTGTCAACAAAATACACGCATAAGGTTAACAAATTTTAACAAAACAATCAAATTTTCATTACATTTGTTCCTTTCACAAAATTTTAACCTTATATGAGTTCACTTTTCAGAAGAAAACACTACAAAGAAAATACAGATTCCGGACAGTTAAACAGAGTTCTAGGAACCTGGGACATTGTATTTTTTGGAATTGCCGCCATCATTGGAGCTGGAAGTTTCAGCAGTTTAGGAGAAGCGATTTTCCGAGGCGGTCCAGGTGTGATTATTTTGTATTTGATCTGTGGTTTTGCGTGCGCTTTCACAGCGTTGTGCTACGCCGAATTTGCCAGCAGAATCCCAACTGCTGGAAGTGCATACACTTATGCTTATGCCAGCTTCGGAGAAATAATTGCGTGGGTAATTGGTTGGGCATTGATTATGGAATATTCCTTTGGAAATATATATGTCGCTTTCTCTTGGTCAGATTATTTCACCAGTTTTATGGGAAGAATCGGGATTCATATTCCAGACTATTTCACTTGCAGTTACACCGAAGCTAAGAAAGCTTTTCTTAATAATTCTACCAATTCTGAACTAATCAATGCTTGGAAATCTGCTCCGGTAATCGGAGGTCTGAAATGTATAGTGGATATTCCAGCCCTTGTTATTAATGGATTGATTACTTGGCTATGCTATCAGGGAATAAAGGAAAGCAAAAATTTCAATAATTTTTTTGTGATATTGAAATTGTTTGTAATCCTTTTAGTCATCGCAGTGGGTATTGGATTTGTGAACACGGGAAATTGGTTTCCAACAAGTTCTGTAACTTCTGAGCCATCTTTTATGCCGAATGGTTTTGCTGGTGTGATGTCCGCAGTTTCGGGTGTTTTCTTTGCCTATATCGGTTTTGACGCAATTTCGGTATTATCAGAAGAAACTAAAAATCCTCAAAAAGATTTACCAAAAGGAATGCTGATCTCTCTGGGTCTTTGTACCGCAATTTACATCGTCTTGACTTTAGTTTTAACTGGATTAGTAGATTACAGAAAATTCGATGGTGTTGGCGATCCTTTGTCTTTTGTCTTCGATAAAAACAATCTCAATCTGCCGTGGATGGAGTTTATTGTTTCCTTGATTGCTATTGTTGCAATTACAACTGTGCTTCTGGTCTTCCAAATGGGACAACCGAGAATCTGGATGGCAATGTCACGAGATGGTCTTTTGCCAAAGAAATTTCAGGAAGTGCATCCAACCAAAAAAATTCCTTCTTTTGCAACTATTGTAACCGGGGTTGTTGTAGGAATTCCAATTTTATTTACTGACAAATCCTTCATCCTTGATTTTACAAGCATCGGAACGATCTTCGCTTTTGTATTGGTTTGCGGTGGCGTTCTACTGCTTCCTAATAAAGAAAAAATCAAGGGCAGATTCCATTTACCTTATATTAATGGTAAAATAATTTTCCCTTTGATTTTCTGTGGCGGACTATTATTTTTCTACTTTTATCAGCCAGACTTTTTCCACAATTTAACCAACATAACAGATCCAACCGAAGGCGAATTCCGTTTGGCAATTCTAATTTTTATTATTTCCAATGTGGCGTTATGCATTCTTGCGTTCATAAAAAATCTATCACTGATTCCATTGATTGGTTTAAGTTCTTGTTTATATCTTCTGACCGGGATGAGTCACGATAATTGGTTCTGGTTTGGACTGTGGTTTGCTATAGGGTTGGTGATTTATTTCCTTTTTGGTTATAAAAACAGCAAGTTAAACTATAAGATCGATGACACCGCAGAATAAAATATCAGATAAAAAAGAAATTTGTTGACACAGCAGATAAAAAATAACCACGGATCAAAATTTTGCAGTTTTGGCAATTCATTTGATTCGTGGTTATTTTTATATTACTATTAATTTTAACGTTCAATTACCCTCAGATAGACCAATGAAAAATTTTATCAAATCCAATATTTCGCAAGAATCACTTGCCTTGCTGCTCCTACAAGCACCCATCGCAATGTCTATGTTGATGGGAGATGATTTCGTTATCAAGGTAGCGAATCCACAAATATTGGAGCTGTGGGGCAAACAACACGATGCGATTGGCAAAAAATTAATCGATGCGTTACCAGAGCTGGAAGGTCAGCCATTTATGAATATTCTTAACAATGTCAAATCTACAGGCCGTATTTACAAAGGCTACAAAGAGAAATGCATTCTTGTCAGAAACGGAGTCACAGAAGAATGCTATTTTGACTACATCTATGCGCCAATCTATAATGATGACGAGAGGGAGATTATTGGTGTTAGTGTTGTTGCCACAGAAACTACAGACCAAGTATTGGCGGAAAAAAAACTTGCCGAAACAGAATATACATTTGAAAACCTAATCAGAGAGTCGGATTATTCTATCGCACTTTACAAAGGCAAAGATTTATTGATTGATATTGCTAATAATTCTATGCTTAAAACGTGGGGGAAAAGCGAAAATGTTATTGGCATGAGGTTGGAAGATGCGCTGCCAGAGTTAAAAGGTCAGCCTTTTCTAGATATACTAAAAGATATTTTCATTTCGGGAAAAACATATTCAGCGACAGAAGATGAAGTTCTACTTGAGCGTAATGGTGAATTACAAACTTCTTATTACAACTTTTCTTATAAACCACTTTTCAATGAAAATCAAGAGGTTTATGCTATTCTGAATTTTGCGACGGACGTTACAGATACAGTTGTTACTAAGAGAAAACTAAAGCAAAACGAGGAAAAGTATAGAAATCTTGCCGACAGCCTGCCAGCAATAGTATGGACAGCCGATAAGGATGGAAATATCGACTATTACAATAAAAAATGGTATGATTATACTGGTTTTGAAGGCATTGACAGTCGTGAAGCTGCAACAAAGAAAATTCTACACCCAGATGATATCGGCAGAGCAACAGAACTATGGCAAAACAGCAAGAAAAATAAATCTGCCTACGAGATAGAATATCAATTCAAAGAAAAAAATAAGGACAACACTTACCGTTGGTTTCTAGGCCGCGCTGTCCCAATAAAAGATTCGCAAGATGAAGTAGTTCAGTGGATTGGAACCTGCACAGATATTAACGAATTCAAACAGTTTCAGCAACAAAAAGATAACTTCCTTGGAATAGCAAGTCACGAGCTCAAAACACCGCTGACGAGTCTTAAACTTTATTCTCAATATCTCGAAAAGAATTTGCGAAAAACAGACGACAATAAGAATGCAGATGTTGCAAAGAAAATGGATGACCAAATCAACAAACTGACTGGTCTTGTGAACGATCTCTTAGATGTCACTAAAATCCAAAATGGAAAAATACTTCTCAACAAATCTGATTTTAATTTTGATGAATTGGTGAATGAAATCATCACTGAGCAACAGATGAGTACTAGTCACAGAATTTTTGTGGAAGCATCAGAGATCGGTGAGATCTATGGCGACAGACACCGGATCTCGCAAGTTATGAGCAATCTTATCGGAAATGCGATAAAATATTCTCCTGATTCTGATCAGATTGAAATCACTACAAAATTAACAGAAAATGATTCAGTTCTTTTCTCGGTAAAAGACTATGGTATAGGCATTCCGCAAGATAAAAAGGACCGGGTTTTTGAACAATATTACAGGGTAAGCGGAAGTATGGAACACACATTTCCAGGTCTTGGATTGGGACTTTATATCTCATCAGAAATCATCAAACGCAGCGGTGGCAGGATTTTTGTAAACTCAATTGAAGGAAAGGGTTCTGACTTTTGTTTCGAGATTCCAAGAAAACACAAATAAAATCAATAACAGTAATTTACAATGCTAAAATCAAAAAAAGTTATAGTGGTGGACGACAGTCCTGCAATCCTTGATTCAGTAAAGCTAATGCTTGATATGGAAGGATTCGAAGTTTCAAATTATGAGAGAGGAAGTGATATGTTTAATTCTTTATTAGAGACATCTACAAAACCAGACATCATTTTGATGGATATGTGGCTTTCTGGAGAAGATGGAAGAGATATCTGCAAAATGATAAAAGCGCATCAGGATTTTAAAAATATTCCAGTAGTTATAATGTCTGCCAGCCGCGGTCTGGGAGATTCTGCGATAGAAAGTGGCGCAATCGATTTTATCCCGAAGCCATTTGATTTGGGTGAAATAGTTGAGAAAATCAGGTACTATTCCAATTCTACAGAATCGTAGTCATCATTAATCTAAACTTATACAATTATAAAAAACATTACTCAATAAAAAAGCAGTCCAAGATATTTGAACTGCTTTTTACTTGTTTTATGTCTAAAATTTAAAAATCTACTTTTTCAGGATTCAAACCAGAAAATCCGGTATCTTTCAATGATTTTAATGCTTTCATATCACTGTCTGAAATCACAAATCTTTCAAAATGTAAATTATTTTTGATGTTTTCAGGCGTTTCAGATTTAGGCAAAGCAATTACGCCAGACTGTAAACAAAATTGGATACATAGAATTGCTGGTGAAACGTTGTATCTTTCCGCGATCTCTTTCAAATCCTGATCTTTCAGCAATCTACCGGAACCAATAGGACTCCACGCTTCTATCGCAATTCCTTTTTCTTTACAAAACTCTACTACCTCCTGCTGCGTATGACCTGGGTGAAATTCTATCTGATTTACAGCCGGAATTACTTCCGCCGTTTCCAACAACGCCTCAATCTGAGAGAGCATAAAGTTACTGACACCGATGGTTTTTACAACTCCAGACTTGTATAATTCTTCCATTGTCCTCCAGGTTTCCGCATTGATTTCCTTCCAATTTTCAAATTGAGTTGAGTTGGCTGGCCAATGAATCAAAAGCAAATCCAGATAATTGGTTTTCAGTTTTTTCAGCGATTGTTCTACCGATTTCTTCACGCCATCTGCACTTCTGTTGCTGTTCCAAACTTTGGTCGTAAGATAAAAATCCTTTCTCTCGATTCCGGACTTTTCCAGCGCATCTCCAATTTCTGCTTCGTTGCCATAGATGTCAGCAGTGTCAATATGTCGATAACCAACTTCTATAGCAATTTCCAATGTTTTATCTACACCTTCTGTTGTCTGCCAAGTTCCAAAGCCAATCTCTGGAATCTCAGTCCCATTATTAAGAATTACGTTTTTCATTTTTAAAAAATTTGATTTTTCGAAAACCAAAATTAAGCCATCCAAAAGAGATTTTAAAATAATTCAGCTGATATAAGAATCTAAAAATTATGATGATATTATTAATGATATTTTATAAATTTGATTTATGGAAAAAAAGGAATTTGGATTGCTGGGGAAAAATATTGCTTACTCATTCTCCAAAAAATATTTCGAGGAAAAATTCAAAAAATTATTTTTACAAAATCATTCATATAACTTCTTCGATATTGCTGATATTGAAAATTTTACTTCAATCATTTCGAATCAAAATCTGGTTGGGATGAATGTCACAATTCCATACAAACAGGCTATTATTCCTTTACTTGATGAACTCAGCGACGAAGCATTGCAGATTGGTGCGGTCAATTGCATCAGCTTCCAAAATGGTAAAAGAATTGGCTATAATACAGATGCTTTCGGTTTTGAGAAAACCCTTCTGATTAATAAAAAAGAACATCACAAAAAAGCTTTGATTCTTGGCGACGGCGGCGCAGCAAAAGCGGTGAGATACATTCTCCATAAACATAATATAGAACATCAAACCGTTTCCAGAAGATCTGAAATCAATTTTGAAAATCTGAGCGGCGATCTGGTAAAAGATCATCTACTTATCATCCAAACAACACCTGTCGGAACTTTTCCAAACGTGGATGATTGTGTTCCATTTCCTTTTGAAGCCATTACTGACAGACATTATGTTATTGATTTGATTTATAATCCATCTGAAACAGCATTCTTAAGAAAATCCGCAGAAAAAGGTGCAACAACCTTGAACGGTTTTTATATGCTGGAACAACAAGCGGAAAAGGCTTGGCAGATTTGGAATAGTTGATTTATAAATAATCCATTATCACCTTCCAAACCTCCAATTTCTTCTCAAACTTCACTGTATGAAGTGGACTTGTAGAGGGCAAAACCATAATGGGAATCTTAAAATCTTTTCCTAAAATTTTAATGAGATTTTTATAAGACTTTTGTCCGTTGCAGAAGATTATTTTGATCTTCGGATGATTCTCGATGAGTTGCGGAATATTATTATCAATTTCATTTTTGATTTCAGTATCCAAGCTTCCTTTACGCTCACAACTTTCTATGACATCCCAGAGTGCAATTTTATTTTTTTTCAAAAAATCTATTCTTTTTTGATAGTCCAATGAATATTTTTCCTCAAAAAGATGAAACATCAATTTCCAAAACTGATTTTGCGGATGAGCATAATACTGTTGCATTAGCAAAGATTTGTTACCAGGAACAGAACCAAGAATTAGGATTTCGGATTGTTCATTTACAATGGGTGGAAAGGATTTGATTCTTTTCATAGTGACTTCAACTTAGCAAAAACTTCTGACATCCAACTTCTAACCTCTGACTATTTCAGATTATCCAAAACTTTAAACAAGGAACTGCTGATACTTCCGCCTTGATAATTATTCAGAATGATAGAAAACACATAATTCTTGCCACTTTTGGAAGTATGATAACCCGCAAAAGATTTGCTGTCTTTGATGGTTCCGCTTTTCATTTTGATTCCATTCTGCGTCGGAAAACCTTCGTAGAAAGCATCGAACCAATTTTGCTTTTTAGCATACAAGAGAGCTTGAACCTGTGCTTTTGCCGACACATAATTCTGAGGAGAAAGTCCGCTTCCATCAGCGAAATTAATCATCATTGGATTGATACCTTTGGATTTCCAGAAGTCTTTTAAAAAGTCAACGCCGGTTTCAAAACTCGGGTTGTTTCGCTTTTCTTTTGCCATTGTTTTGATGAGCGTCTCGCCGTAAAGATTGATACTTTTTCTCAAAAACCAATAGACAATTTTGTCCAGCGTCGGAGACTTGTATTCTAAAATTTGATTCTGACTTGGCGCTTTCGAAACCAATTTCCCAACCAGTTTTTCATTGTAATAGGTCGTGGTTTTGCCAGAAATCAGGATTCCATTATCCTTCAATAATTTCTCAATTTCTACAGCCAACTGTATTGGAGGATTGGGTGTTGCGCCCGAAACCGTTGTAACTTTTCCAGCAGGCAACATGCCGTTGATCGTTGCCGTCTCGGAATGTGGTGCGGAAAAAATCAAACTTTGGTCAGAGCTTCCGCCAGTTCTCAGTTCATTAATCCAATTGACGCTGTCCAGATCGTAAGAAAAGCTCTTGAACTGATTACCATTAATATTAATATCAAACTGATTTTCTCGCCAATTGACCCCAAAAGTTCCTGCGCCGTAATAATTCCCCAAATCATTCCAAGGCCAACCGCCAGGTGTGCTTTGAAAATCGAAATAAGAATCATCCACAATCAGATTGCCCGATATTTTCTTAATTCCGGATTTCTTTACAGCATCTACTAATTGTTGTTTGAAATTCTCCGGCTTGTAATTCTCATAACGCCAACTACCCAACGTTGGGTCTCCATTGGAAGTGATATAAAAATTGCCGTCCAAAGTCCCATTTGATATTATCCCAGAGTACGACGCCGTAGTTTTGAACTGATAATTCTTCCCCAAAGTTTCCAAAGCCGCCGCAGAAGTAAAAATCTTTTGCGTGCTAGCCGTAGAAAGTCCTTTGTTACCATTATATTCATAAACCAAATTTCCGTTCTCATCCGATACATAGAACGAAAGATTGGCCGACAATGCGCTTGATGTCGATAGCATTTCTTTTACATCTTTGTCCAAATCCAAAGCAATTGATTGCGAAAAAGCAAGTTGACATATAAATATTGGAGCAATGAGCAGGTTCTTCATCTCAGAATTTTTATCAAAACTAAGAATTTTAAATTTATGCAATTCACTTTTAAATTCCTGTTAAAACCAATAGTTAGTTAACTGAGGAAAAGTTTATTTCCTAACTTTACTTTAAAATTAATAGGATGCCGAAAAAAAACCGAAAAAAAGAGGAACTATACAACGTTATCACGCACGGCTTTGGAGCTATACTTTCAGTAATTGCTTTGATTATTATGATTTATTATTCCGTTATCAGCGGAAATGAAATCGCTATCGCATCTTCTTTAGTTTTTGGTATCAGTCTCATTATGCTCTACTCTGCTTCCACCGTATACCACGCAGTTTACAAACTAAAATGGAAGAAAATATGCCAAAAAATCGACCATCTCAGCATATACCTGCTTATTGCCGGAACCTACACGCCGATTGCACTTCTCGGGCTGAAAGGTGTTTGGGGCTGGAGTATGTTTGGCGTGATTTGGGCTATGGCGCTGATAGGTTTTATTTTTAAATTTTCTCCGCTTAGAAATAACGAAAAAATCTCGCTATCACTGTATGCTGTAATGGGTTGGGCATCTATTATCGCTATTAAACCAATGCTTGACAACCTTGCCATCAGTGCTTTGTCATTGATCATTCTCGGCGGCTTGTGCTACACGTTTGGGATTTATTTTTATGCTAAGGACAAAAAACCTTTCTACCATCCAATTTGGCATTTGTTTGTTTTGGGCGGAAGCATACTTCATTTTTGTGCTATTTTCTTTTTTATACTTCCGTAAATTAAAAAAACCTTTCAAATGAATGAAAGGTTTTTAAAAACTATATTTTTGTACAATTAGTTTTTGATGAATTTCTGAACATTAACTTCAGCACCAGTATTAACGCTTACCATATAAGTTCCTTTAGCTAGAGATTTAACATCCACAGCAGTTCCATCAAATTTAGCATTCACGTTTCTTCCTGTCAAGTCATATACAGTTACAGATACAACTTTCTCAGCAGAACTGATTTTTAAATAGTCAGAGGTTGGATTAGGATAAACAGTTAGTTTTGCTTTGTCCACATCAGAAACAGCCATAACTGGTCTTGTTACAGAGAAAGAATCAATTCCCATATAGTCAGAATTGCTACCTGAAGGTCCTCCACTAGTTACGAAATATCTGAACGCCAATCTTACAGCTGTATCACTCGGCATACCTGTTACAGTATAAGTGTATGCAGTCCATACGTGAGGATAACCAGTTGTAGAGAGTGTTGGATTAACTTCTACTAAAACTGTTGAAAATGATCCAACGTTACTTGCTCCTGCAGTTCCAGTTCCTGATGGTACAGCATAAGTTGCAGCAGGACTCATTCTCAATTGCAGTCTGTCTGGATAAACAGTAGTTCCTAAATCTGTAGTTCTAGTGTAAAACTTAATTACATCTCCATTTTTAACAGTAATACTTGGTGTAATCAACCAGTTACTGATTGTACCTGAACCAGATGTATTGTTAAAGTTAGCTCCGATGTAAGAATCCTCAGAATCTCCCTCGTACGCATCAAATGGACCATCATCTAAAGTAAGACTACTTCCTTGGAACCATCCTGTTAATGGAGTTCCTGTACTCTTATTGATTTGTGTCCAAGTTGTCAATGTGGTAATGTCATCGAAACCTTCAGAAAGGATTGTGGTTTGAGCATTTGCCATTCCAAATGTTAAAACACTTGCAAAAAGTAATTTTTTAATCATAATTTTAATTTATTTATTATTCAAATATAAAGCAAATTTTTATAATCCACAAATATTTTATTTAATCAGCACATAATTAATTAAGAATCACCGAATAATTAATTTATTTTATAACAAATTTGACAGTTACCCACTTCCTTAATATAATATCAATTTATTTTAACATTCAATATTTAGGTTGTAAATTTGGAGAAATTAAAAATTAAAATTTATGTCTAAAGCCATTTCTCAAGTGCCTTTTGCACAAAACGAACCTGTAAACTCTTATGCTCCAGGTTCTGACGAGGTAAAAAGCCTGATTGCCACTTATAAAAAAATGTGGAAAGAAAAAACCGAAATCCCAATGGTAATCGGTGGAAAAGATATTAAAACAGATAAAAAAGTTCAACTTAGCTCACCTCAGGATCATCAGCACGATTTTGGTTTTTACTATGAAGGCGATATGTCTCACGTGGACCAAGCCATAGAATCTGCTTTGGCAGCAAAAGCAAAATGGAATGCATTGGGCTGGGAACACAGAGCTTCAATTTTTCTGAAGGCCGCTGACCTTTTGGCCGGACCATACAGAGATGTTATCAACGCTGCCACAATGATTGGACAATCCAAAAATGTTCATCAGGCAGAGATTGATGCGGCTTGTGAATTCATAGATTTCTTACGTTTCAATGTAGAATTTATGACGGAGCTTTACGCTGAGCAGCCGGTTTCTGATGCAGGAATCTGGAACCGTGTAGAATACAGACCGCTGGAAGGTTTCTGTTTTGCAGTTACGCCTTTCAACTTCACAGCAATCTCTGGAAACTTGCCTGCTTGTATGGCAATGATGGGAAATGTGGTGGTTTGGAAACCGTCTGACAAGCAAGTTTATTCTGCAAAAGTCATTATGGATGTTCTGAAAGAAGCTGGACTTCCGGATGGCGTTATCAATATGATTTTCACAGACGGAAAAGAAACGGCTGAGAAAGTTTTGGCTCACCCAGACTTTGCAGGTCTGCATTTCACAGGTTCTACGAAGGTTTTCCAAGGAATGTGGAAAATGATTGGCGATAATATTCATAATTATAAATCTTATCCAAGAATTGTTGGAGAAACCGGCGGAAAAGACTTTGTGATGGTTCATCCGTCTGCTAATGTTGAAGCAGTTGCAACAGGTTTGGTTAGAGGCGCTTTTGAATATCAAGGTCAAAAATGTTCTGCTGCTTCCAGAGCTTATGTTCCAAAATCTCTTTGGAATCAAGTAAAAGCAGTGATGGAAAGTCAAATGAAAACCATCAAAATTGGTTCGCCAGAAGATCCATCCAATTTTGTCAATGCGGTTATCGACAAGAATTCTTTCGAGAAATGCAAAGGTTACATTGACAGAGCCGAAGCTTCAAACGATGCCAACGTTATCATCGGTGGAAAATATGACGACAAAAAAGGATGGTTCGTACATCCAACCGTTATCGAAACCATCAATCCCTATTACGAAAGTATTGTGGAGGAAATCTTCGGTCCAATCCTGACGGTTTACGTTTACGAAGATGAAAATTGGGCAGATACTTTGAAATTGGTTGATACTTCGACTCAATATTCTTTGACTGGCTCTATCTTTGCGCAAGACAGATATGCTATTGACGAGGCTTACAAAGCTTTGGAAAATGCTTCAGGAAACTTCTATATTAATGACAAACCAACCGGAGCAGTTGTAGGACAGCAGCCTTTCGGAGGTTCTAGAGCGTCTGGAACAAATGACAAAGCCGGCTCTAAAATGAACTTGACACGTTGGGTTTCTACAAGAAGCATCAAGGAAACCTTTGTCTCTCCAAAAGATTATAAATATCCTTATTTAGGTTAATTCCTAGATTTTAATGTCAAGATGTCATTCCGAGAGAAGAAAATCATCATTGGTAAGATTGACTACGTCGAACCACTTTGCTAGGTTTCTTTCAGAATGACATTTTGTATTTTTATAACTCAAATCTCAGACAATGAAAAAAGCTCTTATTATAGTTGATGTTCAAAATGATTTCTGCGAAGGTGGCGCATTGGCCGTTCCTGAAGCCAACAGCATCATTCCATACATCAATCTTCTGATGCGCGACAACGAATATGACCAAATTATTTTAACGCAAGACTGGCATCCAGCAGACCATAAAAGTTTCGCGTCCAATAACGGAAAAAACGTTGGCGAAACGATTTCCCTCAATGGTGTTCCACAGTTTATGTGGCCAGACCATTGTGTACAGGGAACTTTTGGAGCAGAATTCCATCACGATCTGAATCGTGATAAAGTCACCCACATCATTCAAAAAGGCAAAAATGTGGAAATTGACAGTTACAGTGGCTTTCAGGACAACAACCATTTTATGAAAACTGGTCTTGAAGATTTCCTTAAGTACCACGATATTCAGCTGGTGGAGATTGTTGGATTGGCTTTGGATTATTGTGTAAAGTTTACAGCAATTGATGCTTTCAATGCAGGGTTTATTACGTGTTTGCATTTTAACGGAACAAAAGCCGTGAATGTAAAGCCCGACAGCGCACGAAATACGATTTATGATTTGGTGGAAAAAGGCATAACAATTTTAGCATAATGGAAAATTCAGTATTCAGAAAGAGCATTAATCAATCAATTATTGATGAAATCGCTCAGATATTGGAAGAAAATCACATTCCATTCAAAAAGATTGATAACGAAAAGTACTTTGACGCTACCTTCGTCAACGACCCGAGTAAAGTAGAATATCAGATTTTGATTGACCGTGCCGATTTTGAAAAGGCAGAAGAAATCATAACGGATCATTATTCCAAAAATCTTGAAATTCCCGAGGATTATTATCTTAAAGAATTCAGCGATGAAGAATTGAAAGATATCATCTTCAAGAAAGATGAGTGGAATGAATTTGATTATGAAGTTGCCAAAAAGTTACTGAAAGAGCGTGGCATAATAATCTCGGAAGCAGAAGTCAATCAAATCAATCAAGAACGTCTGGAAACACTTAAAAATAATTATGAAAAGCCAGAGGACGTCAAAAACCTGATTACTTTTGGATACATCTTTGCAATCATCGGATGTCTCGCTTCTTTTGTCATTGGCTTTTTATTGTTCATCAGCTACGGAATCAGCCTGGCGATTTTGAAATTGCAGAAACAGCTTCCCAACGGTGAGCGTGTGTACTATTTCAACGAAAATGACCGACGACACGGTAAACGAATCTTGATAATCAGCATTGTTTTTACAATCTTTTGGACGTTTTTCTTTATGCTCAAAAACAATTAAGACTGGAAAATTCCAGTCTTTTTTATTGATTCCTATATTTCCTTTTCAGTTTGGTTTTATGTCTGGAATAATGCGTCTGGTCAGAAGTTTTATCCGTGGAAATAACGCTGATATTGCCATCCACTTCCAGAATGGCTAACTTCACATCTGAGATATTTTCGATGCCGTGTTCGTGAACAGCTTCTTCCAATTCGTCTTCTGAGATTTGCACTTTTTTTAGAATTAGAGGAAAAGCTACGCCATCTTTTACCAAAATGTAAGGTTTATCTTCTATCAATTCTTTGATCTTTTGATTTTTAAAGATATATCTCTTTACCATGAAATTCGCTACAAATAGCACAAGAGCAGCAACGATTCCACCTTCCAGACTGCTGTTAGAACCCACCATTGCATTCTGAACGGCATTGCTTATCAAAAGTAAAAGAATCACATCACCAGCATTGAGTTGTGACAATTGATTTTTCCCAAAAACGCGTACGGCAATCACCATAAACAAGTAAACTGCCAAGCAGCGCAAAACGATATCAAGAATTGGATTCAAATTTGAAATTTTAGAAATTAAAGATAGAAAATTAGTTCAATAGTTATTATCATCAAGTTCATTATCTTTGATTGTAATATTAAAGTAATTATGATAAAGAAATTATTATTAGCATTCAGTTTTTTGGCTATATCAATGTTGTTCGCACAGAAAAACAATGACCAACAGGCCGTTGCCGACGCTTCGGAAAAATTAAGATTAGCAATGATTAGCGGAGACAAAGCCACTTTAGAATCCTTGATTTTACCGGAACTGACTTACGGCCATTCAGGCGGTCACGTTGATGATGCTAAAGAATTTTTAGAAAAACTGGTCAGTAAAAAATCTAATTTCCTGACGATTGAAAACACCAATCAATCCATCCAAATTGTAGATAAAACAGCGATTGTCCGCAATCATTTGTTTGCTAAAACGGCAGACTTAGGAAAAGAGCCCGGAGAAGTGAGCCTGGATATCTTGTACGTTTGGCAGAAAACTAAAAGTGGCTGGAAGTTGCTCGCTAGACAGGCTGTGAAGGCGGAGAAGAAAAAATAAAGTTAATTTAAAATAAGATTGATGAAAAATCTTGATGTAAAACATTATCTCGACATCTATTCGCTAAGAAAAGAAATGCAAGAAATAGGTTTAACCAATCCAAGTGAAGAAATTAAAAAGTTCACAAAAGACTTTGTTGAAAAATTGGAGACTATGGATTTTTATGATGAAATAATTTTGACCGATGATTCATTTTTAGATAAGGATGGAAATCTGATTATAAAAATCCCTGTAGAATAAATCAAAAAAATCCGCTTCAAGGCGGATTTTCTATTTCTATTTTCTTCTCTTCAATTCTTTCTGTATCAATCCTAATTCCCTTCCTGTCTGTCCCGCTACCGAAGTATTTTCCTGCGCACGTCTAGTGAGATAAGGAACAACATCTTTTACAGGTCCATACGGAAGATATTTTGCGACATTGTAATGTTTGTCCGCAAGATAATAAGTAATATTATCACTCATTCCGTAAAGCTGCCCGAAATAGATATGTGGATTGTCGTGTTCCAGACCTTTGGCTTTCATTTTATCCATAACCAATTCGGAGGAAATCTCATTATGTGTTCCAAAAAATGCAGAAACCTTGTCCAGATGTTCCATCACAAAATCGATTCCGGCATTGTAATTATCATCGGTCGACTGTTTGGTTGGCTGGATTGGGTCAGGGTAATTTTGCTCTTCAGCTCTTTTTCTTTCCTTTTCCATATATGCGCCACGAACAATCTTATAACCAATGAAATAACCTTTTTCTCTAGCTCTTTCAAGATGCGCGTTCATATATTCCAGACGACCGGTTCTGTACATTTGGATGGTGTTCCAGACGATGGCTTTTTCCTTGTTGTACTTCTCCATCATTTCCTCACAAAGCTGGTCAGCCGCATCCTGCATCCAGGTTTCCTCGGCATCAACCATCACTTTCTTATCGCTCTCGAAACAGAGTCTGCACACTTCATCAAAACGAATCACTACTCTATTCCACTCTTCTTTCTGGCTGGTTGTGAGCTCTTTTCCTTTTCCAACTGCTTCATAAATATCAATTCTTCCAAAAGCCGTTGGTTTGAAAACGATAAACGGAATCGCTGGGTTTCCAACAGAAAAACGCACAATGTCTTTGATTTCCTTACACACCGCATCAAAAACTTCTTCTTCTTCTTTCCCTTCAATTGAGTAATCGAAAATACTTCCAACGCCACGTTTGAACATCTGTTTCACCACTTTCATACTTTCTTCACGCGTTTCGCCACCGCAAAACTGTTCGAACAAAGTCTGTTTTACAATCCCGTCCACCAACGGAAAATTGTTTCTAACTGTAAAATTGAGAAGAGAAACACCAATATTGGTCAGTGCAGGTTGTTCAATAGCCTTGAACATCCAGTAGGCTTTTTTAAGCTGAGCATCGGTTTTATCGGCGAAAGCCAACTTTGTATCATTAAATAGACTCATATCCGGAATTTGGTCTCAAATGTAAATATTATTTCGATTTTGGAATAGATTTTAAAGCTAAATTTTATCACAATTATAAAATTAATTCAACAAAAAACCGATATTTCATCATAACTCGAAATCAATAGAATTAATGATAATTTTTAAAAGCAATTTTTATCAATTACTCAACAAACCCTTTCAGAGTTTGAAACTTTAAAAGGGTTTAAATTTAAGTTTAAAGGCTTCGACTCCGCTCAGCCTGATATTTAATAATAAAATGTTCGTTAAGCAATGTCATCCTGAGCGGAGTCTAAGGGTTTTTCAATAATAAATCAATGCAGGAAATGTCTCATTCCTGTAAACAACATCGGGATTTTATGCTCATTTGCCGCTTCTATGGAATCATTATCCTTCATACTTCCACCCGGCTGAATGATGGCTTTGATGCCTTCCTGCGCGCAGAAATCCACCACATCTCTGAAAGGGAAAAACGCATCCGAAGCCAAAACCAATTCACCATCGAATTTCGATTTAGCTCTTTCAATGGCTTGTTGCGTTGCCCAGATTCTGTTCACCTGTCCACCACCAATTCCAATAGCCTGAACGCCATTTGAAACGACGATCGCATTGGATTTCACATATTTTACAACTCTTTGAGAGAATAGCAAAGCTTTTCTTTGTTCTTCCGTTGGAGCCGTTTCTGTAACCTGTTTTATATCGTCTGAGAATTGGTCATCTGCATTCTGAACCAACATTCCCCCATCGACTTTTACCCAAACCTGACGATCAGACACTGCGTTTTTGATTTTGATAATTCTAAGATTTTTCTTTTTTCTAAGAATTTCCAAAGCATCTTCGTCAAAGTCTGTAGCCATTACGATTTCCAGGAAAGTTTTGTTCAATTCCTCCGCTGTTGCAGCATCTACTTTATAATTCATCCCGATAATTCCTCCGAAAATTGAAACTGGGTCACATTCGAAAGTTTTGGTATAAGTTTCCAAAGCTGTTGTTCCAACTGCAACACCGCAAGGCGTAGAGTGTTTCACTGCACAACAAGCCAATTCTTCTTTGAACTCGTTAACCACTTTCCAACACAAATCCATATCACGAAGATTATTGTAAGACAATTCTTTACCTCCCAAAATCTCAAAATCTTTCATGGCGCCATTTTCGAAAGTCGAAGTATAATATGCAGCAGATTGATGTGGATTTTCACCGTATCTCAAGTCAGAAACCTTTTTGTAAGAAACGTTCAAATAAGTTGGATATTCTTCATCCAAAAGCATACTGGAAATCGCAGCGTCATAAGCAGATGTCAGATTGAATACTTTTCCTGCTAATTTTTTTCTAGTTTCGATAGTTGAATCTCCGTTTGCGGACATTTCTTTTTGAACCACTTCATAATCATTCACATCCGTCAAAACCGTAACTGAATTGAAATTCTTAGCTGCAGAACGTAACATAGATGGACCACCAATATCGATGAATTCTACTTTTTCGTCAAGAGAAATAGCTTTGTTCACGTTTTCAAAAAACGGATACAAATTCACGATCACCATATCAATCAGCCCGATTTCGTACTCCTGAATTGTTTTCATATGCTCCTCGTTGGAACGAACTGCCAACAATCCACCGTGAACTTTCGGGTGCAGGGTTTTCACTCTTCCGTCCAGCATCTCCGGAAAATCGGTGACTTCGTCAATTTGGATTGGATTCAGTCGGGCATCTTTCAAATGTTTAAACGTTCCGCCTGTGGAAATCAATTCGTAATGGTTAGCTTCCAAAAATCTGGCAAAATCTACCAAACCGCTTTTGTCGGAGACGCTAATCAATGCTCTCTTTTTGTTCATTTTTTCTTTCAAATTTTACTTTTTACAGTTTTATTCAAACTGGGATTCACCGGTTCTTTCACCTCCGGATTTCTTTTATTAGATTGCTCCATCGGAGCTATTAGATTAATTATATATTTAAAGTTTAATTCAATTCAAGTTT
>JBCNLQ010000048.1:0-19040 GCA_039595375.1 Chryseobacterium sp.
TTTTTCATTCGCATTTTTTTTTCTATTTTAGCATTAAATTATTAATTATATAAAAATTTTATTATGAAAAAAGTTTTACTTTCATTAAGCTTATTCTCACTTGTGCTGGCTTCAGCTCAGTCGTGGACTCCGCAAGGAATCAAATTGACAACAAGTTTTGGTCCTAGAGAAATATCAATCGTAGATGCCAACACTGTTTGGGTTAGTGTTTATGATGGAACGGGTAATGGTACATATCCAAAGACATTCTCGAAAACTACAGATGGTTCTACTTGGACTGCTGGTACTATTACAGGTCCACCATCTGCTGCACTTGTTGGTGACATCGCAGCTTTAGATGCGAATACTGCTTGGGTAGTAACAGCTCCTTCTACAGGTACAAATGGTAATGGTATTTGGAAAACTACAAATGGTGGTGGTACTTGGACAAGACAAGGTACTACTAGTGCACCATATTCAACAGCATCTTTTGCAAACGTAATCCATTTTTGGGATGCTAACGAAGGCTTTACTTCTGGGGATCCAGTTGGAACAGCTTTTCAAATTTTTAGAACCACTAACGGCGGAACTACTTGGACGGCTGTAGCCAATGCGCCTGCTCCACTGGGAGGTATCGAGTATGGATTAACAGGTGTTAAATATGTAAACGGAAACAGCGTTTGGATGGGTACTACTAGAGGTAGAATTCTTCGTTCTACTGACAGAGGTGCAACTTGGGCAGCTTTCCCATCTCCAGCATTGGATTTTGGTGGCGGTGCTGCAGGTGGCGGTGTTGATGGGTCTTCTGCTAAGATGGCTTTTAAAGATGCTAATAACGGGATATTAATCGCTGTAGATAATAGCGTAGAAGCTGTGATGTATTCAACAACTGATGGCGGTGCTACTTGGGAGCCAATGGAACCTACAGGAACTTGGTTCTTTGGTGATCTTGCACACGTTCCAGGAACTCCTAACACTTATGTTTCTACAGGAATTGATTCTGATGCTGCACAAGGTACTGGTTCTTCTTATACAACTGATGGTGGTTTAACTTGGAAGATCATTGACAATATCGCTGGTGTAGATGGAGGACAGAGAGGTACTGTAAAGTTCTTGAATGCTACGACTGGATGGTGTGGTTTCTTCAGTGACGGCCCAACTGGATCTGCAGGTATCTTCAAATTTGTTGGCGATTTGTCATTAGCAGTAAAAGAAGCTTCAGCTAATAACAACTTGAAAGTTTACCCTAATCCAGCTGTTGATGTTGTAAATCTTACAGCTAACAAAGAAATTAAATCTGTTAATATCTTCGATTTATCTGGTAAAAAAGTTAAATCTGTTACAGATACAAAACAAGTTAATGTTTCTAACCTAGCAAAAGGTACTTACATTATTCAAGCTTATTATGGTAATGGTTCTGTTGAAAATACAAAACTTATCAAAAAATAATCTACATTATTTTACATAATCAAACCCCGCAATCTGCGGGGTTTTTTATTGCAGTATAATTAGTACTTTTGTATCCAAATTTCATCAATGAAATATTTATCAATACAGTTCATTGTTTTTAGTGCATTTTTCAACGCACAGCAAGTAAACAAAACCGACTCTAATAAACTGCCTTCAGATACCATCAAAGTAGATTCTGGAGAGAAGGACTCGTTAGAAATATATAAACCAACCATTTACGACTATCAGGTGAAGAAAAGATTCTCTGAAAAGAAAATCTATGATACTACTTTTGCTATCGAAAGGTCATATATTGTGACACAGTATAACAAAAAGGATAATTTTGGTAAAATTCAATATTCCAATATAGGAGCAGGATTTCAGAATTTGGTTTATGATAAGAACGCTGAGCAGAATCTCACTTTACTTCCAGAAAACAAATCTTTCTATCTTTTAGGCGAGAATCAAATTAATTATTATGATGTAAAAACACCTACGACCACATTTTTCTATAACAATGCGATGAGAAATGGGGGACAGCTGCAAACCACCTACACACAAAATATTGGAAAAAATTTCAATTTTGCGATAGAATATATGGGACTGAGGTCACAAGGATTGTATAGAAACAGTTTAGCTTCAAGTAATAATACCATTTTCAGCGGTCATTACGTTTCGAAGAATAGCAAGTACGAAGCTTATGCCCACTACATCCATCAAAATGTAAACAATCAGGAAAACGGAGGTGTCGCAGACCTGAATGTGTTTCTAAGTGGTGATTCCCGGTTTGATAACAGACAGAATATAGAAACCAATCTAACTGGCGCCGAATCTAGATATACGTACAGAAGATATTATTTCAGTCAGGAGTTTTCACCTTTTGACCCCGCAAAATATCCTTTCAAGCTCAGACATACGATCTATCATCAAGGCAACAAATATTATTTTTCAGAGTCTACTTCAGATGTAGATTTTTTTGGAGGTCTTGATATTGATGGATTTCCATTAACCAATAAAAAATTCTCCAACAATCTTAGCAACACATTCAGTTTGGTCTGGGATAATGACAAGTTCAAGTTGGATGCAGGGTTCAGACATCAGTACATAACCTTCGGAAACAAAAATGAATATTCTACGTTAGGAATTCCGGGTTATTTCAAAGAGCAGCGGATTGGTGCAGTCGGAAATTTACAAATCAAATTGTTAGATAAAATTCAGCTGAAATCTTTCTTAGAAATTTCCAAAGGTTCAGAATTCGGCAATTATATCAAAACCACCAACGAATTGGTTTTCGAACCCATCAAAGATTATTTGGTACAGGGAAGAGTCAATTTCCAGTCGGCCTATCCAAGCTTCAATTATCTGGTCAATTCTTCACATTATCTCAACTATAATTATTATTTGCAAAACCCGAACAACGAGTCTGTAACCCAAATTGGGGGAACTTTGAGATTGGCAAAATGGTTCAATACACAACTTTTTGCAGATTATTTCCGAATCGATAACTACACCTATTTTGATAATTTGGCAAAGCCACAGCAGAGCGAATCGTCTCTCAATATTTCGCAGATCGGAGGCGAAGCCACTTTGAAATACCACAGATTCAATTTCAACGGAAGGGTTCTTTTCCAAAAAGCTTTGACCAATGACAATCTTTTGCCAATGCCGGATTTTATCGGAAGACTGAACATCTATTACCAAGCTCCTGCATTCAAAAAAGCTGCAGAGATCCAAGCTGGTGTGAAGCTTTATTACTTTACCAAATTTGCATCAAGAGAGTTTTCACCAATTCTGAACGAATATATTTTGCCGGGAACCAACGCTTTCTCCATTGGCGGACAGCCGATTGCTGATGTCTATATCAATATGAAAGTGAAGCGGATGTTTTTCTACATAGAAGGTCAGCACATCAATCAGACTTTTATGCAGAACAAATCTTTCACAGCGCCCGATTATCCCATTTATGATTTTCGATTGAATTTGGGAATCGTTTGGTATCTTTTCCATTAATTTTGCAGAATAATTATGGCAGCTTTTCCGCCTTCCACTCCCGCTTTTTTTGTTATTGCGAATGAGGTTAAGTCATCAAAAGAACTTTTCAGCAATCGCAATAACAAAAAAGAGCTCCGTTCAAGTCGGGCTGCGAGATTCTGTGTAAAAAGAAGATTGGTCATCAGAAAAACCTGTCCACTACCAACCAACAACCATCAACCCAATGACAATTGATTTCCAAAATATAAACAGCATTCCGAAACTCATCAAAGATTTCTTAGGAAAGAAACTGGACGGATTTCAGAATAAAACCTTTGATCTTGAGAACTTCAAAAATCAGATTTCTGAGAAACAAAACTCATATTCTGACAGCAAAAGAGAATCACTTTACAAAACCATTTTTTCTCAAAATCAGGAAGAACAATTATCTCCAAAACAATTAGAATTTTTGTTCTCTTTGAAAGATAAAAATACATTTACCATTACAACAGGTCATCAGCTCAACCTTTTCACAGGTCCTGTTTTCTTTATTTATAAGATTCTCCAGACCATCAAAACGGCAAAATTTCTAACATCTAATTTTCCAGGTCACAATTTCGTTCCGATTTTTTGGATGGCGACGGAAGATCACGATTTTGAAGAAATCAACCACTTTAAAACATCTGATCACTATTACGAAATCAAAGGAAATGCGGGCGGTGATGTTGGGACTATCAAGATTGATGACACTTTTTTTATTCAGGAATTCGAGAAAGAATTCAAAGACAACCTCTACGGAACTGAGCTGATTCTTTGGATAAAAAAAGCCTATCAAAAAGGAAATTCGCATACACAAGCCATTCGATATTTGGTCAATCAATTATTTGCAGATTACGGACTATTGACAATTGACGGAAATTCTCAAGAATTAAAATCTCACGTCACAGATGTTTTCAAAAAAGAATTATTGTCCAACCAACTTTTCGAAACCACAAAAAATCAAAGAGAATTTCTCGAAAAAGAATACCACAAAGTTCAGGTCAATCCAAGAGAAATCAATCTTTTCTACCTGACAGAATCCAGAAACCGCATCGAGAAAATTAATAATGAATATCATATTCTAGACACCAATTTGAAATTCTCCGAGGAAGAGATTCTCAAAGAGCTGGAAAATCATCCTGAAAAATTCAGTCCCAATGCAGTTCTGCGCCCCGCTTATCAGGAAACAATTATGCCCAATCTGGCTTACGTGGGCGGAAATGCAGAAATAATGTATTGGATAGAGCTGAAAGATTATTTCAATTCCATCAATCTTCCGTTCCCGATTTTGATTCCCAGAAACTCTATGTTGTTTCTGGAAGAAAAAACCTTCAGGAAAATTGAAAATTCGGGATTGGAAACCCAGGATTTTTTTGGGAATTTTGGAGAAGTCATCAATCAAAAAATATTGAACAAAAACGAAATAAAATCACTTCTACAGCAAAAAGAATCCGATTTAATCCACTCATTTTCAGAAATAAAAACAAAAGCGGAGCAAACGGATAAGACTTTTGCCAACCTCGTGAATGCAGAGGAAACCCGCCAGCTGAAATCTTTCAAAAGGATGCGAAAACGCCTCTTGAAAGCAGAAAAAATAAAACACGCCGAGAAGTTTGACCAGATGCAGAATTTATTTTTAAAAGTTCATCCAGGTGGAACTTGGCAGGAAAGAGTATTCAATTTCAGCCTGTTCTATGCAGATTTTGGCAAACAATGGATTACCGACAGTTATCAACAAATGGATGTTCAAAAATCGGAACTGATAATTTGTTCCATTTAATCTGAAAGCATTATTTTTGTAACATTATTAAAAAAGGATGATTAAAAAGATTTTCATTTTATCAGGACTTATCGGCTTTTTAGGGCTTTCTGCACAGAAAACCCATACCGTTGCACCAAAAGAAACGCCTTATGGGATTTCTAAACAATATGGTTTGACGATAGATGAATTGTATCGTATGAATCCTGCAGCCAAGGAAAACGGACTCAAAATTGGTGATGTCATCGTTGTTGCCAAAAATGGTAGCAATACAAAATCTACAGCTTCTGTTTCTGCACAAAGCGCTGCTACAAAGATATCTGGAAAAACTGGATTCATCACTTTACAGCCAAAGCAGACCATCTACGGAATCACAAAACAATATCAGATCTCTGAGGCAGACCTTCGAAAACTGAATCCAGAGTTGGATTCTCATTTGAAAATTGGGGACAAGATTGTTTTGCCCTTAGATAATATTCAGAAATTTGGCGGTTCCTCTTCAACAAAAGTTAGTCAAACGACAACTGCAACCACGAGTGAAAAACCTGCAGAAGTAAAAACAGTAACTAAAACTGAAACCACTTCTTCAGACAAAGGCTTGTATGTGGTTCAGGCAAAAGATAATTACTATAAAATCTCAAGACAATTCAACCTCACGCAGAAGCAATTATTTGCTCTGAATCCAGGATTAGAATCTTCTGGTTTGAAACCAGGCGAAGCCATCAGAGTTTCTGGTTCCGAGGTTATAAGCTCTCCATCTCAATCTATCAAGGTTGAAGATAATTCTCAAAGTAATACAACATCTGCTCCAGTGACGGAAACGACAAGATCAAATACAGTTTCAGAACCTGTAAAAAGCTCTTCAAATATAGTTTCTTCAGAAGATGATTTCGTGAATTATACTGTTCAATCCGGCGATACGATGTTTAGCATTATGAATAAGTTCAATGTTACGCTTGATCAGTTGATTAGCCTCAATCCAAATCTTGCCGATGGTTTGAAAGCCGGGATGACATTGAAAATCAAAAAACAGGATCCGATGTATTCGAAAAAAGCGGGCGATGTTTTGAGTGTTGTTTTGATGTTACCTTTTGGGTTTGATGCCAATGATGCAAAGTACAGAACTATGTCTATGGATTTCCTGACCGGTGCAAAATTAGCTGCTGAAAGAAATGCGACTAATGGCCAAAAACTGGACATTAAAGTGGTAGATGCAGGAAATGAAATTACTTTCAAAAACAGTCTTTCTCAAATTAACACAGATAATACAGACCTGATTGTCGGTCCTTTTTTTAAATCGAGCGTTTTGGAAGTTCTAAGATTTGTAAACGATAAGAAAATCCCGGTTGTTGCGCCTTTCGCCAACTCAGAAGATCTTTTTGATTACAACAATCTAATTATCATCGAAACTGAAAATTCTGTTTATTCAGACAGAATCGTGAAGGAAGTTGGTCAGGTTTATCAAGATCAGAAAATCTTTATCGTTGCAGATAATTCTAAAGCTAATGCTAATGCTATCAAAGCTGGACTGGAAAAATCTTTATCAAAACCGAATGTGGTGATTGTAAATTCTTCCAATGATATTCAGTTAGAAAACAATATGATGACGGGACAATCTGTTCCTGTGATTGCAATCCTGGCTGATGACGATGAGTCTGCAGGCCATGCATTTGCGTCAAAAATCATCAATCTTGGAAAACAGACCGAGGGCGTAAAAGCTTTTAGTATGTATTATAATGCAAGCTTTGAGAAAAATGTAGACGACCTTTCAAAGGCTAGTTTGGTTTATTTGATGGACAGAAAAATCAATTATGATGGCGATTTTGAAAAAGAAATTCTTGCGGCGTATAAAGCGAAATATTGCAAAACGCCTTCAAAATATGCTGTGATAGGTTTCGACGTGATGAACGATATGCTCACGAGAGAAAACAAAAAAGGTGAAATCTTCAAGCAAATCGGAAAATCGCAAACACAACTCGCTACAAAATTCGAATTCGTAAAAGCTAAACCAAACGGCGCCTACATCAACAACGGTTACAGAGTTGTCAGATTGATGCAGTAAAATATAGTAATTGATCAGCGATAAATGATAAGTGATTCAGAATTCGCTTATTTGGTATTATTAAAAGAAAATCTAAAAACATTGATGATATAATCCTTTATCATTCATCAATCATCATTTATAAAATATATGAAAGCACTTGTATTTCCTGGACAGGGTTCACAATATGTAGGAATGGGAAAAGAATTGTACGATTCCCGAAAAGATGTGAAAGACTTGATGGATTCTGCCAATGAGATTCTCGGTTTCGACCTGGTCTCTACAATGTTCAACGGTACAGACGAAGACCTGAAAAAAACCAGCGTTACGCAACCAGCTATTTTCTTACACTCTGTTGCAGCAGTAAAGGTGGCAAACGGTTTGGGCGCAGAAATGGTTGCCGGACATTCTCTGGGAGAATTTTCCGCTTTGGTGGCCAACGGTGTTCTGTCCTTCGAAGACGGGCTGAAATTGGTTTACGAAAGAGCACAAGCAATGCAGATGGCTTGTGACATCAACCCAAGTTCTATGGCGGCGATTCTCGGTCTGGAAGATTCTAAAGTAGAAGAAATCTGTGCAGGAATAGAAGGTATTGTGGTTCCAGCAAACTACAACTGTCCAGGTCAATTGGTGATTTCTGGTGAAACAACTTCTGTAGAAAAAGCGTGTGAAGCTTTGAAAGCGGCTGGTGCAAAAAGAGCTTTGTTATTGCCTGTGAATGGCGCTTTCCATTCACCTTTGATGATGCCGGCACAAGAAAGATTGGCTGCAGCAATAGAAAAAACCAATTTCCGAAAAGCAACTATTCCGGTTTACCAAAACATCACAACAACCGCGGTTTCCAACCCAGATGAAATCAAGAAAAACCTGATTGCACAATTAACAGGTCCGGTAAAATGGACTCAGAGTGTGCAGAATATGATAAAAGATGGCGCAAGTAATTTCGTGGAAGTTGGTCCTGGGAAAACACTTCAAGGTTTAATCAAGAAAATCGATTCGGAGGTCTCAGTAGCTTCTGCGATATAAATTTTAGTCAGAATAACATTGTTACATAAATCTGTAATATAATATAAACTCCGGAAGAGTGAAATGTCTGTAGAGAATCAGTTGCCAAGTGGTTAAACTCCGAGGAGTGTTATATAGCGTTTTTAAAAAATTTAATTATAATCATTCGCCACTCATATTATCATAATAAAATAAAAAACTTCAACAATGGACAGAATATTTTCACCTGGAAAGCTGATGCTGACCTCAGAATATGTTGCTGTTGATGGCGCTCTTGTTCTGGCTGTTCCAACGAAGCTGGGACAAGAGCTTTTTTTTACCGAAAATGATGACCAACAATCATCGGTTCATTGGCAGGCTTATCATCAGAATCAATTGTGGTTGGATACAAAAATTGATTATAAAAATTGGATAATCAAAGAAACCAATAATCAAAAAGCTTCCGAATTTATTCTCAAAGTTCTGAAAACCGTTCAGACATTTTCTGAAACCAAATTTAAGAATGATGTTTCTTATCATTTTAAAACTAACCTTCAATTTCCATCCGACTTCGGATTGGGTAGCAGTTCTACTTTGATGAGCAATCTCGGAGAATGGGCAGAGATTGATCCCTTTATCCTTAATGAAGAAAGTCTGGGCGGCAGTGGTTACGATGTTGCTGTTGCCAAAGAAAAATCAGCGATTATGTATAGCAGATTTCCTGAAAGGACTTATCATAAAATAGTTTTTGAGCCAAGTTTCAAAGACGAGCTGATTTTTATTCATCTCAATCAGAAACAAGATACGCGGGAAGGAATTTCTCATTACAAATCAAAGCCGACTTCAACGGAATTAATCAATCAATATTCTGAATTAACCAAAATGATTGTTAAAAGTCAAAATTTGGAAGAATTTTCTGAATTGATGACCATTCACGAGCAAAAACTTTCAGATTTTCTTGGAATTCCATCCGTAAAGGAAATATATTTCCCAAACTGTCCCAGTTTTGTCAAAAGTTTAGGAGCTTGGGGTGGAGATTTCGTTCTGACGTCCAAATTTGGAGATTACAAAGCTTATTTCAAAAGCTGCGGTTTCGATAAAATATTTTCTTGGGATGATTTAATTAACTGATTGTTAATTAATTATGAATTAATATTAAACTGATGAATATCAGCAAATAAAAACTTTCATAGTTCGCTGATATTTTTACATTTGTCGCAACACCTTTAATCTTCAAAAAAATTAAAAATGGACAAGCTAAAATCTTATCTTGAACGTCAGGGTATTTTCAATCCCAAAGAAATTTTCCACAACCCAACTTACGAAGAAATTTTCCAGGCAGAAATGAACCCCAATAACTCTGGATTTGCAAAAGGAGTTTTGACCAAGTCTGGTGCAGTGGCAGTAAAAACAGGAATTTTTACAGGTAGATCTCCGAAAGACAGATACATCGTCAATGACAATATTACAAAAGATACGATTTGGTGGGACGGAACCATCAATCGACCAACTTCTACAGAAGTTTTTGATGAACTAAAAAATATTGTTACCAAGGATCTTTCCGGAGAAAGTATTTATGTTGTTGATACCTTTTGTGGCTCAAACCAAGATACGAGACTGAAAGTAAGGTTCGTGACCAAAGTGGCTTGGCAGGCACATTTTGTGATGAATATGTTTATTCGCCCTTCTCATTATGACCTTCAAAATTATGGCGAGCCTGATTTTGTAGTCATCAACTCTTCCGAATCTGTGAATCCTAATTGGGAGCAACAAGGATTGAACTCTGAGGTTTTTGTGATGTTTGATTTGACCAAGAAAATGCAAATCATCGGTGGAACCTGGTACGGCGGAGAAATGAAGAAAGGAATGTTTGCGATAATGAACTATTACCTTCCACTGAAAGGAATGGCTTCTATGCATTGCTCAGCCAACGTTGGGGAGAAAGGTGATGTAGCGGTTTTCTTTGGACTGTCCGGAACTGGAAAAACAACACTGTCTGCTGATCCGAAACGTTACTTGATTGGTGATGATGAGCACGGCTGGGATAACAATGGCGTTTTCAATTACGAAGGTGGTTGCTATGCCAAAGTGATCGACCTGAGCAAAGAAAAAGAACCGGACATATACGGCGCCATCAGAAGAGATGCATTGCTGGAAAATGTAGTTACAGATGATGAAGGCAACGTAGATTATGCCGACGGTTCGATTACAGAAAATACAAGAGTTTCGTATCCAATTTATCATATCAGCAAAATTGTTCTGCCTTCCAAAGCTGGTCACGCGAGCAAGATCATTTATTTGTCGGCAGATGCATTTGGCGTTTTGCCACCGGTTTCTATATTGACTGATAAACAGGCGCAATATCACTTCCTTTGTGGCTATACATCAAAATTAGCAGGCACTGAAAGAGGGATTACAGAACCAACGCCATCTTTTTCTCCGGCATTTGGAGAAGCATTTTTGACACTTCATCCAACAATGTATTCCAAAACATTGATTGGAAAAATGAAGGAACACGGCGCAAAAGCTTATTTAGTTAATACTGGCTGGAACGGAACCGGAAAGAGAATTTCCCTGAAAGATACGAGAGCGATTATCGATTCCATCATCGACGGAAGTATTGATAAAGCGGAAACAGATCACGTTCCAATTATGAATCTGGAATTCCCAACTTCGCTTCCGAATGTTTCCGAACATATCCTTGACCCAAGAGATACTTATGAAAATAACTCGGATTGGGAAGCTAAAGCTAAAGATCTGGCTGCGAGATACATTAAGTATTTTGAGCAGTTTACGGATAATGACGAAGCTTTGGAATTGGTTTCTTCGGGACCTGTTTTGTCAGAAGTTCATCAGGATTAGATAATAAAAACGCTTCCAATTTTGGAAGCGTTTTTTATGTTAATAGGCTTCAAAAACCTCAGACTGACAATATAAAATAGATTATTGTATTAATTTTCCTTTTTGTTGCAAAATGACTTTGCTGTTTTTTTCAACCGTCAAGTCTATTTCTGCTCCGTCTTTTTCGCCAATAATTCCTCTGTAAATGATATAACTGAACTCGCCTTTTTTGAATGTTATGGTATGATTGCCACCGCTGCCATCAAACTGAAGATCACCATCGGTAATTACTAAATCGGGTTTAGAAGATTCTTCATTACCTATTTTCCAGGAAGCATAACGATGGCTTCCATCTTTTAATTGATCTATTCTTATAAGATAGTTTTTGGTTTGGAATTTATAAACCGGAGTTTGGAATTTTTTCAAGGTCGGATATAAATTTTTTTTATCATTAGCTATAAGAGATTTGTATTGTGCATTTTCAAAATCACTTTGATAATTAACTGCAATTATTTTTCCATTTTCATTAATCCAAACATCTCCATCATTAAACATTATTCCTCGCCAGCCAACTTCTGACCATTGTTCTCTTTTCGAATTTGAAATTTGATTAATTATTTTCGCATCAAAAATCTGATTAAATCTTTTCCTGAAATCAGTCTCGTTTTTTACTTCAGGAATTGGATATTCTCTGCGTAAAGGATAATTAACAATTTTAGAAATACCATCAATATTTTTAGTTTGAAATAACGTAATTACTTTTTGAATATTTTCTGACTTAGTTTTATCCAGTTTTTCGTTTTGAGAAAATGCAATGCTGGGAATCAATAAAAAGAAGAATAATGCCTTGTATTTCATTCTTAAAATTATTTTAAAAATGAATTATGTGCTTTCTCAAAACCAATCGTAGTAGAATTGCCGTGTCCGCTATAAACTTTTGTAGCTTCCGGAAGTGTCAGCAATTTGGTTTTGATACTTCTAATGAGTTGGTCATAATCCCCTTTGTAAAGATCCGTTCTTCCGATGCTCATCATAAAAAGAGCGTCACCAGAAATTACAAATTCATTTGTTTCATTATAGAAAGCCACACTTCCCGGCGAATGTCCGGGAACCTCGAAAATCTGAAAAGTGTCGGAGCCTAGTTTCAGTTCCTCATCTTCTTTTATCAATGTCGTTTCGCCTGTGAAGGCCGGAAAAAAGAAACCATATTTCTTCGCTGTGAATGGCGCTTGTTCCAGAATTTCCGTTTCGTTTGAGTGCATCAAGACAGGAACTTTGAAAGCGTCAAAAGCCCATTGTAGTCCAATAATATGATCGATATGAGCGTGCGTTAATAGAATGTTTTTGATTTTCAGTTTTTTGGATGTTATAAAAGATTCCAAAACATGAGTTTCTGCGTCTGGCATATTTCCCGGATCTATAAGAAAAGCTTCCTTTTCATCGTTATAAACCAGGTATGTGTTTTCAGAGAACGGATTGAAAGTAAAAGATTCTACGTATAACATTTTTTTAATTTAGTTGTAAAAATATAAAACATTAACTTAGCCTTATGAAGTTACTAAAATTATTTTTTCTTTTTTTAAGTGCCATTTCTTTTGGACAGGAAATCAAAAGTATTCAGGTTTTTAATCCTAAAACCAATGACGAAACACCTGTAATCGCGCAAGGCGGGCAACTGATTCTCAAATTTGATGATTTGTCCAACAGCAGTCAGCTGTACCGTTACACTTACAAACATTACAACAAAAGCTGGGAAGATGATGGATTGTTTTTCACCGAATTTGCCAACGGAAGTATGAATGCTTTGATTGAAAATTTCCAATATTCTTTCAATACGTATCAAAAGTATACCCATTATGAGCTAGCTTTCCCGAATGAGAAAATTCAGCCAAAAATCTCCGGAAACTATGAGATTATTGTTTATAAAGACTCTCAGGAAAAGCCGCTATTTACAAGAAGATTCTGCATCTACGAGGATGGAGCGAGTCTGGGAATCAACGTAACGAGATTCATAGATGCAAAAAATCCTAATGCCAAACAAAGACTGGAAATACAGGCTACCGGAAACGGGGCGGGAATCACCAATAATCTTTCGTCATTATCATTAAGTGTGATTCAGAATAACAATTGGGGAATTGCGCTCAATAATCTCCGGGCAAGTTCTACGATGGGAAATCAGTTGCTTTTTCAGCAGTTAAATCTAGCATTTCCAGGAAATAATGAGTTCTATTATTTTGATAATAAAATTATGAACCAAGCGATGGATATGGTCGCTAATACGGAAAATATCGATGGTAGAAATTATACTTACCTGCATCCCGTTTGGGCATATCCGGGAGATTATCAATATCAGCCAGATGTGAATGGTGCGTTTTATTTTCGACGAAATGATTTGGGAATCGAAAGAAATCCGGATCGGGAAGCAGATTATTCTTGGGTTTATTTTGCTTTAGACAGTCCAAAATTGGAAAAAGATTTTTATGTCTTAGGAATGTTTAATAATTATAAAGCTGATAAGAGCAGTCAAATGCAATACGATGAAAAATCCAAAAAATACATTGCAAAAATCTATTTGAAACAAGGTTTTTACAGCTATATTATCGCTACAAAAGGGACGGATGGAAAACTGAATTATGGTGAGGTCAACGGAAACTTCTGGCAAACAGAAAATCTATATCAGGCATTTTTATATTACACGCCTTTTGGAAGAAACTTCGATGGTTTGATTGGTTATGGTGAGTTCAGAACACCTGTGAGATAGTTCTAGTTATTGAAGGTGGTCAGGAGATACTGCAGCAATCCAAATTTTTGGAATAATTTTAGCTAATTCATTTTTAAAAGCAAATTAATATGGAACTTATTTTTGAAAATAAAAAATCTGGGAATGGCGGATTCATCTCAATGAAAAACCAACAGGAAGAAATCGGAAGATTAACATACACCATTGTTCCTGAAGTTAAAAAACTGATTGTAAGCTATGTGATGGTTTTCCCCAAGTTCGAAGGAAAAGGTTTGGGAAAAACACTGGTAGAAAAATCAGTGGAATTTGCAAGAAAAAATGGATGGAACATCAAGGCGCATTGTTCTTATGCTCACGCAGTTCTTAGTAGAAAATCTGATGTAGAAGACGTCTTTGTGGCCTAACTCGATTTCATTATTCTACCTCAGTTCCATTAACAAAAACCTCATAAGTTACATCCACATTAGGTTCCAGAGTTTTGGAAACAGAACAGTATTTTTCGAATGATAATTCTCCAGCTTTCTTAGCTTTTTTTGGGTCGATTTCCCCTTCCAGAAAAAATTTCACTTTGATGGATTTGAAAGGTTTTGCTTCATCCACCTGAACTCTTTCGCCTTCCACTTCGGCTTTGAAATCTGTAATCGTCTGGCGTTGCTTTTTGAGGATTGAAACCACGTCTATTCCACTGCAACCAGCAACAGCCATCAGCAAAGATTGCATTGGCGAAACGCCTTTTGCGCCAGGCAAAGTGGTATTATCCAGTAAGATTGAGTTGCCTTGATCATTGGAACATTCGAACAAAAAATCGTCGTTGATTCTATTGAGTGTGATTTTCATCTGTAATATTTATTATTTGTTGAACACGAAGCACACAAAGTTTTTTTAAACAATTCTATGTTTTAAAGTTCACTAAGCCACTTCGTTTAGATAAGAATTGGAATTAAATTCAAATTTACAAAATTCCGCGGGCTTTTATTTCCAGATATTTATTGATAACATCGATATTGAGATTTTCTGGATGTGTATAAATGCTGTAAATCCCATATTTTCTGAGTTCCTGAATAATCAGTTTTTTCTCGAACTCGAATTTCTCGGCTATGATTTGGTCATAGATTTCCTGCATATTTTCAGGATTTTTGTTGATGAGTTGATGAACTTCGGAATTTTTGAAGAAAACAACCACCAGCAAATGATTTTGGGCTATTCCTCTGAGGTATTTTTTCTGCCGATTAAGCGCATCCAAGGTTTCAAAATTAGTGAAAAGCAACACCAGACTTCTCTGGTTCAGATGGTATTTTATATCCTGATACAAGCGTCCAAAATCGCTTTCTGAGAAGTCGGTTTGTACGTTGTACAAAGCTTCGGAAATTTTTTTCAGTTGTCCAGATTTGTTATCTGCAGCCACTTTATTTTCGGTTTTCTTGGCAAAAGTCATCATCCCAGCACGGTCGCTTTTTTTCAGGATGATGTGAGACAGGGCCATCGCCGCATTGATGGAATAATCCAGCAAACTCAACCCGTTGAAGGGCATTTTCATTGTTCTACCTTTGTCAATCAATAAAATAATGCGTTGCGATTTTTCATCTTGAAACTGATTGACCATCAATTTACTAGACTTGGAAGTTGCTTTCCAATTGATGCTTCGGATATCATCACCTTGAACATAATCTCGGATTTGTTCAAACTCCATTGTGTGTCCCAGTTTTCGGATTTTCTTTATTCCGCCCAACAAAAATTCGTTTTGAAGCGACATCAATTCATATTTTCTAAGATGGTTGAATGATGGATAACTTGGCAATTTTGTGTCTTTCTGAAACGTAAATCTGCGGGAAACCAACCCAATGGGTGAATTAACAAAAACATTCAGGCTGCCAAAACTGTATTCGCCACGTTCTTTTGGCTCAAGAATATATTCGAAAAACGAATTGTTTCCACTTTCTATATTTTTTTTAATAAGAAAATCACGCTTTTGGAACTGAAACGGAATTTCGTCTATGATTTTGGTATTGATGTTAAAATTGTAATTGTTTCTGATATCAATTTTTACCGAATTTTCATCGCCATTCGACATTTTTTCGGGCAGGATTCTTTGTGCATTGATTCCGTTGTTATTAATGAAAAGAATAAAACCATCAACCATCGTCAAGATTAAAGTAAAGACTAACAACGAGTTGGCAATCCACATCATCGCAGGAAAGAAAAATGCCAAAACATAGCAGATTCCTACGCCAAAAAGTGCGAAGAAGAATTTGTTATTGAGGTATGTTTGTTTTAATGTTTTCACTTCAATTAATTATTCATTTCAATAGTTTGTATCGGAAGGCTTCGACTCCGCTCAGCCTGACAATGTTCGAGTATTACGGTTATTTTTAGCGATGTCATCCTGAGCGAAGTCGAAGGTTTATTAATGTAGTTATCACCTCGGAACTTCAATACTTTCCAAGATCTGTCTGATGATTTCATCAGCGGTTAGGCCTTCCATTTCACGTTCCGGCGAAACGATAATCCTGTGACGCAAAACCGCAAAAGATGCTTCTTTTATATCTTCTGGTGTAACAAAATCCCGACCTCGGATGGCGGAAAAAGCTTTACTTGCGGCCAACAAAGCCAAACTTGCTCTTGGAGAAGCGCCCAAATATAAAAACTGATTTTCTCTGGTATTGACGATGATTTTCGCAATGTATTCCAAAAGATTCTGCTCCACAATGATGTCTTTTACCAATTGCTGATATTGTTTCAATTGCTGCCCAGAAAGTACCGTTTGAACCAAAGCGGTTTTGTCTTCCAACTTATTGTTATGTTGATTTTTGATAATTTCAATTTCCTGCTCCAAATTGGGATAGCCAACCTCAATTTTGAAAAGAAAACGATCCAGCTGCGCCTCGGGCAATCTGTAAGTTCCTTCCTGTTCTATTGGGTTTTGTGTAGCCACCACCAAAAATGGTTCTTCCATTGGATATTTCACGCCGTCCATCGTGATCTGCTTTTCTTCCATCACCTCGAACAATGCCGATTGCGTTTTTGCAGGCGAACGATTGATCTCATCAATCAGAATAAAATTGGAGAAGATTGGTCCTTTTTTATACCTGAAATCTGATTCCTTGACATTAAAAACAGACGTTCCCAAAATATCCGACGGCATAAGATCTGGCGTAAACTGAATCCTGCTGAAATCTACCGAAATGGTTTTTGCCAACAGTTTTGCAGTGATGGTTTTCGCAACGCCTGGAACGCCTTCTATCAAAACGTGTCCGTTTGACAACAAAGCGGCAAGCAAATGTTCAATCATATTTTCCTGTCCGACAATGACTTTGGAGATTTCGGTTTTTACACGTTCCAGATTGTATTGCAATTCCTTCATATCCAGCCTGGACTGGAATTCCGGCGCTTGGTCTTGGTATTGTTCTTCCATAATTTATTTTTTAGCTTAAGCTCTGTAGGAGCGTAACGTTTGTAGCATTAATTTTATCAGATAGGCGAAGCTCCGTAGAAGCGAAATGTTTGTAATTAATATTATTTTTTGGGAGAAGATCTGTAGTAACGATACTATTCATCATAAAACTCAAACAAATATTTTTCTTCAAACGATATTTCAAATTTATTCAAAAGCTCATAATATTCTTCTCTAAAACTTTTCTTTTTATGATACTCTTCTTGATTATTAATATAATTGACCACTTTATCGATTTGACTTCTCGAATATGAAAATGCACCATAACCTTCCTGCCAGTTAAATTTCCCATCAAACCAATTTTCATCATTGATGAATTTTGAAGAATTAGATTTTATGTCTCGAATCAAATCTGGAATTTTAAAATTCAAACTATTAAATCCAATTAATAGATGAACGTGGTCTGGATTTGCATAGATTGATATTAACTTTTGATTATTATTTTTAATAACTCCTGCAATATATTTTTGTAATAATTCTCTTTTTGATGGATGAATCAAATTTTGTCTTCCTTGTACAGCAAAAACAAATTGAATGTAGATTTGGATGTAAGTGTTCGCCATTTTGTGTTTTGTTTTGTGTCGCTCCTACGGAGCTATAATTTATTATGAATAATTTCTTTCTACAAACATTTCGCTCCTACGGAGCTCATATATTTTACATTCAAATAAGTTTCTTTAGAGCGCAACATTTGTATATTTAGCTCGTTAGGATTGGACAAGCTCCGTAGGAGCGAAATGTTTGTAGCATAAAATGATTTCCGATTGGAGGAGCTCCGTAGGAGCGGCACCTTTCTATTCGTTATTTCAAAATACCATCCAATAATTTATTCATCCGTATCAAATCCTCTTTCATCACACTTGCATAAGGATCTTGTCCTTTTTTTATAAGACTAACAGCTTCTTTTATTAACTCTATATTTTTTCCGGTTTTCAAATGAAGTTTATTAATGAATCGCTCATCCAAATGTTGCGTATCAATCATCAAATCTATTCGTACTTTACTCAGGAAATACTGCGCTTTTTTGGCCATCATTTCGTGGAAATCGCCTTCTTGAAGATAGAGATTACCAATGCTTTTGATAAAATCTACCGAAGTATTTTTCAATGGTTCTTTTATCGGTACTATTCTTTGTTTTCGCTTGGCATTGAAAAGTACAAAAATCAAAAGCCCAAATAACAACAGATACCACGCATATCTGAGTGGCGGATTACTCAGAATGAAACGCATTGGCGACATAGATAGCGGCACATCATTTTCCATAAACCAAACCGTTTCGCGGTCTGGCAAATAAGACATTACGTTTTCCAGATACTGATTTTTTGATTTGAGAAGATAATAATTCGTGAGAATAAGCGGCTCGGAATGGACATAGAAATGACCTTTTCCAAAATTAACCTTAACAAAATCTGCGTTTATAGATGACGTTTTATCATCTGATTTAGAAAGCGTTTTTCCCAAAACTTCGATGTCATTTCGGATGTAGGAAAAACCTTTGTTATCCGGAAATTTATCTATAAAAAGCCGTTTATTCTTAAGCTTTTTATCCGTAAACTGTAGATAATAATTATCCTGAAAACTAACCGTCTTAAACCGAAAACCCAGCGTGTCTCTCAGCTTAGCTGTGGTCTCATTTGTAAACCACATCACATCTGAACCTTTAGAAACCTCATCCATAATATATTCCCAAGAAACATCGTCCAGTTTTTTTTGGATGATGAGAATATTGTGAGGCTTTTTTTTTTTTTTTTGATAATAAGTATATGGCTAAATGCCTGTTTTCACC
>JBCNLQ010000049.1:0-18730 GCA_039595375.1 Chryseobacterium sp.
CCTGAAACCAAGGTCATTATAATTGTCTCAATTGTCCCTTGAAATAACAAATTGATGATACTATCCGACATAACCTAAAATTTCTGTGTTTGTATATTCGTTTTCCAAATAAGCCAAAGCTTCACTGATATTTTTCCCTTGTAATTCCAAAATTAAAACACCAAAATTCAAGTGACCAACATACTCTAGTTGTGCGCTGATAATCTTAGTTTTAACCTGAAATTTTTCAAACAGACTGAGAATTAGCGAACTCTCTTCGTCATTCCCTCCGACTAATATTTTTACCAAAGGATTTTTGTTCTCACTGTTGATTTGGCTAATATAATTCTGATAGAATAAAGGCAATTCAACATTCAAAGAAGCCTGGATGAAACCTTTTGTGATTTCTTTTTCAGGATGGATGAAAATCTGCTCCACCTTTCCCTGTTCTGCCAATTCTCCATTGTCAATCACAGCCACTTTATCGCAAATGCTTTTGATGACTTCCATTTCGTGCGTGATGAGAAGAATTGTAAGATTAAGTTTTTGGTTGATAGACTTCAGAAGCTGTAAAATCGATTTTGTGGTTGCTGGGTCTAGGGCGCTTGTCGCTTCGTCACACAACAAAACTTTCGGGTCATTCGCCAAAGCTCTTGCAATCGCAACTCTTTGTTTTTGTCCGCCGGAAAGATTCGCAGGGTAGTCTTTTGCCTTTTCTTTGAGTCCAACCAATTCCAAAAGCGAATCCACTTTAGTTTTAATTTCAGACTTCGATTTTCCTTCTAATTCCAATGGAAATGCCACATTATCAAAAACCGTCCTGGATGATAACAGATTAAAATGCTGGAAAATCATTGCAATTTTTCTGCGTTCCAAAGTCAGTTGGGATTCAGTTAATTTTGTCAATTCAACATTATCGACCATTACTTTTCCTCCGTTAGGTTTTTCCAGAAGATTCACACAGCGAATCAATGTACTTTTTCCCGCTCCGGAAGTTCCAATCACACCAAAAATTTCTCCTTTTTCAACAGTCAGAGAAACATTGGACAACGCTTGGATTGTTTTATTTTTGGTTGTAAAACGTTTGGTGACGCTTTGTAATTCAATCATTTTTATTCATTAATTAAAATAAAAAAACCTTTCACATAGAAGTATGAAAGGTTTTCAAAATAAACACACTATTATTACTTCTTCATATCAATTCGAAATATTAAATTGTAGCAACAAAACATTTTACCTGTCATAATAGTAGTTTTAAAAAGCCTTTGCAAAAGTATAAAATCCAATTCATACCAAAAAAGTATAATTTAATAAAATGACAAATGTCAGTTTTTCAGGTTTAATTTAACTTCGTCGAACCAATTCTGTAGGTTTGGGCAACTATTTCCGCCCGAAGTTTATCCTGAGCTTGTGAAAGGGCTCCCAATTTTCTTGCAACACGATTCACATTAAACAGAACTTGAGTACACCAAAAAAATGATTTCCCCTTAAGTCGCGCTGCAGATTCGCTGTTTCATTATAATTTCAAAAAATCTAACTTTTCCAATTGATTTCCTTTTTTTCTTACATTTACTGAAATTAATTTCCAAGAATGGTTTTAAGCAGGATTTGGTCCGCCTTCATTATTATTGCGATTGCGGTTGCATCGATTAAATATTTCAGTTCAGAAAATTACAGTCAGATTTTCAACGATATGGTTGTTGGGAAAGGTGGCGACACCATTCAGATTTCGCAAAAACCCTTAGCTCAGATTTCTCCGGATATTCAGAAATCATTATTATCAAATCCGGATTTCGAAGACAGTCACATCCATTACAAAATGGATTCGCTTCAAAATGTGAAAACTTACAGAGTTGCAGAAACCGATGGTGTTATCGGAACCAGCGAAACGGCAGTTAATATTTGCCTGAAACTAATAGGAATTATGGCTTTGTTTATGGGTTTTATGAGCATTGCAGAGAAAGCCGGCGGTATTAATTTCCTAAGTCGGTTGATTCAGCCATTTTTCTCGAAACTCTTTCCGGAAATCCCAAAAAATCATCCGTCATTCGGACATATGATGCTGAATTTCAGTGCGAATTTACTCGGGTTAGATAACGCCGCAACACCTTTTGGACTCAAAGCAATGGAAAGTCTCCAAACCCTCAATCCAGATAAAGACAAAGCAAGTAATGCGCAAATTATGTTTCTCTGTTTGCACGCCAGCGGACTGACCTTGATTCCGGTTTCCATCATTGCGATTCGTTCATCAATGGGTTCGGAAACACCAACGGATATTTTCTTGCCTTGTATGATTGCGACTTTTTGTGCAACAATGGCAGCGATGATAATAGTTTCAATCAGACAAAAAATCAATCTTTTTCAACCGATTGTTTTAGCTTACGTTGGTGGGATTTCAGCGATTGTTGCATTGCTGGTCATTTACCTTGTTCAGATGAACAAAGAAGAGTTGGATTCTTTCAGCAAAGTGATGAGCAATGGCATTATCCTGTTGATTTTCCTTGCCATTGTTCTTGGCGGAGTTTATAAAAAGATTAATATTTTTGATGCTTTTATAGACGGTGCAAAAGAAGGTTTCACGGTTTGTATCAAGATTATTCCCTATTTGGTTGGGATGCTGATTGCGATTTCGTTACTCCGAACGAGTGGCGTTTTCGATGTCATTATCGATGGAATGAAATGGATTGCCAGCGCGTCGCATCTCGACACCAGATTCGTGGATGGATTACCAACGGCGTTGATAAAACCATTATCCGGTTCCGGCGCTCGCGGAATGATGGTGGACACTATGAAGACTTTTGGAGCAGACAGTTTTCCAGGGAAATTATCGGCAATTCTCCAGGGAAGTTCTGATACCACTTTTTATGTGATTGCAGTTTATTTTGGTTCAGTTGGAATAAAAAATACAAGATACACCGTTGGTTCGATGCTTTTGGCAGACTTGGTTGGAGTGATTACGGCGATTGTTTTGGCATATTTGTTTTTTGGGTAAAATGGCAAAGCAGAAATCAAACATTTTTGAAGAAACAACAGAAATTATAGGAGCAATAGAAATTTTCCTTTCTCCATTCTTAATCAGTTTGGTTTTAGCAACAACTATTTATTTTTCATTTAATTCAATTTTCGCTACAATAATTTCAATAGCGATTGTTATTATCGGAACATTAATAGGAATTAAATTTGCCTACAAAATATACAATTCAAAAGAGGGAACGATTCATTTTGTATCTAGAACATCTGCAAGTCCAGAACTTGATGAAGATGAAAATAAGAACTAAGTATGATTCAGGATAAAGATTTTACACTCAGATTAATAAGACAGTTAACACAAGCTTTAGAAAAACTGCTTCTGGGAAAACCAGAGGAAAGTCTGATGCAGAAAGAATTGGATTTTGATTCTCTGATGAAAGATATTTTTAAATTTAATTTCAAAGAATTAGCTTCAAAATCAAAAGAAGAATTGATTGAAATCGTAAAAGAAAGAGAATCCAAAGACCACGCAGATTATTATGAGATGCTCGGGAATGTTTTTATGTTTCATTACAGAACGGATAAAAATTCAGATTTTGCAGAAAAAGCCAAAACCTTTTACGAATTATATCTTCAAACCAGCGGAATTTTCGCAATGCCAATCATCAACAGAATCAACGAACTGAAAGCTGTTTTAAATTAAGTTTCAACAATGTTAAATGTAGTTTTAGTAGAACCAGAAATTCCGAATAATACAGGGAATATCGGCAGATTATGTGTAGGGACAGAAAGTAAATTGCATCTCATTCATCCTTTTGGATTTGTTATCAATGATGCCAATTTGAAGCGCTCTGGCTTAGATTATTGGGTTCATCTGGACGTTACGGAATATCAAAATGTGGAGGAATGGATGCGGGTGATTCGAGATCAATCCAGAGTTTTTCTGATGAGTTCTCACGCTACGCATTCCATTTATGAAAATGAGTTTCAAGATGGAGATTGGCTCGTTTTTGGAAAAGAAAGTCGTGGGCTGAGTCAAGAAGTTTTAGATCTTTTCGAAAATCATCTGACCATTCCGATGTCCAATTTGATCCGGAGTTTCAATATTGCCAATTCAGTCGCGTTTGTAGTGGGAGAAGCAAAAAGACAAATTGGTTTGAAATGATGAATTTTAAACAAACACCAACAATTATTTGACAACGGCCTTAAAAATAATTTAATTTTGACCACATCCGTAGGATTATAATAAAAAAATAATTCTTTTATTTGTATTTTTGCGCGTTATCGGGAGAGCATTATGATTTTTAAAACGAAAAAAGACACGAAATATAGTTATGTAGAAGCGGGTGAAGGTCATCCGATGGTGCTTCTGCACGGACTGATGGGAGGTTTGAGCAACTTCGATAAGATGATCAAATATTACTCGGGCAAAGGTTATCAAGTCTTTGTGCCGCAGTTGCCTATTTATGATTTACCTATTTTGAATACCAATTTGACATCGATTTCAAAATTTGTGGCCAAGTTTATCACAGATGTTATTGGAAAGCCTGTAACAATCGTGGGGAATTCTATGGGCGGACATATTGGTTTGATTCTAACGACTTCCCGACCAGAATTGGTTAAAAATCTAGTTTTGACAGGTAGTTCGGGATTGTACGAGAGAACTTTCGGAGATAGTTTCCCGAGAAAGAGTGACAAAGATTATATCAAGAAAAAAACCCAAGACGTTTTCTATGACCCGATTGTTGCAACAGATGAGTTGGTAGACGAAGTTTTTGCTGTTGTGAATGACAGAATGAAAGGCATCAAAACTGTGATGCTGGCAAGAAGTGCCATCAAACACAATATGCTGAATGACCTTCCTAAAATCACTTGTCCAACTTGTATTATCTGGGGAAAACAGGATAATGTGACACCGCCGGAAGTGGCAGAAGATATGCACAAGCTTATCCCAAATTCTGAGTTGCATTGGATAGATCAATGTGGTCACGCTGCGATGATGGAAAAACCAGATGAGTTCAATGAGATTCTTTATACTTGGTTGCAGAAAGTGATGTAAACCAATTAATTAAAATAAAACTTTTCAGACCATTAAGAATTTGAATTATTAAAATAAATTGGATTCTTAATGGTTTTTAAATTATAAAATATGGTAATCAAAACCGCAGAATTTGTAAAAAGCAGTCAGAAATGGCAAGATTGTCCCGAGCCTACAATGCCGGAATATGCTTTCATCGGACGTTCCAATGTTGGAAAATCTTCTCTCATCAACGCAATGATGAATCATAAAGATTTGGCTAAAACATCTCAAACGCCAGGAAAAACACAATTAATCAATAATTTTTTGGTCAATGAAAGTTGGTCTCTGACCGATCTTCCTGGTTATGGCTATGCGAGAGTTTCCAAAAGTCTTAGAAAAGATTTTGAGAAACTGATTACCAATTATATTCTCAACAGAAAAAATCTAGTCAATCTTTTTGTTTTGGTTGATGCCCGCCACACGCCGCAGAAAATAGATATGGAGTTTATGCAATGGCTCGGGGAGAGTAGCGTTCCGTTTTCTATAGTCTTCACAAAAGCGGATAAGCTGAAATCTGGCGGCGCGGATAGAAATGTAGAAATATATAAAAACGAAATGTTAAAGACTTGGGAAGAACTTCCCGATATTTATGTCACATCTGCCGAAAAGAAAACCGGGACGGATGAGATTTTGAAATTCATCTCAGAAACCAATGCTTTTTTGGCTAAAAATAAAATAAGATTCGATGACTAATGTAGATTGGAAAGTCAAAATGTTTTCTGAGCTTGATACAACAGAACTTTACGAAATCATCAAAGCCAGAATTAATGTTTTTGTAGTAGAGCAAGATTGTCCATATCCAGATTTGGATGATTATGATCAAAAAGCGATTCATCTTTGGGCAGAAAAAGATGGAGAAGTTTTGGCGTACTGCAGGATTTTTGACAAAGGTATCAAGTATCCGGAAACATCCATCGGAAGGGTTATCACGACAGAAAAAGGAAGAGGAACAGGTTTGGGAAAACAATTGATTTCGTACGCTTTAAATGTTATTGAAAACAGATTCAGAACATCTGAAGTACGGATTTCTGCTCAGGATTATTTGCTTAAGTTTTATGCAGGATTTGGTTTTCAGGAAACTGAGAAAAAATATTTGGAGGATAATATCCCCCACACAGAGATGTTTAGATCATAAAAAAAGAGCCACAGGTTTTACTGAGAGCTCTTTCTGAAAAATGAAGTATCTCTATTTGTGTTTTTCACGGTTATTAATCTGCTGCAAAGTTAGTTACATCAAATAACATTTCTTTACGGGAAAACCGTAAAATTCAAAAAAATTTACTTTTATATTATTCCCATACTTTTGCTGAAAGCAATGAGTTCTTCCGTATTCTTAGCTGCAAAATTGAGCTTCATAATATTGATTCTTTTTTCGACACTGCTGAGACTGTTGGGGTAGATATCCTGTTCCTGCAGTCTCTTCGGAATGTTTTTCTGTAAAATGCCTTCTGACAATAGATTAAGTAATATAATATCATAGTTACTGATTTCTAGTGTGTTAACGCTTTTTACTGGCAGTCTTAGATTGTGAGAAACGTATGTCTGATCTTTATAAATAGCTTCCACAGCTTTTTTCAATTCTTGAGAATCCGAACGCGCTTTTCGAACAAAAGCATTAATTTTTAATTCTTTGAATAGTAGATCTATAACTCCCAATCTGTGTTCTGCAGAGAAAACAGTAATCTTAAGCTCTGGCGTAATTTCTCTACAGCATTTTATCAGTTCCCGACCGTTTTTTATCAATTGTTTTTTGTCATCTTCTTCAAAAGACAAATCCGTGATTAACATTTCGTATGGTTCAGACTTCAATGCTTTTTTTATATAGTTGAAAGCATCGTCGCAGTAAAACACTTGATCGACATTCGGGATTTTTAATTCTTCCAAAACCTTTCGTACAGAAAAATTACTGCTTTCGTGATCTTCTGCAATTAATACCTTACCGAACATTTAACTAAAATTTGATTGATAATTTGAGACCTGATACACTTTCTTCCATTTCCAATGTCGCATTGATTTCTTTTAAACGTGATTTCATATTCTTGAATCCATTTTTCTCAACAAGGTTTTCATCTATGCCAATTCCATTGTCGGTATATCTGATTTCGTTCGCGTTATTTTTCGTAACAAATCTGATTATAACCTGTGACGCTTGACTGTGTTTCTTCATATTGACCAAAAGTTCTCTCATAATCTGGAATAACTCTTCCTGGATAAATTGATTATGGGTAGACCAAAAAACCTCGTCATTTCCAATAATAATTATTTTTGTTTTTTCGTTGTCAAAAGAACTGATCAATCCGGAGATCCTTTCACAGAAATCCTGCTGAAGTTCATTCTCATAAGAGAGATTGCGCGATTTTTCGTACATCAGTTCAAGCTTGTCCAGGATTCTTTCTTTAGGCAAATCGTCTTGATTTTCAATTGTGGTCATCACTTCATAGATACCGTTGGCAACCACGTCGTGAACTTTTTTGGAAAAATCTAACCTCTGTTCTTGTAGTTTATTATTGGTTTCCCAATGCAGTTTTTCTCTTCTTTTTTTCAGCCAAAAATAAGCCAAAATTACAATCAGTATAAAGCAGAAAAGTAGCAGGCCGATGATCAAATTCTGTATCTGCACCTGATATTTGTGAGCTGTATGTTCTTTTTGGAGAATCAGATTTTCAGATTTTGATTTTTCACTTTCGAACCGTATTAAAGCAAACTGGTTTTTAGCTTTGTTTTGCGCATTAACCAAACTATCCTGTATCCTGGAATAATCATCAAAATACTTTTGAGATTGTTTGCCATCAGAGAGTTTTATCAGATTCTGCAGTGCTTCCAATTGATCTGCTGGATAATTCAGTTTCTTAGCAAGACTCAGCATTTTGGTCGAATATAATCTGGATGAATCTGCGTTTTTATCAAGGTAATATGCGGATAAGTAAGCAAATGCAGCATCTTTTGTCCAGTCGTCTTCTAATTTTTCACTAAGTTTTTCTGCAAGAAGATAGTTATGGACCGGATTGTAATTTCTATTCTCAAACCATTTGGATCGGCAAAAATTCAGTAATAATCTTGGATAGAATTCACTTTCAGATCCGATACTATCCAAAAGTTTGTCGTAGATTTTGACGGCATTTCTGTAATCTTTTTCATTATGATAAACAATGGCGAGATTGTTCAGCAAAGACATTCTGTCAATCGGATCTTTTGTGAACAAAAATGCCTTGTTATAAAAGCGTTTTGCGTCATCATAGTTTTTAAGATTATTAGAAGCAACACCCAGATTATTGTAATTGCTAAATAGTGTCTGGTAATGAGAAGTGTCTTTTTGTTTCAAAAAACGAAATGCAGTCAAACTACTTTCAATACTTCCAAAATTATCGCCTGTGTTTTCTTGTAGAACAGCCATATTAACATAGCTCTTGCCTACGCCAAAATTATCTTTTTGCTTTTGAAATAAGTCTTTCGCCTTGTTCAGATAATAGAAAGCACTGTCTGACTGGTTTTTGTCCATCAGAACGAAAGCCTTTTCATAAAAAGGATTGGATGTCTTTTTGTGAGAATGTTTTGGCTTCTGGACTTTTTCGGTGCAAGAAAAAATAGTCAGCAATAATATCCAGACAATTGTTTTTGTCACACTTTATATTTTATCGGTAATTTAAACAAAAAGTGATTATCCTCCAATATTTTGGTGTTAAATGATTGGAATGATTAATTTTGTTTAATATTCGATTAATACTAATGTCCATCCAAACTTTAGAACAATATCTTCCTGAAAATACCTTTCCTTTTCTGAAAAAATGGTTTTCGGATTATTACATTCATATAAAAATTACCAGAAATAGAAATAGTAAGCTTGGAGATTATAGAAGGTTGCCAGACAATTCGCATCAAATCACAGTCAATTCTACGCTGGACAAACAGCTTTTCTTTTTTGTTTTGACGCACGAACTCGCTCATCTCATTGCGTTTGAAAAGTTCAATTTTAGAATCAGCGCGCACGGAAAAGAATGGAAAAATACTTTTACTGAGATGCTTTTGGAAAGTCTCAACATCTATTCGGACGACCTAAAACCGATTATTTTCAAATTCTCAAAAAACCCCAAAGCCAATTTTATGGCAAGTCCGGATTTAGTCCGTTATTTTCATATTGATAATTCTGAGGATAATTTAGTTTTTGTTGAGGATTTGTCAATTAATGATGAATTCTTGTACAAAGGGGATAATTACAAGTTATTGGAAAAAAAGAAAAAGTTATATCTTTGCATTCACTTGAAAAACTCAAAAAAGTATCTTTTCCGAGCATTGGCAAAGGTTGAAAAAATAATTTTATATGAAGAACAATAATTATTGCGTAATAATGGCGGGTGGTATTGGAAGCAGATTTTGGCCAATGAGCACCCAAAAATTCCCAAAGCAATTTCACGATATATTAGGAATTGGTAGAACAATGATTCAGCAGACTTTTGATAGAATCAATCAATTAATTCCAAAAGAAAATATTTACGTCATTACCAATCAAGAGTACGTAGATCTAACGAAGCAGCAGCTCCCGGAAATACCATTCGAAAATATTGTTGGAGAGCCGGCAATGAAAAACACCTCTGCCTGTAATTTGTACATGGCCAAAAAAATTGAGGCGGCTAATCCAGATGCTAATGTAATCGTGATGCCTGCTGATCACCTGATTCTGAAAGAGAAAGTTTTTCTTGATAAAGTAGAGTTAGCTTTCGATTTGGCGGCGAAAAATGATTATCTGATTACTCTCGGTATTACACCTTCGAGACCAGATACGGGCTATGGGTATATTCAATTTATAAAAGAAAATGACGAAAACATTTCTAAAGTAAAAACTTTTACAGAAAAGCCAGACTTAGAAATTGCTAAAAGTTTTATTGAATCCGGTGATTTCCTTTGGAACGCAGGAATTTTTATTTGGAGTGCAAAAAGCATCCTATCTGCTTTTGCAAAATATTTGCCCGAGATGTCAAACCAATTTAATGGTTGTGAGTACAATACAGAGGCAGAAAAAGAATATATCGATGTGATTTACCCAATAGTAAATAAGATTTCTATAGATAACGGAATCTTAGAAAAAGCAGAAAATGTTTATGTTATTCCTGCTAATATTGGTTGGAGCGACCTCGGAACCTGGACTTCTGTCTACACCAATGCAGACAAAAATGATGATAACAATGCCATAAGTTCAAAAAATGTTTTGACGTATAACTCCAAAGGCAACGTTATTAGAATTAAAAATCAAAATAAGGCGGCGGTTATTGATGGACTAAAGAATTTCATTGTAGTAGATACAGAAAAGGCTCTATTAATATGTCCGCGCGATAATGATCAATTAATAAAGGATTATGTTTTAGATCTTAAAAATCTTAAGAAAGGCGAAAGATTTATGTAATCTAAAAAAGTTTGAAATAAATATTTAACTCTTTGATTTATATCAAGGAGTTTTTTTATTTTTGGTAAAACAAAACACAAATGCTCGTAAAAATTTACGGTGCTGCCATTCATGGCGTTTCTGCACAAATCATTACCATAGAAGTTAATGTAGATCAAGGCGTTGGTTACCATCTTGTGGGGTTGCCAGATAATGCAATCAAAGAGAGCAGTTACAGGATATCCGCTGCACTGAAAAATTCTGGCTTCAAAATTCCTGGGAAGAAAATTACTATTAATATGGCGCCTGCAGATCTTCGGAAAGAGGGTTCTTCGTACGACTTGAGCATTGCGTTAGGGATTTTGGCCGCGTCCGATCTGATTAATTATGAAACAATAAATGATTATATCATTATGGGTGAACTTTCCTTAGATGGAAGTTTGCAACCCATACGTGGTGTTTTGCCCATCGCCATAAAGGCACGAGAAGATGGTTTCAAAGGTATTATTCTTCCAAAAAAAAATGCAAGAGAAGCGGCAATTGTCAATCAGCTTGATGTTTACGGAATTGATAATATCAAGGAAGTTATTGATTTTTTTAATGATAATGTAGCTTTGGAAAAATTTGAGATTGATACCAGAAAAGAATTTCAAGATAAAATCGACCATTTTCCATTTGATTTTGATGAAGTCAAAGGGCAAGAAGCGGCCAAACGTGCGATGGAGGTTGCAGCAGCCGGGGGTCATAATATTATTTTGATTGGCTCGCCTGGAAGTGGAAAAACGATGATAGCCAAGCGTTTACCGAGTATTCTGCCAACGCTGAGCCTCAAAGAATCCTTAGAAACTACAAAAATCCATTCGGTAGCTGGCAAAATGGGAGCAGAAACTTCACTCATTACCATTCGTCCTTTTAGAGCTCCTCATCACACAATTTCAGATGTCGCTTTGGTTGGCGGCGGCAGTTATCCTCAGCCGGGAGAGATTTCATTAGCACATAACGGTGTTCTGTTTCTAGACGAAATGCCGGAGTTCAAAAGAGCAGTTTTGGAAGTGATGAGACAGCCACTGGAAGACAGAGTTGTTACCATTTCCCGAGCAAAATTCACCATAGAGTATCCTGCTAGTTTTATGCTGGTTGCAAGTATGAATCCCAGCCCAAGTGGTTATTTTCCGGATGATCCGAACAATACATCATCCACGATAGAAATGCAACGTTATATGAACAAATTATCGGGCCCGCTTTTGGACAGAATCGACATTCATATCGAGGTTTCGAAGGTAGAATATGAACAATTGGCAGAAAAGAAAAAGGGGGAGAGTAGTGCAAGTATCAGAGCTCGAGTCAATAAAGCAAGAGATATTCAGATTGAAAGATATAAGGATTCTGAAATAAGTTATAACGCCCAGATGGGACCGAAAGAAACGGAAAAATACTGTGTTCTGGACGAATATTCTCAGCTGTTGATCAAAACAGCAATGCTGAAACTCAACCTTTCGGCCAGGGCCTATGATCGGATTTTGAAAGTTGCCAGAACCATTGCAGATTTAGAAAATTCAGAAAATATCCAGGGCGATCATATCTCGGAAGCGATTCAATACCGAAGTTTGGATCGGGATTTCTGGAATGTTTAGTTTTTTTCAAAATAATCCTCCATCAATTGGATTCTCAAAAAATGTATCGATTTCCAACTTTCCGGACTTTGATGCTGCTACTGCCAGTTGGTCACAGATCTCGTTCTCTGGATGTCCTGCGTGCCCTTTGATCCAATGAAATTGGGGTTGATGAAGCTGATAGAGTTTGTAGAAAGCTTTCCAAAGATCAGGATTTTTCACATTTTTCCAACCTCGTTTTATCCAGCCATAAATCCATTTTTGGTTAATGGCATCTGCAACATATTTGCTGTCCGTGTAAATGTGAATTTCATTATCCGAAGTTCTTAGATTGCCTAAAGCAACGATGACTGCCATCAATTCCATCCGGTTGTTTGTGGTTTTTCGGAAACCTTTCGAGTAGGTTTTCTGGTATTTTTTTTCGGGAACACGCATCAGGATTCCGTATCCGCCAGGTCCGGGATTTCCACTGCAGGCGCCGTCTGTGTAGATTTCGACTTTCAAACTCAAGAAAATTAATCTTAATATTATTACAGAAAAGTTTGTTGCTCTCGCAGATTATTTGGATTGAACTAATTATTTTGTTTTATAATTTACGACATCACCTCTATCTGCGAGATGATTGTATTACTATTTAAAACGGCATATCATCATCATCGTCATTCATCGCAGAGCCAGAAACCTGATTGTTACTTGGCAAGCCAAAAGCCGAATGTGGGTCGCTCGTAATCGTGATTCTGTCAAACCCAGAAGGTTCATCTTTTTGTCCGAAGCTGGAAGGTGTGTAGTCGTAATTAGTTCCAAGGTCGGCAAACTTACCTATATTCTTGTGGAAGGCTAAACGAACATCGGCCGTCGCACCATTTCTATGTTTAGCAATGATAATTTCTGCCTGATTCTCCGTGCTGCTTTCTGCGCCATCTTCATCATTATCCCAAACGGCAATTTTGTAATATTCTGGTCGGAAGATGAAGGAAACAATGTCCGCATCTTGCTCAATGGCTCCAGATTCACGGAGGTCAGAAAGCATAGGTCTTTTCCCTGGGCGCGTTTCCACACTTCTTGACAGCTGAGACAGTGCAATCACAGGAACGTTCAATTCCTTGGCGATTGCTTTCAGAGAACGGGAAATCATTGATATTTCCTGCTCACGGTTGCCACCGCCTTTTCCAGAACTTGCCGTCATCAGCTGGAGATAATCGACCATTATAATTTTTACGCCGTGTTGCATTACCAATCTTCTACATTTCGCACGGAAATCAAAGATGGAAAGTGATGGCGTTTCATCAATGTAAAGCGGTGCATTTTCCAAAGCCGAAACGTTGGTGAAAAGCCTTTGCCACTCATCATCGGACATTTGTCCTTTTCTTAGTTTTTCGGAAGAAATTCCCGTTTCGGAAGAAATCATCCTCGTAATCAACTGAACCGAAGCCATCTCCAGAGAAAAAAGTGCCATCGGAATATTGTGATCCACACAGATATTTCTTGCCATAGAAAGGATAAAAGCCGTTTTTCCCATCGCTGGTCTTGCCGCGATGATGATAAGGTCTGAGTTTTGCCAGCCTCCGGTTTCTTTGTCAAGCGCGGTGAATCCAGATGGAACTCCGGATAAACCTTCTTTGTCTTTCAGCGATTTGATTTTCTCAATCGCTTCTTTTACCAATGAGTTGGCTGTGTCGAAACCTTTTTTGATAGTTCCATTCGTAATTTCGAAAAAGGATTGTTCCGCTTTGTCCAGTAATTCGAAAACATCGGTAGTTTCTTTGTATGAACTGTCGATCACATTCGCAGAAACATTGATCAATGAACGAAGGATAAATTTTTCCAAAATCACACGCACGTGATACTCGATGTGCGCAGAGGAACTCACGCCCATTGTCAAATCGATGATGTAATGGTCGCCACCGGCAAGACTCAGTTTTTCATTCTTTTTAAGATCCTGAATCACCGTCATCAAATCGATAGGCGAGTTGCTTTCGTATAATTTTAAGATGGAAGCGAAAATCGTCTGATGCCTTGGGTCGTAGAAAACGTTGGGCGTTAACAAATCGATAGAATGATCCAAACCTTTTCTGTCAATCAAAAAAGTTCCAATCACAATTTTCTCAAAATCCAGTGCGTTGGGTGGCATCTTGCCATCCGAAATAGAAAGTTCCTTTGCAAAATTACCGTGAATCAAACTCGATAATGTATCCTTTTCTGCCATTGTACAAAGATAGAATTTTTGAGAGTTTTATCAATCTTAGTTATATGCAAACAACTAACATTTACCTGTTCAAATTGTTGATAAGCAAAAATTATTTGTAACATTTTGATGAAAAATCGAACTTAATAGATAGAAACTTTAGCAAATTCTAAATTTCATTAAATTTAATCTAAAAACAAATCTCTATGTTGCAACGGTTTATAAAGTTAGAATTCAAAAGTTTTTTCAGATCCAGTTCATTGGCTGCTAATATCGTTGTCAAGATTTTCCAGCTTTTGGGAATGCTCTACTTATTGATGATGTTTGTCTTTATTGCTTTCGGCGCATTTTACCTTCCAAAAAAGACATTACACATCGACCCAATTTTATTTATCAGTCGGTTTTTGATTTATTGGTTGGTGGCAGATTTGCTCCTGAGATACTTTTTCCAGCAGATGCCAACGCAGAATATAAAGCCATTTCTGACAATGAACATCAGAAAAAGCACGCTGGTCAACTATATGATTTGCAAAACCTTCAGCTCATTTTTCAGTTGGGGTGGACTTTTCATTTATATTCCGCTTTTGGGAATTTTGCTTTATAATGGTTACCCAATTGCTGGAAGTTGTTCTTGGATTTTTACCATTATTCTTCTGATATTCTTTAACAATTTTCTCAATATTTTTCTGAATGGAAAAGATCTGGTTATTTGGATTGTTGGAGCGGTTTTGGCTTCAGCAGCTGGATTAGACTATTATAAAATCATTTCTTTGTCCAGTTTTTCCGAGTTAGTGTTTATGAAGTTCTACCAACATTGGTGGCTCATCATCGTTCCGATTTTATTAATGATTTTCGGATTGATGGTCACAAAAAAATACATTACTGGCAATTTCTATCTCGACAAAGGTCTGGAGATGAAACAAGAAGTCGGAAAGACAGAAAGTATTCAATTCCTTAATCAATATGGTGTTCTCGGAACGTTTATCAACAACGATATCCGAATGATTAAACGGAGCAAAGCCGCAAAATCTATTACGACAGGAAGTTTTCTTTTCCTGTTTTATGGGTTGCTGCTTTTCAGCTCTCCAATTTACCAGACGCCTTATATGCAATTATTTATGGGACTTTTCGTGACGGGCGGATTTTTATTTATGTTCGGACAAAGAGTGCCGTCTTTCGACAGTTCCTATTATCCATTGATGATGACGCTCAATGTGCCGTACAAAGAATATCTGAAAGCCAAATGGTGGATGATTGTGAGCGCAGTTGCCGTGAGTATGGTTTTGGCGATTGGTTACGCATTTGTGAGTTGGGATTTGTATTTCACATTTTTAGCGGCCGGCCTGTATAATTTGGGCGTCAATTCACAAGTCGTTTTGCTTTCCGGTGCCTACAACAAAAACCCAATCGACCTTAATGCCAGAGGAAAAACATTAGGCAAAAAGAATAATTTCAGTTTCAAAAGTATCATTTTAATGTTACCACAGATGGTTTTGCCGATGGCGGTTTTCGCCGGAACCAAATATCTGTTCGGAACTACTGCAGGTGTAGCAAGTCTCGGCGCCTTGGGATTGATTGGTTTTTTGCTCCGAGAAAAATTCTTCGATTTCATTGTCAAACTCTATAAAAAAGAAAAATACTCAACCATCAAAGCCTTCAAAGGAAATTAATTTGTGCAGTTATTAATTCCATAGAAACTTATTTATTATTGTTTTAATGGCAGCTTTTCCGCCCTCCATTCCCGCTATTTTTTTTCCAAGCTTTTCCAGCTGCAAAAAATGAGCTCCATTCAGGTCGGGCTGCGAGCAATTCAAAACTAATTTTTAACATCTCACCTCTAACATCTTACAAAAAAATGATTACAATAAATAACCTTTCCAAAGTTTACGAAAACAAAAAAGTGTTGTCCATAGAAAATCTGGAATTTCTAAAAGGTCAAACTATTGGCTTGGTAGGAAACAACGGCGCTGGAAAAACTACCTTATTCAGTCTGATTCTGGATTTGATAGAGCCAAGCACTGGATTTGTATCCATTGACGAAGAAAAAGTCAACCAGTCTGAAAACTGGAAAAACAAAGTCGGCGCGTTTATCGATGAAACTTTCCTGATCGGCTATTTGACGCCGGAAGAATATTTCTATTTCTTAGGAGAATTGCGAGGACAAAGCAAAGACAAAGTAGACGAATTCCTGAAAAACTTCACCGATTTCTTCAACGGCGAAATACTGAATGCCAAAAAATACATCCGAGACCTTTCCAAAGGCAATATGAAAAAAGTAGGCATCATTGGCGCATTGATTGGAACGCCTGCCATTATTATTCTGGATGAACCTTTCGCCAACCTCGACCCGTCGACCCAAATCAAACTGAAAAACCTAATTAGAGATTGGTCACAAAATTCGGATTCTACCTTCCTGATTTCTAGTCACGATTTGGCTCACACCACAGAAGTTTGCGAAAGAATTGTAGTTATCAACAAAGGCGAATTGGTAAGAGATATTCAGACTTCGCCCGAAACATTGAGAGATTTGGAGCAATATTTTGCAGACCAAGTGACTTCAATTTAAAATTTTTAAACCATATAGACACACAGTTATTTGACAAAGAAAAAGCAGATGTATTTAATTCTATTTTCTCTTTGGAGATGATGAATATTCAATTCTATGTGCCTTTGTGGTTTAATTTTAGTATTTAATGTGATGAAACTGCTTTCAATCCAACAATAGAAGCAATCAATGTGAAAATAAAAAACAAGCGCCAGAATGTTGCCGGTTCTTTGAAGATAAAAATCCCGATCAAAACAGTTCCAACTGCTCCGATTCCTGTCCAAACTGCATAAGCCGTTCCCAGCGGAAGTGTCTGCGTCGCTTTAATCAGCAAAAGCATACTTGCGACCAAAGAAATCCCGAACCCTGCGTACCAAAAGTAAGACTCGGTGCCGCTTGTTTCTTTTGCTTTTCCCAAACAAGAAGTAAATCCCACTTCGAAAAGACCTCCGAGAATTAATAAAATCCAGTTCATAATATTTTTTATTTAAGACCGTCATTAATAAATCAACCCTTTCAAAATAGAAATTCTGAAAGGGTTTGATTATTTTTTATTTAAGCTAATAGCAAAAAGCTAATAGTCAAAAGCAATCTATTTCAAGCTTCCCACCATATCTTCTGGTTTCACCCATTCGTCAAACTGTTCAGCAGTCAACAATCCAAGATTTACCGCTTCTTCTTTCAGAGTAGTTCCGTTTTTGTGAGCTGTTTTGGCAATCTTCGCCGCATTTTCATAGCCGATGTGTGTGTTGAGCGCTGTAACCAACATCAGAGATTTGTCTACCAACTCTTTTATTCTCGGTTCGTTCGGCTCAATTCCAACGGCACAATGGTCGTTGAAAGAAATCATAGCATCTGCCAACAATTGTGCAGATTGCAAGAAGTTTGCCGCCATCACTGGTTTGAAAACATTCAGTTCATAATTTCCTTGCGTTCCTGCGAAAGAAATAGTTGTGTCATTTCCAAGTACTTGCGCGCAAACCATGGTAATCGCCTCGTTCTGAGTTGGGTTCACTTTACCTGGCATAATAGAAGAACCTGGTTCGTTCTCAGGAATATAGATTTCGCCGATTCCAGAACGTGGTCCAGAAGCTAATAATCTGATGTCCTGAGCAATTTTATAAAGCGAAACTGCCAATTGTTTCAAAGCACCGTGAGACTCAACAATGCCATCGTGCGCCGCCAAAGCTTCAAATTTATTCGGAGCCGTCACAAAAGGAAGTCTGGTGAAATCAGCAATATATTTCGCCACCAAAACATCGTAACCTTTAGGCGTGTTCAATCCTGTTCCAACCGCCGTTCCGCCAAGTGCCAATTCTTTCAAATGGTCCAGCGTATTGTTAATTGCTTTTTTTGCATAATCCAACTGCGCCACATAACCGGAAAACTCCTGACCCAAAGTCAAAGGCGTTGCATCCATCAAATGCGTTCTTCCAATTTTCACAATATTCTGAAATTTCTTCGCTTTTTCGTCCAGCGTATTTCTTAATTTTTCTAAAGCGGGCAAAGTTTCATTCACCACTTTCGTGTAAGCTGCAATGTGCATTGCCGTTGGGTACGTATCGTTGGAAGATTGAGATTTGTTCACATCGTCATTCGGATGAACCAAAGTCTTTTCGCCAAGATTGCCGCCGTTCAAAACGTGTGACCTGTTCGCAACCACTTCATTCACATTCATATTAGATTGTGTTCCAGAACCAGTTTGCCAGATAACCAGGGGAAATTGGTCGTACAATTTTCCTTCCAGAATCTCATCACAAACTTTCCCGATGAGGTCTCTTTTCTCATTGTCAAGAACGCCCAATTCAGCATTTGTAAAAGCTGCCGCTTTCTTAAGGTAAGCAAACGCATCGATGATCTCGCGTGGCATACTTCCTTCTGGTCCTATTTTGAAATTATTTCTGGAGCGCTCCGTTTGCGCACCCCAAAATTTATCAGCAGGCACTTGTACGTCGCCCATCGTGTCTTTTTCGATTCTGAG
>JBCNLQ010000050.1:0-16694 GCA_039595375.1 Chryseobacterium sp.
TTTTAGGTTTGGGTGATAATTTCTCTACAGATTGGGGCAATACAACGGCTACTTTACGCTGGAACAGCATTATCAACAGTAGATTATTTTCTAATACATCTTTGATATACAGCAATTATAACTACAACGTTGCCTTGAGCAGTAACAATAACACTTTCGGATTGGATTCTGAAATTGAAGACTGGAATCTGAAACAGGATTTCTCTTGGTTTGCAGGAAACAGGCATAATGTAAAATTTGGGTTACAATCGATCTATCATACAATTACACCGAGCAGTGCTTCTGGAACAAGTGTCAGTAGCTTCCCTAGAAATCCCAGATTTTCCTGGGAAAATGCGGTTTATATTAATGATGATTTTAAAGCCACAGAAAGGCTGACAATCAATTATGGAGCGCGGCTTTCGATGTTCAATGTTTTAGGTGGAGATACTTTTAACACTTACGAAAATGGGATTTTAAAGGAATCAGAATATTTAGAAAAAGGAAAATTTGGGAAAACCTATGTGAATATCGAACCGAGAATTACAGCAAATTATAGACTTAATGAAGTAAGCAGTTTGAAAGGAGCTTATTCAAGAAATACGCAAAATCTTCACCTGTTAAGCAACAGCGGAAGCGGGAATCCCACGGACCAATGGATTGGAAGCAGCTATACTGTAAAACCAGAGATTTCGGATCAAATCAGCGCAGGTTACAGCAGGAATTTCAACAATAATAATTATGAACTGAATGCTGAGGTCTATTACAAATCCATGCAGAATCAGATAGACTATAAAAATGGAGCGCAAATATCATTCAATACGGCAGCAGATGTAGAAAGCGAATTGCTATTTGGAAAAGGCAGAGCATACGGTTTAGAATTGATTGCCAAAAAGAAAAGCGGAAATCTTACGGGTTGGATTGCCTACACCTTGTCAAAAACAGAGAGACAGGTCAACGGCATTAATAATAATGAATGGTATAATGCAAGACAGGACAAAACGTACGATCTTTCTGTGGTTGCAACATATCAGTGGAGTCCGAAATGGTCTTTCTCTGGACTATTTGTTTACAGCACGGGAAATGCGGTTACCTTCCCAACCGGAAAATATGAACTGAATGGACAGACGATATTCCAGTATAGCAATCGGAATTCAGATAGAATGCCTGCGTACCACAGAATGGATCTCAGCGCAACGTACGAACCGGTTTCTAATAAACGTTGGAAAGGTTCTTGGTCATTCGGAATCTATAATGTGTATGGAAGAGAAAATGCTTATACTATTACATTTGAGGATAATCCTAACAATCCTGAAACAACAAGAGCGGTCCAGACTTCTCTTTTCAAATGGATTCCCAACATCACGTACAATTTCAATTTTTAATTCTAATTATGAAAAATTTATTAATCATCATATTTTCTTTATTTTTAATTAATTCTTGTGAGAAAGAAGTAGATTTAGATTTGGAAAACCAAAGTGGACAGATCGTCATTGAGGGCAATGTGACAGACCAAGCAGGTCCTTACAAAGTGAGGATAACCAGATCAGTTTCTTTCACGCAGAGCAATCAATATCCAGCAATTGAAGATGCGCAAGTCTTTTTAAGTGACAATACAGGACAGTCAGAAAAATTACTGTATGTCGGCAACGGAATATACCAAACTTCAACATTTACAGGAAAATCGGGAAGAACATATACGTTGAAAATTCAGGCAGAAGGCAATGAATACATTTCGACAAGTAAAATGCCCGAAGCAGTTGCTTTTGAAGGACTGAATCAGGATTCTTTTATAGTAGGAGGAGAAACGAGCTACACACTTTTGCCTCTGTTTACAGATCCTCCAACGCTTGGAAACCGCTATCTTTTTATTTATGATGTAAACCAAAGGTCGAAGAAAAATTTTCAGGAATTTTCAGACAATGTCAATAATGGATTGCCAAATCAAAGACCGCTAATTCTGCCAAATGACGACAGAGATGGTGGTATAAAAACGAAAGTGGGAGATACTGTTAATGTGGAAATGCACTGTATCGATAATTCAGTTTACACGTATTATTCAGCTCTATTACAACTTTCCAATGGCGGCGGACCTGGCGGAGGTATAACGCCCGCAAATCCGCCAAGCAATATTAGCAATGGCGCATTGGGATATTTTTCTGCGCACACAGTGAGGAAACAAAGTACCGTCATCACAGCTTCAAACAAAAATAAAAATCAATGATAAATTGTTATATGTAAGATATTAATAATTTGCAAGATATTTTTAATTGTTTGTAAATTATTGATATATAATACTTTATATTTTTAAATTTATTAAAATTTGGGTTTTTATTGTTTTAGACGTGTTAATAGTACAGTATTTGCTACATTTTACCTTTAAAACTATTAAGATTTGAAAAAACTCAACAAAAGAAAGATCCTTAAACGCACTGCTATAACCATTATTTCCATATTGGTTTTTTTTGTTCTGCTTATATTTAGTCTGAGAATACCATTTTTTCAGAATATGATTAAGGATAGATTGGTGGTTTATCTTGAAGAAAAAATCAAAACAAAAGTTTCTTTAGAAAAAGTGTACATCGGCTTTCCAAACAGTTTGGTGATGGAAAATCTCTATCTCAAAGGTCAGGATGTTGATACGCTTTTGGCTGCCAAAAAACTCGATGTAGGTTTGGATATGTGGCAATTACTAAAGTCCAAAGCAGATTTAACGTCTATTGATCTGGAGGGTGTCCGCGCCAATGTGGTTAGAAATCCGCAAGGTAGATTCAATTTTGATTATATCTTAGATGCTTTTGCGACTTCTGAAAAAGAAGAGAGTCCGTCAAAACCATTTATCATTTCTTTAGATAAAATTAAATTAAAAGATATTGGAATATCGTTCAATGATCAGCAATCCAAAAATGATATCAAACTTTACTTCAAATCTTTTGATACGAGTGTCAAAACCTTCGACCTTCAAAATAATAATTATGCAGTCAATGACATTAATCTTGATGGTTTAAAATTAAAGCTAAAACAGGATTTGATTGAAGAAGTCTCTGGTGAAGTAGAGAAAAAAGTCGATTCTCTTAATCAGCAGAAACCCATGAAATTGGGATTAAGCGGAATCAAACTGACCAATTTTAATATTGATTACGGTGATGACAATTCCAGAACTTTTGCAAAAGTAATATTCACAGAATTAAGCACAAAAGTGAATAATCTGGACTTACAGAATAATTCTTATGATGTTGGGAATGTATTTTTAAAAGACGCCAATATCAACGCCAACTTATTTCTTCCTGCTTCCAACGCAAATCCAAAAAAAGAAAACACCGCTGATATCTCCAAGAATTCTGACAAAGAAAAAGCCGTGAAAGTGCTTTTGGGGAAATTGATTTTCGAAGATGTCAATTTGGCTTACAATAATACAGCCGTTGCGCCAACGAAAAGCGGAATGGATTTTAATCATTTGAATTTTAATAAGCTGAATGTTGATGTCCGCGATTTCAAAATGGAAAATAATGGTTTTGCGGGAAGCGTAAAATCAGCAGAAATTCAGGAAAAAAGAGGTTTGGATGTGCAGAAATTCAACACAGATTTTGTCTACGCTGCGAAAGAAGCTTACCTGAAGAACCTTTATCTTCAGACATCAAAAACGATTTTAAGAGACGAAGTTGTCCTGAGTTATAATTCTATTGAGCAACTGTCCGCCAATCCTGGAGCTGTAAAAATTTCTGCTAATATTGAGAATTCAAAAATTGGTTTTTCTGATATCTTGAATCTTGTTCCCTCACTCAAAAATACAGCACCGTTCAACAAATATCCGAACGCTGTTCTAAATGTTAATGCCAATGTCAAAGGTTTGGTTAACGATTTATTAATTAATGAACTCAACGTTTCGGGACTGGATCAGTTGCGCGTTTCTGCTTCAGGAAGAATCAAAAATGCAATAAATCCTGACCAATTATATTACGATTTGAAAATCGGGGAACTGGCTTCGTCTGGCAAAACAATTTTTAATCTCGTGCCGAAGGGAACAATTCCTTCCAATATTTCTCTGCCTTCGCATTTCAGCATAAAAGGTTTTGCCAAAGGTACTACGAAGGTTGTCAATACCAATTTGAGTTTATACTCGACGTTGGGGAATGCGGGAATCAAAGCTAATGTCGATATGCGAAGAAAGAATCGCGAATTGTACGATGTAAAAGCGAATCTTCAGAATCTTCAGATTGGAAAAATCATTCAGAACAAAGATTTGGGATCCGTAACCGCGCAGATTTCAGCTAAAGGTCAAAGTTTCGATTTTAAAAATGCGAATGCCAATATTTTAGGAAATGTACAATCTGCAACTTATAAAGGTTATCGTTATCAGAATCTGAATTTGGTAGGCAAAATCAACAGTGGCATTTACAATATCGATTTGAATTCCAAAGATCCAAATGCTAATCTGCATTTGATAGCTTCGGGAGTTTATGATGAGAAAAATCCGACAGTAAAAGTCAATGGAAATATCAACAAATTAGATCTTAACAAATTAGGTTTTTACAGTTCGCCAATGATTATCGCCGGCGGTATCGATGGAGATTTCAAAAATCTAGACCCAGATAATCTAAATGGTTATCTTCATTTGCAGGATTTCGCCATTTCTGATACTAAAGCAATTTATCCAATACAGGATGTTAAATTAAATGCGGTTTCGACTGCAGATTCTACAAAAATAAAGTTCAATTCGCAGATTGCAGATGTAGAACTGTATGGAAAATACAAGTTGACTCAAATATTTGGCGCATTGTCACAAACGCTTAATCAATATTATCAAATCCAAAAATCTGGGAAAGCTCAAAAAGTAGACGCTGGACAGTATTTTACCCTCAATGCGACTATAAAAAATGATGATCTAATCCGAAAATTTGTTCCTGAACTTAAAAGTTTTGAAACCATCAATATCAATGGAAATTACAATGCAGATTCACAGATCATAGATTTGGATGCAAAAATTCCGCAAGTGGTTTATGGGACTAATACTTTAGAAAACACCAATTTCAAAGTGACCAATCAGAACAATACGTTACAATACGACTTGAGCGTAGCTGCTCTGAAAAGTGAAAGTTTTGCGATCAATAAGGTCAATATCAATGGCAATATAGCAGATAATATAATCGATTATAATATCACGACGAAAGACGAAAAAGATGCTACACAATTCCTGATTGCTGGAAATGCTAAGTCGCTGAATGATATCACGGAAATCTCTCTTAATCCTGATGGTTTGAAGCTGAATTATACAGATTGGAACGTTGCTGAAGGTAACAAATTACAAATCGGCAGTCAAGGTATTTTTGCGGACAATTTCAGATTGTCTAATTCTGGAAGTGAGATTTTGGTTCAATCCGAAAATACGTCTCCAAACAGTCCATTGAATGTTTCGCTGAAAGATTTTAAAATTGAAACCATTACAGAAATTATTAAAAAAGATTCCTTGTTGGCAAAAGGAACAATCAACGGAACAGCACAGTTGAAGAATCTGACCAATAAAATGACATTCACTTCGGATATCGATGTTACAGATTTGTTCGTTTTTGGAAGTCCGGTGGGAAATCTTGATATCAAGGTTGATAATCAAACCACTGATATTCTGAATGCAAATATCGCCCTTTCTGGCAATGAAAATGATGTGAAAATTACAGGAAATTACAACACTTCTGCAAGTTCTTTTGATATGAATCTGGCAATGAATCAGCTTCAGATGAAGACGCTTCAGGGTTTTACGATGAATGCCATAACCAACACAGAAGGTTACCTTTCCGGCGATCTCAAAATCTCAGGAACCACAGCATCGCCAAAAATCCTGGGTGATGTGAAAACGAACAATGTTGGATTAATGATTGCCAAAACGGGAAGCGATTTCAGAAAAATCGATGATAAGATTGCATTTACGAATAGAGGAATTGAGTTCGATGATTTCAAGGTTAAGGATAAAGACGGTAATGCTCTGAAAATCGATGGTCAGATTCTGACGCAGACTTACAGAGATTTTGCTTTTAATTTAGACATTGATGCTAAAGATTTCAAAGTCGTGAATTCCGAAAAATCCAATGATGCAATGATGTACGGAATCCTATCCATAGACGCTGCTTTGAAAGTTCGAGGAAACTTAGATTTACCAAAAGTGGACGGAAGATTGGCAGTTTCAGACGACACAGATTTTACTTTCGTTTTACCACAGTCAAGTCCAGCATTGCAGGATAGAGACGGAATTGTAGAATTCATAGACCAGGACCAGATTGCATTGAACAAAACCATTGTCACAGATTCTTTGAAAACTGAAAACAAATTAACAGGTATGGACGTCAGTGTGAATATTGAAGTGAGTAAAGAAGCAAAAATGTCTGTAATTATTGATAAAGCCAATGGTGATTTTGTTAAAATTCAAGGTGATGCAGAATTGACCGGCGGTGTAGATCCTTCTGGTAAAGTGACATTGGTTGGTGTTTATCAAGTAGAAAAAGGAAGTTACGATATGACAGTAAGTTTGCTGAAACGTAAATTCGAAATTCAAAAAGGAAGTACAATTACTTGGACTGGTGAGCCTACTGCAGCAACGCTTGATATTACCGCTGTTTATAAAACTGAAACGGCACCATTGGATTTAGTCCAACAGCAAATCAGCGGAGAAAGTGCGGCTAATCTTAATCAGTATAAACAGCGAATGGAGTTCAATACTTTGCTGAAAATGAAAGGCGAACTTTTGAAACCTGTGATTTCTTTTGATATTACAACTGCTGAAAAAAATAATGCCGTTTCATCTACTGTAAAAGATGTTGTAGACCAAAAACTAGCTCAGTTGAGAACCGACGAAAACGATATGAACAAGCAGGTTTTTGCTTTGCTCTTATTGAACAGATTCATTGGCGAAAATCCATTTGAAAATAGCGCAGGACTTTCTACGGAAGCGATGGCGAGACAAAGTGTGAGCAAAATCCTTTCTCAGCAACTGAATAATCTAGCATCAGATTTGGTAAAAGGTGTTGATCTGAATCTGGATTTGGAATCTTCCGAAGATTACTCAACAGGAAATAAAAATACCAGAACAGATTTGAATGTTGACATCAGCAAAAAACTTTTGAATGACCGATTGAAGGTTTCTGTAGGAAGTAATTTTGGCTTAGAAGGCGATGCCAGACAGAACGAAAATACCACCAATATTGCGGGAGATGTCTCCATAGATTACAGCCTTTCGAAAGATGGCAGATATATGCTGAGAGCATATCGCAAAAACGAATATCAGGTTGCACTTCAAGGGCAGATTGTAGAAACTGGATTAGGTTTTATCATCACTTTGGATTATGATAAATTCCGGGAGATTTTCCAGAGTGCCAAAAAAGAAAAAAGAAGAAGAGCAAAAGATAATAACCAAGCTGTAGAATTTAAATAATGAAGATTAAAAATAATATCAGGTACAAATCCGTAATTGCTGTTTCAACATTAGCTATATTTTCTTCGTGCAGCAATACCAAATTTCTGAAAGAAGGTCAGATGCTATATACTGGCGCAGAAATAAAAGTGGAAGGTGACAGCATTTCCAAAAAACAGAGAAAGGCTTTGAAAGAGGAATTGGAAGGACAACTGACGCCGAAACCTAACTCCTGTTTTTTAGGATTAAGACCCAAGCTCTATGCATACAATATCGCAAAAGAACCAAAGAGAGACAAGGGATTCAACTATTGGCTGAAATATAAATTCGGGGAAAAACCAGTTCTGTTGGGAGATGTTGATAGAGAATTTAACAAAGATATTATCGTCAATTATTCCGAAAACAAAGGCTATTTTAATGCTCAGGCAAAGTATGATACCATTTCGAAGAATAAAAAAGCGCAGGTTATTTATACGTTAAAACCAGGAAATCAATATCTTATCAGTCAGGTCAAATTTCAGGAAGATTCAACTTTAATTAATCAGGAAATTCAGAATCTGAAAGATAAATCACTTTTGAAAGTGGGAAATCCCTTTGACTTAGACGTCATCAAAGCTGAAAGAGAAAGGATTGATAATGGTTTGAAGGAAAAAGGTTTTTATTATTTTAATGCTGATAATCTGATCATCCAGGCAGACAGTACCGTGGCAAAAAATCACAAGGTAGAACTGAATGTCAAACTAAAAGATCAAACGCCAAACTTAGCAAAAGAGCAGTTTTCTATTGATAACGTTATTGTTTTTCCAAATTACAATATTCGTGACGTCAAAGAAGGAAAGTATCAAATCCCGATGGATAAAGATTCTCTTTCAAAATATGCTTATGGTGATATCTATGTCATTGATCCTGATAAAAAATTCAAACCCAAAATTTTTGATCGCGCTTTGTACTTTAAAAAAGGCGATGTTTATAACAGAGCAGACCATAATTTGACTTTAAATAGATTGATCAGTTTAGGCGTTTTCAAATTTGTGAAGAATGATTTCATCGTTTCAGATTCATTGAATCATAGATTCGATGCCTATTATTCCTTGACACCCAGACAAATTCAGTCCCTGAGATTAGAAACTTTGGGAAGAACCAATTCTGCTAATTATGGTGGAGGAGAAGTCAATCTCAATTGGACGCACCGCAATTTTTTCCAGGGCGCAGAGCAATTTAAAGCTTCGGTTTATGGTGCTTTTGATGTACAAATGGGCGGTGCAAAAGATGCCAACAACATCATCAGAGTGGGGGCAAAAACCGAACTTTCCATCCCAAGAATCGTAGCGCCGTTTCGTTTTAATTCTTCAAGTGCTTTTGTTCCAAGAACCAACATTGCGTTGGGTTACGAGTATCAAAGCAGAACTCAACTCTACACGCTTCATAATCTGAACGCTTCTTTTGGTTATGTCTGGAAAGAAAATATAAGAAAAGAACACGATTTGAAAGTGATTGATATCACAATGGTTTCACCACAAACTGTCACTGACAAGTACCTTGAGCAGATTAATGGTAATCCTGCCGAAGGTATACCACCAAATCCAACCTTAGGAAGAGTGGTGGAGAAACAATTGATTTTTGGTCCGACGTATACTTACACTTATACCAATACAACTTCACCAAAAACCAATACCATCTATTATCGTGGAATGTTGGATTTGGCAGGAAATATTACAGGACTTGTGACAGGTGCCAATGCCAAAAATGGCAATCAGAAAAACATTTTCGGAGTACCGTTCAGTCAATATGCGAAAATGGAACACGATTTCAGATTCTACCACAAATTTAATGAGAAAACATCGTTGGCATCTAGAGTGATTGCTGGTATTGCTTATCCTTATGGTAATTCGGAATTTGTACCGTACTCCAGACAGTTTTTCGTGGGTGGAAGTAACAGTATCAGAGCGTTCCGCGCCAGAACTTTAGGTCCGGGCAGCTACGATCCAAGAACTCAGAATGCCACATTTTTCTTCGATCAGGCAGGCGATGTCAAATTGGAAATGAATGCAGAATACCGCGCGAATATTGTGAAATTCTTGAACGTTGCTGCTTTTGTAGATGCTGGAAATATCTGGTTAGTCAATGATGAAATCAATGCTGACGGGCAAATTACAAGACCTGGAGGAAAATTTTCAAAAGATTTCCTCAATGAATTGGCTGTAGGCGCTGGAGTTGGTTTGAGATTAGACTTCTCCATTTTAGTTTTAAGATTGGATTTGGCAATGCCTTTGAGAGTTCCTTATTACGAAAAAGGCGACCGTTGGGTTTTGGATAGAGTAAAATTTGGAGACAGTTCCTGGAGAAAAGATAATCTGATTTTGAATATTGCAATTGGTTATCCTTTCTAAATAAATGATTTAACTACGCCTGATTTCGATGATAGATATTGGATATGTAAAAGAATGGGATTTTCCATTCTTTTATTGTTTTGGGTCAGTTTCATTTCCGTAAATTTATCCTTTGTAAAATTAAAATCAATCTAAATTTAAAAATGGAAAAATACAATTACGGGATGATCGGTCTCGGAGTGATGGGGAGAAATCTTCTTTACAATATTGCAGAAAATGGCTTTTCTATCGCAGGTTTTGACTTGGACGAAGAAAAAGTAAAACATCTGCAAGACGGCGCAACTTCTGAAATGAAAATCAGAGGAACAGTTTCTTTGGAGGAATTTGTTACCACATTAGAAACGCCGAGAAAAATTATTCTGATGGTTCCTGCAGGAAAACCTGTGGATGCCGTTTTGGGCAATATCACGCCACTTTTAAGCCAAGGCGATATTGTCATAGATGCGGGCAATTCATACTTCGAAGATACAAATAGAAGAATTTCTGACCTTGCTGCCAAGGATTTACATTTTGTAGGAATGGGCGTTTCTGGCGGTGAGCAAGGTGCAAGAAAAGGTCCGAGTATTATGCCTGGCGGAGATTTGGAAGCATTCAAACTTCTGAAACCAATGTTGGAATCCATCGCAGCAAAAGTGGACGGCGATGCTTGTACAGCATATATGGGCAAAGGTTCTGCCGGAAACTACGTAAAGATGGTTCACAACGGCATAGAATATGCGATTATGCAGCTCATCTCAGAAGCTTATGATCTTTTGAGAAAAGGAGCTAACCTTAACAATGAACAACTTTACGACGTTTTCAAAAAATGGAATGAGGGCGAAATGAACTCCTTCCTGATTGAAATCACAAGAGATATTTTCCAGCAAAAAGATGATTTGACCGATGCTTATTTGGTTGATAAAATCTTAGATAAAGCGGGTGCGAAAGGAACCGGAAAATGGACTTCCGAGCAAGCGATGGAAATCGGAGTTTCTATTCCGACGATTGATATTGCAGTGACCTCCAGAATCTTGTCTTCTTACAAGGATGAGCGAGTTTTAGCTTCCAAATTATATTCTGAAAAAGAAATTTCAAGTCCAGAAAATGTAGAGTCATTCATCCAAGAGGTTGGTGATGCTTTGTATTTGGCGACATTAATCAGTTATGCTCAAGGTTTGGCATTATTGGTAAAAGCTTCTGAGGAATATAATTTTGAAATTCCATTAAAAGATGTGGTAAAAATCTGGAGAGGTGGGTGTATCATTCGTTCTGTGTTGTTAGAAAAATTCTACACAGCTTACTCCGCGGACTCGAATTTATCTAATATTTTATTGAATCAAGAGATTTCCGAAATTGTAAAATCTAAAATCAAATCCTTGAGAAAAACGGCAAGCTTCGCAGTTGAAAATGGAATTTCGAGTTTAGGACTTCAGACGGCTTTGGGCTATTTTGATGCTTATACTACAGAATCGCTCCCTGTGAATCTGTTGCAGGCTCAGCGCGATTATTTTGGGGCGCATACGTACCAACGTGTTGACAGAGAAGGTATTTTTCACACTTCTTGGAATTCTTTAAATCTATAATTTCCAGAAATAATGAGTGAAAATAAAATCTTGCAACCAACTACGATTATCATTTTTGGAGCAACCGGAGACTTAGCCAAAAGAAAATTATTTCCAGCGTTTTATAACTTGTATATCGATGGAAGAATGCCTGAGCGTTTTAAAATTATCGCTTTGGGAAGAGCAGAAAATACGGATGAGAAATTCCGAGATTATGTCAAAGAAAATCTGAATGAATTTTCTCGGAAAGATGTTACGCCGGATGACTGGCAAGGCTTCCAGTCGCATCTGACTTACTTCCAGCATCAGTTGGCTGAACAGCAATCCTATCAAGAACTTAGTCAAAAATTGCAGACTTTAGATATAGAATATGGAACCCGAGCCAACAGATTATTCTATCTTTCTATTGCACCTGGTTTTATTGAGACAATCTCGAATCATATCAAAAACACCTTTCTAGCTTCGGATTCTGACAAAGACAGAATCATCATAGAAAAACCATTTGGTCATAGCAAAGCATCTGCTATTGAACTTAACAAAATGTTGTCACAGACTTTCGAAGAAGAACAGATTTACCGTATCGATCATTATTTGGGAAAAGAAACGGTTCAGAATATTTTGGCTTTCAGATTCGGTAATTCGATTTTTGAACCATTATGGAATCAAAAATATATTGAATCAATTCAGATTACCGTTGCTGAGGAAGTGGGTGTAGAGAGTCGTGGCGCCTTCTACGAGCAGACTGGTGCGCTTAGAGATATGGTGCAGAATCACTTGCTGCAGATTCTGTGTATGGTCGCAATGGAGCCGCCAGCTTCTTTAGAATCGGGCGAAATCCGAGATAGGAAAGTAGATGTTTTGAAATCTATTCGAAGAATCACGCCTGATAAAGTTTCGCATTACGCTGTCCGAGGTCAATATGGTCCAGGATTGATAAATGGGGAAGAAGAAGAAGGATATAGACAAGAAAACGGTATTGCACCAGATTCTAATACAGAAACCTTTGTCGCAATGAAGTTTTATCTCGATAATACAAGATGGCAAAATGTCCCTTTCTACGTGAGAACAGGTAAAAAAATGGAAAAAAAGCACTCTTACATTACAATTCAGTTTAGACCGCTTCCATATTCGACATTTTCAGATGGTCCATCTCCTTTGAACGCCAATCGTTTGATTATCAATATTCAACCATCTATGGACATCAGGCTTCAGTTCATGAGCAAAAAACCTGGACTTTCTTTGGATTTGCAACCTGTGGAAATGGTTTTTAATGATTTTGCATGTCAGGAACATAGTCCGGAAGCTTACGAAACGCTTTTGCTAGAAGCATTGTTGGGAGATTTGACCTTATTTATGCGTTCTGATCAAGTAGAAGAAGCTTGGGATGTGGTAAAAACAATTCAGGAATATTGGGAAAATAATAGAGAGTTATCTTTCCCAAATTATCATGCAGGAAGCTGGGGTCCGGAAGCTAGCGACGCTTTGGTGGCAAGACAAGGTCACAAGTGGGTTTAACAATTTAATGATTGAAAATGAATATTACTGTTTTTAAAAATCTGGACGAATTATATAGAAAATCAGCCGATAATTTTGTTGAGCTGGCAGAAAAATCAATTCAAAAACACGGCAAGTTTGTAGTAGCTTTGAGTGGCGGTTCTTCGCCAAAAGCTATTTTCAAATTATTGGCGACCAAAGAATATGCAGATAAAATAGAGTGGAGCAAAGTTTATGTCTTCTGGGTCGATGAGCGTTGGGTCACTTTGGATGATGAAAAAAGCAATGCGAAAATGACTTTCGATACCTTGTTGAATCAAGTTTCCGTGAATCAAAATCATATTTTTCCAATGTATAAAGATGGTGTAGAACCAGAAAAATTTGCGCAAGAATATGAACAGCAAATCAGAACTGTTTTGGGAGATGGAGGTGTTTTTGATTTTATTCTTTTGGGAATGGGAGATGACGGTCATACAGCATCTCTATTTCCAGGCGAAGCCATTTTGAACGAAAAAGAAAAATGGGTAGATGCTTATTATCTGAAATCTCAGGAAATGTACCGTATCACTTTGACAGAGCCAATTATTAATAAAGCAGAAAACATTCTGGTTGTAGCGTTTGGCGAATCCAAAAAGCACGCGCTAAATGAAGTTTTGAATGGAGAATATAACCCGCAATTATATCCTCTTCAACTCATTAATAAAAAAGAAACGTTTCAGTTTTTTACCGATGAAAAAGCCTTGAATTAATCAATTTATTTACATAGAAAAATGGTCAATAGAATTACTACTGACCATTTTATTTTGTTAAATACCGAATTTATTCTTTAATAAATTTCTCAATAATGTCGCCAGAATCAGTCTTTATTTTTAGAAGATAATTTCCTTTTGATAATTGAGAAACATTAATTTTAGTAGAAGAATCAGTTTTAACTAATCTTCCTAAAACATCATAGATTTCGACAGATTTTATGGCTTTATCAGAAGTAATATTAATAAAGTCTTTCACTGGGTTTGGATAAACTTTAATATTAGTTTTAGTGATATTCTTTAAACCTAAAGTCTGATAAGTTTTATAGAAATTCAGAATTCCATAACCTCTTTGTGCAGAATAGTTTGGATATAGAGAAGCATTTTGCCTTAATTTTAATTTAATTTCTTCTCTGGACACATTGTTTGATAAGGATTCTAAGAGACAAGCAACACCACCGGCAGCAAGTGGATTTGAAAGAGAAGTTCCACTTGCTTGTGTAACATCGTCAGCATAAACAGTATAAGTAGAAAAACCTCTTGCACTGGCATCAGGTTTTATTACACCTATTGAGTTGGGTCCATAAGAAGAAAAAGCGGCGGCGCTTCCTTGATCATTTACAGCTCCAATAGAAAATACCCTTTCATTATCTGCTGGAGTTCCTATGTATTTCCAATTTTGTTGTCCGCTATTTCCAGCAGAAGCGGTTACAAAAATGCCTTTTTCTGTAGCAATTTGAGCACCTCTTGCAATGAAAGAAGTTGTTCCGTTCATATCAGCATAAGTGTAATCATATCTGCTATCATCAAATTCTGTATAGCCTAAAGAAGTTGAAATTACATCAACACCTTTTCTGTCTGCCTCTTCTGCCGCTTCTATCCAATAAAGTTCCTCTTCAGGGATTTCGTTTGCCGCATCTTCGGTCGCATACAGATAAAAGTTAGCATCTGGAGCAGTTCCAACAAATTGATTATCCAGATATCCACCAATAGTTCCCATGCAAATTGTTCCATGTGAATTCAGAGAAGTACTATAGATATTATTGGTTTTATTGATAAAATTATATCCACCTTTGATTTGACCATTATCACGAAGTCTTTGGAATGCACTTCCAGTATCTACAGTTGGAAAACCAGTATCAATTACTGCAATTGTTATCCCGTTTCCTGTAAAACCAGCTACATGAAGAGCTCTAATATTAACCTGATTAATTTGAGCTAGACCATCTCCATAATTGTAAGCTGTTAAAATTTTTTTCTCCGTATTCTCTAAACCAAATTCTTTAAATTTTTCAATCTTTTCACTACGTTTTCTACCATTCTGATTTTTGACAAAACTTTCGACGTGATCTACATAAGACTGTTGAGATAAAGTTTGGATTTGAGCAGAAGTAGCATTCACAGCGACACCATTCAGCCATTTAGAATAATCAGTAACCGTAAATCCAAGATTTTTAATATTCTGAATATATGTTGGCTCTATCGGAGCGTCTTGATCTGTTAAACTTATTCCTAGATTGGTTCTTCTGTCCAAAGATTTCTGGCTCAGTTCCGACAATGGATTGGAATAAAAGACCGCTTTGTTTGGTTTATCTTTAAAGAAAACAAAGACCAATTCGGTTTGTGCCGTTGCAATTAAAGAAAAGCTAACCGACATTATTGTAAAAATTTTTCTCACGTTTTGATGATTTGGATTTTTTAAACTGATATAATAAATGTAAATTTACAAAATAATGTTTTTGCATTTGAATTCACTTTAAATAATTATTTTTTTCAATATTCATCGTGATTTTGAGTGTGTTTAATGATAAATATTCTACTATGAAGAAAATCCAAATGGTTGATTTACAAAGCCAATACTATAAAATTAAAAGTGAAGTTGATAATGCAGTTTTGAACGTGATGGATTCTGCGGCTTTTATAAATGGTCCGGAAGTCAAATCTTTTCAAACTGATTTGGAGACTTATTTAGATGTAAAACATGTTATTCCTTGTGGCAACGGAACAGATGCGCTTCAGATTGCGTTGATGGCTTTGGATCTTCAGGAAGGCGATGAAGTGATCACTGCTGATTTTACCTTTGCTGCCACGGTGGAAGTAATTCATTTACTGAAGCTCAAATCTGTTTTGGTCGATGTGGATTATAATACTTTCACGATTGATACAGAGGCTATTAAAAAAGCAATTACCCCAAGAACTAAAGCAATTATTCCGGTTCATATTTTTGGACAATGTGGTAATATGGAAGAAATTCTTAAAATTGCAAAAGAACATAATTTATATGTTGTTGAAGATAATGCGCAAGCCATTGGTTCAGATTTTATTTTTTCCGACGGAACTATGAAAAAATCCGGAACAATGGGGACTATAGGTACAACCTCATTTTTTCCTTCTAAAAATTTAGGTTGCTATGGCGATGGAGGCGCAATTTTCACTCAAGATGATGCGCTGGCTCACAGGCTGAGAGGAATCGTAAACCACGGAATGTACGAGCGATATTACCACGACGAAGTGGGTGTGAATTCTAGATTGGATAGTGTCCAAGCGGCGATTCTTAGAAAAAAGTTACCTAACTTAGATTCATATAACGAGGCACGTAGAAAAGCAGCAGATTATTATGATGAAGCTTTTGCAGGAAACGAAAACATTCTGACGCCAAAAAGAGCCGACTATTCCACACACGTTTTCCATCAATACACTTTGAGAGTCACCAATGGAAAACGTAATGAATTACAACAATATCTGACAGAGAAAGAAATCCCTGCGATGATTTATTATCCAGTTGCGCTTAGAAAACAAAAAGCCTATTTTCAGGAAAGTGATCCTGCTGATTTCATCAATACAGATAAGTTGCTAGATCAAGTGATTTCTCTACCAATGCACACCGAATTGGATGAGGAACAGTTGAAATATATTACTGATTCTGTGTTGGAGTTTTTTAAATAATGGAAATTGCAAAAAAAATATACAAGTATAAAATTGTTTATTATACAATTCTTGTATTTTCTTTTTTAGTAGTAATTTTTTATGGATTTGGTTTAATGAGAAATATAAACAGTTTCTCTACATATTCTTCTTTAAATTGGATATTCTTAACTCAAACAATTTTTAATTTAATAATATTTGTTACTTCAGTTAT
>JBCNLQ010000051.1:0-16471 GCA_039595375.1 Chryseobacterium sp.
GGTCATCCTGCACCAGCGATTGGCCGCCATTATAAATGGTGACGGCGACATCGCCCTGGGCAGTGGCGCCGGTGGGGGATAAATATAAACGGTTATTGTCATTGATCTGATAATTAGCTTTTAGATTCAAATCATAAAAATAAAGCTTACTGTCTTTGAAATCATCTGTCGCTTTGAGAAATATATCTGCATAAGTTCGTCTTCCTGAAACAATAAATGAAGATCTTTCTTTCTGAATTGGACCTTCTACGCTTAGTCTGCTACTGATTAAACCAATGCCTCCAGTTACGTTGTAATCTTTACTGTTTCCGTCTTTCATTTTTACATCCAGAACCGATGACAGTCGACCGCCATATTGCGCCGGACTGTTTCCCTTGATGATGCTCACATCTTTCAGCGCATCACTATTGAAAGTACTGAAAAACCCCAGCAAATGTGAGGCGTTGTAAACCGCGGCTTCATCCAGTAAAATTAAATTCTGATCTGTTGCTCCACCTCTCACAGAAAACCCACTGTTTCCCTCACCATTGCTTTTGATACCGGGAAGCAGCTGAATGGTTTTCAAGACATCTTTTTCGCCAAAAAGAACAGGAAGCTTATCTATTTGTTTGATGCTCAGCGTTTCAGTCCCCATTTGCGCAGAGGTCAGATTTTTATCTTTTTTCGTAGCAGAAAGAACGACTTCATCGATTTCTTTGATGATTTCATTTCCTTGCTGAGCCAGTTCTAAATCTAATTTCAAATCATCATCAACCGTAATTTTCTGTTGAAAATCTCTATAACCAGGTGTGGAAATCTGCAATATATAAGAACCCTGAGGAAGAGATAGTGAATAAAAGCCATAATTATTGGCCGTGACGGAAATACCCGGATCTTCAGCAACCTTGACAACAACTCCGATAAGCGACTCACCATTTTTTTGGTCTTTCACGGTTCCACTTACCGAATATTTCTGTTGGGCAAAAATGATAGAGCTAAAACAAATTGCCGCAATGGAAGCGGTGATTTTCAGTGTGAATGTCTGCATACGACAAATTTACATTATTTTGAATGCAAAAATACAGGATGAAACAATGGAAAATCATTTTGATTCAAATTAAGATTTTTAGTGATCAGATCCAAAAAGAAAATACGCTTCCAGATCCCAATGTACTCTCTACAGAAATCTGCCCGTTTTGAGCCTCAATAAATTGTTTGCTGATATTCAAACCCAATCCTGTACCCTCTTTTCTGGTTCCTGGGATTCGAAAATAGCGGTCAAAAATCTTGTCCAGATATTGATCCTCAATCCCGCGTCCTGAATCTTTGACAACAAATTTAATTTTTTCACCATCATTTCGGACATCGATCTCGATAACAGAGTTTTCATAGGAATACCGAATGGCATTCGACAAAAGATTATTAAGCACCCAGGAAGTCTTCTCGGCATCGGCATAAACTTCATTCAAACCGTTCTCAATTTCAATTTTTATAGTGATTTGTTTTTTCTCAGCAGATGATTTGTTGGCATCCAAAGCATAATCTATAATTTCACGAATGTCTGATAACTTTGAATTGAGCTGAATAATTCCGCTTTCTATCTGAGTGATATTGAGTAATTCTCCCGTAATTTTCAATAGACGGCTGGAGTCTTCTTTGATACCATTAACCAGGTTTTTCTGTTCATCGTTCAGGTTTCCGATTCTCTCATTTTCCAAAAGCTGCAGTCCCATCTGGATGGAAGAAATCGGCGTTTTGAACTCGTGCGAGACAGTGCCTAAAAAATTAGTTTTAGCCAAATCCAACTCCTTAAAAGGCGTGATATTCCTCAGCATAATCACCTGACCAATAAACTGACTTTTCTTCTCTCCCGTGGGAATCACATTGATATCGATAATTTCCTTTTCAAAGTAACTTTCTTTGCCATCTGCATAGATTTTCATCGGCACTTTGTCAGAAATAGGATTGGAAGGATGAATCATTTCCTTGATCAAATCCCGCACTAAATCATTACTTACCGCCACATCCTGAATCAGTTTTCCGACGAAATTTTCCTGCCTTAGCCCAGTGATTTTCAAAGCTTCATCATTGACGAAAAGTACCTTCTTGTTTTCATCAATGCCAATCACCGGATCGTGCATATTGTCAATCAAGGTTTCGATTCGTTTTTTGCCTCTGATGATTTTTTCAAGCTTACTTTCAGAATATTCCTGAAGTTTTTCCGCCATCGTGTTGAAGGATTTTGCCAGTTCTCCAAACTCGCTTCTGCTCTCGAAATGAATTCTTTCCTTGTAATTTTCGTTAGCAATCTGAGTAATACTTTCTGTCAAAGTCTTTATTGGATTCGCTACATTGGAAGGCAGATTGACCAACAGAATGAAGGCAATGATGAAACACAGCATTCCGGTTACAGAAATTACCAGAATCGCACTTTTTGCCGTTGTATCAGCAATACTGCTTTTATGTTCGATGGCGCTCATATTCAGCTGCATCAACTCAGCAATATCCTTTCGTATGGAGGATTGAAGCAAAACATTGGTTGGTTCTTTCTTCAGAGCCTCAAAATGAATGGCTACATTATCAGTAGCTTCTCTCTCGCCAGGTTCGGTAACATTTTCCTTTTGTTTATTCAGATGTTTTTGAAATACTTTGAAAGCCAAGGGATCAGAATTGATCTCTTCCAAAGCCAAAAGCATATTTCGGGAATATTCCAGTGTTATATAATTGGCTTTTAAGATGTTATTCGTATCTTTTTTAAGTTGATTGATGTAGCAGCCACTGAGCACAGAAAGTACCAAAATCATCATAAAAAGAAGACCAACTCCTATGTTTAATTTTGTTTTAATTTTCATTGCAGAACATTGAAAAATGAAGTTTTATTTTAATCGAATTGACAAAGTTATTCTTTCTTGAAATCAACTTAAAATAACCAAGTCAATATTTTCTTTAGACAGTTTATTGAGCAAGGTATTGAAAGTGTCGGTAGCCAAAATGATTTTCCAGAGATTGAGATGTGGTTTGCCAATGCACACTGTAGTCACTTTCTGCTCTTCAGTTTGTTCCATTATCGTTTGCGCAATATTGGGGCTTTCAACTTTAATGATTTTCGCACCCAATTCTGTAGCTAATTTAAAATTATTAATCAGATATCTCTGCTTGTCCAGCGCAATTTTATCCGCACGTTCTCTCGGAACCTGAACGTAAAGCAAACACCACTGACTGTTGTAATAATTGGCGAGTCTTGCCGTTTTTCTAATGACATTTTTCGCTGTTTTTTCATTGGAACTGATGCAGGCCAAAAACTTATCTTTCTTTATATTTTTGATGGAGGAAACTTCGGATTCTACTTTTCGCTGCACTTGTGATGCTACTTCTTTCAGAGCCAATTCTCGTAATTGAAGAATATTTTCACTTTTGAAAAAATTGCTTAGCGCAGAATTGACCTTGGACTGGTCATAGATTTTCCCCGCCTTCAATCTATCAATCAGTTCTTCTGCCGTCAAATCGATATTGACGACCTCATCAGCCTGTCCCAAAACGCTGTCTGGAATTCTTTCTTTGACCTCGATATTGGTAATTTCCTTCACATCTTCATTCAGACTTTCGATATGCTGAATGTTGACAGCGCTGATGACATTGATACCAGATTCCAGAATCTCCATCACATCCTGCCAGCGTTTTTCGTTTTTGCTTCCTTCGATATTGCTATGCGCCAACTCATCCACAATCACAACTTCCGGCCGTAGATTAATGACCGCGTGAACATCCAACTCATCTAGTTCTTTTCCTTTATAAAACAAAGTTCTTCTAGGAATTATAGGAAGTCCGTCCAGCAAAGCGTGTGTTTCTTTTCGGTGATGCGTTTCGATGTAGCCGATTTTCACATCGATACCGTTTGCCAAGAGTGTATGCGCTTCCTGCAACATTCGGTAGGTTTTTCCTACACCCGCACTCATACCGATGTAGATTTTGAATTTTCCCCGTCTTGATTTTTTGATTAAATCGAGGAAATCCTGCGCAGATTTTTTCTCATCCATATATTTTTTTGTGGTAATAAGTGAAAAGTGAAAGGTAAAAAGTGTTTTATTGCAGTTAGCTCGTACCATTTTTCATCTTTCACTCTTAACCTTTTACTTTTAACCTTTTACTTTTTACTAATTAAAAACTAACGGCTAATGAAGTTACAGCCGAGAAATTATTCTTTTGCAAAACTTCATCCCTATTCAAGAAAATCTGGTCTTTGCTGTTCAGATTTTTGACCTCTGTTCGCCAAACCAAATTCGGTAGAATCCAATAATCGGCATTAAGAGAATAGCCAAACGTTTGAAAACCATTATCCGTTCCAGTCGCAATGATGACGCCTTTTTTATCTTGGTAATACTCGCCTCTCACAGCAAAACTTAGCTTTTCGGTCGGACTGAATTTCGCAATCAATACTGGCGAATACCACGCATTATATTGGTCACTTCCTTTCTCTTTTTGCTCTGCACCGATATCAAAACCTGTTGTCAAAGCGAATTTTTCTGTCAATTGAAAAATGCCGTAGAAATTATGAAAATATCGCATTTGTCTTATGCTGTCTGGTTTATCATTTCCGATGAATGAACTGCTGTTCAAAGTGATTTTCTCATTCGGTTTATAAGTTAATTGATGACCGAAAGCTACAGTAGAATTGCCATCCACTCGTTGGATTCTCTGCCAGCCATTCAGCACCAAACCGCTCAAAAACCATTTCCCTGAATTACTGGTGTAAGAAATCTTGGCGCCACTTTCAAAGTACGGCGAATTTTCCGCCTGCAGACTTCTCGTCAAAGCCCAACAATCTTTACTTACTGCACTTTCGAATCCGATGTGTGATGGCAAAATTCCGGCATCAATCCACAGATTTTTTGATTTAGAGATTTTCACGCCAACGTTGGCTTCGTAGATATTTTTCAAAACGCCTGATTCTGCCGAATAATTAGCATTCATATAAGTTCCGGTTGCTAACGAGAGATTGGCGCGGAGTTTTTCGGTTTCATAATTGGCTTTGATAAAACCGAGATTCAGATTAACTTCATTGTTTCTGTTGTGGCTGTAAATAAATGACGGACGCAAATTATTTTCAGGATTATTAGCATCAAACTGATAATAAACTTCGGCGTAACCAGAGACTGTAAGTGGTTTTTTTTCTTCCTGCGCAAAAAGAAAGGCAGAGATTCCAAGCATAGAAAATGCGAGTTTTATATTTGTTTTCATTCTTTAATTTTTAATATTTTTTCAAATCATCTAATGCAATATTCAATTTCAGAACATTAATTTTTTCAGTTCCGAAGATTCCCAGAAAAGGTTTTTCTATATTGGATGTGATTAATTTTTCTATTTGATTTTCATTAAGATTTCTAATTTTTGCAATTCGTTTAGCTTGAACATTAGCCGCTTGAACAGAAATATTCGGATCCAGTCCGCTTCCACTCGCTGTGACAAGGTCGGAAGGAATTTCTGATTTTTTCACGTCCGGATTATGTTTTACAAAATTGTCGATTCTTTCCTTAACAGTGTTCAGATAATCAGGATTATTTGGTCCTTTGTTGCTTCCTGCAGCACCTGCAGCATTGTAATCTACAGCCGATGGACGCGACCAGAAATATTGGTCTTCAGTAAAGGCTTGACCAACATTAGCGTAATATTTTTTATTGTTGAAACTCATGATTTCGCCTTTCCCGTTGTTTGGAGAAAATTGTGCGATTCCAAAAATGATTAAAGTGTAAAATCCAGCAAAAAAAACTAAGCAAACTGCTGTGAGTCTGATGGCTGGTAAAATATTTTGTTTCATTATGATTTTTTTTGTTAGATATTCAAAGTTAGATGTTAAATGATGGATGGTAAATGATGGATGGTTGAGGAGTGATTAGCAGTGAGAATATTGTTTTATTTTATACTATTTGACTAAAACCTAAATGCAAAAACTCAATACTTTTCACTGCTTACATCTCACTTCTAGCCTAAAAGAACAATGACACCAAAAGGTCAATAATTTTTATCCCGATGAAAGGAATCAAAACACCTCCCAGACCATAAATCAAAAGGTTTCTTCTAAGCAATGCACTGGCGCCAATTGGTTTATAGGCAACGCCTTTCAGAGCCAGCGGAATCAACATCGGAATGATAATCGCATTGAAGATGACTGCCGATAGAATAGCAGTTTCCGGTGAATGCAAATTCATAATATTGAGACCTTGGAGTGCTGGAATCGATGCTATGAACAAGGCGGGAACAATCGCAAAATATTTCGCAACATCGTTGGCAATACTAAACGTTGTCAAAGTTCCTCTGGTCATCAAAAGCTGTTTTCCAATTTCAACAATTTCAATCAGTTTGGTTGGATCGTTGTCTAGATCCACCATATTTCCGGCTTCTTTCGCGGCCTGAGTTCCACTGTTCATTGCTACGCCGACATCGGCTTGTGCAAGTGCTGGAGCATCATTGGTTCCGTCGCCCATCATTGCAACCAAACGACCTTCGGATTGTTCTTTTTTGATGTAGTTCATCTTGTCTTCCGGTTTGGCTTCTGCGATAAAATCATCCACGCCTGCTTTTTCAGCGATGTATCTGGCGGTTAATGGATTGTCTCCGGTTACCATCACAGTTTTGATTCCCATTTTTCTTAAGCGCTCAAAACGTTCCTGAATGCCTGGCTTGATGATATCCTGAAGTTCTACAACGCCTAAAACTTTTTCGTTTTCCGAAACCACCAAAGGCGTTCCTCCGTTGCTCGAAATATTCTTCACAGCTTGTTCTGTTTCATTCGGGAATTGATTTCCTGCTTTTTCTACCAAATTTCGAATGGCGTCAGAAGCACCTTTTCTAATTCTAACGTTGTCATAGTTGATCCCCGAACTTCTGGTTTCTGCTGTAAACTTGATGAACTCCGAATTGTTGATTTCATAACTTAAAGGATTAACACAAGCCAATTCAATGATGGATTTCCCTTCCGGCGTTTCGTCTGACATTGAACTTAATACAACAGCTTTCGTGAAATCTTGTTCATTAATTCCGTTAGCCAAATGAAAGTGAGTTGCTTTTCTGTTTCCAATAGTTATAGTTCCTGTTTTATCTAACAAAAGAACATCCACATCTCCAGCAGTTTCAACGGCTTTTCCACTTTTTGTGATTACGTTGGCTCGCAAAGCTCTGTCCATTCCGGCAATTCCGATGGCTGACAATAATCCGCCAATCGTAGTTGGAATCAAGCAAACAAATAATGAGATGAAAGCAGCAATTGTGATTGGTGTGTGCGCATAATCTCCAAAGGGTTTCAAAGTAACGGTTACGATGATGAATACTAACGTGAATCCTGCCAACAAAATGGTCAAAGCAATTTCGTTGGGTGTTTTTTGTCTGGAAGCACCTTCTACCAAAGCAATCATCTTATCCAGAAAACTTTCGCCAGGTTCTGTGGTTACTTTGACTTTTATTCTATCAGAAAGCACTTTTGTTCCACCTGTTACACTGCTTTTGTCGCCACCGGACTCTCGTATTACCGGAGCACTTTCTCCTGTGATGGCACTTTCATCAATGGTAGCAAGACCTTCGATAATTTCTCCATCAGAAGGAATTATATCGCCAGGCTCACATAGAAACACGTCGCCTTTTTTTAGAGAATTAGAAGTTATCAGTGAAAAGTCAGAAGGTTGCAAATCGAAAAGACTTTTTACACTCAATATCTCACTTTTTACCATTTTAGCGGGCGTTTCTTCTCTGGTTTTTCTGAGTGAATCTGCTTGCGCTTTTCCTCTTGCTTCGGCGATAGCTTCGGCAAAATTGGCAAAAAGCAACGTGATGAAAAGTACCACTGTCACGATAACATTGTAAGCCAAACTTCCCTGATTTTGTTCGCCCATTGCAATCCAGATGCAAACGCCAGCCATGACAAGAGTTCCCACCCAAACCATAAACATCACGGGATTTCGGAACATTTTGACTGGATTTAGTTTTATAAATGATTGTTTCAAGGCTTCGTCTACGAGTTCTTTTTGAAACAAATTGTTGTTATTTCCTTTCATTATCAATAAAAATTAAAGTGAAAAATATTCTGCAATCGGACCTAGCGCCAATGCTGGAAAGAATGACAATGCCGCAACTAATGCAATGACAGCGAAGATCATCAATCCAAATGTCGAAGTATCAGTTTTCAAGGTTCCTGCACTTTCCGGAATGTATTTTTTAGCCGCTAAACTTCCTGCGATAGCGACTGGTCCTATGATTGGGAGAAATCTCGCCATTAGCATTACAATTCCACAGGCGATATTCCAGAATGGTGTATTGTCGCCAAGCCCTTCGAAACCACTGCCGTTATTGGCACTTGAAGAAGTGAATTCGTAAAGCATCTCGCTGAAACCGTGGAAACCAGGATTGTTTAGCCAACTTGCGTAAGCTTCTGGATCATTGGCAAAAGTATAACTGGCAATCGCTGTTCCTGCAAGAATCAAAAATGGGTGAAGCAATGCGATCATCATTGCGATTTTCATTTCTTTCGCCTCTATTTTTTTGCCGAGGAATTCCGGTGTTCTGCCTACCATCAATCCACTGATGAAAACAGCAAGGATGATGAAGATATAGAAATTAAGAAATCCGACACCGACACCGCCGTAGAAACAGTTGACCATCATTCCTAGCATTTGATTCATCCCGCTGATTGGCATAAAACTGTCGTGCATAGAGTTGACACTTCCTGTCGAAATAACCGTGGTTGCTATGCTCCAGTAAGCAGAAGCTGCAGAACCAAATCTGATTTCTTTGCCTTCCATATTTCCCATCGTCTGCGCAATTCCCATATTTGAAATCGCTGGATTCCCATTAGTTTCTGAAATGACTGTTGGAATGGTTAGAAGTAAGAATCCGATGGTCATCACTCCAAAAATCGTCCAGGCCAGTTTTCTTCTTTTCAGTATATAACCCATTGCAAAAATCATTGCCAATGGAATCAACATTTGGGTAACCATTTCTAGGATATTGGTAAAATAATTGGGATTTTCAAATGGATGCGCTGAGTTGGGACCAAAAAATCCACCACCGTTAGTTCCCAAATGTTTTATCGCAACAAATGCCGCAACCGGACCACGGCTCACATCTACTTTATCGCCTTGTAGATTGGCAATGGAATCTTTACCCTCAAAAGTCATTGGTGTCCCGTTAAATGCCAATAAAGAAGCTACCAAAACAGCAATGGGAAACAGGATCCGAGTACAACTTCTTACAAAAAAGAAATAAAAATTTCCAAGCTTATCAGTACTTCTTTCTTTCATTGCTATGAAAACGACAGCTGCGGCTGCCATTCCGCAACCTGCACTTACAAATTGCCAAAGCATCAGAATCAATTGACCGAGATATGACATTCCGGTTTCGCCTGAATAATGCTGAAGATTGGTATTACAGATAAAACTGACAGCCGTATTAAAGGCCAGATCACCGCTCATCGATGGATTGTTGTCCGGATTCATTGGAAGCCAGCTCATATTGGTGAATACGAACATCGCTACTAAAAACCAAACTAAATTGATGGTCAATAATGACAAAAGATGCTGTTTCCAGTTCATTTCCTTTTCCGGGTTGATGCCCGAAAGTTTGTAGAAAAGTTGGTCTATTGGGTTTAAAATTTTGTCCAGCCAAGTTTTTTCTTTGCTGAACAATTTACCAATGTATCTTCCCAGCGGTATCGCAAATGATACGGCGAGAACGAACATTAATATAATTCCTAAAATTTCTGAGTTCATTTTTTTTATTTGTTATGAGTTAGAAGTGAGAAGTCAGAGGTAAAAAGAAGAAAAAGAACTGCTAACTTTTTACCGTAAACTTTTCACTTTTTTAAAAGTTCTCCGGTTTTACGAGCACGTAACACATATATCCGAATACAGCGAGTGCGATGATGAATAGTATTGTCATATTTTTTCGAAGTATTTGACAGTTAGAAAAAGGACGGCAAAAAGAGCCAATCCCGTAGCGATTAAAATGGTTGTCATTGTTTAATGTTTATGAAAATTGAATAATTGCAGCGACTACAAAAACACCAAGAATCACAGCGATATTAATGGCTAGAATCTGAAACTGGTGTCTGGAGTTGGAAGCTTTCCAAAGTTCCCAATCTCCTTGGTGTTTGTTTTTCATTGTTTTTGAAAATTATAATCCGGATTTGTAAACCTGACGGAAATAAGCCTTCTGCAAACCCGCGGGGATTTTTTCGAAAATGAGATTTTTGTAGATTCTATCACAGGAGAACATCATACTGTCCAATGAATAAATGAAGATAGATTCTACAGCATTTTTCAAGGTTTGGTCGCCTTTCCTGTAGATCTCGTTCATCTTGTTAAGACAATTGATAAGGATGATTTTGTCTTTCCTTTGTATCAGTTTCTGGATTTGTTTTGTGAAAACGTTGATGACCATAAAGGAATTTTTGGTCTTGTAGATTTCTTTGAACTCTTTTTCAGATTCAGGAGCAACCTTGATGATTTCCTGAATGGCTTCTGTGTGATTCATTTTTTGATTATTTTAAATCACTAATGCCAAGTTATATTCCCTTTATGATTAAAATTATATAATTCATTACAAATCAATTGATTAAAATTTATATTTTATTTTTCAGCAACAAAAAAGCCTATCAAAATGATAGGCTTTTTCTCAATATGATAATTATTTTATGATATTTTGTATTCCTCTATTTTGCGATATAGGGTTGCAATACCGATTTCCAGCAAGCGTGCTGCTTCAGCTTTGTTACCTTTGGTATAGTTTAATGTTTTTTGAATATGGATTTTCTCTGAGCTTGCCAATGAGAAAGCAGAGAAGGTTTTGTTTGCTGTCTGGGAAATCTGTGCTTGTTGTAAATCGAAAGGTAAACTATCGATTGATAAAACATTACTGTCTTCTAAAATGACACTTCTTTCAATGATATTTCTAAGCTCGCGGATGTTTCCTTTCCACGAATGCTTTTTCAGGACATCAAGATATTCATCAGAAATACACGTGATTTTTTTTCCGACTTTTTGAGAAAATTTGATGAGAAAATAATTGGCTAATTCCTTAATATCAGAAGTTCTATCACGTAAAGAAGGCAGAATGATATTGAAAATATTGATTCTATAAAACAAGTCCTCTCGGAAGTTTCCTTTATCAATTTCTGTCTGCAAATCTCTGTTTGTTGCGGCAATTATTCTAACATTAACTTTCGTTGGTTTGCTATCTCCGACTTTCAGAAACTCACCAGATTCCAAAACACGGAGTATTTTTGCCTGCAAATCCAGAGGCATCTCTCCTATCTCGTCCAGAAAAACGGTTCCATTGTTGGCTTCTTCAAAAATCCCTTTTGAGTCTTTCATGGCGCCGGTGAACGCGCCTGCTCTGTGACCAAATAATTCGTTTTCCAGCAATTCTTTGCTGAAAGCTGAGCAATTGACTGCCACAAAATTCTGTTTATTTCTTTTGCTCGCATTGTGAATAGCCTGAGCAAAAACCTCTTTTCCTGTTCCGGTTTCTCCATTCAATAAAACCGTTGCATCTGTGACAGCAACTTTTTTTGCCGAATCAATAGCGGATTGAATCAATTTCGATTTTCCGATGACATTGTCAAAAGACTGTTTATTGTCAAGTTGCTTTTCGAGCTGTAGAACTCTTGTGTTCAAGGCTACCTTTTCCAGCGCTTTATAAACCAAAGGAATGATTTTATTATTGTCATCACCTTTTGTAATATAGTCGAAAGCACCGTTTTTGATCGCCTGCACACCATCCGGAATATTGCCGTATGCGGTTAAGAGAATTACTTCCAAGGATGGAAATTTGTCTTTGATGATTTTCGAAAACTCAACACCGCTTCCATCTGGAAGTTTTACATCGCTAATGACAACATCGATTTCCGAAACTTCGAGTCGCTTTTTTGCATTCTTTAAATCAGAAGCCTGAAAAACTTCGAAACCTTCCAAACTTACAATTCTGGAAAGTAATGTCCTGATTTTTTCTTCGTCGTCTATGATGAGGATTTTGTTCAAAAGCTGGAAATTATGTTACAAATTTACACATTCTGAAAATTGTTTCAGTAAATGCTTGTTGATTAATAATCAATTATTTTTCAGAAGTAAATTCAGAAAAAAATTATGATTTTAAATATGACTTGATTACTTTTACCACTCCAAAACTATCATTACTACCAGCTTCGAAATTTGCGGCTTGTTTCACCAAAGGATGCGCATTTTGCATCGCATAAGAAAATTTAGAATTTTTGAGCATTTGGATATCATTCATATAATCACCAAAAACCATTGTTTGAGACGGAAGAATATTCAGTTTTTTCTGAAGAATTTCCAGAGCTTTACCTTTATTTATATCACGGTTCATCACATCCACCCAAAATTTTCCAGAAACAACAACTTCCAGATTTTCATTTTCAAAATGTTTTAGGTAAGGATAAATATTTTTTTCCGAACCTTCCGGATGATACACAGCAATCTTGAAAGCATCATCGTCAATATTCAAAGTGAGATCATTAACCTTTTGATTTTCTGTATAATACCTTGTAAAATAATTGACAAATTCCTCGTCATCACTTTCATAATACGCTTTCTTCTTAGCAGAAAGTACAGCTCTTGCTCCGGGAATCGCTCGAATTGCTTTAATAATATCAATGACAAACTGGTGTGCTAAATTGTCTACAAATAATTCTTCGTTTTTATAAACAACATAACCACCATTTTCCGCAATAAAACCCATTTCATCCTCATTTTCTAAAAAATATTGTGTGATTCCCGGCATTTGTCTTCCACTTGCAGGAACGAAAAGGATATTTTTCTTTTTTAATTCTTGGTAAAGCTGAGGAAAATCCGGACTTACTTCATATTTAGAATTCAGAAAAGTTCCGTCCATATCTGTGACAATCAGTCTAATGTCTTTCATAATTTATTTTTTTTCAAAAATCCCGAGATTTTCTATAATTAATAAAGGCTCTGCAAAGATATAGCTATATTCCTAACTTGCTTTTATAAAACATTATGAAAATCTAATAGTTTCTCCGAATTCTATTGTGGCAGATATTATAACCGATACAAACTGAATTATCTGGCTGATGACAAAATGTTTCTTTTTATTTATTAGAGTCAAACAATTGATTTGGAATCTATCGACAAGATTCAGTAAAGACAGATTTAACTGCGCGAGAAACAATTTTCAAAGTTCAACCGATTGCACATATTCAATTATTTTTTGGAAATCTGCTTCAACAACCACTTTACCCAGTCTTCAGTTCCTTCGTAATTGGAAAAATCTTCGGTAAGTTTTTTTCCGTCAATGTATTCGTTGTAACACCAAGGGTCGCCCAACGCGAACACTGTGCCTTTTCCTACTTTTGCAATAGCGCCAATCGGCTTATTTTCAGCATATAAGAATGGTTTCGCAGGTGCTTTTACAGATACAGTGCAAACTTCTTTCATATACAACTTGAGTTCTGAAAAAACTTCATTTCCCGTTTGTACGTACACTGCACCTTTCTCAAACTCTCTGCCTTTCAGCCTGTTGATGCTGTCATCGTTAAAATGAATACCAAATTTTTCTGCCAGTTTGTTGAAATGTTCAAACTCAGAATTGCCATTATCGTTGCTTAGAAGGACTAGAACACCTCCATTTTTTACCCATTTTTCGATATTTTTTATCGTTTCATCATCTATCAGATTGGCTTTTCCACCATACGCTTCTTTGTCGATATCTGGATCTACGATGATGTAAATATTCGCATTTTTCAAATCTTTTTCAGAAGGAGCTGTTGCTAAAGTTACAATTTCTGCGCCTTGCTTTTGAAAAAGTTCGCCCAACATAGAAAATCCGCCGTTTGTTGTATCATTCCACGTATAGTGCCAAGATTCTAGGACTTTGGTTTCTTTATTTTCTCTTTTTTCGTTGTTGAAAAAATTATCTATGACGACTTTCGGTTTTTTCTGTGCATTTGAAAATCCGAATGTAAGGAGTGTTCCCAATGCTAATGTTTTTAATATGATTTGTTTCATAATTTAATTATGCTATTTAATTTAACCTGTTTCTGTATAATTTTTTAATGCAAAATCCGCAAAGTTTTTTTTACTTATAACTGTTTTTAAGTTCGCAAATGTGTTTGACTCCGTCGAATCTTCGATTTCACTTAAATAAAAACACAAAGATTGTTAATTGCAGACTGTCTTTAAAAATTATATTGAGAAATATACAGGAATTAATTGAATTTCGCCATCCAAACTAGAAGTTTGCACTTTCCAGTTGGAAGCATCGAATGGCTTGTAATCAATATCAACAAAAGCTATCAGTATTTTTTATAATTAACGACTTTTTACAGGGTTTGCTTTTTCCATCCATTCTTTCATTCCACCAGAGAAGTTTTTCACTTTCTGAAAACCGTTTTTCTTTAGTAAAGAATAAGCAATCGCTGCTCTGTCTCCGCTTTGGCAATGAATAACAATTGGCTTTTCACGGGAAATTTTATCCAGATTATCCTCCAAAGTTCCCACAAACACATTTTCAGCATTTTCAATACTTCCTGCGTCATATTCTGTTTTATTTCTTACATCCAATATCTGAATATCATCTCTGTTAAGATAAGATCTAAACTCTTCAATATCAATAATATCAGTAGTTTGCAATTCTATATCGAGATTCTCAACATCATCAATATAGCCCATCATTTGATCCATCCCGATTCTCATCAGTTTTCTGGTAAGATCTTCCATTTGTTCATCTTTTGCAACTAAAATAAACGGCTCTGAATAATTGACGATCCATCCCATCCAGGTGGAAAACGAATTATTCCCCTGAATATTGATGCTGTTGGGTATAAAACCTTGGGCAAAATCTGCTTTATTTCTCGTGTCTATAATTTTAACACCGCTTTGGTAAGCTTTCAAAAATTCTTCTTTGGAAAGTTTCGGATGTTTCGGAACTTCTGTTAATAAAGGTCTTTCCACTTTGTTGAGCTTCTTCATCATTGCGAAGTATTTTGGAGGTTCCGGCTGTCCTTCCAACAGATATTCTACAAAACCTTCCTCATCTTCTTCATATTGAAAAGCCCAGTTTCTGATTTTTTCGTAGCCCACTGTAGAACTCGGAACTGCGCCCAAAGCTTTTCCACAAGCCGAACCTGCACCGTGTCCCGGCCAAACCTGAATAAACTCCGGCAATTTGCTGAAATCCTGAACAGAATGATACATTTCTTTCGCACCTTTTTCCTGAGTTCCTGTAATTCCTGCCGCTTTTTCCAATAAATCGGGTCTTCCAATATCGCCCACGAAAACAAAATCTCCTGTGAAAATCATCACCGGTTCGTCTGTAGCAGGATGATCGGTCAATAAAAAACTGATGCTTTCCGGGGTATGTCCCGGTGTGTGAATCACTTTTATAGTTAAATTTCCAACTTTAATGGTATCTCCATTCGATAATCCAATATGTGGAAACTGATATTGCCAATCTTCACCACCTTCATCCGAAAGGTACATTTCTGCTCCCGTTACTTCAGCAAGTTCTCTGGAACCCGACAAAAAATCGGCGTGAATGTGGGTTTCTGTAATATGTGTGATTGTCAGATTATTTTCTTTGGCAATCTGAAGATAGGTATCGATATCTCTTTTGGCATCAATAACAATGGCTTCACCTTTTGCCTGACATCCAATTAAATAACTTGCCTGCGCAAGGCTCTTATCATAAATATGCTGAAAAAACATAATATAATTTTTTTAGGGTTATACTTTCTAAATTTTATAGTACAAATTTCAAGTTTTGTGCAATGCTGTACCGTTACTTTTGTTACATAAAAGAAAAATTAATGCGGCAATTTATCCCTCAAATATCCATAGACCCAGGTTCCGAAAATGGCACTGAGCAAAGTAACCGCAACTGCCAAAGCACCTGTTCCGATCTGTGCGAAAAGCGGTCCAGGACAAGCACCGGTAATTGCCCAGCCTAAACCGAAAATTAGTCCGCCATAGATTTGCCCTTTGTTGAATTTTTTCGGTGCGATAGAGATCTTCTCTCCATAAATTGTTTTAATATTGAATTTTTTAATGATGAAAACCGAAATCATCGCTGTCAATACTGCACTTCCAATTACACCGTACATAAAAAACGATTGCAGACGGAACATTTCCTGAATCCTGAACCAGCTGATGATTTCTGCTTTTACAAATACAATCCCGAATACAATTCCTACCAAAAGGTATTTCACATTGTAATACCATTTGTGTGTCAGATGACTTTCGTTGGTACAAACGCTGTCCTGATGACGTATATCTTTTTCTGTTGCCATTTTTTTTAAATTAAAGTGAAAGAATGATCGGCAAAATCACATTCGCCATTAGAAAACCGCCTGCCATAAAACATATTGTCGCAATAAGTGATGGTAACTGCAGATTTGCCAATCCCATAATGGCGTGTCCGCTGGTACAACCACCTGCATAACGGGTTCCGAAACCTACCAAAAATCCACCGACAA
>JBCNLQ010000052.1:0-13569 GCA_039595375.1 Chryseobacterium sp.
AAAAGATTGGCTCTATGAAAAAATATCATAAACAAAAAAGTATTTTAATTAAAAATAATTGATTAATAATTAAAATACTTCGTTTTTAATGGAAATTTAGCATTTATCAAGCTTTTAAAAAATCTTTGCTTTGCCATTCCGGATCAGGATATTTGTAAAAACCTTCGCCGGATTGCTGACCAAGTTTTCCTTTGTCGATAAGTTCGGTTTTTAGCTTTTCTGCTATTTTCTGTGTTAGTTCTCCCGGGATTTCTTTTAAGATGTTATAATTGGTGTTCATCCCATTCAAATCTAAAATAGCCATTGGTCCAAAAGGGGCACCTGTTGCTATTCTCCAGGTTTTATCGATGGTTGCAGGATCGGCAACGTCATTCGCCCACAGCGCAAGGCCAGCCACCAAAAGCGGAATCAACAAAGAATCGAGAACGTAGCCCGATTTTTCCTTCTTCAGTTCCACGGGAAGCATAGCAATGGATTTTGCAAACTCTACAATCTCGTTATAAACCATTGGGTCGGTTTGATCAGAACCCATTATTTCTGCTGTATTACGAACCATTATATGATTGGCAAAATGTAAATGGATGAATTTTTCCGGACGATTGGTAAATGTGCTTAATCTGCTCGGCAAAAGTGTGGATGAGTTGCTCGCAAAAATGGTTTTTTCCGGCGCTTGCTTAGAAGCTTTTTCCCAGAAATCTTTTTTGATATCGATGCTTTCCGGTACGGCTTCTATCAATAAATCAGCATCTTGTAAAGAAGACATCAGATCTGTCGAATAAGTGAGATTATTTTTGATATTTTCGATTTTTTCTTCATCAGCTTTCAGGTAGTTTTTATATTCTTCAGCCAAGACATCAAAACGTTTTTTTGCCTTACTTAAAGCTTCATCATTAACATCATAAACCGTGACTTTATAACCGAAATAAGCGCACTGCACTGCAATCTGAAAACCGAGAACACCACTTCCAGCCACCACAACATTTTTTATACTGATTTTAGATAAATCGGCTTCCGGCACTTTCAAAAAATCTGGACTTTGCCACGAAGGATTTGGATATTTGTAAAAGCCTTCGCCAGTAGAAATTCCCAGTTTATTTTGGTCGATGAAGGTTGATCTAAGTTTATCCAGCACAATCTTATCATCTGTTTTGCCCTTGTCTACTTGCAGTTTGTAAATATTGTATGGTGTCGTCAATCCGATAATATCATACAAAGCCATTGGTCCGTAAGGCGAACCTGTTCCCAGCATCCAGGTTTTGTCTATGGTTTCTGGCGTAGCGTAATCGCCAATCCAAAGCTGCATTCCGGCATTCAGAAATGGATTTAATAAAGAATTGAGCACATAACCTGGAACTTCTTTTTTTACCAAAACAGGCACCATCCCTATCGCCTTGGAAAAATCGACAATTTCGTCAGTTATTTTTTCGTCGGTTCCTGGATGTGGCATAATTTCCGCCGTATTTCGCAACCATATTTGATTGGCAAAATGCAGGTTAAGATATTGAGCCGGCCTTCCTGTCACCTCTGCAAACTGACTTGGTAACAAGGTGGATGAATTACTTACAAAAATGGTTTTCTCCGGTGCAATTGAAGAGAGTTGCTTATAAAATTCCGTTTTTATTCTAATATTTTCTGGCACTGCTTCTATCAAAAGATCGGCATCTTTCACAGCAAATGCCAAATCGGACGAATAGTGCAGTCTTTCCCTAGCTTTTGTAATTTGTTGTTCGGTGGCGCCAAGATCCTTTTTATGACTTTCGGCCAAGCTCTCGAACTTCGCTTTCGCCTTTTCCAGCACCTCATCACTGATATCGTAAACAGTGGTTTCAAATCCGTGAATTGCAGTTTGAAAAGCAATTTGGAATCCTAAAACACCACTTCCGGCTACCGTTACATTTTTTATTTTGCTCATAATTTTGGTTGATTTTTGGTAATAAACTTTACGGAACTAGGACTCAGCAATCTTCATTTTCAATTATAATTGATAAAACTCCGGACTGAATGCTTCCTCCAAATTCTTTGGTTCTTTACGTTTTTTGTGGTTTAGTTCGTGTCTTGAGGTTGAAGATGTTACATACGCTGACTGCCGTGAACGCTGTAAATTCCCGATCGGTGAATTCTCTTCGATGGTTCTAAACGGTGTAAAAGACAGATTTTCCATAATTTCAAAATTACCATCCTCAGGAACCGTTTGTTTTGGTATTGTGATTTTTGCCACCGTACGGAATGGTGATAATTCCTGCGACCATTCTTTTGTAAGGTCATTGACAGGCATTTCTTTTAGGTCTTTGCAAAGTTGTATTTGCAACTCAAACGTAAGGTCATTTTGGGCTATTTCTTTGATAATTCCTTTCCTGTAAGGCCATTCTGCGCTGTCTAGATCAATATTTTTTTCCGCGATGGCGTTCTTGGTCTGCTCAGTTGGGATCACTCTTACTTTGGCGATATAATCACCGTGGCGAACTGCTCCCATACTATAAAATTCGTAAAGAAAACTGTTGATGGAAGGGATTTTTTCAAAAGTTTTAAGAGCGCCCAATTCCTTCAAAGCCTCAAAATTTGGAAATGCTTTTTTATTTTCGGTGACCCAAAGTGTGGCAAATTCCAATTTTCCCAAGGCTCCCTTTTCAAAGAAATCATTTAGCTTTAAAAAAAGCTTTGAAATGAAAACATAATGTTCTGCCGAGTTACAGAAAAACACGGGATTATTAATCAGGTTAAAATCAACATTGGGAGAATCTTCCTCTCCGGGAGATAATTTTTTGCCATCTATCCCAAAAATCTTTAAAGCAAATCCTTGTGCATTACCGCTTAGTTTATCGGGCAAAACTCTGGACGAACCATTGGAAAAGCGAACTGCTGCCTGGTGTGTTCCGGGTTTCGCATAAATGCCCTGCGCCAGTTCTTTGGGCAGATTATCCAAAATTTCAACCTCTGCTTTCAGCACTGCATAGCCATTGGCGTGCGCATCTCTTGTATGATGGGTCGCCCTGCTTAGGTTTGGCGTATTTTTGATGTATTCGCGGATATCGTTATTAATGGTGGTAATATACTCATCGAAATTTTCTGGAATTTCTTCCACTTCGTAACTGTAATTGATGTATTCTTCCATAGTGCTTTTTTTTATTTTAATTCGCTAATCCATTTTAGAGCAGAAATGCTTGGGATAAAACAATATTCGCCGCCTTTCACGATGTTGTAGGTCTGCAAACCACGGTATCTTTTGATGAGGGGTTCTCCCGGTGCAGAAAACAGTGCGTCTTCGTCCTGTACACCGATCATAGGATCTTTTTCTGTTCCCAGATTTTGGGCGTTACCATCGTTTGCCCATTGTTTTTGAAGAAATTCCAGTGTTCCCATTGCATCAGCACTAATGCCAATAAAGTACTGTCCACGTTCCTTACCGTCATTTTTGGTTACCTCCGGCGGAACAATGTCGCCAAAAGTTACACTTTTTCTGATAATCCTGTGCAAACGTTCATCCTCCAAAACAAAAGATTTGGAATCTCTTGGGTTCATCCTGCGGATATGCGAACTGAACGGACACTTTTTACCGTACTCATCATTCTTGAAAGAAAAATCATTGTTTTTTTGCATATCATCTCCTAGCGATTTATCATCCTTTTCGGGAGCTAAAACCAAAGGTGCACCACTTCGCCAGCGACCTACCATTTTAGCAGCCAAGAGCTCTCCCTCTTCCGGCGAAGAAGAATTTTCTTTAACGAACTGATTAAATTCCGCCACTTGGCTCTGGTACTTTCTGAAAACCATAAAAGAACCGTTCTTCCCTAAAACTTCAGGCTGTGGAAACGGCTTTATGGTGCCGGCTTCTCCAGGATAGCCCAGTATAAATTCGCCTGCTTTAAGCGGGCGGTCAAATCCAGCCGGAACTTCTATCCCACTGCCTTCAATTTCCGGGTTGCTAATACCGTCTCTGAATCCGAACACATTTTTAACCTCTTCAGATACGCTGAAATTGTGACTCAAGATTACTTCTATGCCTCTATTATCAGCCAATTTAGACCGAAATTCCTCCAGCTTGCTTTTCCACGCCTCTTCATTGTTGGCGATAATCGCCGCAGCGATGTGAATATGCGACCTTTTAAAAACCCTTTCCCAGTTTTTGGGGTCATTGACACCAATGTCATATAGAAAACGGGAGCGGTCTGCCATTCCTTCCTTGAAGGATTCGGGGAAAGTCTCAAGCGACTCTTGAGGCACGCCGATTTTTTCCAGACCTTTATAAGTGAACGTCAACGTAACCGATGCCCCTTCATTCTTATGCCAGTCTTCCGCAGAACTCACAATCGGCAAGAGTTTTTGGAGCATTTGTCTGGCTGCCACAGCATCTTTGATTTCAATGATTGCCACCGTTCCGAAATACGGAATAGGGCGGCTTCTGAGAATTAAGGCCTGTATTTCGTTCAGCTCAATTTCTACTTTATTGGGATTGAATATCCGCTTTAAAAATTCCAATGCCATACTTAGATTTTATTTGCTTCGTCAATCGCCCTATTAAGTCCGGTAATGATTTTATCATTTCTCCTCACATCATTTACAGTAAGATGCGGAACACCAACATACCAGCCGGTCGCGGTAATCTGATGGTCTAGAATGAACTGTTTTACACTCGGGTCTTTTATGCCCGGCCAGCCTTCCACATTACCGAAAATGATGTCCATCAGCTGCGGAATTTTTGTGGCGAAATCATCAATATAAGCATCCCAGTCGCCATCATAAGCCGTGCAGAAAAGAATCTTGGTATCGTTATCAAATAAAACGATACGCAGGTCGTGCAGTGTTCCTACTTTGGTTGCCCCTTTCAGGTTTCCGCCTGCAATTTCCATTATGGTCCTGAGGTTTTCTGCACCTCCCGGTTTAAGGTCTGCCATCGCCGTTAACTCAGATACACGCCCAGAGCGTAACCCTTTTTTGCCGGCAGATGTAGTGGAATGGTCGTAACCATCATCAATACCTTCACTGAAATTCGCCTTTGCCAATTCGGCAGTCAATTTGATTTTGTCTATGAAACCCATAATTCAGATTTTTGATTAATTATTCACATTGTTTTTTGAGATAAAAACAATAATTTTCAAGAGTGTACTACAAATGTAAAGCCACAGGCAGCCTTAAAAATATACCAAAATTCGTATATTATGTACTAAAACTCCCTAATCCCACCTATTTGCTTTAAAAGCTTCAATTGATAAAAGGAAATATCTTATCTTTAATCTTGTTGTAATTTTGAGAGAATAAAACCTATTTAACTATAAAAAATCAATCTTTATAATTGAGATTTCTCAATATTTACTCAATAGAACATTCAAAACAAAAACCTTCCTCAAAACAGGAAGATTGCAACAATTAAATTTAATTATAATGGATTTTTTGTAAGAATAGTTAAACGCAAAAATACAATGAAATTTGCCAATATTAAATTTTTAATGAAACTGTGCTGTTTCTGTAGAATCTCTCATCGCCACTGTTGCTGCCGAACCATTGGTTACAATATTTTGAATTTCATCAAAATATCCTGTCCCAACAAAAGACTGATGTTTTACCGCTCTGAAACCCTGCTTCTGCAAAGCAAATTCGCGTTCCTGCAATTCAGAATAACCTGCCATTCCTTTTTCTTTATATGCCAAAGCTAATTCAAACATCGCAGTATTCAAAGCATGAAAACCAGCCAATGTAATAAACTGGAATTTGTAACCCATTTTTCCCAATTCTTCTCGGAAATTCAGCATTTCATCGACACTTAATTTTGCAGCCCAATTAAAAGAAGGTGAACAATTATAAGCCAACATTTTATCTGGAAATTTTGTACGAATTCCTTCTGCAAATTTTCTTGCCATCTCCAGATCCGGATTTGACGTTTCCATCCAGATCAAATCGGCATAAGGAGCATAAGATAAACCTCTGTCAATTCCCTGCTCTACACCATTTTTCACAACATAGAAACCTTCGGAAGTTCTTTTCCCTGTCACAAACTTTTTATCCCTGTCATCAATATCTGAAGTCAACAAATCTGCCGCATCTGCATCTGTTCTAGCAATAATTACAGTCGGTACTCCCAAAACATCTGCTGCTAAACGAGCCGATATTAGCTTATTAACCGCTTCTTGAGTCGGAACCAAAACTTTTCCACCCAAATGCCCACATTTTTTCGCAGAAGATAACTGATCTTCAAAATGTACTGCTGCCGCTCCCGCCTCAATCATTTGCTTCATTAATTCATAAGCATTTAAATTTCCGCCAAAACCTGCTTCTGCATCGGCGATTATTGGAACTAAATATTCTTTTTCTCCACCTCCGTTTACGGATTGAATTTGATCTGCCCTTAATAATGCATTATTAATTTTCTTCACAACAGAAGGTACTGAATTCGCTGGGTACAAAGATTGATCGGGATACATTTCACCAGACAAATTAGCATCTGCTGCAACTTGCCAACCTGAAAGATAAATTGCTTCCAGTCCCGCATCAACTTCCTGAACCGCTTGATTTCCAGTTAAAGCTCCTAATCCGGCAACAAAATCCTGAGAATTGAGTTTTGTCCAGAATTTCTTTGACATTTCGGTAGCAATCGTATAATCTAATTGGTAAGAACCTCGAAGTTTCAGTACATCTTCGGCTGTGTAAGGTCTTTTCACGCCATTCCAACGTGGATTATCCAGCCAGTCTTTTTCTAATTCCTGAATTTTTTCCTGTTTTGTTTTCATAATATTTGGAGTTTAAAATTTTCTTCAAGTTGCGAGATCTGAGATTTCAAGTGAAACTATTCGAATTGAAATGTGGAAAAATTTTGTGCGAGAACTTTTCTTATTAAAAATTTCTAATTCTATTTTAAATAAACGGATACGCTTTCAATGTTAAAAATTCAACAAAGTTTTCACAGAAAATCAATTCGTTAAAAAGTTCTTTTGCCAGAGTAAATTTGCCGTTTTTGAAACATTCTTCACCGACATATTTTTCAATTCTTTCCAGTTCTTCAAATTCCCATTGAAGAATCATTTCCCTGGTCAGTTTTCTTTCATCATTTAGAAATGCTTCATTTTTCAGCCATTGCCAAACTTGAGTCCTTGAAATTTCAGCAGTTGCCGCATCTTCCATCAGATTATAAATCGCAGCTGCACCTACTCCCATTAACCAAGATTCGATATACAGAATTCCGACGTTGATATTTTTTCGGACACCCTGTTCGGTAATTTCTCCTTTTGGAATTTCCAGTAAATCATTTTCTGTAATTTGATAATCAAACTTTTTATCGATTTGATTTTTCTCAGGCATAAACTGGTCGAAAATATCTTTCGCCACAGAAACCAAATCGGGATGAGCAACCCAAGTTCCATCGTGACCATTTTTCACTTCACGCTCTTTATCATTTCTGACCTTTCCAAAAGCCTGACTGTTGGCTTCATAATCATTTTTAATAGGAATCTGCGCCGCCATTCCACCAATCGCGTGAACATTTCTTTTATGACAAACTTCAATCACTCTTTTTGAGTATGCATTCATAAAAGGTGAAGTCATTGTTACCTGATCACGATCAGGGAGAATAAATTCTGGAAGATTTCTGAATTTTTTAATGAATGAAAAAATATAATCCCATCGACCACAATTCAAACCGGAACTATGTTCTTTTAATTCGAATAAAATTTCATCGATTTGAAAAGATGCAGTAATAGTTTCAATTAAAACTGTTGCTTTAATTGTTCCCTGAGGAATTCCGAGATAGTTTTGAGCAAAAACAAAGACGTCATTCCACCAGCGTGCTTCTTTGTAATGTTCTAATTTGGGGAGATAAAAATAAGTTGCACTTCCGTTTTCTATCAATTGTTTTATGTTTCTGAAAAAATAAATTCCAAAATCTATTAATGAAGCGGAAGTTTGTTCATCATTGATTTCAATATGTTTTTCATTCAAATGCAAACCTCTTGGACGAACTAGCAGAACAGCCATTTCTTCATTTAATTGGTATGATTTTCCCTGCTCATTTGTAAAATCAATTCTTCTATTGATTGCATCCGAAAGATTGATTTGACCTTCCATACAGTTTTTCCAGGTTGGAGAATTGCTGTCTTCAAAATCCGCCATAAAAGTTGAAGCACCACAATTCAAAGCATTAATAATCATTTTTCGATCAACTGGCCCAGTAATTTCCACTCTTCGATCCAGCAAATCTTCAGGAAGTGGATTGCAAACCCAATTTCCTGTTCTGATTTCTTCGGTTTCTGGAAGAAATTTTGGAAGAATTCCTTTATCGAAATCTTTCTGTGTAATTTCTCTTTCATCTAAAAGCTCTAATCTTTTAGCATTAAAGTTCTGATGAAGCTCAACCAAAAAATCAACTAAATCATTAGTAAAAATTTCTTCAAACTGTTGCTGAGCTTTAATTCTTAATTGAGTCTTTGTTTCCATAATCAATTGATTTTCTGATTCGACATTACAAACCTAAATAAAAATTTTCACATACAGCGAACGTTCGCTAAATTTATTTTAAAATTTATTATGCGAAAAATCGCTTCCAAATATTTATCTTTGACTTATGAATTCTGAAAGTGACTATATCAAGACGGTTTTCGGGCTAAAACTGAAACAGCAAAGACTAAAGAAAAACTGGTCTTTGCAGGATCTCGCTACAAAGACCGGATTGTCTAAATCTTACCTCAATGAAATTGAAAATGGCAAAAAATATCCGAAGCACGATAAAATTATTCAGCTTTCAGAATCACTGAACTGCACTTTTGATGATTTAGTATCGACAAAACTGGATAAAAGTTTAGCTCCATTTAATGAAATTTTACAATCGGATTTTTTCAAAGAAATCCCTTTGGAACTTTTCGGAATCAATAAAAATAATTTGATAAGTATTATCAGCGATGCACCAAAAAAAGTAACTGCGTTCATTAATGCTTTGATCGAAATTTCTCAGAATTATAATTTAGGAAAAGAACGATTTTACTTCGCTGTTCTTCGTTCGTTTCAGGAATTGTATGACAATTATTTCCCTGAAATTGAAGATAAAGCATTACAGTTTGCGCAAGATAATAAAGTAGAGATTGGTAAAAATCTACAGTCGGATATTTTAGAAAATATCTTATCTGAAAAATTTAATTATAAAATTCAGTCAGAAAATTTTGAAGAATATGGAACTTTAGACAATCTCCGTTCGCTTTTTATTCCTGAAAAAAAACTATTGCTTTTAAATAAAAAATTGGAACGGGATCAAAAAACATTTATTCTATCAAAAGAAATCGGCTTCAATGTTTTGGAATTAAAAAATCGTCCAAATACATACTCCTGGCTGGATTTTGGAAGTTTTGAGGAAATTTTAAATAATTTTTATGCTTCTTATTTTGCCGGAGCATTATTGATTTCAAAACAAAAAATCATTAGAAAAACTTCAGAATTTTTCTTTCAGAATGAATGGAACCCCCAAAATTTTGAAAGTCTGATTGAGAAATTCACCAATTCACCGGAAACTTTTTATTACCGATTAACGAATGTACTTTCTTCAGAATTGGGAATTAAAGATTTGTTTTATTTATGCCTTGTTAAAAAGAAAAATTCAGATAAAATTCAGATTTTAAAAGAGTTACATTTAAACCATCAACAAGCTCCACACGCAAATGCAACCAACGAACACTACTGCAGAAGATGGATTGCTGTAAAAAATCTACACGATTTAACTGAAAATGAAACTTTGACGGACGCCCAGATTTCTCATTACAAAGATCAGGGATTCAGCTATTTGGTGATTTCTACTTCACAAAAAAACCCGTTTTCGGATGGAAGTAATCGAAGTTATTGTTTAGGAATTCTGCTGAATGCTCAAACTATTAAGAAAATCAATTTCATTAAATCATCAACTTTAAAAACGATAAACGTTGGTGTAACTTGTGAATCGTGCAGTATTGCAGATTGTGAGGTAAGACAGACGCCGGCCGTTCGATTGGAAAAGGAACACTTTAATCTGAATATGAAAAGTGCGATTGAAAAAATTAAAAAGGGATGTGAAGCGGAGAGGTAAAAGTTTATAATATTGTGAATATTTTTTTCTAATCTAAATCTAAAATTAAAATTAAATGAATTTCTTATTGCGGCGAGGTAACATACGTTATTGTTTCTACTTATATTTTAGTTTATATATAATGAAAAGCAAAATACTTAAGAAAGAAATAATAGAAGTAATGTTCATATAAAAAAATCCGCCAATATTTTTTTTTGCAGGACGGATTTTTCTATATGAATTATGTGTTGTCAGAACTCCAATACAAATTCCTCTTTCGGGATTCTTACTTTTTTCATCGGCCCAATCCAGTGTTTATCGGATTTTAAAGAAAAGAGGGCTGATAACCGCGCCATCGCATATCCTGATTTCTGCCTCCAATGAATTTAAGGATAAAACCAATTTTGTACACAAAATGTGGCAGACGGATTTTACCTACTTCAAAATTCTGGGCTGGGGCTGGTACTATCTAAGCACGGTAATTGATGATTTTAGTCGCTATATCGTCCACTGGGAACTTTGCAGAAATATGAAAGTGAACGATGTCCAAAGAACGATGGATACGGCAATAAAGAAGGCGAACCTGAGAAAGGGACAAACCCCGAAACTATTGTCGGACAACGGTTCCTGCTATGTTGCCGATGAACTGAAGAATTATCTTGAAGACAGGCACGCTATAAAGCAGATCCACGGAAAACCCGCACATCCCCAGACTCAAGGCAAGATTGAACCCTACCACCGGTCGATGAAAAATGTGGTGAAACTGCACCATTACTACAGCCCGGAGGAACTGGAAAAGGCTTTGGAGGAGTTTGTGAACCGCTATAACAACGAGTGCTACCACGAATCCCTGCAGAATCTCACCCCGGCAGATGTCTACTTTGGAAGGGCGGATGAAGTCCTCAAAATAAGACAGCAGATAAAATCTGAAACTTTGAAAAGAAGAAAAAGAGAATATTACAAAACTAAACTAGTCCAAATATGATTTTTTTTTTCTTTAAAAGCAAAAAAAATGTTTTTATCGACTATATTTGAATACGGAAAACACTATCTAAGGAAAAGTCCACTTTCTTTTGAAGACATACAATGGACAGCCATTATTTTCTTCCGATCCCGAAACTGTATAACACGCATCATCTTTATCTAAAATTCCGTCTCCATCAGAATCCGGCCAGTTACAGCCTTTATTTTCTGCAGCACCTGATTCTTTCGGGCATTGGTCTACATAAAACAAAACACCATCTTTGTCTTCATCTGAAAGACAAATCTTTTTGCTAAATTCTTTCCTGCACTTTTTGAAAGTTTCCTGATCAGTAATTTCCTGCGCGTTTACATAGGAAATGACAGAAACTGAAAAGAAAATTAGGTATTTTTTCATTAATGATTTATAATATAAATATTCATCTTTTGTTAGTTTTTCTACCCATTTTTTACTCTAATACTGATATGTTTTAAAAACTGCAAGAGTAAACTTGTTGTAAATAAAATAATCAGTTTTCCAGACAAATCATATAACTCCTCAGAGCTTACTTTTTTGGCAGAGCTTTTTACTGAAATTCTATTGTAATCATTTTTGAAAACTGCAAAATTGTTTTTATCAGATTCATCATTACTAGAATTTTCAACTAACCCCTAAACAAAAATCATTGCGAGGATCAATTATTTCGCTTTTTAAAGTTAATTGCCACAATCTTTAATTTGAAAAGTTGGAACAGTTTCTTTATTAAATAACTTTATACAAAGAATATTTTTTTCACTAGCCCAATTATCGGATCCTGTGTAAGTATATCTCTCATTGTAAAAATCTATAAATTCTTGAAGTGTTCTTTTATTTTTCACTAAAATCAAACTTTGAGTACAAATATTTGATTGATTAAAGGTATATGTTACTCTGTAATCATTTCTCTCCAACATCAAAGATTTAATCTCATTATTACCAATGTAAATACTATTCATTGGTTTTATATTTTCATTGCTGTATTTATTGACAACTTCATTATATGTGTAACCAACCATTGATTGTCCACACAAAAAATTGTACGTTAGTGATATTAGAAATGCGTAAAGATGTTTAATCATATCTGTTTTTTTATTCTCTAATCAGATTGTTTTTTAAATTATGATTTGGTATCAACTCACAAATGTAATAATAAGAAATATTTCGTGCTTACGGCAATCCGTATTTATACCGAATTCATTACAAATATTATTTTTTAATTCCCATATTTTTTATCTCTTCGTCCGTATGATTATCCAAAATTTTAGCATACCGGTAAAAGGTAGCCCTAGTCAATCCAAAAGGCTTATAAATATCTTCTGGACGTTTTGTGACATCTTTATATATAGTGCGTAGAAGTAACAGTTTAGAAATTGTTTCCGCAGTGTAACCCTTTGGTCTACCTCCTAATCTACCTCTTGCCCTAGCTGCTTGCAAACCCGCATTGGTTCTTTCTCTTATCAACTCACGTTCATACTCAGCCAACGAAGCCATAAGGTTTAAAAATAGACGACCATTAATCGTTGAAGTATCAACACCATCTACAAGACCTTTTATTATAATTCCTTTATCATTTAAACTTAAGACAAGATCAATAATGTTTTTTAAACTTCGTCCTAATCTATCCAATCTCCAAACATGCAATTCATCACCTTCCCTGAATTGCTCAATCATTTTATCAAGTTCGGGACGATTCTTTGTCGCACCCGATATTTTCTCCTGATAAATTTTCTCACAACCTGCTTTTTCTAAAGCTTCAATTTGCAAATCCAAATTTTGATCTTTGGTCGAAACCCGGGCATATCCTATTTTCATATTTTGTTACATTAAACTCATACTTTGTAAATTTATGAAACTTTGTTTAATGATACGAGATTTTGAGAAATTAATTTAAAACTTCCGATTTGAAAAATCATTTTTTCAAAAGTCTCAAAATACTACCGTATTTCTAAACAAGCATTATCAAATACTTTAAAATTTCTTAACCCATTTCCATCACTAATATAATCTCTCCACCAAACACTAACTCATTTTAAAAACAAAAATCCCAACGCACGTCAGGATTTTTTACTCTTAATTTCTTTAATATCGTATTTCTTGTCTGGAATCGGTTCACTAGGAAGGAATTCCTTAATGGAGCATCCTAATGCTATTGCAATTAAATTTAAATGGATTAAATTATATTTCGCTTTTTTGGACGGAGCTTCTATCTGTGAAATAAATCCAATATTCTTCCCAATAGAAAGAGAGAGTTCCTCTTGGGTTACGCCCTTTGATTCTCGTATTTCTTTAACACGCTTTATAACATACCTTTCTATTTCCTCTAATGATTCATTCATAAATCAAAGTGAATGAAAAACTTTAAAAAAAATTATGTGCTATAGTACATATTATAAGAAATGTTTTTATATTTGTAAAATAAGTTATTGAAAAGTAACTTTGCGATACTTCAAAGAAATATAGAAGCTATTGCTTAGAATCTCGAACTGAAAACTGGTAATTTTTAATATGCGAGAGGATAAGTAAAGTAGCTCACGACCTAGGCGTGAGCTCACTTATC
>JBCNLQ010000053.1:0-12545 GCA_039595375.1 Chryseobacterium sp.
CTCAGCAATTACCAAAGCGTCGGAAATACTGGTCTGGATCTGGTCTTTGGTATAAATTTTATGATCCGAGGCATACCTGATATACATTATCACAAGAGGAAGAAGCAAACCTGACAATAACGCACCAAGGAGTATGGTCTGTTTTTCCGGTTTTACTATTCCGACTGTATAGGCCGGATTTATTACCTTTGCCTTAGGTGCTGTGACTGCCAATGTGATGGCATTCTCTTCACGCTTCTGTAGGAGATATAAGTAAAGTTGCTCCTTCAGGTTTTGCTGACGCTCTATACCTCGGAAAACCTTCTCTTGGGTCGGATAATTATAAATCTTTTCCCGGTTGAGATTCAACTGACCTTGAAGCTGTGATATCTGAATCTGTAAGGTTGCTTTTGACTCCATCAAATTCTGACGAATCAGATCGCGCATTTCCAATATGTCTCTGTTCAGCTGTATAATGGATGGATTCTGAACCGTTGCTTGTTTCAGCGTTTTGTTTTTTGTCAGCAACATATCATTATACTTTGCTATGTAACCTTCTGTAACGGCTGACAGCCCCATGTTACTCGGCAGCAAGCGTTCTGATGAAGTCAAGCTATAAATCGAATTAACGAGATCCTGCTGTGTTGCATAGGCAATCAACTGGGTGGTATTGGAGTTGGCATTGGTAACCGCCAAGTTTGCCTGTGTATCCAAGTCTGTGATTTCATTACTCCGTTTGAAAGATTCTTTTTCACCCTCAATACCAGACAGATCCTGAGAAATGATCTCCAGCCTGTCATTGATAAAATCCTGGGTGTTCTGTGCTTCCAGATTTCTGTCTTTGCGACCCTCGATATTATATTGTTCCGTGATACTATTAAGTATATCTTCGGATTTCGACGGAACAGGACCTGTGAAACTTAAGTCCATCATCAACCCTTTGTTTGGGGGTAATGCCACCACGACACTACTTTCCAGTGATGACACCAGACTTTGTGTACTCTTGAATACCACTTTGATGGGTTCAAAAGATTTTCTTCCACTTTTGATATTAATCAGGACTTTACCAAAAGGTAATGTGGCTATCTGCCCGAAGCGAAATGTATTTTTGCCCTGCTTTAGAGGTCCCTCTGAAAGTGTGTAAGCATTATTGCCTGATGGCGAAATGACGTATGATGCTGAAGAAAATTTAGGATTTTGAATTTCAACAATCTTCGCCTCTACCGGTGAAGAGGTATAAAGTTCATTTTCTTTTATAGTTCCAACCCCATAGAAACTGACATTAAGGTTGAGTTGATCCACCACTTTAGCTAAAATAGGCTTTGATAAGATTGCCGTAGCCTCGCCTTGCAGCTCATCTTCCCTACCAGCACCATTGGCAAGATCTGCTAGAGACTCAGCAGTTTTTGATTTGGATTGTGGAAATTGCAATGACGTCTTAGACAAATATTGAGGCGTTGTGTATCTCAAATAAATTTTTGCCCCTACAAAAAACACCAGCATACTGAGAAGAATCCAATACCAATAACGCAGGTATTTGAAAACCTCCTTTTTGATATTCAGTTTTTTCTTTTTTACAGCCGACTGGCTCTCCATTAATTCCATATTGATTATCTAGATAAGGCTATCACGAAAGTTACTAATCCGAGTACAACGCCCATCAGTTGCAGAAAAAGCCCTCTGTTCGGATTGGTTGTATTGGCAGCGATCTGGGCATTCTTATCCGGTTCTACATACAAAATATCATTCTGCTGAAGATAATAGTACGGAGAATTGACAATGGATGCTTCTGAAAGGTCAAGATTATAAGTTACATCTTTACCGGATTCTTCGGAATAACGAATTAATTTGACATTGGTTCGGTTTGCGGAAGGTCTTAAATCTCCTGCCAACGCTATTGCCTGAAAAAGATTGAGTTTTTCTGTTGTACTTGATTTCTGACCAGGACTACCGACATCTCCCAAAACGCTGATATTAAAATTGATATGCCTCACAGTAACTACAGGATCAATAAGATACTGCTTCAGTCTATTATCTAATTCTACTTTAAGCTGTTGCTTGGTCATTCCTTTACAATAGATATCTCCCAAAACAGGAAAAGGTATATAACCTTCCGAAGTGACCTGATACTGATTATCACCTAAGCGCATCGAACTTCCTCCAGCAGATTCCACACCAGTACTCTGCATTGTGGTTCTATTAAAAGGTTTGACTGCCAGATTATCCAAAGCTGTAACTATAATCTCCAGCATATCGCCTTCCTGTATGTGTAATCCTTCATATCTGGCTTGCGATACCTCCTGCTGGAAGTTATTATTGCTCATATATATCATATTCTGCTTGGGCTTACAAGAAGACATCAGCAAAACGACTAGCAAAAAAAATAATGATTTTTTCATTAGAATACTGCAAAGATAAACAATATCTAATACAGTTTTATTAATTTAATTAGTTTGTTTCGCCAATATAATAATTAATACCAATTGCCAACAATCTGTTGTAAGAGCTATATTTGGCATAATCAGGATATACTTTAGAAAGCCCTCTATCGAATCTTAAAAAAACATTCCACTTATCATCAACTTTAACACCTGCTACAACTGATACTCCATAGCCAAATTTTGCAATTTCATCGCCCAAGCCTATCGAACTCAATGACTTTGCACCAAGAGCAATATCTTGCGGTGAGCTAGAGTACCCTTGTGTTTTGGCATAAGATATAGCCTGTGCCTCATCTACTTTGTTTGAAACTAAGTATTCCAATTTCGGACCCGCCATAAAGTAGATGTCTGATTTGTATCCACGATTTTTCAAGAAATATTTGATATACAAAGGCATTGCAACGTAATAATTATCGTATCTCTGCTGAGCCGCCACCTTGTCGCTAAATGCCTGAGCTCTCTCTCCTTCCATACTAAATTCCAATTGTGGTGAGAAATACAACCACGCAGAGTCATATATATCATTCGGCACCAATGAAAAATCAGCAAAAAGACCCACTCCAACACCATAATTTCCTTTGGACCTGTCATGTATCTTTGCTGTCGAACCTTTGTGTACATTAGCAACGACTCCATACTTTATAGATTGGGCATTAACAGATACAATTGTTAACAAAAAATAAATTACAACTAGCTTTTTCATGTATTTTGGTTCTTCAAATTTGGGACGAAATTAAGGATTTTTTATTTATTTTTAACAAATATTTTCAATACTATTAATTATTTTCATATTAATTATAATTAACCTAGATTTTTCAGTCCTGATCAGATGCTTCCAAAATAACGTCATACTCGTAACCTTTGGACATCAGATGCTTGATTGTCTTGCTTTTTTTCTGATATTCTTTCAGCCCTTTTTGTTTAGAATAATAATCTTGATAAATTTTATTCACACTTTTTATATAGTCATCTTCATCAATTTCATCCATACTGTTAGAAATAAGCTTTTCTGTAATTCCTTTTTGTTTGAGGTTCATCCTAATCTTATTTCTGCCCCAATGTTTGATGTAGAACTTCCCTCGAATATAACTTCTGGTAAAACGCTCTTCATTCAAATAGTTTTCTTTGATCAGATAAAGAAATATCTCATCTTTGGCTTCCGGAATCAATAGAAAATCTCTCATCTTCTGCTCTATCTCAGAATGACAGCGGTCCTGATAAACACAATAGTTTACCAATTTCTGTTTAATTTCATCGAAAGTGTAAGATTTATTTTCCATTAATTAGAGACGAAAAGATGATAGACTGATAGATAATAGATTGAATTTAATAATTATTTAAAACAAAAAAAGAATGAACGAAGTTGTCCATTCCTTTATTGTACTGTTTGATATTTTATTAATAATTAAAAAGTTCGTGACCTTCCATCAATTCATTGACCTTCTTTTTAACGCAAGCTAATCTATCTTCGTTCTTAATATCGTTTACCACTTCAGAGATTAAGCCTGCAATCGTTGCCATATCATTTTCTTTCAAGCCTCTTGTGGTAATGGCTGCCGTCCCCAGACGAATTCCGGATGTGGTAAACGGTGACTTATCATCAAAAGGAACCATATTTTTGTTACAAGTGATATCGGCTTTTACCAAAGCTTTTTCGGTTTCTTTTCCGTTGACATTTTTGTTTCTCAAATCGATTAACATTAAGTGGTTATCAGTTCCGCCACTCACGATTTCGAAACCTAAATCTACCATTGATTTTGCTAAAGCCTGAGCATTAGCCTTAACTTGCTTAGCATACACTTCGAATCTGGAATCAATGGCTTCTGCAAATGCGACCGCCTTTGCTCCAATCACGTGTTCCAGCGGACCACCTTGAATCCCCGGAAAAACTGCGCTATCCAAAACTGCACTCATCAATTTTGTTTCTCCTTTTGGCGTTTTGTGGCCATAGGTATTTTCAAAATCTTTACCCATCATAATCATTCCTCCTCTTGGGCCTCGCAATGTTTTATGAGTCGTAGTTGTTACCACGTGGCAATGTTCAAATGGATTGTTCAGGAGACCTTTTGCCACCAAACCTGCTGGGTGCGCAATATCTGCCCAAAGCGTTGCACCAATTTCATCTGCCACTTCCCGGAATTTGGCATAATCCAAATCTCTGGAATAAGCAGAAAATCCTGCAATCAGCATTTTTGGCTTTTCACGGAGTGCAACTTCCCTCATTTGGTCATAATCTATCAGCCCCGTTTCTCTTTGAACGCCGTACGAACAAACTTGATATTGAATTCCTGAAAAATTAACCGCTGAACCGTGTGTGAGATGGCCACCCATAGAAAGATCCATCCCCATCACTTTATCGCCCGGTTTCAGGATTGAAAGATAGATTGCTGCATTGGCCTGAGAACCAGAATGCGGCTGTACATTCACATAATCTACTCCAAATAATTCCTTAGCTCTATCAATTGCCAATTGCTCTACCTCATCTACCACTTCACATCCGCCGTAATATCTGCGGCCAGGATAACCTTCTGCATATTTATTAGTCAGCACACTGCCCATTGCTTTCATCACGTTTTCGGAAACAAAATTCTCCGAAGCAATCAGTTCAATTCCGTGTGTTTGTCTTTGTCTTTCTTTTTCAATAAGGTCAAAAATCGGGTCTTGCATTTCTTAGATTTATTTTCCTCAAAAGTAAGAAATTCCAAAGATATTTTTATAACTTTCGGAGATTAACATTTTTAAAATTGAAATCGAAATTTGTACATTCGCCGCAAGGCATAATAATTGAAAATCGATTATCCTGAATCTCAACCAAAAATTTCTGTATATGAAATCTAAGAAAAAATATAAAAAAGAACTTCTGAAATCTCTGAAACACATGGAAGCTGCAGAAAGCACTGCACTGAAAGTGATGACCAATCTGATGCTTCTCAAAGAATTGAAAGAAAACAATATCAACTTCAAAAAAGGTGATGTGTTTTCTTTTGAAGATGATATTTTCGATTACAGTGAGGACAAAAATGTCCGTATCCTAGCCAAACTTCGCAAGAAGACAATGAAAGCGATGAACAAACTGGTCGAGAATAACAATTTTAAAGATAAAGAGCTTAAGTTTTTGGCTTAAATTTTATTTTCTAATCAGATAAAATAATGATTCCCTTCAACACGAAGGGAATCTTATTTAAAACAAAGTTGGCTGTTCGGAAGCCATTATTGGAATATGAATAGAAGTTCCCCATTCCTCATTCATTTTTTGGATTAAATGCGATGATAATAATGGAGATGCTTTTTCGATATTTTGATGAACAAAGAAATAGAGATTCTGCAAACCTTCTTTTTTCCATTTGGTCAGTCTTTCCAGCCAATCTTCCAGTCGCACATAATCGCTTTCTGCATTGGCTCCAACATATCGTATAAAGGCAACAGGAGTCGTGAGTCGCATGTGAAGCATATCTCTTCTCCCTGCGGTATCGACAATGATATTGGTGATGTTATTCATTTCAAACAGCTCACAAACGGTATTAAAAACCTCTTGGTCTGTGAACCATTCTGTATTTCTAAGTTCTATTGCCAATGGCACTTCTTTGGGCCAATCCTGTACAAACTTTTCCAAACGTTCGTAATCTTTGGGCTTAAAATTATCGTGAAGCTGTAGGAAAACCATTCCTAACTTGTCATCAAAGTTCAAAACAGCGGAAGCAAACTGCGTTACGACATCTGTAATATTCAATAATCTTCGGAAATGGGAAACGGTGTTGGTAATCTTAGGGAAGAATTTGAAATCTTTCGGCGTTTTTTCTTTCCACGTCTGTACTTGTTCTGCGGTTGGCATACTGTAGAAAGTGGCATTCAATTCAATCGAATTAAATTGAGTGGAATAATAAGTCAATTCGTCCTTTGTTCCTTTTGGATAGAAGCCTTTGAGATCGGTCTTGTTCCACTTTGCACAACCGATAGAGATATTTTCCAAACCTTTTTTATTCTGCTCAAGAATGAATTTGGTCTGAGGATGGTCTTTAGGTAGAGTAAAATCGATTTGAGAAGGATCTGGGACTTGTCCGAATTTCATAGGAGTTCAAAGTTTATGGTTGGAAGTTTAAAGTTAGGGAAAAGAGTTGGATTTCAAATTGATTTTCTTGCCCCAAACCCTAAATGGAGGAAAATCAATTCGAAATTTTATCAAAATCACTCCCTTTAGGGTCGGGGAAATGATTTTGATGAAATTTTAATTTTTAGGGAAATATTTTTCAATTTCTTTCAAAACAGTATCAATATTCAATAAAACTTCATCATTAGAAAACCGAATTACTCTAATCCCATTAAATTCAAGTATTTCAGTTCTTTCTTCATCTTTTGGAATTTGTTCTTTTGTAAAATGATATCCTCCATCTATTTCAATTATCAGTTTTAATTTGTGACAATAAAAATCTGCAATATATAAACTTATGGGATGCTGTCTACGAAATTTAAAACCTGCTAATTGGTTATTTTTCAATTTTTTCCAAAGCAATTTTCCGCTTCGGTTCCATTGTTTCTTAAATCTTTTGCTTTACCAAAACTCGAAGCTGGAGCACCTTTCCACATTCCTTCATCATAATTTGTAGTTAATTTTTTCATCATCAATGTTTTCTTAAAATTAAGAATTAAATTGATTTATTTAGAGATAAAATTTAAATTAACTCACTTCATCTCAATTTAAATACTCGAAATATTACAATTTCAAATTGAGTTTCATTGCCCAACTCTAAAGGGCGGAAACTCAATTTGAAATTATAGCAAAATCACTTCCTAGAGGGTTTAGGAAATGTTTTTGTTCAAATTTGGGCTATTGTCTATTCAGTTTAATACCAATCAAAAATTCTAAACTGTTTTTCTTTTTCCCGGCCCTGAAGGGAGGAAAATCATTTTTGAATTCAAATAAAAAACCACCTCGTTTTGCAACAAAGTGGTTTTAATTATAATTATTTATTCTTTAATCAATTACGCTTCACAAGCAGAGCAAGTCACAAAGTTCACCATCAATTCTTTGGAAACTGAAGAACTTCTTTGGTAATATAAAGTCTTAACACCTTTCTTCCAAGCTTCTATCATTACATAGTTCACATCTTTCACTGGCATTGTAGACGGGATTTGCAAGTTGAGAGACTGAGCCTGGTCAATATATTGCTGTCTTTGAGCAGCCTGAGAAACAATCTCCATTGGAGAAATCTCCCGGAAGGTTTTGAAAACCGCTTTCTCATCGTCGGTCAAACCTTCAAGATGCTGGACAGAACCGTGATTCAGCATAATTGTTCTCCAAGTTTCCTCGTTGTCCAAACCTTTCTCGTCTAGCAATTTTGCCAAATATTTGTTTTTGCGCATAAAGTTTCCTTTGGCAAGACCAGCTTTGTAATAGTTAGATGCAAATGGCTCAATTCCTGGAGACGTTTGTCCAAGGATTGCAGAACTAGAAGTTGTTGGTGCGATAGCCATCAGCGTTGTATTTCTCATTCCATAGCCTTTCAGCATTTCTGGCTCACCATAGATGTTAGCCAATTCTCTGGACGCTATTTCGGATTGTTCTTTGATATGTCGGAACGCTCTCGCATTGAACTGAGTAGCCTCGAAACTCTCGAACGGAATCATATTTTTTTGCAAATATGAATGGTATCCAAGAACACCTAAACCTAAAGCTCTGTGACGCATCGCAAAATTTCTGGCAGATGTCAAATAATAATTTCCTTCAGTCTTTTCTATAAATTCGGATAAAACCGCGTCTAGGAAATAGATGGCCAATTTCACAGCGTTGGTATCTTTCCACTCATCATAAAGTTCAAGATTCATAGAAGACAGACAGCAGATGAAAGATTCATTGGCTGTAGAAGGCAACATAATCTCGGAACAAAGGTTGCTCGCATTCACCATCAATCCTGCATCTTTATAAACCTGAGGTTTGTTTCGGTTCACATTATCTGTGAAGAAGATATAAGGCAAACCTTTCTGCTGACGGCTTTCCAAAACCCTAGCCCAGATTTTTCGCTTGTCTGCATCACCATCTATCATATCTTGCATCCAGTAATCTGGAACACAAACACCTGTAAACAAATTTTGGATTGGACTTCCAATATCTTTGATACTCAAAAATTCTTCGATATCGCCGTGGTCTATGTCTAGGTAAGCCGCAAAAGCACCTCTTCTCACACCACCTTGTGACACCACATCCATCGCTGTGTCATATAATTTCATAAAAGAAACCGCACCAGAAGATTTTCCATTGTCCGTGACTGCCGTTCCTCTATTTCTCAATTCTCCAAAATAACCAGAAGTTCCACCTCCTATTTTCGTCTGCATAATCACCTCGCCCAGTTTGTGCGTGATACCTTCTATATTATCCGGAACGTGAACATTGAAACAAGAAATCGGCAAACCACGTTGCGTTCCCATATTGGCCCAGACTGGCGACGAAAAGCTGATCCATCCTTTCACAATCATCTCTTTGAAAGCAGGCTGCAATTCTGGTTTGTACAGTCGTTTTGCCGCTGCGGTCGTAATTCTGTCTATTGCGCCTTCCACAGTTTCGCCTTTCAGGAGGTAGCCACGGTTTAGCATTTGCTCAGACTCTTCGTTGAGCCACCAGATATCTATATTTTCGTCCATCATAACTTTTATATTTTGGTAATTTGTTTTATCGTTTTATAAATTTTGACTTTAGCCAAGTCATTTCTTTTTAGATTTGGGCGCCTATTTCTGTCTTCCGTTCCCGCTTTTTTCTTTTTTTGTCACCCTTCGCAAAGTCCAAGGACAAAAAAAGAAAAAGAGCTCCACTCAAGCCAGGGCGCGCTTCGCCATTTCTGCGGCTTTCACATAAAAAAGAAAATTCCAAGAATTAAAAATGGTTCTTAAAATTTTCTTTTATCTTAAAGTGAAATTTCACTTTCTAACTGTATTTGTTATTGTTTATAATAACAATATATTGTCCTGTAAACTTCTCCGCCAAACTTTCTTCGAATTTTTAGCACCTCTTCAGAGAATGGGATTTTGATTTCTTGTTTAAAACAAATCGTTCGCAGTGATTGATTTATCGTGTTTTGTATAATCTACTGGTCTTTTTGCGAAGAAATCATCCATAGAATTGGCAAACACTTCTTCTTCGAACCAAATCATCGGTTTGTAATCTTCACCAGAAATATTATATCTGGTTTTCATCCCTATTTTTTTCAATGAGTCATCTACTCTGTATTTCATAAAATCGAGCAGATTCTTTTTAGAAATTTTGTCCAATTCGCCTAATTCAAAAATCCAATCCAAAATGTTAGATTCCATTTCTATAGATTCATCTACCAAATCGTAAATTGATTCTATATCTTCATCGGTCAATAGATCCGGTTGCTCTTCACGGATTTTATTAATCAAATAAATCCCTCCGTTGGCGTGGATTTGTTCATCTACAGACGTCCAGGCGATGATATTGGAAACGTTCTTCATATAACCTTTGAACCTGGTGAATGATAAAACGATGGCAAACTGACTGAACAATGACACATTTTCTATCAAAATACTGAAAAGCAACAACGAAGAAACGTAGGCTTTAGGATCCTGAGAATTGGCATGTTTTAGCATTTTCCCAAGATATTCTATTCTGTTTTTTACTGCAGGAACATTTACCACGTCCAGAAACTCATCGTTATAACCCAAAACTTCTAATAATCTGGAATAGGCTTCGGAATGGCGGAATTCGCACTCGGCAAATGTAGCTCCCAAACCATTCAGCTCCGGTTTTGGCAAATGATCGTAGAGATTTCCCCAGAAAGTTTTCACATTCACTTCGATCTGAGCAATGGCCAACAATGCGTTTTTTATGGCGTTCTTTTCGTGTGGTTCTAATTGAGAATGAAAATCCTGAACGTCTGCTGTAAAATCTACTTCTGAGTGAACCCAGAAAGACTTGTTGATAGCTTCTATGAATTGTAAAACTTCTGGATATTCAAAAGGTTTATAGTTTACTCTTTTCTCAAAAATTCCCATTATCAGACGGTTTTATCAAGTATTAAATTTATTTTGTGACGATGAAAAATACGTAATCTTCTATTGTTTAGTACTTAACAGAATTACAATATTTCTCCAAAGCGGTAACACAAAAGTAGAGATTGAAGACTGAAAATAAAAGGGCAAAATGTGCAAATGAGTCAAAAAACTGACAATCATGTGTAAAAGTTTTCCACATTATGTTAAAAGACCTATGAATAGGGAATTTGAGAGAAAACGTCTATCTGAAAAACTATTAATCACTTCAAATTAAATTAAACAGCATCTCCAAAATAATCTAATTATAAAATACTTACAGCTAAACAAAACAAAAACAAGTTTTGTCTCTTATATTAATAAACGAGAAAGTGGTTAAAATTATTAACCTTCAGAAACCTTCTTAGAAAATTTATGCGTCTTGATGTACTCCGAAAAAACTTCTTTGAGGCTAAACTCTATTGCCGCTTTGTTAAAATTGCCTCTATAATTTTTTGAAAGACTTTTTTGCTCATCTGCGTAAGCCAGGAAGATATCGAAGTCATATTCGTCCAAACCGTATTGTGTGTAATACTCGATATCTATAGTCGATTTCACACGCTTGTAGAATTCTTGTTTTTCTGTATAATTGGCGGTTGTTTTTGGCGATCCACTCGTCTTGCTAATCAAGCCACCAATAGCGTTGACAATACCATTGCTACCTGACCCCATAGAGAGCAACGACAGTTGTCCCGCTGACAAATTGGGTTGTTTGAAGGCTGATGGTGTTGCAGGTCTTGGAATGACTTCATTCAGTGGCGTTCGCATATAATCATTCATGGCTTTGTTCAGTGCGACAATTTTCGGTGGCGGATTGAGTCTTGTAACGTCTTTCTTCAAAATCCCACTTGGTTTGAAAGCTAGTTTTACTTCTTCTATTTCTTGTGGAATGGTTGTCAACTGAACTTCCAAACTTTTCAAAAAACTTTCTGAATTGATGGTCACTGATTTTCTTTCGTAACCACCTCTTACTATTCTCAATTCATCTGATGGTTTTGCAGCTATGACAAAGTTTCCCATCTTATCTGATACAACTATCTGGTCTGTTCTGAGGTTATAAATGCTGGCGAAGGGCAGCTTGTCACCACTTTCGTTGGTGATACTTCCCAGAATATAATCTGACTGGGAGAATATTTTGATCGAACAAAGAAAGATGAGAAGCGAGAATAGTTTTATTTTCATAGCCGGAAGTTTGTACAAAATTAGTCTTAATGCCTTTGTATACTGCGAGCTGCTGTTACTCCGATAAATAGTTTAACCGACTTTAACCTGTTTTGTGATATTTTTAGAATTTAAGCTTTTTGTTTTTGTTAAATTAATTTTGAAATATATGGAACACAAAGTGCACAAAGAGTTTTTATTATTCATTGAAAATATTTTAAGGTTCAAAAAGGCGCTTGGGTTAGGAAAGGCTTTCAAATTTCTCGCAGATTTATTTGATTTTGCAGATTTCATTTTGGATAATATTGTTTTGAAGTGGAAATTTCTAGTTCTTGACAGACTTTGTATTTGGCGCAGCTGCGTAAGGGATGGTAGTGGAAATCCTTTTTGTCACTACCGAAGCGTCTTTTGTAAAGTAATGTAAAATGACAAAAAGATTGCAACGGACAGCCCGACCCGAGCTAAGGGAGAGGCTTGGCGAGGGATACGCCCAAACAATTATGAATTATAAGTGATGAGCGATTTTGTTTGACTGCTTTTTTTGTGTAAATTTGTTGTCTTATTTTAAAATTGGGGTTGACTGGTTTCGACAGCAAGGTCAATGGGTAAGTAAGCATGCAGAGAACCGTAGCGCGATCTCTTAAATCCCTTGCTACAAAATTTTAACTGGCAACGAAGAGTTCGCTCTTGCAGCTTAATCCGAAGTTTAGTAGGTTTCAAGCGCTTTCCCGAAGATAGTAAGGAAGCAAGATGTCTCACAAATGCTCTGTTCTGCGGCGTTTGATTCTGGGATATAGTAATGCGGAAATAAGTCCCGAAAGGCTTCGAATCGGGATCGAAAACTTTAGAAGCTAAGGTTTGAGTTGGGTGTTTGCTCTCTGCTTAAGCTCGAAAACTAATAGTAAAATAAGCATGTAGAAAGCT
>JBCNLQ010000054.1:0-12036 GCA_039595375.1 Chryseobacterium sp.
GGCGGCAGCTCCGGCATCGGCGCGGCCATCGCCATGCAGTTCGCCGAACTCGGCGCCGAAGTCGTCGCCCTCGGCCTGCAACTTCTGGCCAAGTATAAACTACGCCAGGAATCAAGTTATAGTTGATGTGAGGCTTTTGTCCAGCTAAAATCTCCGCCACCAAAGTTCCCTCTTCTTCCGCTTTGTGAGCCAACATTGCACCTTTGATAACATCACCGATAGCGTAGATATTAGAAACATTAGTCTGCAAATGGTCATTGGTTTTCACTCTTCCTCTTTCGTCCAGTTCAACACCAGCGTTTTCTAATCTAAGTCCGTCCGTGTATGGTCTTCTTCCGACAGAAACCAAAACATAATCACCTTCAAAATTGACTTCTTCGCCTTTTTTGTTTTTAGCCGTTACTTTTACAGAATCCCCATTTCTTTCTACTGCTGAAACTGCTGTAGAAAGCTCAAATTTCATCCCTTGTTTTCTAAGCACTTTTTGTAATTCTTTGGAAAGCGCACCGTCCATTCCTGGGATGATTTTGTCCATAAACTCAACCACCGTAACCTGAGAACCTAATCTCAAATAAACTGAACCAAGCTCAAGACCGATCACTCCTCCGCCGATTACTACCAAATGTTTAGGAATCTCTTTCAGATTCAAAGCTTCTGTAGAAGTGATGATTCTTTCTTTGTCTAAAGTAATGAAGGGCAAACTTGATGGCTTAGAACCTGTTGCAATAATTGTATATTTTGAATCGATAGTTTCTGATGAACCATCGTTTTTCGTCACTTTGATTTGCGTTGCAGATTCGAAGCTCCCAAGACCTTCAAAAACAGTGATTTTATTTTTGTCCATCAGGAAATTGATTCCCTTTGTCGTCTGCTCCACTACTCCATTTTTACGCTCAATCATTTTTGCCAAATCTACCTTTGGCTCATCGATGATGATTCCGTAATCTGCAAACTCGTGTTTTGCTTTTTCGAAATGCTCAGAACTGTCCAGCAAAGCTTTTGACGGTATACAACCTACGTTAAGACAAGTTCCGCCCAACGTTGAGTATTTTTCAATAATTGCAGTTTTGAAACCTAATTGCGCAGCTCTAATGGCTGCTACATATCCGCCAGGACCAGAACCGATAACGGTTACATCAAATTGACTCATATCTTTGTGATTATAATTCGAATAAAAATTTCCTCAAATTTACGAATTTTGAAGCAATTTCGGACTATAATTTTATTCCACTGACTATGAAATTTTTGAATCCAAAATTGTCAGATTTTCTATGAAAATACTTTTTATGATATCCTTTTAGTTGAACTAAAATCTTTTGTTTAGGTTTTTTAATCAATTGTTTTGAAGATTTATGATGTCTTATTTGTAACAATTTTAATTTCTTATAACTAACATATCACAGTTAAATAATAATGCAGTCATCTGAGAAAGAATTTTTGGCGAAAATCGATAAGCACAAAGGAATCATCTTCAAGATTTCTAAGATGTATATGGATAATCGTGATGATCAGAACGATCTTTTCCAGGAAATTGTTTATCAGGTTTGGAAGTCCTATTCAAGTTTCGAAGGAAAATCAGAATTCTCGACTTGGCTGTACAGAATTGCGCTCAACACTGCCATTATTTTCCTCAAATCTGAGAAGCGAAGGAGTTTTATCCAAAATGAAGACGTCACACTCTACAAAATAAAAGAAGAAGATTACAACCTGGAAGACGAGCAGAATCTGAAATTGATGTATGAATGTATTCAGAAGCTTAATCCAATTGACAAAGCCTTGATTTTCTATTATCTGGAAGATTTCTCAGGAAAAGACATGGCAGAACAGATGGGAATCTCAGAAGGAAACGCAAGAGTAAAACTGAATCGAGCCAAGGAAAAGCTGAAGGCGTTAATTTTATAATGGGCTTCGAAGAGCATCAGCCTGACAAGGTTTTTAGACAGCATCGACTATCAACTATCAACTATCAACTATCAACTATCAACTATCAACTATCAACTATCAACTATCAACTATCAAAAATATGGACTTAGATAATATAAAATCACTTTGGCAAAAAGAAGACATCACTGATACACCAGAGATTTCGCCAGAAAAACAGAGACAGATGCACCATCCTTTGGAAAGGATTCGGAGAAATATGCGCTATGAATTTTGGACGACAGCCATTTTTCTACCAATAATATTGATTGTAATCTGGTTTTTCCCGATACCTTTCCGGTTTAGACTTTACATAGACGTTTTGGTTGCTTCTATGGCGCTTGTCACAGCTTTTTTCTTCAGCAAGTTTTTTAAACTATACAAAGAAATCAGCAATCCGACTTTAGGAACTTTTGATTCTTTGAAAGATCTGTTTCATCAGTTCGAACTAAATAAACAATATTATCTTTCATTTTATCTGAGTTTTGTCCCGTTTTTCGTTTGTGAAATTATCATTATAACAGAATCTATTCCCTACTCACATGAATATACAGACGGATTGTTGGCTGTCAAATTTATCATCAGTATTTTGTTTGGGTTATTTCTTTTATACTTCATAGGAAAATGGTGGTTCAATCATTTTTATGGGAAATATATAGAAAGAATCAGAAAATTGGTAGAGGAAATGAAATGAAGATCAATTCATATTTAGTCATAAAAAAGCCTTGCGACCGACATTGTGATTGCAGGGCTTTTTAATTTTCATAAGCTGAAAATTTTTGTAAATTTGCAGACTTATGGGACAAATTCTGGCCATTGACTATGGAAAAGCAAGAACGGGAATCGCGGTGACAGACGATATGCAAATTATTGCTAGCGGACTGACAACAGTAGAAACTCCAAAACTTGTAGATTTTCTGAGAACTTATTTCTCTGAAAATGCAGTAGAAGAAATCGTGATCGGACTTCCCACAGATTTGAAAGGCAATACTTCTGATATCGAAACTGAAATTCAGAAATTCATTTCAGTTTTTGAAAAGGAATTTCCTGAGAAGAAAATTAATCGTCTTGATGAACGTTTTACTTCCAAAATGGCTTCTTTTTTCATAAGCCAAAGCGGAAAAAACAAAAAACAGAAACAGGAAAAAGGATTGATTGACAAAGTAAGCGCAACAATATTGTTGCAAAATTTTTTAGACCAAAAAAGATGATTCTACCAATAAGAGCCTTTGGCGACTCGGTTTTGAGAAAAAAAGCACAGGAGATTGACAAAGATTATCCTGAGTTGCAAACGCTTATCGAAAATATGTTCGAGACAATGAACGGTGCCAACGGAATTGGGTTGGCAGCGCCGCAAATTGGGTTGGATATTCGTCTTTTTATTATCGATGTTTCTCCGCTTGCAGACGATGAGGATTATGAAGACATCGCCGAGGAATTGAAAAATTGTAAAAAAGTTTTCATCAATGCCAAAATATTGGAAGAATCTGGCGAAGAATGGAAGTTCAATGAAGGATGTTTGAGCATCCCGGAAGTTCGCGAGGATGTGAAGCGTAAATCGATCATCAAAATCGAATATTATGATGAGAACTTCGTGAAACACACCGATACCTTCCAAGACATCAGAGCACGGGTTATTCAGCACGAATATGATCACATCGAAGGCATCCTTTTTACAGATCACCTGAGCGCATTGAAGAAAAAAATCGTGAAAGGAAAACTTCAGAAGATTGCGAATGGTGAAGTGAACGTGAGTTATAAAATGAGGTTTCCGAAATAAGATAGAAGTTTTCAGTCAGAAGTAAGATGTATCTTTTTATTTCTTACCGAAAACCTCTCACAAACATAAAAAAATTACTAAAGAAAATATTAAAATGCAGTTAGAAAAAATTATTTCAATCTCCGGAAAACCGGGACTTTTCAAATTGGTTTCTCAACTTAAAAATGGTTTTATCGTTGAGGATATTACGACAAAGAAAAAAGCAAGCATCTCCAACTCCAGCCAAGTGAGTCTTCTTGATAACATTGCGATGTTCACATTTGATAAAGAAGTTCCTTTGTTTGAAGTGTTTGAAAATATTGCTAAAAAATACGATTACAAATCTACTATCAGCCATAAATCCTCTAGCGAAGAGTTGAGAACTTTTATGGCAGAATCTCTTCCTAATTACGATTTGGAAAGAGTTTACGAATCTGATATCAAGAAATTGGCTCAATGGTACAACTTGCTTCACAAAGCAGGTTACATCACACCGGACAGTTTTGTAAAACCAGAAGTTCCGGCTGTACAAGTGGCAGAAGTTGAAGATAAAACTGAAGAAAAAGCAGCTGAAAAGACAGAGAAAAAACCCGCTGCAAAAAAGACTGCTGCAAAAAAGACTGCTGACAAAACAGAAGAAGCTACAGAAGAAAAAACGCCTGCTAAAAAACCTGCTGCTAAAAAAGCGTCTAAGAAAGAAGATAAAGAATAATTATCAACTGATAATTACAAATTATAAATGCTCTCTCACAAATTCTTATTTTTGAGAGAGTTTTTTTTATGAGAGTAATTTCCCTGGTTCCGTCCATTACGGAAACGTTGTTTGATTTAGGTTTAACGACTGACGAAATTGTCGGTCGAACGAAATTCTGTATTCATCCAAAGAATTTAGTAGACGACGTCGAAATTATCGGTGGAACAAAGAATCTGAATATTGAGAAAATAAAAGCTCTAAAACCAGACCTCATCATTGCCAATAAAGAGGAAAACGTGAAAGAACAAGTTGAGGAATTGATGAAAGATTTCGAAGTTTTGGTCACGAATGTGGAGACTTTGGAAGATAATTATAATTTACTGAAACAGTTAGGTCACATTTTTGGAAAAGAGGAAAAAGCGCTATTTTTCAATTTTAAAACTGAAAAAGCATTTGATATTCCTAAATCTAAAAAACGTTTGAAAGTCGCATATTTGATTTGGAAAAATCCTTATATGACCGTTGGTGGCGATACTTTCATTTCGAGGATTATAGAAGAATTGGGATTTGAAAATTTATTTAAAAATCAGAGACGCTATCCGGAAATCCAATTAGAAGATTTGAAGGAAGCGGATGTGATTTTTCTTTCCTCCGAACCATTTCCTTTTAAAGAGCAGCACATCGCTGAGATTCAGAAAGTTTGCGTGAATCAGAAAATTATGATTGTTGATGGCGAAGCATTTTCCTGGTATGGGACGCATCTCGCGCAGTGTGGGGAATATTATCGGGAGTTATCAGAAGATTTTTTTAATTGAAAAATATATTATAAAATAATTCCCCGATTAATTAAACAAGTTAATTTTGCATTATAAATAAACTCTTCGAAAGTAGTATTGGCCTGTGCGTTTTCATTTTGCAACTCAAAATAATATTCAGTAGGATTTGCTAAAATTGTATCATCATTATTATCTGCAATTGAAAAAATCCAAAACTTATATCTTTTAATTTTAAAATTTGAATTTAACAATGATAATTCTTTGATAGCAGAAATTCTCAAATTAAAACTTTTATTAATTCCAAAAGGATTTAAAAAACCGTTAATTAGAATTATTTTCAGCTTGGAATCAATATTATTATCAAATTCTAATGTGCTGACATTATCAAAAATGATTCTATTATTTTCAACTTTAATTTGAGAATTAGGAATTCTAACATAATTATTTTTCTCACATTTTGTTTCAAAAAGTCTACTTTCTAGACTATGTTTTCCAGAATTTAGATTTTCGTTTTGACCAATAATAAGTACTGGAAATAATAAGAGAAATAAAAATTTCATTTGTTCTACAAAATCTTCGCAACCTCTTCGCAAAGCCAGTTCAGCATTTCCTCATCTTCCTTGGTGAAAGGATCGATAGTGTGAGAATCGATATCAATTTGTCCAATATTTTCTCCGTTTTTGAAGATCGGAACCACGATTTCGGCTTTTGTATCAATGGAACAAGACAGATAATTATCCTGAGAATGAACGTCAGGAACTACGAAAGTCTCGCCAGAAACTGCTACCTGACCGCAAATCCCTTTCCCAAAAGGAATAATCACGTGGTCTGTAACTGCACCAACATAAGGCCCAAGTGCCAACTCATCTTTGTCCCCGTTTTTGAAATAGAAACCTGTCCAATTGTAATAATCGATTTCTTTATCGAGTAACTGACAGATTTTCAGAAGTTTTACGTTTGTATCTTGCGGACTTTCCAAAATTACAGAAAGTCTTTTTTTAAGTTCTACCATTGTTGTTAATTTAATCCTTCAAAAGTTAGTTGTTTGTAGCCGAACATCCCACGTTCTTTTATCATTTCGGCCACGCTTTTTGGTAACTCGTCTTCCCAGCCCAACTCGTGGGTAGCGATTTTTTTAAGTATCTCTCTGGAATATATTTCTAAGAATTTTGGATTGTAATTGGAAATATCTACAATTCTTTTATTGAGTTTAAAATATTTATATAATTCTTTCAGATTATCCTGAACTTTGAGGTTTTCCGAGGTTAGCAATTCGCCGTTTTCAGGATTTTTATAAGGATAAAGATAAACTCGCATATCTTTCTTGAAAAACTTACCAAAAGCCTCCAAAATACCGCCCGGAAGATTTTTGTAATATTCCTCATCAAAAACATCTAACATATTGTTTACGCCCATTGCAACGCCAATATGCTGATTGGTAAATGTGGAGAAATAATCTACCATTCGGTAATATTCTGAGAAATTGGAAATCATCACGGTATAACCCAACGTTCCTAAGATATCGACTCTATCCAGGAAATCTCTTTCATCAATATCACCCGCAGCTCTCAGATTTGAAATTGTAATTTCGAAAAGAATCTGCGTATTATCGTGATCGCAGGAATTGTCCTGATTGAACATATCCAGACCGTGTTCAAACATATCAATATTCACCCTTGTAACAGGACGGAAACTACCTCTTACTGCGAAGATATTTTTCTTGTAAAGAATATCTGCCGGCAACATATTATTCCCTTGAGAATTGAAAATTACAGCGTCGGTCATTCCCAGTTTCACGAGCTGAAGACTCATCAAACGGTTATCCACATACTGGAAAGCCGGTCCGCTGAAATCTATCATATCAATTTCCAATCTGTCCAAAGAAAGGTCATCGTACAAAGATTCTACAAGAGTTCTGGGATTGTCTGTATAAAAATAAGCACCGTAAATCAAATTCACCCCCAGACTTCCCAGCGTTTCCTGCTGCAAAGTCGGATTCGTTTCCTTGAATTTTACATGGATGATAATCTCATTATACTCCTCGTTTTCAGAATTTTGAAACCTGACACCAACCCATCCATGTCCTTTTGAGGTTTTATCAAAATTGATGGTCGTTACCGTATTGGCATAAGAAAAGAATTTTTTCCCTGGATTTTTCTCTCTTGGGATTCGTTCCTCGATGAGAGCCACTTCATAACGTAACATTTTACGCAGTCGGTTTTGGGTAACATATCGGTTTTTGTTTTCTGTACCGTAGATGGCATCAGAAAAATCCTTATCATAAGCAGACATCGCTTTTGCAATCGTTTGAGAAGCACCGCCAGCCCGGAAAAAGTGTCTCACAGTTTCCTGACCCGCTCCAATCTCCGCAAAAGTTCCGTAGATGGATGAATCTAAATTGATGGCTAATGCTTTCTGCTTAGGGGTAAGTTTTGGCTTTATCACGAAGAATTAGATTTATTTTGTAAATTTACCAAAATAACAGCAATAATAAAAATGCTTTTAAAATTTTTGGGCACCGGAACTTCACAAGGCATTCCTGTTATCGGGAGTCATCATCCGGTTTGCCTTTCTAAAGACCAAAAAGATAAGCGTTTACGCACTTCTGCCCTCATCACTTCTGACTCTGGAAAGAAAATTTTAATCGACTGTGGACCTGATTTTCGCCAGCAGATGTTGAGCAACAACGAGGAACAGATAGATGCGGTTTTGATTACACACGAACATAATGACCATATTATTGGACTAGATGATTTGCGCCCGTTGATTTTCAAAAATAAAACTTCAATGCCCATTTATTGCAATTCCAGAGTTGCGGTAGAAATCAGAGATCGGTTTCCGTACGCTTTCCGAGAGCATAAATATCCTGGTGCACCTAGTTTTGATCTATTTGAAGTTGAGGAGAATTTTACACTTTTTGGTGAAGTTGAAGTAAAGCCTATTGACATCATTCATTCTGAGATTAATATTCTTGGTTTTAAATTTAAAAATCTGGCTTACATCACCGACGCCAGTAAAATTGATGATAAGGAAAAGGAGAAACTAAAAAATCTGGATTTTTTCATTATTAATTGCCTTAGAAAAACAGAACCTCATCATTCGCATTTTATTTTGCCTCAAGTTTTGGAATTGGTTGAAGAATTGAAACCAAAAAAAACTTATTTGATCCACATCAGTCATCACTTGGGTTTCCACGAGGAGGTAGAAAATGAGCTTCCAGACAACATCCATTTGGCGTATGACGGACTGGAAATAGAATTTTAGAAAAAATATTTTTCTGATTAACACAAGGTTACGAATTATTTAGAAAAATAATTAAAATTCGTTTTCATCGATTAGAAAATAATCCTATATTTGCACACCAATTTAAAACAAACATCAGCCCAGTTGGCGGAATTGGTAGACGCGCTAGACTCAAACTCTAGTATCGAAAGATGTGCCGGTTCGATTCCGGCACTGGGTACAGAATAAAGAAAAGATACACAACAGCTACATAAAATAGCAGATAGTGTGTCTTTTTTTTTGGTTTCAAAACACCCATCAATAAAGGATTTAGCTGTGTAATGCTTCTCTAAAAAAGAAAGCTACATGAATACTATCGAAATCCAAAACCGTTCTATTTTTGACACAAGATTCGACACAAAGACTATTTTTGTGACTACACGCCATCGATTCAGCCTCAGAACTTATGTAGATAAGGATGGGAAATCATTATTATATTTAGATTGCGCAGATAAATCTGAAAGAGTGCGCTTAAAAACGGAGATTTATGTTCCAAGAAAATTTTGGGATCAAAAAAAACAAAGGTTACGAACCAGCAATAATTCTGATCAATACAATCTTATACTTGAAAACATTGAAGCGCGTTTAACTACTATCAAAACAGCTTATATGTTACAGGATAGAATGCTGAGTGCTCGTACTTTGATTGAGGAATTCCAATGCGCTTCGCCTGATTTTGATTTCATCTCATTTTATCGCCATCATTTGAAATTACAGCCTTACAAGAAGCAAACTATTAAAAATCACAATTCCGTATTGAAAAAACTAGAAGCATTTTCAAAGGAAATTCCATTTCATAAAATCACTCCAGAATTTTTTTTGAAGTATCGCAAATTTTATAAACAAAATTCCGAAATAACTTATCATAGTGATTTAAAATGCATAAAAGTATATTTGAAAATCGCCGAAAAGAAAGGGATCAAACTAAGCATAAGACCTGATGATATCAAAGTCAACGTGGAGTCAAAAAAAACAGTCTACTTGGAGCCTTTGGAAATGAAACAATTGATTAAATATTATTTTGATGAATTGGTGATAGACGGGAAAGTAGTTTTAATTAATCCATCGCACATTCTACCACTTGGTTATTTTTTATTCAGTTGCTATACCGGTTTAAGAATTTCGGATATTCAGAATAAAACCCGTAGAGAAATTTTAGAAGACAGGTTCAATTTTTCTTCTATCAAAACCGATCGCCAACAGTTTATGAAATTGAATCCGGAAGCCCGCAGAATGGTGGGATACAGAACCGAATTATTTGAGCAAAAATTATCTGACCAAAAAATAAATATGCACTTAAAAAACATTGCCAACGTGTGTCAAATTAATAAAAACATAACGATGCACGTTGGGAGGCACACTTTTGCTACTACATTTATTCGTAACAAAGGTGATGTTTTTCGACTTAAAATGCTTTTAGGCCACGCAAAAATTGAACATACTCAAAAATATGTGCATATCGTAAATGAGGAAGTTCTTGACGATGTTGACATCATCAGTTTTAATTAATAGTTTCAGTGATGATGCTTACTTCAATGGAATTTTCCGAGTAATCTTTAACCCACTCTTTTATAAGATGTTTATTTTGATAGCAAAATATTTCATCTTTGATTTTGAAATCTATCTCATCATCTTCAGCCGTGAATTCCCAATTAAATTCTGTACTGCCCAATCTACCACGCAATGTATCTTCCCAATTGCTATAAAACAAGGATGGAAAAGTTAATTCCGGAGATGCTTTTGCATTATTCTGTATTCCCGTTTTGCCATCATATTTGACCAACTGGAGAAGATTTGAACTGTAGCTTTTGACAACAGCCGTCATCGGACCTCTAGGTTTGGCTACATATACGGGAAGTGCATAAGTATTTGTTTCATAAATCACTGTATCATCATCTGGCTTTTTATTTACAGATAGACCAGTACTGTCGTAATAAACCGAATCTGGTTTTTCTTCATTTTCCCAGCCAGGCATCAAAAATGCAAAAGATTTTTTGTTATTAATATTACGCAAAGGATTTATTTCTAAAAACCTTTCGGGTAATATTTTAATATTAGCAGACTTAGATTTTTTTACTCTATTCATGTAGACAATATTCCCTACAATATCAATATCATAATTAAGAAAAATTCTTAATCGATTGACGTACTCACCAAATAGCATATCTGGAACGGCTCGGCTAAGATCTATTTCATTTGGATTAGTTATGACACCATTATCTTCTCCTGGCTCTGAATCTTCATTTACATAAGTGTTTTTTGAAATTATATCCATTTCGACTAATTTTTCAGTGTCACCATCTCCAAAAGACCTATGTCCTGTAACTTCAACAATTTCATTTTCTGAGACAGTCGTGATATCAGCTTCAAAAGTAAAAATCAATTCACTAGTTGCAGACCTATATAACAATTGCCTGCCATTTAAAGTTATCCTTATATCTGTATTATCTAAACCTGATTTATGATTTGCAAGCATTATACGTGCAATCATTTTGTAATTTCCAGGCTTAGGAATAGCAACTTGTTTCCAATAGTATCCATACGGATATTTATATAATTTTTTCTTGTACCTATATAAATATTCCATTACCGAAATAGATAGTCCAAGTTTACGCAATGTCAATCTACTAAAATATTCAGTCCCAGAGAATACCCATTGATGTTCTAGAAGAGGTTCGGTCAGAATATCTCCAGCCAATTGATGATTAGCATCAGCAAATCCAGCCTTTAGCAAATATAATGTGTGAGGCATTGGATGAATGATATTTTGATTGTAAATAATGCCATCGTCTGTAATGTAATTATTCCGCATTGCTGAGCCATCATCATTCAGATCATTATAAAAGCCGTTGTATGCGTCCCACAACTCATCATCCGGTGAAAATTGTGCATTGTACAGTCTTGGAAAATTAAAATTAGTCTGCGGATATTTTTTCGAACAAATTTCGGCAGCAAATGTGTGGATATTTTCGACTGGATATTTTTCAAGAGGCAAATCTTTAAGCGGTTTAGAAAAATTAGGAACATCTTCAAAACCGAAATCTACCTGACAAGTCAGATAATCACCTTCTACACTTACAATTTCAAGCTTAGCAGAATGATAAATGCTTTCATATAGTAAAAAACCATCTATGATCTTTGGAAGACCTGAGCTTTCATAACTGGAATAATCTCCAAAAACCCTCTTAAATTCTTCATCCATGTAAAATTCAAAAGGAAAAATATATTTGGTGGAAATCTTATCACTCAAACGAGAATTGCTCTCACTGACAGATAATTTTTGTCCAGAAAAATCCATCACCCTATCATTTGAAAAAAATTTTATTTCCATTATTTTTCTACAATTATAAATTCGAGATCTCTTTCTATTATAGTTTCTGAAGAACTTTCAAAAATCAATTTTGGTGTAACGTTGTATGCTTCATAAATTTTACTTCCGATTTTGAAGAATACTAGACGATTCATAATCATTTCTTCAAGCATTTCCACTTCATTTTTAATCATGAAACCAGTATTGATATTTAATTTTTTAATTTTTGTAGTGTCAAATTTTTGCATCAAAGATTTCAAAACCCCCCAGGGCAGCTTGCTGGTGGAGAGCAGCG
>JBCNLQ010000055.1:0-11678 GCA_039595375.1 Chryseobacterium sp.
ACCTTGGATGTACACCCGGTTTTACATTTATCCAACGGATACTATTTTACCGTACTCTATTTACAAACACGCGGAAAAGGACTACAACGGAAGGCTCGAAAGGATTGATTCTTACAATAAAAAGACGGACATATTCGTGACGCTTCAATTAATATCAAGGAAAAACTGGGACAGTGAAGCCAAAGAAATTTTTGAATTTAACCACTTCATAAAAAACAGAAAAAAGTGAAAGATGAAGAATTTTTTAATGAGATAAATGATGACATTTCTGTAGTTGAAGGAAATAAAAAGGAACTTATTGTTTTCACAAACAGTAAGGATATGCTTTCATTCTTGGAGCTTCTTCAATTGAACAAGCAAACCAATAATAGAACACTTATAACTCTTAATTCAGGTGCAAATAGCAAAAAGTTTCTCAATAGATACCAGAATTATGATGGTAAAATGTTTCTTTGTCTGAGCGGGGACAGAGCAGGAAATGCTATAAACAGGAAAATTCTTACAGAATTCAATGGCAAAAATATCATAGACGTTCGTCCTTTGTATGAAATTTCTGAAAATGGGAATCAAGACCTGACCGAATATCTACAGAATAAACTCAAGCTTCAAGATAAAAATACTAATTTAGTTGAACCAAAAATTTCTGAAAATGAAAGCAATGCAATTGAATCTGGAAGAACATCCGATTCTCAGCAAGTGGGAAACGGAACACCTGAACACAACACTGGAGAACTTAGCCCTAAGATCCAATCCGAGCAAAACGGAAGTTACGGAAGTAGACAAGCAGTGGGCAGCAACAATGCTGGAAATGGATTTGCAGGTACAGAGCGGAGCAATTTGGGAAACCGAGACCGAGGAAGAGGATCCTATGACGACTCACAACAGAATAATGTTGGAGAGACTCAAGGATGTTTCGTGGGCGGAATCGTACCCGGGAGAACTGTATCCGATGGAAGAAGACCCGATGGAGGACTTTCCGAGATAAGTGAGGAGTCAACAAATAATGTAGAGTTAGATGCTCTTATTTCAAAATATGAAGGGCAAAAACTGAATAATGATCAAGTTGCAGAAGTAGTTTCTGCAGCTTGTTTTGTTTCCGACAATCACAAAATTAATCTGAAGGAAAATCTTAAACTCACTGATGACTTAATAGAAATTTGCATCCAATTCCAAAGTGGCGGAACGGCAAAGGAAGGCAGAGGGATTTTAGATGAGTATTATACTCAGCAAAAAATTGTTGATGCAGTACGCAATTTAATCAAAGACCATTTCAAAACTCTTAATGAAATTTCGGTTTTAGAACCCAGTGTCGGAACTGGAAATTTTCTTTATGCCACAAAAGATTTAGGAGTACGAACAAATATTTCTGCTTTTGAAATCAACGAAACAACTGCGAAAATTGCAAAAATTTTACATCCCGAAGCTGAAATATATTGTTGCTCTTTCGAAACTCAGTTTATTGACGAAAAAGGAAACTAAAAAGACTCAAAAGATTTTTCAGAAAAGTATGATCTGGTCATTGGAAATCCGCCTTATGGTGAACATCGGGGACTTTACAAAGGTTTAGGAGAAGAGCCTAAAATTTCTAAATACGAAGATTATTTTGTTAAACGGTCTTTAGATTCTTTAAAACCCAACGGTGTCTTAGCAATGGTGCTTCCATCAGGTTGGTTGAACCGGCAAAAGCATTTGCAACACGCTAATCTTCTGGAAGCATTCCGCTTGCCCACTGGTGCATTTGCCGGAACTCAAATGGGAACGGATATTATCGTTTTGAGAAAAAATATTCAAAGAATCTCTGTTGATATTTCTAATTATTTCGATAATAACCCAGCAAGAATTTTGGGGGAAACCCGAGAAAAAACCAACCGTTTCGGGCGATTAGAAAAATATATTCACGGAAATTTAGATGAAGCTTTATTTAAGATTGAACATTTTAAAAACAGGAAAGAAACCGAGCGGATCGGAAATCTGTTTGAAGATTTATTTTTAGAGGAAGAACCTAAAGTTGAAAATAAAGTTCCTGTACCCAAAAAAGGAATTGCAGAAATCGAAGATTCTACGAGGATTGAAAACCAAAATAAAAATGAACTCAATGTAATAGAAACTCAAGACAAAATTAGTCAAGTACTTTCCAAACTTAATGACATCAAGTTTAAATCTCCAACAATTACGACTGAAATTAGCAAGTATGAAAAACTGCGCGAAGATCTAATCACAAAGCCGACATCGTTTTCTGATGAAAAATTAAAAGAATTGATTGAAAAAAGTGATAGGATTATTTCTATTCACAATACAAAAAATCAGAATGAGTATAAAATTCAATCAAAACCGGTAATAAAGAAAGGTGTTTTAAAATATCAATTCTCCAAACAGGATGCAATCGTAAACACTTCCTTGCAAAACAGCTCTGATATTACCAAAGAAAAAATTGAAGCATTCAGGGATACCTCTTATGACGGCACAATAAATAATCTTGGAAAGCATTATCAATTTGCAAACTTCATTGATGGCATTTGGGTTCACGATTTTTATTACACTGAAGGAAATATTTACGCGAAACTGGAACAATTGGAACGGGATTTTTCTGATAAAAATGCAGTTGGAGGAACAGAAAACCAATACGAAAAACAAAAAGCATTATTAGAAAATGTCCTACCAAAAACGAAATCGCTGGATGAAATTTACATCAGTCCAAATCACGAATTTGTACACAAGTTTGCATTAGGTCAGATAGAAAAAGAGCAGTACAATTATAGTACAAAGCGTACCGAATCTGTCCTCGTGGATTACAACCTTGCCGAAAAGTTCAAAGATTTTGTCGGCACTTTGTCAAGTGAAGCTTTTGCAGGTTCTTCAGCTTGGGAAGTAAAAAGTTTTGTAGATAATGAAACAGTTACAGGAAGCGATAAAGAGAGGAATGCGTTAGTCAGAGAAAGGCGAAAAGCTGCTGCGAATGATCTGTTTTACAAATTTGTCCGGGAGGAACTTTCCGATGATATTAGAAATCGTTTTGTAAAAGACTTTAACCGCAATTACAATAATATTCACGTTCCGGATTATTCTAGATTCCCATTATTTTCCAGAATCTATCTGCATTTCAGAGGTCAGGAATTGCGGTTGACCGAAGTTCAGAAAGCAGGAATTGGAAGACAGATCACAAAAGGAGTAGGGCTGTTAGCGCACGAAGTGGGTTTTGGTAAAACATTATCAGGAATACTTTCAATGCACGAAGCAATGGAGAGAGGAAATGCGAAAAGACCAATCATAGCAGTTCCGAATGACAGTATTTTGAAACAATGGGTTGAAACGATTTTTGAAACAATTCCCAATGTGAAAGTCAATGTTTTAGGGAATTTGGGGAAAGATTATGACCTTTCAAAATTTGATAATAAAGACGGAGAAATTACCATTGTTACTTATGAAGGCTTTAATAATATTGGATTTTCATCAGAAATCACCGAAGAACTTTCTTCAAAATTCAGCTACATCTCTGCAAGCGAAATGAAAGGCGTTACCAATACGGAAAGGGACATCCAAATTGAACTTCAGAAAGAAAAGGAGATTGAGGGAAAAATGAAGCGTGGAAAGATCTATGATTGGGAAGATTTTGGATTCGACCATTTGACTTACGATGAAGTTCACAATGCGAATCATATTGTAGGAAAGGTAAAAATTGAAGACCGAAGATTTGCTTCCGATTTTAGAAGTCAAAACCAACAGACCTCTAAATTAGGAATCAATACATGGATGGCTGCGCAATACATTCAAGACAAAAATGATGGCAGAAATGTAACACTACTTTCCGCAACACCCTTTACCAACAAGCCTTTGGAATATTATTCCATTCTTTCTTTAATAGCAAATAAAAGATTAGAAGAATCGGGATATTTTAATGTGAATACATTCTTCGAGACCTTTATGGAAGCGGATAATGATATGGAGATTGATGCAAAGGGTGATGTGAAGTTTAAAGCCAATGTTCGGAGATTTAAAAACAATTCACTGTTTCAGCAATTACTTTCGGAATTCATTGATATAAAAGGAGAAGAAGATAATCCTGAATTGATTCGTCCCAACAAAATCAACAAAGAGTATAAAATTGAACAGAATGATCTGACAAAAGAACAATATGACTTGCTCAATGAAAATTTCAGTGAAACTGAAAAGGGAGCAATTCTAACGCATATTCTCAATGCCCGATTAATTGCAATTTCGCCATATCTATCACCATATTATGATGATGAAGAACCTTCTGTCAAAGACTTTATCGAAAATTCTCCGAAGCTGAAACAGATGATGGATTTGATAAGGCAGAACAAAAAAGATCTTCCTGACTCCGGACAAATTGTTTATTCTGAATTGGCGGTTGCTCAATTTCCAAAACTAAAAGAATATCTCATTAAAGAAATAGTTTACAAACCCGAAGAAATCGGAATTATCACAGGTGCAACAAATAAAAATCAACGAACTTCCATTCAAAATGACTTTAATGAGGGAAAAATAAAAGTAGTCATTGGTAGTGAAGCCATTCAGGAAGGAATGAACCTTCAGGAAAATACAACAGATGTTTATATGCTCACGTTGCCATATAATTTTACTTCACTCCGACAAGTGGAAGGAAGAGCGTGGAGACAAGGAAATAAAAACGAAAATGTGAGAATTAATTTTATGCTGACCAATGACAGTATTGATGTTTTTATGCTTCAGAAGCTACAATCGAAGCAAGCAAGATATTTGGAGGCGATGAAAAAAGGAGCCGATGTTTTGGACATATCTGATATTAGCACGCAGGAACTAAAAACGTCCATTATCACCAATCCCGAAACCCGAGCCAACATTGAAATCGAATTAATGAAAAAAAGGATTGAGAGTGAAAAAAATAAACATTTGGCCGATAGTGCTTTTGTACTGAGAAAATACGAAGATGTTTTGAAAGTTCAAGAGTTAGTTACCAAAGCTGAGCATTCATATAATAGAATTGAAGGTTATTCGAAAAATGGCGATGCAAATGCTGACTATTGGAAAAAAGAATTGCCATCTTATCGAAAAACTATCGACCTGCATAAAGCTCAAGTTCAAGAAGTAATTGAAAATTTAGCTCAGAAAGGAATAGATGTTACTCAAATTGAATATCAAACCAAAACCACTGAAGCAAAGATTGCTGAACTTGATAAAAAATTGGAAGAACTTCCTGAAATCAAAGTCGACTTAATTATACAATATAAAATAGAGAAGGAGAAAAGTTTGAAGTTCAATCAAAATATTGATAATGTAAAAGAAAGGTCTGAAGAAAATTCGAGATTATTTTTAAAGGATTATAGTAGTGTTGCCAATTTAGAATCTAACAACAATGACAGAGTAAGGAGTAAAAGTGAATGGAAATTGCAGAATGACCAACAAAATTTTCATTCTATATCTCGAAAGAGGTAATTGAAATTTCATCAATTTATCACATCTTGCAATGTCATTAGCTTTAATGATTCACTTTATGAACAAAACTGAAATATTATAAAAATTATATTTGATTATTAAATAATTAACTATTTTTTTAACATATTTTAACTTTATGAGGTTTTCGGTAAACTCTGGCATATATTTCGAATATTTTAAAATGTCAAAACTTGCCGAACAACGACATAAAAGGTAATAGGCGCTATTAAATAAATTATTAAAAATGAGTAACTCAAACAAAAATTGGCCGAGTAAAACTGGAAATCCATCTGGCGGAAACAGAGACAATAATCCTCCTAAGTCTTCTGGTGGTGGAATCAAGCCATCTGCTCCGAAAAAATAATTCTTAAGAATATATTTTGAAGCCTGAACAAAAATTCAGGCTTTTGTTTTTTCATTAGTATTTAAATAATAAAATAGGAGAATTTTAATTGATTTATTGTTGCAGGTAAAACTTAAAATCTTATTTTAGAGAAAAAGAATATAAAATGAACTATGACCAGTTTTCAAGAAAGGATGATCTTATTAATCAGATTTTAATTCGTCAAGGAATTTTAATATCTGAAAAAATTATAATCAAAATTGATCACCAGCCTGATTACGAAATATCAGAGTATAAGAGGGAGCAAGATGCAGATTATTATTTTTACAATTCATGGAAGTTTAAGAATAAATTTAATTCTGTTTTTAATATTAGTGTTTCTCAAAATCATATTTTTCATTTTGATAATTTCAATGATCTGAGTAACAATTATAATATTCCTTTCAATATTGGTTCAGAATGCGATTTCTTACTCGATGTTTTGAAAAAGGATAGTGATGCACTTTTTACGTATGGCTTTGGAACCGAAACTGATAATTTCACTATACATAATGTACGTATAAAAGCAATTGACAATTTAAAAGGCAGGGTTTACTATGATGGAAGCTTTACTGGCAGCAGTTACGAAATTGATCCGCTTGACTGGGGTATTTATTCAATTTTAGACATTAGTGCTTGTCCTATTGAAATTGATGATAAGCCTTTTTACAATTCATTGTTAGCAGAAAGCTATTTGCTACTAAAAGAAAGAAAATACAAACTTTCTTATTTTCTTTTATATTCTGCTTTTGAGAGCTTTGTAAATTCCGAACTTGGAAAAGGTGATGAGGAAGGGAGGTTGAAAGATAAACTTAATGAGTTATTTTGTTTAAAATTTCCAAATTTAGGAACACATCAAATTTATACCTCTGTTATCACTTTTTTTGACAAATACAATTTAGATAGGAACGCAATTGCTCATGGACGTAACAGGGTTGAAATCGATGAGGAGATGGTTGAAAAATCATTTATTTTTGTTTTAACATTGATTTCTTCTTATCTGTTTAATAGTTCAAAATTTGACGATCTATATATGAGGATTACAAACTAAAATAAAAATTTACCATATTGTTTTTTTATATAATTCTCAGCAGGTAAAATGTATATATCTTTCTTTGGAACTACAATGAATTTCTATCGGGTATAATTTGTTTTATTTTTCATTCTTAATGGACATTTTTTGTAATGCTCCATTTTGTATATTTGAAAGTAACAAACTACAAACTAATGACTTTACCAAATTGGCAATTGAAAATCAGAGATTTACCTGAAATTCCTTCTTTGAAAAGATGGATAGAGGGAGCTCATTTTACGCAGGAACAAAATATATCATTTAGATTATTAAAGCATCAGGAGATCTCAAGTGATGAAAAAAATGATTTTATAAAACTTTTTAAATTCTACGAAGATCTTGATATTGCTCTTCAAGAACTGGACTATTCGTCATTTGATGCCAATGAGTTCGATAACTTCAAAAGTTATATAGATTATGCATTTAATTATATTCCTTTATTATCTAATAAATTATCAGTATTTCACACATATAGACTAGTGGTTAACGAATGGGTTTCAAAAAAAAATGAAAGACTTAATAATATAAGTTTTTTAAAATATCCACCAATAGACATTGTAAAGAGAATAAATAAATATAATAGAGCAAATACTCCAAATACAAGTGTATTATATACAGCCGAAAATATTGATTCAGCTTTAAAAGAAATAAAGCCTCCTATCAATAAATTGATTACTGTTGGATTGTGGAAGCCTAAAGAAAAAAAAGAACTTATTTCTTATCCCATTTCACATAGTGACAAAGCAATGTCTGTTAATCAAGGAGTGCAGAAAGCAACTGCAGCATTTGAAAAGTATGGAGATAGTCAATCCAAACTTTTGGTCGAGTGGTCTAGACATTATTTTAAATTATTGGGAAGAGAATTTACAAAGACTGTTTCTCATCATTACGAGTATTTAATTAGCGCTATGTTTTCTGAAAGGATTCTTAAGACAAGGCAGGACCCAAACCCTTCTTTTAATTTTGATTGTATTATTTATCCGAGTGTTGGAAATGATTTTGGAACTGATAATTTGGCTGTACATCCTGATTCTGTTGAAAATGAATTTAAATTATTTCAAATTACTGAGTTTGAAATTGAGGAGTCTTATTACGAAAAAGAATACGTCAGGGATCATCCTGAAATTATAAGTCTTGCAAAAGTTAAAAATAGAGTAAATGCAAAAAATATCCTTGAGAACGGAGAAATTGTATGGTAGATTTATCATGTGATTTATAATATTATTTTAAATTATCGAAAACTAATTACATTTGAATTTTGGAACAGAAAACAATAGATCGTTTAGTAATATTTGGTTTAATTGGGATAATTGGTGCAATTGTAGCAATATTCCTCTACAAAAGCGGACCCGAATTAATTCAATCAAGATACTTCGATAAAGGAAATGTTGGAGATAGAGGTGCCATTGGTGATGCGTTCGGAGGTACTTTTGGACCGATAATAGCATGGTTTGCAGCTATTTTAACTTTTATGGCTTTTTACATACAATATGAAGCAAATAAAGAACAAAGAGGCCAATTTGCAAAGCAAGCCGATGATACGGTAATAGAGAGATTTGAAAACAGATTCTTCGAATTGATAAGGATTCATCGAGAAAATGTTGAAGAGCAGAATATACAAAATGTTATTTTTGGTAGGAAAGCTTTTACGACTTATTATTTTGAGTTAAGATATATCTATTTTGTGCTGGAGCACAATTATGATAACTCGGACAAAAACAATGTATTGGATAAAGAACAATTATCCAATTTAGCATATTTGATTTTTTTCTACGGAATTGGGCATGCAAGTGAAGGCGTTTTTTCTCATATTGCACCAAAAATTAATTCTACTGATTTTTTTAAGACTACTTTACAGAGATTAGAAAATGAAAAACAGATATATTCTGATTTTGTAAATGATAAGGAAAAATACGAAAATCAAACGGGCTATAAAGTCTTAAGATTGAAAAATCTTGAAATAAATCATAGAGGAAAAAATGCTGTTTTTATACAACATTATGAACCTTTTACTGGGCATGGTACCAAGATAGGACATTATTATCGACATTTATTTCAAACTGTTAAGTATGTACATTCTCAAGAAAATGAATTATTTACTAATGATGTTAAATATGATTATGTAAAAATGCTACGAGCTCAGTTATCAAATTTTGAGCAAGTTATTTTATATTATAACTCAATTTCTGTTCTAGGTAAAGCTTGGATTACAAACGATTATATTAGAGATTATCACCTATTAACGAATTTACCCCTATCATTTGCTGACTTTGGAATACAACCTGAAGAAAAGTTTCAAGCTGAAATATCAGATGATCCTAACTTTTTTGATTGGGTAACATTAAGGAACTCGCTTGCTTAAATGAAGTAAGAGGGATCTGGTTCTCGATATTTTTTTGAACTTTCAAAAATCATTATTTTATTAATCGGATTGCTTTATTCTTATGAATAATAGTTAGTATGTCTTGCTTTAATTTTTAAGATTTGCTAAATTTACACAAACGGATTTTCATGTTAAATAGTACACAGATACGAGTTTTTGTTTCCTGCCCTGGAGATGTAAGTGATGAAAAAAATATTATAAAAGAGGTTTGTAAATCTGTAAACCATCAACTCTCTATAAAAGATCGAGGGATTTTTTTTGAAGTTTTAGACTTTAAAGATATTGTGGCTCCGTGGGGAAACAGATCACAAGAGGATATTAACTTTAGATTTTCAGGATATGACATTTATATAGGATTATTGTGGATGAGGTACGGTACAGCTTCTGGAGCAGATGATCCGGCAACTGGAAAACCATATGGATCTGGTACAGAAGAGGAGTTTCGTTTAGCTGTCGAAAAGTTTAAAGATGGCCAAAAGATTGCTATTTATTTTTTCTTCAAAGAGCCAAGGAAATCCACCAGTATTAAAGAAACGGAGGATTTGCTCAAGGTGCAGAAATTTAAGGCAGAAATTCAAGATAGTGGTTGGGTGCATACTTTTCCAGATTTAATGGATAAGACTAGTTTTGTTAATAAAATTCACCAAGTACTTAATGACTGGGTATGGGAGGTCGAACAAAAAAAGAGAGTAGATGAAAAAAAAGAATTTTTTGAAGAAAACCAAGCAACTACAGTAACTGCGGAGTCTATTGATTTTTCAACTTTTATTATTGGAGTGTTGCCGTACAAGAATGTTATACGTCGCACTTTGAGCCCGTTTGATTCAAATGCTGATTCAATAGATAGATTTTTTGGTACTTATCAGAGAAAAACTTTAGGTGAATTGGTAGCAGAAAAAACAAGAATAGTACTGTTAGGAGGTGCAGGATCTGGAAAGTCTACCGAATTATCTAATTTGTTGGCGCTTTATTCAATTCCAGAATCCCCATTTGTCCCAGTTTTTCAAAAGATGAACACCTACGTGAATGAAAATATAGAAGATTTTCTACCGAAAGATTGGAACAAAATACCCGAAAATATTTGTTTAGTAATTCTGGATGGTTTGGATGAGATTGAGCCTGCAAATTTTAATACTGCGGCAAGAAAGATTAGTTCTTTTTCAACTAAATTTCCAAATATTCGTATTGTTATCTCTTGTCGGACTAATTTTTATGAATTTCCATCAGATATTTCAGGAGGTACACTTTCTGATTTTAATGTCTATTTATTTGATGATATCGATGTTAAAAACATTCGAACATATGCGCATGAAGAATATCAAATTAATGGTGGTGAATTTATAAAAGAAGCCTATAATAAAGGTTTCAAAGATCTTATCATACAGCCCTTTTTCCTTCAGCTTTTACTGGAAAAATATAAATTAAATACAGACTTAGAAATTAGCAAGGTCGATTTACTAAATGAATTCATCGAGAAAAGGTTTGACTTTGATCAAAGCCATTTTAATGGGACAACTAACTTAAAGATGCAGAAGGCCAGGGTAATGAAGTTGTTGAGAAAAGTTGCCCTAACTATGGAATTTATGGGTAAAAATTATGTTTCTTTCGATCAACTAAGCCAAATTTTACCTGATCCTGCTGATCTAGATTTAATAAGATATTCTACCACGTTTAAAAATTTTGATGATGCTCCTGCAATGTGGGGTTTTGAACATAATAATATTCAGGAATTTTTAGCAGCAAGCGCATTACATGAAATGTCAATTGAAGAAATAAAGGAAACAATTTCTTTTAAAGGTAAGATTATTAAACCCAGTTGGGTAAATACGTTGTTCTTTTTAATGAGCATAATTGATGATAACAAAAGAAAAGGATTAATCGAATGGATACTAAGGATAGAACCGGAAATTTTGGTCAAGATAGAAACAGATAAAATAGATCCGCAGATAAGATTTGAAATTTTCAAAAATATCTTCAATCATTATAAAAAACAAGGAGTATGGCTAAGATCAAACAAGTTCACTGCAATAGAACTTGCACGTTTTGCGCCAATGGAATCTGCTAATGAATTTCTCCTTCAAGAGCTCCTAAATAAAGATAACAGCAGATATACGAGATTGAATGCGCTTCATCTGATTGATGATCAGTACCTTGGAGCTCAAGAAAATGTGAAAACAAAAAAAGCTCTTTTATCTTTTTTACTTGAAGAAACTTCTGACGTTCATTATTTTAATGCGGCAGCATATGCATTAGGAACACTTGGGTATGCAAACCGAGCTGTAATTGATGAATTGATGACAGCTTATGGAAAAAGAAACAATCAATATATTCGATCGGCTATGTATAGGCTTATACATAAAGCCCAGCTTGAGAGTGAATATGTTGATTATTTAATAGAGGGACTAGAT
>JBCNLQ010000056.1:0-11582 GCA_039595375.1 Chryseobacterium sp.
ATTTTACGATGATTTATGACCGAAAGCGATTAAAATACACCAATCGAATTCTGTTAAATAAATCTTAAAATTTGTATTGAAATGTTGATTTTTCATTGTAATTTTGCACCAAGCGAATGAAAAAATATCTACCTCTTATTTTTGTAAGTTTCTATCTATCAACTCTCCTTGTTTCTTGTGCAAATTATGGAGATACTTTGGTTTATAAAAATAATGACATCAAGATTTCCAATGTAAAAACTGTTCTATACTTCAATCCAGAGATTTTTCCGGACATCACAGAAATCAAAGAGCCTACTTATACCGCTTTTTACAGCGCTACTTCTGACAAAATGAAATCTCTTGGAAACATCAAATATCTGCAGGTTGATACACCGATTTCTTTTGATGATGTGGATACAAAAACGGTGAAGGAAATTTGTATGAACAATAATGCCGATGTTGCCGTAATCCCAAAGGTTAAATATTTCAAAGTTGGTTTTGGTAAATATGTGTTTTCTAATCAAGTAATTGTAAGTATGAAGCTATACGATTCTAAAGGACACTTTATCATGGAAACTTCTTATGATACTTATAAAGGGAATGCGAGATTGCTTGGTTCTGCATCCAATTCTGTGATTATCGGCACGAAAGGTGCCATCAACAAAATTCATAAAGAGTTGAGGAATTAGTTTTTATTTACTTACTACTAATTTTATTCACATTATATTAATCTATTTCTAAAGGTTTTCTTGAAGATTTTAATACTTTTGCAAAGCAAAAATCTGAGAAATCGAGAATCAAGAAATCATACTGAATCCTGCCGACGTCGCCGAATCACTGAGCAAGTTGCCTGTGAAAGAACGATTGCTGCAATTTCTTAAATTACCAAGGTCCGAAAAGGCTGATGTTTTCTCTCATCTCGACCCCGATTTCCAGGAAGAAACCATCCGGAGCATTGCCAGTCACGAGGTTTCAGACATTCTGAATGAGATGTCTCCTGATGACAGAACACAACTTTTTGAGGATTTTCCTGACGAACTCATCAAATCATCTATCAACCTTCTGAATCCACAGGAACGCAGGGTTGCTTTAAAACTTTTGGGATACGAAAGTGATTCTATCGCGCGTTTGATGACGCCTTATTATGTCCAGATTCGGAAAGAATGGACGGTGAAAAGATGTTTTCAGCAAATCAAAAAGGTTGGAAAAAAAGTAGAAACCCTTAACTTCCTATATGTTGTAGATGAAAAAAACATTTTGATTGATGACATCACAATTGGTTCATTGCTTCTAGCTGATGAAGACCAATTGATTTCTGAACTATCTGACAATCATTTTGTTGCAATCACCACCACGACTTCTAAAGAAGATGCAGTTCCGTATTTTGAGAAATATGACCGTAGTGCGTTGCCAATTATTACTGAAAATGGTGTCTTGGTAGGAATTGTTACAATTGATGATATTTTGGATCAGATTGAATCCCAAAATACCGAAGACATCCAGAAATTTGGAGGTCTTGACGCTTTGGATATGCCTTATACGCAAACCTCAGTTTTCGAAATGGTAAAGAAACGAGGTTTTTGGCTTGTTGTGCTTTTCTTTTCTGAGATGCTGACCGCTTCTGCAATGGGACATTTTGAGGATGAAATCCAGAAAGCTGTTGTTTTGGCGTTGTTTGTTCCCTTGATTATCTCAAGTGGAGGCAACACCGGTTCGCAGGCTGCAACTTTGATTATCAGAGCGATGGCGCTTCAGGAGATTGGCTTGAAGGATTGGTGGTATGTGATTAAAAAAGAGATATTTACAGGTGTTTTCTTAGGCGGAATTTTAGGTATTATTGGATTTACAAGAATCGCATTTTGGCAGAAAATTGGACTTTTCAATTACGGTGAACACTGGATTTTTGTTGGGCTAAGTATTGGCGTTTCTCTAATGCTCATTGTACTTTGGGGAACAATATCAGGTTCTATGGTTCCGTTCGTTCTGAAAAAATTAAAACTAGATCCTGCAACTTCTTCTGCACCTTTTGTTGCTACACTTGTAGATGTTACCGGTTTGATTATTTACTTCACTGTCGCAGGAATGTTTCTTACGGGCAAACTTCTGTAAATCTATTCAAGTTCTTTAATGAAACGAAGATTCAGTTATTAGATTATTCGATTTTTTGTCTTGCAAAAATCACTCTTAGTTACAAGAAAGTTATCCCTTCTTAGTCTTACAAATAGCTCTAGTGTTTCTACTCACTTTATTTATTAAAAATCACTGTAAAAAGATTTTCCCTCTTTGAAGTAGAACTATAAGAAATTTCTGCTTTATGATATTCCAAAATGCGTTTTACTATACGCAACCCGAGTCCAGAACCTGTTTTGTGTTGTGAATTGCTGCCTCGCATAAAAGCTTCGAAAAGTTTTTCTCTCTCATCAACAGGAATTACTGCACCATTGGAGAATACTTTGACAATAATCCTGAAATCAGTCTCTTTAATAAAAATATCAACCTCTTGATTTTCTGAATATAAAGCTGCGTTCTTGAAAAGATTGATGAACGTGATTTCCAGCAGAGATTTTACACCATTGACTGTTAGATTAGATTCTTCAATACTATCTTCATCGATTTGGAAATCCATTTTGAACTCGGGAAAATTACGATAGACCGTTTCAAAAGCATTGAAAACAACTTCATCAATTCTCACCTCTTCATAAACGCTTGCTATACCTTCTTTATCAAATTTAGAAAGTAACAGCAGAGACTTTGTAAGGTCTGAGAGCTGATGTACATCCTGCAACATTTGCTGCAAAGTAGTTTTGGTTTTGGGAGAATGATTTTCCAGCTGAATCAAATTCTCTAACTGAAAAGCCATCCTCGTCAAAGGTGTCCGCATCTCATGCGCCGCACTGGAATTAAAATCTTTTTGAGATTGGAAAACATCATTCAAACGGCTTGTCATCAGATTGAAAGATTTTGCCAATACACCAATTTCATCTTCAGAGTTTTTGATGACTACTGGTGTTGTGAGCTTATGAACGCTGATGTCAGAAATCTCAGACTTCAGAAGTTCCAAAGGTTCGAGAAATTTTGAAACCAAATAATAACTGAAAAACCAAATCAGCAAGATGCTGACAATGTAGGAAAATATCAAAAGATATTTCAAAAAGTCCAATTTAGACTGTCCTGTAACATCCTGAGCACTAGTCAGTATATAGTAATTCTCACCTTTTACATTTCGTAGAGCAGCATATATCTCTGGAACCGATTTTTCCTGATAAATGGTCTTTTCCTTGTCCAGCCTGGTCAAAAGATTCTCATCCCAAGTGATTTTTTTATCTTTCAAAGTACTGTAAACTAACTCTTTTTTAGAACCAAAAATGACGATATTCTCATTCAAAAGAACATCGTCTGAGTTTTCGTCAAAGAAAATGGGTGCTTCTTTTTCAAAATCGCCGGACTTTTGAATAAAATTGACTGTAAAAACCAATCGTTTCTGGAATCGCTCTCGGAACTCGTCTTTCCTGAAATCATTGAAAGAAACGTAAATAACGAACATCATTATCCCGAAAATAAGAGAAAATGCAATGCTGAGACTGATGGCGATTTTACGTTTCAGAGACATTCTATTTTAATTGTAAAATGGTTAGCGATTATTTTTTTAAAGTGGACTCAGATAGTATCCAAAACCAGGTCTGGTGTGGATGAGTTTTGATTTGAAATTTTTATCAATTTTTTTTCTTAGGAAATTAATATAAACTTCAATAGCATTGTTGGTAGACTGGAACTGGTTCTTCCAGACTTCATCAGAAATATATTGTTTAGAAAGCGTTCTGCCATTCGCTCTTGCTAGTAAAACCAATAATTGAAATTCCTTGACTGTGAGACTGATTTCTTCTCCGCCGCGGAAAACTTTGCTGTCCTCGGGGAAGATTTCCAAATCTTCTATCACGATTTTTTCTTTTTCTTCCGTTTTGGGCGTAAGCCTTCTCAATTGCGAATTGATTCTTAGCAGCAACTCTTCCAGCAAAAATGGTTTTACTAGATAATCGTCTGCAGCTTGTAAAAACGCTTCTTTCTTTTCCTCAATACCGTCATACGCAGAGATGATGATAATCGGCGTTTCCGAGTTGGTTTCGCGGATTATTTTACAAATCTCCAAACCATTGATCTTTGGGACATTGATATCCAGGAGAAAAACGTCATAAGGTTTCTGAGAAAATAGACCGAGGAACTTTTCGCCATCTTCCGCTTTATCGGTTTTAATAGATTTCGATTCCAGAAAAAGTGCGATTTCCGATGATAAGACAGCATCGTCCTCTAGAAGTAATGCCTGCATTTGGTAATAATTTATTTTACAAATATGGGAAAAAGTAAATTGGCAATTGGAAAAGTGAAAATCTTTTTAATTTAACCTGAGATTTTAAGTATTTTAGCTACTATAAAATATTCAAGCTAAAAATAATGAAATCAAAAATAACAGTCGTTTTAATTTTCTTTTGTTCAATCCTTTCTTTTGGACAATCCAAGACAAACAATTACGAAAACGACATCAAAAAATCTCTTGGTCAGTTTGCACAAAGTATCAAAACTAAAAACATCAACTATGCCGTAGAATCTATCTATCCCAAATTTTTTACCATTGTCTCAAAAGATCAGATGAAACAAATTCTGAATTTTACCTATAATAATCCCGCGCTTGACATCAGAATATTAGATTTTAAAGTGAACGATGTAGAAAATCCAGAAAAGATTAATAAAGATCTATTTTCAATAGTCAACTACAGCACCAAAATGAACCTCAAGGTTGATTGGAATGCGATTCCGAACGGACAAAACATGAAGAAACAAATCAATGACGGATTGTATAAAAAATTTGGAAAAGAAAACATTACCTATATCCCAAAAAGTGATCTTTATCTCATTAATTCAAAAATGAAAGCTTGTGCCGTTTCTGGCAATGGGAAGGATTGGAAATTTGTAATAGTTGAAGAAAGCTATAAAAAACAACTATCCAATATTTTACCAAAAAAAATATTGGACAAATTTTAGTAAGTCTTCGTCATATCATTCGCAATGACCAGATTAAACTCCGTTGGAATAAAATCTTTTTCAGGTAAATGTAATTCCGGTTTCTCAGATTCGAAAACAGAAATCACCGCAATCTTTAGATTCGGATTTTTCCTTTTCAAAAACCAATAAATACCACCATATTGTTTGCTGTGGTAATCGCCATTGAAGTGGATAAAAGCCTTTCCAGTCTGCCAATTTTCTAAAATCGATTCTGCCATTGTAGCATCTTTGATAGCTTGCGCAGAGATGAAGTTTGTTAGTTTTAATTCATCTACGTGATCGCCCATCAGCGATTTCATTTCTTTATATCCCGGCGTTTCCAAAGTAACTTCGATTGGTAATTTGGCAATGAATTTCTTTTCAGATTCCGACAATTGTTCCAGACTTTTGATGCCTTGTTTAGAAGTTTGAGACGCAAATTGTCTTGGAACATTCGTGGCAATAAACTGGATTTTTTTATCTTTTGCAAAGTCTACCAACGGTCTGTAATCAGTCTCATAGTTTTTCCATAATCGCACAGAGTCTTTCAAAGTTTTAGGTGCAATTTTACCAGCCAGGTAAGCATCTAAACTGGCTTGATTGTCTCTTTCAAACATCTCCGCACCAAGGATAACCTGCCCTTTTTTCTTCTCAAAAAGCGCTTCCATAATTCTTTTCTCAAGCCAATGATTGATAGAATTATCGTGATGTTCGCCAATTAAAACAACATCGTAGCCGGACAGTTCATTGATGAGTTCTTTAGTACCAACTTCTTTTTGATTCTTATTGTAAAACCTAAAGGCATCAAAGTTTTGTGCATTGATAAAACCAGAAATAAAAATTGACAACAGAAAGAAAGCATTTTTCATATAGAGAAGAAATAAAAACCAGGTCTAAAGGTAATGAAAACTTTAAAAATAAAAAGCCCGCAAAGTTATCGAGGATTTTACTTCATAATCTGAAAAAGCAATTGTAAATGACATAACCCAAATCGATCCGTTCTAGCAATTTGCCGCTTGCCAAAATATTAAGTAAATTTGTATAAACAACTCCTTACCAAAGTGAATTCTCTCATCAACAAAAAAGTACAGTTTCAGGATCTAGGTACCAAAGACTATCAGCCGACTTGGGACTATCAGGAAGAATTACTCAAAAAAAATCTGGAAATCAAAATCCATAACCGGGAAAATCCGGAAGATTTGAAGCCTACTGAGAATCACTTGCTGTTCGTAGAGCATCCTCACGTCTATACATTAGGGAAAAGCGGCCACGAGTCCAATCTTCTCGCCAACGAAAACAAATTAAAAGAGATCAACGCCACGTATGTAAAAGTCAATCGCGGAGGCGATATTACCTACCACGGATTTGGTCAGATTGTGGGTTATCCTATTTTGGATCTGGAAAATTTCTATACAGACATCCACCGTTACATGCGGGATTTAGAAGAAGTTATCATCCGAACCATTGCAGAATATGGGTTGATTGGCGAGCGATCTCCAGGAGAAACTGGCGTTTGGTTCGATGTCGGCAAACCCTATGCAAGGAAAATTTGCGCTCTTGGGGTCAAAGCATCCCGTTGGATCACGATTCATGGCTTTGCACTCAATGTCAATACTGATATGAAGTATTTTGATTATATCATTCCGTGCGGAATTACTGATAAACAAGTCACTTCGATGAAGAGAGAACTGGAAAGAGAAGTAGATTATGAAGAAGTGAAGCAGAAAATCAAAAAACATTTTGCAGACGTCTTCGGCTTTGTATTTATTTAATTTGATAATTAATAATTAATAATTCATCATTCGTAATACACTACATCGTCATACCAATATCAATTCCCTTGATTTTTCGGTAAAGATCGGTAGCAAAATTGTCGGTCATCCCGGAAACAAAATCTATCACACCCAAGACCTTCTGATAATCTGTTCCATCCTCATAGAAAAATTGTTTAGGAAGGAGTTTCAGTGCCTTTTTATCATAAGATTTTCTCTCATCAGCAGTTTTTAAAATAGACGGAATAAAATGATCCAGCAACTCATACATCACGTTGTATCCGGCATTTTCTATTTCCACAACAGCTTTGTGGTTGTATATTTTTTCAATGGAAAAACTTTCAATATCCTGCAGAGTTTTGTTTTCAGATTTATAGATATCCAAAAGACCTTTGTCCAGCTTTCCTTGCAGAATAGCATTAAAATGTCCTTTATAAAGCGCTACCGATTTATTAATTAAAGCATTGATAACCTTAGCTCTCAAATAAGAGATTTGCTCATTTTCATTGCCAATAGAATTCAGTTTCTGCTCTACTCTATTGATATCATCGGTTTCAGATTTTACCAGTTCAAAGAACAGATTTTTGCAGTCAGCCGTAGAGACGATGCCCAATCTGTGCGCATCTTCCATATCGATAATGTTATAACAGATATCATCCGCCGCTTCTACCAGCCAAACAAAAGGATGTCTTTTGAAGATGTAGGGATCCTCATTTTCACAGATCATAGACGTTCCTTTCGCAATCTCCAGGAAGATATCTTTCTCATTTTGGAAAAAACCAAACTTCTTACGGTGGATCACGCCCTTCTTTTTAGCAATCGCCTCACAAGGATATTTGGCAATACTCGCCAATGTTGCAAAAGTCAATTGAACACCACCGGCATCCTTCCCCTGTTGTTGTTGAGCCAAGACGCGGATTGCATTTGCATTACCTTCAAAATTAACAAGATCAGCCCATTCTTTATCATTGAATTTAGCCTTAAGATCTCTTTCATTTCTATCGAAGTAACTCGCAATAGCATCTTCCCCAGAATGCCCGAAAGCAGGATTACCAACATCGTGACATAGACAAGCCGCTGCTATAACGTTACCAAGATTATGAAGATAAAAATCTTTCGATTCTTCAGCCAGATCATTCTTATATTGATGATGGATATACTCACCAATCACACTTCCCAAACTGCGGCCGACAGAAGAAACTTCCAAAGAATGAGTCAGTCTGTTATGGACAAAAACGCTTCCCGGCAATGGAAAAACCTGTGTTTTATTCTGAAGTCTGCGGAAGGCTGATGAAAATATGATACGGTCAAAATCTCTTTGAAAATCTGTTCTGGAAGCCTTCGTATGAGGATTATTCCCTGTCCTTTGATTGCTGAAAATCTGGTCTAAGTTCATCATTTTTCAAAAATACTTCAAATTTTATTTTTATCGGAATAATATTTGAGATTTTATCGCAAAAAAACAGTTATGCCAGAGGGACCAAATATCTATTTGATGAAAGAAGATCTGAAAAACATGATCGGACACAAAGTGACTTCCGCATTAGGAAAAGCCGATATAGACAAAGATGCCTTAGTCGGCAAGACCCTAAAAGAAATCAGACTCTACGGCAAGCAAACCTATCTCCTCTTTGGAAAAACAAATGTGAGAATCCATCTCCTTATGTTTGGTTCCTATGAAGTTGATGAGCAGACAAAACCAGACAAATCTCTAAAACTTGCTCTTACCTTCAACAATGGAAAAATGCTGTTTTACACTTGTTCTGTAAAAATGATATCTGATGACGCGCTTGAAAAAATAGATTGGGATGCCGATGTAATGAGTGACCATTGGGATCCAAAAAGCGCCAAAGCAAAACTCAAAGCAATACCAAAGACCAGGATTTGTGACGCGCTGCTGGATCAGGAGATCTTCTCAGGCGTCGGCAACATCATCAAAAATGAGGTCTTGTTCCGCACAGCCATTCACCCGGAAAGTTTGGTAGAAAACCTTCCCGCAAAAAAAATTAATCAACTGATGACAGAAGCCAGAAACTACAGCTTCGATTTCCTAAAGTGGAAAAGAACCAACGTCCTCAAAAAACATTGGCAAGTCTATCAGCAAAGAAAATGTCCGCGCTGTGGAGAGTCCATCATCAAAAAACCGACAGGCAAAGAAAAAAGAACAAGCTTCTTCTGCAAAAAGGACCAGAAATTATACTGATTTTTCAACATTATTATAAAAGTCCAAAATCAAAAGTCAATTGTAGACAGGTAACATTTGATTTCAATAATATTTTACTTATCATTGGCAAAAATTTTAATGCTCGCATCACCTTAGATTGGAAACACGACAGCCAACCAAGATGATGCGATCGCAAAAAATGCTGTTAAACAAACAATTTCTATATATGAAAAACAAATACCTCTTACTCTTATCGCTCATTTCTTCATTCGCAATGGCGCAGCAGACCATCTCCTTTGAAAGTGCCGAAGCATTCAGTTTGGGAGATGTAAACGGTCAAAATGGTTGGGAAGTTACCCTCAACAGCAATGACGAACCTATCCAAAATCAGGTCATTTCTTCAGACAGAACTTCACAAGGCACACAGTCTCTGAAAATTAGTGTAGATGAAAACGAAGGCTTTGGCATATTTCCTATCTTCGGCGCTGCAGCATTGTTAGACAGAACCTATAATTTCGAACACACAACCATAGAGTTTGACATCTTCATCACAGAACTGGACGGCTCCAATTTCGAATTCGGAACCTTTGGTATTGCAGATACAGATGAGTATATGCCCGTTTCCATCTTCTCCTTCAATTACACGGGAAATCTGGAGGTGGTAACCAATGAAGACTATGATTATGAAAATGCCAACTTCACTTGGGAAGCCAATAGGTGGTATAAGCTGAAATCCGTCATTACAACTTCTGAAATCAAGTTCTACATAGATGGCGCATTAGTACACACCATCCCAAATTTTGCCCAAACTAACATCACAGGCATCAACTTTGCGCACGACAACTTCGCAGGAAGTGCGTACATAGACAATCTGAAAATCAATGACGATGTTTTGGCAGTAGATAACTTTACAAAGACCAACATCAAGCTATACCCCAATCCCGTCAGAGACATCTTGAAACTCCACCTTCCGGAGGGCGAGAAAGCAGCAACCGTAGAAGTCTACAACACAGCAGGACAGAAAGTTTCAGAAGTCCGCAATGTAGAAGAGATCAACCTTGCTCCACTCAAATCGGGTGTTTACATCATCAACCTAAAAAATAATCAAGGCAAGACATACACTTCCAAAGTCATCAAACAATAATAACTACAATTCAAAATCCCGTTCGCATAACGGGATTTTTTATGGATATAAACTTAGAAATAAATACCTTTATCCTAAATAATAAAACCCATGTCAGCCACTATACATCCACAGACACTCAACTTCCTTGCATCCCTCACGATCAACAACAACAGAGAATGGTTTAATGATAACAAAAATCTCTACCTGCAGGCCAAAAACAACGTAGAAGAGACAGTCAATGATATCATTACCGGCGTTGCAGCATTCGACAGGAGTGTAGAACGTCTGGAAGCCAAAAACTGCATCTTCAGGATCTATAAAGACACCAGATTTTCAAAAGACAAAACGCCGTACAAAACCAATATCGGTGCATCATTGGTAGAAAAAGGACCAAAGACACTCAGCCACGCTGGCTACTACGTTCATCTCGAACCGGGTAAATCCTTCCTCGCCGGTGGTGTTTATATGACCGAGGCGCAAAACCTGAAAGCCATCCGCCAAAAAATCAGTACAGAACCAAATCAATTCCTCGCCATACTCAATAAGAAATCATTCAAAGAACAATTACAGTTGCAGGGCGAGAGACTGATGCGCGTACCCCAAGGTTTCCAAAAAGAAGATTCTATGGCAGATTATCTCAAATACAAACAGTTCACAGTCTTCCACCCATTGGCTGATGATGATGTAACAGATGACAACTTTGTGACAAATACCATCCATATCTTCAGAGAGATCTACCCTTTCAATCAGTTTCTCAATGCCGCCATTCTGTAATCTAACTTTTAAAAAAAACATGTTGCTCAATTATCAAATAGATCCTACAAACCATCAAGGTCAAAAAACTATATCTTTTCGTAAGAAAAAAAACCATAACATTCATTTTAAAGAATCCATAACAGTGATTCAAAAATTAAGACAAAACTAATGATCAACAAAAAAGTAATCGAAAAACTTTCAGATAGAGAACTAGAAAACTATCTCAGACCAGACAGCCGTTTTATGCCAGTGGCCATTCGCCACGCGTACGAGATTCTCCAGGCCAGAGGAAAAACATTTTCCGAAGAAGAATCAAGGAGAATCCAGCAGATGATAAACCAAAAGACCACCGCAGAGAAGACAGAACAAGTCAAATACTCAAAAGGCTGGGATAAGAATATCACCACCAGAGATACAGCCATAGAACTCTACACCAATAAGTTCATTTGGGTTTATAGTATCCTTTTCGGAGTTCCGTTTGGAGCCGTTTTGCAGGCCATGAATTTTCATCGTCTTAAAAACGCCAAAGGCATCTACATCACCATTCTCTTCGGCATCCTCTATACTATCTTTCAGATTGTGCTACTGACCTATCTGGAAGATATAGGCTACAAAATCCCCAACGGAACATTCCTATTTTCTGGTATAGGAGCCGCCGGATTATTTTACATACGAGAGAAACTCACACCAAAACACCTGGAATACAGAAGCCGTTCATACATTCTTCCCGTTATCATTGCTGTAG
>JBCNLQ010000057.1:0-10942 GCA_039595375.1 Chryseobacterium sp.
GCCAACGTGGCGTGGAATCAAATTTTCACAGATACCAAACTTCAGAATATCATTAACAAAACCATTCAAAATAATCTGGATCTGAAAGTCGCAGTGGCGAGAATCCAGGAAGCGAGTGCGGTTTTCAAACAATCCAAGTTACAGAATCTCCCGAGTTTAGACGGCGTGGCTTCCATCACCGAAACTAAAAACAGTGCTGCGGCGCAAGGCGGAAACTTTGTGATGCCTGACTTGTTGGTTTATAGATTGGGAATAAGCACAGGTTGGGAAATAGATGTTTGGGGAAGGATCAAAGCGCTTAAAAATTCGGCTTACGCCGGTTTTCTTCAGACAGATGCCGCAAAACGTGCAATTCAGACTCAGATGGTAGCACAAGCGGCAACACTATATTACCAATTGATATCTTTAGATAAACAATTGGAAATTACAAGGCAGACGATAGAACTTCGAAAAAAAGATGTAGAATCTGTTCAGCTGCTGATGGATGCGGCCTATCTGACTGGCGCAGATGTGGAGCAGAGTAAAGCAAACCTATATTCAGCACAGTTGTCTGTTCCGGATTTGGAAATGCAGATTCAGCAAACTGAAAATTCACTGAATATTTTGATGAATGATAATCCTCAACCAATTGATAGAAATTCTATCGATTCTCAAGTCATTTATACCAATTTAAAAACTGGAGTTCCTGCATCATTATTGAAAAACCGTCCAGATGTTCAGTCGGCAGAATTGACATTCCGCCAGGCTTTTGAGAACAAAAATATGGCGATGGCACAAGTTTATCCAACAATTAGCATAACGGGAACTTTGGGCTTGTCATCCAGAACTTTGGAAAATTTCTTTACCAATTCTTTGTTCTACACACTTGGAGGAACGGTGACGCAAAATATCTTCCAAATGGGAACAAGAAAAGCTCAGGTAAGAGTAATGGAAGCCCGTAAAATGCAGGCTTATTATACCTTTGAAAAAGCTTTGCTTACAGCTGGTTCAGAAGTTTCTAACTCATTATTGTCTTATCAAAAAGCAAAGGAAAAAGAAGACACAAGACAACTCCAGATCCAATCTTTGGAAAAAGCAGTGGAGTTCAATAAAGAGTTATTAACCTACTCATCCAATGTTAATTATGTGAATGTTTTGACCTCAGAACAAGCTCTGCTTCAGGCAAGGCTTTCTGGCGTGAATGATAAACTTCAACAACTGCAAGCGGTTACCGAATTCTACAGGGCACTCGGAGGCGGACAATTTTAGACACCAATTTATTATTATCTTTTAAAACCCGGCAATTTTGTTGGGTTTTCTATTTTTTAGAATTTTATCAAAATCAAATAATTTTTAGGAGCTTAATCCCGCTATCAGCTATATCTTTTTTGTTTTTAGAACGGTTCGTTATTCACTTGTAAGTGAGAAGATCAAACAAAAAAGGATGCCGCTTCTATCGGGGCTATGGTGATTTGATTATTGCAACGATTGACCACTATTTAACCCAATAAAAAACCTCTGAAAAAATCAGAGGTTTCTATTTTTATTTCAAATTCAGATTACAAAGAAGCTGAATGAACAAGCATATCTGCTAATTTGTTAGAATAACCCCATTCGTTATCGTACCAAGATACCAATTTTACGAAAGTTGGATTCAACATAATTCCAGCTTCTTTGTCGAAGATAGAAGTTCTTGCATCGCTCACGAAATCTTGAGAAACAACAGCATCTTCTGTATAACCAAGAATGCCTTTCAATTCCCCTTCAGACGCTGCTTTGATAGCTGCGCAGATTTCTTCGTAAGAAGTTGGTTTGTCTAGTTTTACAGTAAGATCAACTACAGAAACGTCAGCAGTTGGAACTCTGAAAGACATACCTGTCAGTTTACCGTTCAAAGAAGGGATTACTTTTCCTACTGCTTTTGCAGCACCTGTAGAAGAAGGAATGATGTTGTTCAATGCAGATCTACCACCTCTCCAGTCTTTTGCAGATGGGCCATCTACAGTTTTCTGAGTTGCAGTTGTAGCGTGTACAGTAGTCATCAGACCTTCCGCAATTCCGAAATTATCGTGGATTACTTTTGCCAATGGCGCAAGACAGTTTGTAGTACAAGAAGCATTTGAGAAGATTTTGATATCGTCAGTAAGTTCTGTGTGGTTTACACCCATTACAAACATTGGTGTATCATCTTTTGAAGGAGCAGAAAGGATCACTTTCTTAGCACCCGCGTTGATGTGAGCTTGAGCTGAATCTTTGGAAAGGAATAAACCTGTAGATTCTACAATATATTCTGCACCAACTTCATTCCATTTTAGGTTATTTGGATCTTTCTCAGCAGTTACACGGATTGTTTTTCCGTTTACCACAAGGTTGTTTCCTTGTACTGATACTTCTCCTTTAAACGTTCCGTGAACCGAATCGTATTTTAGCATATAAGCCATATATTCAGCATCGATAAGGTCATTAATACCTACTACTTCGATGTTGCTTCTTTCGGCCATAGCTCTGAAAACTAAACGTCCGATTCTACCGAATCCGTTGATTCCTACTTTAATTGTTGACATATTATTTAAAATATTAAGGTTTTATTTTGTTCTATAAATTTACGAAAAAAAAGACTTACATCGCAAGTATTTCGGCGATTTTAAGAAGGTCTTTGTCTATTTCGTTATGTTTTTTAATCGCTTCTTCAATTGGTGTATAAACAATTTTATTAGATTGCATTCCCACCATCACTTTATTTTGACCTTCCATCAAACCAATCACAGCACCATACCCCAAATGACTGGCCAAAACTCTGTCTGCACAACTTGGCGATCCACCTCTCTGGATGTGTCCGAGAATCGTTACTCTGATATCATAGTTCGGAAACTCTTCCTTGGTGGCTTTGGCCAGGTCGTAGATGCTTCCAAGTTCCTCGCCTTCGGCTACCACTACAATGCTGGATGATTTTCCCACTTTTTCCGCCATTCGGAATGTACTGAAAAGGTCATACAAACTATCTTTTCTTTCGGGAATCAAAATATCAAGCGCTCCGGTTGCAATTCCACTGTTGAGCGCAATGAAACCAGCATCTCTGCCCATAACTTCTACAAAGAAAACTCTGTTGTGAGAAGTGGCTGTGTCTCTGATTTTATCAATAGAATCCATCGCTGTGTTGAGTGCAGTATCGTAACCAATAGTTTTATCTGTACCGAAGATATCATTATCGATAGTCCCTGGAACACCAATTACCTTGATTCCAAATTCTTCGTTGAAAACTTTTGCACCGGTAAAACTTCCGTCGCCACCAATACAAACAATGGCGTCAATTCCTAATTTCTGACATTGTTTGAAAGCTTTCTCCCTTCCTTCTTTCGTCATGAATTCTTTAGATCTTGCGGACTTCAGAATGGTTCCCCCTTGGTTGATTATATTTTTCACGGAACGAGGTCCCATTTTTGTAACATCACCTGCTATAAGGCCATTGTACCCTTCGCGGATACCGTAACAGTCTATTTTGAAGTGATTTGCTGTTCGTACAACTGCTCTGAGTGCGGCATTCATCCCTGGCGCATCGCCTCCGGAAGTCAGAACCGCAATAGATTTAATGTTGTTTTCTGACATATTTTTAATTTTTTTCATAGCAAATTTACGAAATAGGAATCATATTAAAGAATGACTTCAAGTATTATGCTATATTTTATATCACATGTCAATGGATTTTCAAAATAATTAACATCAATTATATCAATTCTGTTATAGCAATTAAAAATATGATAAATATTAGAATTAAATTTTTCTGCTATTTTGCAAGTTTTACTATATTTACGAACAATACAAATAAAATTTTAAACTAATATAAATTATTATGAAAGTTACCGTAGTTGGCGCAGGCGCAGTTGGAGCTAGTTGTGCAGAATACATCGCCATGAAAGATTTTGCAGCAGAAGTTGTTTTGGTAGACATTAAAGAAGGTTTTGCAGAAGGAAAAGCAATGGACCTGATGCAGACAGCTTCTCTTAATGGTTTTGACACCAAAATCACTGGTACAACCGGAGATTATTCAAAAACCGCAGGTTCCAAAGTTGCTGTGATTACATCAGGAATACCAAGAAAACCCGGAATGACCAGAGAAGAACTGATCGGCATCAACGCTGGGATCGTGAAAGAAGTAACCGAAAACTTGGTAAAACATTCGCCAGATGTGATCATCATCGTGGTTTCTAACCCAATGGATACGATGGCGTATTTGGTACATAAAACTTCTGGACTTCCAAAAGAAAGAATCATCGGAATGGGTGGTGCGCTAGACTCTGCAAGATTCAAATACAGATTAGCAGAAGCATTAGAATCTCCAATCTCAGATGTGGACGGAATGGTTATCGCAGCACACTCAGACACAGGAATGTTGCCATTGTTCAGCAAAGCAACAAGAAATGGTGTTCCAGTTTCAGAATTTTTGAACGATGAGCAAAAAGCCCATGTTATCGAAGAAACTAAAGTTGGTGGAGCGACATTAACCAAATTATTAGGAACTTCTGCTTGGTATGCGCCAGGTGCAGCGGTTTCTGTGATGGTTCAGTCTATCCTTTGCGATCAAAAGAAAATGATTCCTTGTTCTCTAATGTTAGATGGAGAATACGGACAAAGCGATATCTGTTTAGGTGTTCCGGCAATCATCGGAAAAAATGGTGTTGAGAAAATAGTGAACATCACTTTGACAGAGGAAGAACAAGCAAAATTCGCTGAAGCGGCGCAGGCTGTTAGAGATGTGAATGGTGATTTGAAGTTTTAATATTTCAAGTTTGATATAAAAATGTATCCGTCCCAGAATTTTTTGGGACGGTTTTTTATTCACAAACTCTCAAAACGCTTTGGAATTCTAGCTGAAAGATAAGATTCTGCAGAATTAAAATTAATAAAACTTTGAGGCCAATTTTGTATGGATACCACTTTTAGCAATCTGCTTGTCTTCTAATCAATCATTCATTCCTTTACCTTCAAAAATGTTTGGGATAGCTTTCTCGATTCTGGACTCTCTGGTTTTGGATTGTTTTGGTGCAGAAAAATGCATAAGGTAAGCGCGTTTCCTTCCAGGTGTCAGAGATTCGAAGGCTGTTTTAAGGGTTGGATTTTCATTTAACTTCAAGTGGAATTCCTCTGGAATTGGTGTTGCTTCTCTTTTGGGTTCTACCTTATCGCCTCGTTTCTCAATTTCTACAGCTTCAGAAATATAATCTCTGATAATCTGTTTTTTTTCTAGAATATCCTGAACATTTATAAACCGCATCTGTCGTCCGGCTTGGGTATTTTCTCCCATTTTTACGAGAAGCTGATGTGAATCTTTCATAAGTCCGCCTTTGAAAAACAAAAGCGCAAAATATTCTTTGAAGCCTTGTATTATTACAATATTCTTATTTTGGAAAGAATAACACGGTTTTCCCCATTTTAGATCTTCTTCCAACTGGCAATCCAGAATAATGTTTCTCAATGTATTCATTTCATCTTTCCATTGCTTGGACTTACTGATTTGCTCGTTTACTTTTGAGTTCATTTTGAAATATGTTTTTTTCAAATTTAATTAAAATTCAATTTAATAAAGATTTATTTGATTCGGGATGTAACAAAAGTGTCGTAGTTGTTGTCTTATTACCAAAACAGAATAACAATGAAGTCAGCTCTATCGCTTTTAGGATTATTATCTATTACAATTTCACTAGCTCAAACCAAAGACACGCTCAAATCCAAAGAAATAGAAGCCGTTTCGATTATCGCCAAGAAACCAACCGTAGAGAGTAAAGCAGACAGAACGGTTTTCAATGTCGCCAACAGCTCTATCCTTGCCGGAAACACAACTTGGGATATTGTGAGAATGACGCCAATGGTCAGTATTGATAATGATGATAATGTAAGAGCAGAAGGAGAATCAGTAACAGTTTATATTAATGACAGAAAATCGGTTTTTACTGGTAAGGAGCTCAAGGAGTATCTCAAAACCATCCCAGCAGATAATCTGATGAAAATAGAAGTGATTACCAGTCCATCTTCTCGTTACGAAGCTTCTGGATCGGTCATCAATATCGTACTGAAAAAACGGGAAGATGAGGGTTTGAAAGGGAGCATTTCTCTAACCAACACACAAAATACGAAGAATAATCAGTACGGAAGTCTGAATCTCAATTATCACAAAAAGAATTTTACCCAAACATTTACAGGTAGTTACAACGATAATGTTTTCGTGACATCAAGTCTAAGTAAAAATATGTTCTTTGCAGACAACTCGGGTAGTGAGCTTGATTCTAAGTCTACATACACGGGAAAAAATCCTTCTTTTTCATCCACCTCAGAGTTTGAACTCAATGACAAAAATAATATTGGTCTTGTGGTAGAATATTTTCGTGGTAACCGCACTTCGCAATCTGAAATTTTTGAAAATAATTATTTGAATAATGTGCTTCATAATTCATATTTTCAGGATATTTTCGGTCATACCAATAGCAATACTTTGGGAACCAATTTGTTCTATAAATTTTATGATAAGGAGAAGAACAGGATCTTGGATGTAAACCTTGGCGTTAATTATGACTCCGAAAAAGGAACAACAGATTTTACAAGAAAAAATGCTTCCCAGCAAATTACAGAATTGAGACATTTTGCCAATTATAATCAAAACCGCAACTATTTTGTTAAAGTCGATTACACTTCGCCTCTAGGAAAGAACGGAAATTTTGAAATCGGTGGGAAAGCAAATTTTAACAATAATGTTATTCCAAATGATTATTTTTTGATTATTGATGGTGTCGAATCTTCAAATTTCAACACATTCCAATACTCAGAAAATTTGAATTCCGTTTACACCAATTTTAGCAAAACGTTTTTTGAAAAGCTGGAAACCAGAATCGGACTTCGCTATGAACATATTGCTTTTAAAATTCATCAGAACGGAAACGAGACCAGAAGGGAATCTTACGGAACTTTGCTACCCAATTTGTTGTTAAAATATGCATTTACACCCAATTATGATCTCAGTTTAACCTATAATCACAATCTTTGGCGACCTTGGTATTCTGAGTTTAATGATTTTGAAATGCCGGGAAATAACGGATTTTACTATCGTGGTAATGTTAATCTGTTACCAAATCCAAGTGACAGAATCGGGCTGAAGTTTGGAATTTACAAAAAGTATTTTCTGTCTGCGAGGTACACATTTTCAGATCAGGATTATTGGACAAGTTATATGCAGGAACCTCAAATTAATCAAATCAAAACCATTTCTTTCCCAGATAATTTCAAAGGGAAAGTGGAAAAATTTTATCTCTCTGCCAGCACCAATCAGAACTTTATCAAAAACAAACTCAGTGTCAATCTTAGTTTAGGTTGGGCTTACACGGATAATAGCGATTTCAACACCAGAAACAAACTGGAAGGAGCCAACAATTATCTCAATTTCTTTTCCGGCTCAACCAATTTGTCTTATACCAATCTATTCAACAAAAATATCAATCTGAGCGCCTGGATGAGTATTGATAATCAAAATTATGGAAACTCTGTTGCCAATCAATACAATTTCTTCCACAATATTTCGGTTACCAAAATCTTTCCTGTGTCGCAAATCGAGACCAGTTTGCAGTTGATGAATATCTTCAAAAGACCATCGATGGATACTACCACCTTTAGCCCGATCGGTTCATTCCAAAACACCAACAAGTGGGATTGGTACGGATTCTCGCTGACATTCGTAAAACGTTTCGGAAACCAGAAAGTAAAAGAAAATACCAAAACCGATGTCGAAAAAAACTCAGGAGGAAGTAAGTAGTAATTACCGATTGGCTGATGGCAGATTGCAATCGGTTTGTGGCTTTTAGCTTCAGGATTTTATATAAATAATAACGGACAAATTGTCCGTTTTTTATTTTTGTATATCAAAATCGTTGATGAGTGTATGTCTTTGCGAGCCTTAAAAATATTTTCAATATGTTCATAAAATCTTTCCGCCTTTGGGCTTAAATTTCTAGCAAACAAACTTTAATCAAAATTTCATATCCCAAAACTTTTGAAAGCCGTAAATTTGAGCTCAATAAAAAGTGATTCAATGTTCAGAAAAATTCAGATTTTCTTGTTGGCAGTAGCCACAATCGGAAATGTAAATGCTCAGAAAACAAAATTAAACTCAGGAGACAGACCAAAGCTAGTCGTAGGATTGGTAGTAGACCAGATGCGCTGGGATTACCTTTACCGCTTCGAAAAGAAATTCGGGAAAGGCGGATTTCAAAGATTGTTGGGCGAGGGTTATTCTCTCAATAATGTTCATATTCCTTACATACCAACAGTAACGGCAATTGGTCATACTTCCATCTATACAGGTTCAGTACCTTCGATCCACGGTATTGCAGGAAACGATTGGACAGATAGAGAGACAGGAAAAAATGTTTATTGCACCGCAGATGACAGCGTCAATCCTGTTGGCACAGACAATAAAAAGAGCGGAAGTCATTCTCCAAAAAATCTTTGGTCTACCACAGTGACTGACCAATTGAGAATCGCAAGCAACTTCAAATCCAAAGTCGTAGGAGTGTCGTTGAAAGACCGGGCTTCAATTTTGCCTGCTGGTCACAATCCGACGGGGGCTTTTTGGTTTGATGATTCTGCAGGGAACTTCATCACGAGTTCTTATTATATGAACGAGTTGCCTAAATGGGTGAAGGATTTCAATGATCAAAAAGTGCCGGAAAAGCTTTTGGCAAACGGATGGGAAACCACGTTGCCCATCGCAGAATATACAGAAAGTACAGCTGATAATGTAGAATGGGAATTTCCAGTGGGAACGGCTAAAGAACCTGTTTTTCCTTACAAAAATCTATTGTCAGATTACGCGACCAAAAAAGGTGTTATCAGAACCACACCTTTCGGAAACACTTTGACTTTGAAATTTGCAGAATCTGCTTTGGACCATTATCAATTAGGTAAAGGTTCCGAAACCGATTTCCTGGCAATTAACTTGGCTTCTACAGATTACGTCGGACATTCGTACGGTCCAAATTCCATAGAGGTCGAGGATACTTATATCAGATTGGACAGAGATTTGGCGATGTTTTTCAAAATGCTGGATGAGAAAGTAGGGAAGGACAATTATTTGATTTTCCTATCTGCAGATCATGGAGGAGCCAATGCAGAAGGATTTCTGAAAGCCAACAAAATCTTAGGCGGTTTTTTTGACGAGGGAATGGAAAAAAATCTGGGCGCAGAACTGGAAAAGAAATATGCAAATTCTAAACTGATTCTCGGAATCGATAATTATCAAATTTATCTGAATCAGAATTTAATCAAAGAAAAAAAGTTGAATGAAGAAGAAATCAAAAGCACAATCATAGATAATCTAAACAAAGATCCAAGAGTTTTGTACGCTGTAGATCTAAAAAAGATTGGTTCATCTGCCATTCCTGAACCAATAAAATCCAGAGCTATCAACGGTTACAACTGGCAGAGAAGTGGCGATATTCAAATCATTTCTCATGACGGGATGTTGCCAAGTTACGCCAAAAAAGGAACCACTCACAGCGTTTGGAATTCCTACGATTCTCACATTCCATTGATTTTTATGGGTTGGGGCATCAAACACGGCGAGAGCAATGGCGATTATTATATGACAGATATTGCGCCGACCATCTCAGCTTTACTTCATATCGAATTTCCAAGCGGTGCCATCGGAAAACCGATTACGGAAGTGATTGGTAGATAGTTAAAAGTTAAATGCTAAAGTCTAGATATTAGATTTATTAATTTTCAATATATTAAGTCGCAAATGTTTTAAACAAAACTTTGCGACTTTTTTGCATCTTATGAATTCTTTCCTGCGCCTTGGCGATAAAAACAATTTGTATTTTTGAACAATGAATTTAACCGAAAAAGATATCTTCGATCTGCTGAATGAGAAAGCAGAACTCTACAATTCTCCGGACTTTATTACCGATGATCCCATCCAGATTCCGCATCGTTTTTCTTTGAAGCAGGATGTAGAGATCTCTGGATTTTTGTCCGCAAGTATCGCTTGGGGAAACCGAAAATCAATCATCAATGATGCCAATAGAATGATGGAGCTGATGGGAAATTCGCCCTACGATTTTGTAATGAATTTCACCGATTCTGATTTGGCTAAGATTCCACAAAAAGCCATTCACAGAACTTTCAATCACGAGGATTTCATTTTCTTTCTCAAGAATTTCAGACGAATTTATACTCAATTTGAAAGTTTGGAAGAAGCTTTTCTGATTAATGAAAGCGAAACCAATTTCTCTCATTCTATTGAACGTTTCCGAAATCATTTTATCTCCGAAATCCACCGAGGGCAAAAACACGTGAGTTCGCCTTACAAAAATTCTGCTTCCAAACGATTGATAATGTTTCTTCGTTGGATGGTTCGGAAAGATAAAAAAGGCGTAGATTTTGGAATCTGGAAAAAGATTGATTCACGGTTTCTTTCTGTTCCGTTGGATGTTCACACGGCTAATATTTCTAGAAAACTAGGCATTTTATCACGCAAACAAAACGATTGGAAAGCGGTGGAAGAATTGGATTTGATCATAAGAAAATATAATTCAGCTGATCCAGCAATCTACGATTTTGCATTATTTGGCTTGGGCGTTTCCAAAGAATTTGAATAGAACTCAACCACCAAGACACAAATATTTCACAAAGCTCACACAAAATTAAAGCTTGTGAATTTTTTATAAAAATATCCTTAAAAAAGTTTCTTGACGTACATCAATGTTGAGTTGATATTAAAGGTCTTATTTTTGCTGCAACAAAATATTAATTTAAAATATTATCTATGAAAAAATTAACAGTATTGGCATTGGCTGGAGCCGCTTTGATGTTCACAGCTTGTAATGACAAAAAAGAAAATGTGAAAGATGCTCAGGAAGTTGCTGCAAAGTCGGGAGAATCTTACAACGTAGATTTGGCAACGTCTAGCGTAGCGTGG
>JBCNLQ010000058.1:0-10282 GCA_039595375.1 Chryseobacterium sp.
ACGTAGATTTGGCAACGTCTAGCGTAGCGTGGAAAGCGTTTCACAAAGGCGGTTTTGCGCCAAGATGGGGAACTTTGAACATCAAATCTGGTGAAGTTTCTGTTGAAAACGGAGCGTTGACTTCTGGAGAATTCGTGATTGATATGACAAGTTTGAAGGTGGATGCAAAGTCTGTGACTGAGGCTGACAAGAAGCCAGCCGATTTGGAAGCGCACTTGAAAAACGAGGATTTCTTCAACGTTACTAAAAATCCGACTTCTGATTTCAAAATCAGTTCTGTGGCAGATTTGGCTGGCGATTTGCCGAAAGATGCTGTTGCTGGAGCTAACAAAACGGTGAGCGGAAACTTGACTTTGCTTGGAAAATCTGTAAACGTTTCTTTCCCAGCAAAAGTGACTGTGGCCGATGGAAAGGCAGGAATCGAGGCTAAATTTACTGTGAACAGAGCAGATTGGGGAATCAAATTCGGGACAGACGAGACGGATCCAGCGGAATGGATGATCAGCAAAGACATTGAGATCGGAATCAATGTAAATGCTTCAAAATAAGTGAATTGTAAAAATGAAAAGGAAAGGACTGTTTCGCAAGAGACAGTCTTTTTTTGTATAATCTTTTGAATTCTCAATGATTGAGCAAATTTCGCAGGTACAAGAGTTTGAATTAATCTGCTTAATCAGAAAAATCTGCAAGAAAATTCTTTTTAATAAATTCCGAAGGTTTTTACCAATAAAAGAACCGACTCTTTAGAAGCCGGTTCAGTAGATAAAACATCTCATTTTTTTAGTTAGACAACAACAAAAAAGGATAGCCGACGATGCTATCCTTTGATTTTTATATCAAATTGAATTTGAGTTATTCTGATTGGGTCAAAAGCAAATTTTGTGTTCATTTCCTAAATCTCTATTGTAAATTTAGAAAGAAAAACCGTACCAAATGTAAATTGAATGTTAAAGTTTTGGAGTTATCCATATTTTTTTGTGGATAACTTATCATTTCAGCTCTTTTGCACTTATAAATAATTTGATATTTTTGTTTTATTACAATCTCTTTATAAAATATCACATTTTATCAAGCCCGATTCTGTGAAGGCTTGAATATTAAGAATCGATTTTTCATTGATTCTTAAAAATTCTGTTTTCCAACAATAATATAAAGAGAACATAATGAAACTACATAAAATTGCCGTGATTGGAGGTACAGGAAAAGCGGGTAGCTTTCTTGTAAAGAAACTTCTTGAAAAAGGTTTTCAAATCAAATTACTATTAAGAAATCCTGAAAATTTTTTAATTCAAAATCCTTTGATCGAAATTGTAAAAGGTGATGCGAGAGATTATGCTTCAATCAATGAATTAATAGAAACCTGCGATGCTGTAATTAGTACAATCGGTCAGCCAAAAGGAGAAAAATCAATATTTTCTGATTCAACAAAGAATGTTATTCAGTCTATGGATTCTAACAGAACCAAAAGATACATCGTGATAACAGGTTTAAATGTCAATACTCCATTTGACAACAAAAATGAAAAAGTGGAAATGGCTACCGAATGGATGTATCAGAATTATCCTGAAACAACTTTGGACAAACAAAAAGAATATGAACTTTTGACGAAAAGCAATCTCGATTGGACTTTGGTAAGATTGCCTTTGATAATTCAGACTGATGAAAGTTTTGAAACTGAAACTAATTTATATGATTGCATTGGTGAAAATATTAGTGCCAATGATTTATCGGAATTTTTGATTTCTCAGATTGATGACGAAACTTATTTTAAGAAAAGTCCGTTTTTGTATAACCTATAAAAGAAAGAGAGTCGTAATGACTCTCTTTTTTATTTTAATTTCTCCGCAATATACTTCGCAGTAAAAGACTTTTTCTCTTTAATCAAATCTTCAGGTGTTCCCGTGAAAACAATCTCACCACCATATTTTCCGGCGTTTGGACCAACATCAATAATATGGTCAGCACATTTGATAATATCCGGCTGATGCTCAATTACTACAACGGAATGTCCTAATTCTATCAATGCCTGAAGCGATTTTAATAATTTTTTGATATCGTGGAAATGCAATCCTGTTGAAGGTTCATCAAAGACGAACAAGGTTTTTTCAGTCGTCACACCTTTCACAAGGAAAGATGCCAACTTTACTCTCTGCGCTTCTCCGCCAGAAAGAGTAGAAGAGGACTGACCGAGTTGCAGATAACCCAAACCAACATCTTGCAAAGGTTTCAGCTTGGTAGCAATTTTTTCTTCGTGGTTTTCTTTGAAGAAGTCCAACGCTTCGTCAACCGTCATATGAAGAATATCGGAAATGTTTTTCTCGTCGTATTTAATTTCTAGGATTTCTTTTTTGAAACGTGTGCCGTGGCAAACTTCACATTCCAGCTCGATGTCTGCCATAAACTGCATTGAGACTGTAATCACACCATCGCCTTTACATTCGTCGCATCGTCCGCCGTCAACATTGAAAGAAAAATGCTTTGGTTTTAGACCTTGAACTTTTGCAGATTTTTGTTTCGCAAAAAGGTCTCGGATGTCATCATAAGCTTTAAGGTAAGTGACTGGATTGGAACGTGATGATTTTCCGATGGGGTTTTGGTCAATCAATTCAATATTCTGAATCAGTTTTTTAGGAAACTCAACTGAGTCATAATCCGCTTTTTTTCCACCCATTCCCAGCTGAATCTGAATGGCATTCGTCATTACTTCTTTCATCAACGTCGATTTCCCACTTCCGGAAACGCCTGTAATCACCGTGAGACATTCCAATGGAACATTGACTTCAACATTCTTCAGATTATTTTGACGAGCACCTTTTATCGCAATAAATTCTTTCGTTTTTCTTCGTTTCGCAGGAACTTCGATTTCCAAATCGCCATTCAGGTATTTTGCGGTCAAAGTATCAGATTTCATCATTTCCTTATAATCGCCACTGAAAACCAAATCTCCACCAAGATAACCCGCTTCCGGACCAATATCGATGATATAATCCGCTTCTCGCATCACATCTTCATCGTGTTCCACTACAATTACGGTATTTCCAAGGTCACGCAATTGTTTCAAAACGCCAATCAGATTTTCGGTATCTCGGGAATGCAGTCCAATACTCGGTTCATCCAAAATATAAATAGAGCCAACCAATGAACTTCCTAGACTTGTCGCCAGATTGATTCTCTGACTTTCTCCACCGGAAAGTGTGTTGGATGTTCTGTTTAATGTCAGATAACCCAAACCAACTTTCGTCAAAAACTCCAGTCTTGTCTCGATTTCGTAAGTCAGTCGTTTGGCGATTTCTTTATCGTGGTCGTTGAGTTTAAAAGATTTGATTAATGGAAGCAACTCGTCCAAAGGTAATTCAATCAAAGACTGAATATTGTGTCCGTCGATTTTTACCCAGCTCGTTTCTTCTCTCAATCGTAATCCTTCACAAGTTGGACAAATGGTTTTCCCACGATAGCGCGAAAGCATCACGCGATACTGGATTTTATAAAGATTCTCCTCCAGCATTTTGAAGAAATTTTCAATGCTAGGGAAATTTCTCGTTTTGTCACCTTTCCAAAGGTATTGTTTCTGTTCTTTGGTCAATTGATGATAAGGCTTATGAATAGGGAAGTCTTTGGCTTTTTTGATGAAATCTTTTTTCCATTCGCTCATACTTTCACCTTTCCAGGAAGCGACTGCGTCCTCGTGAAGCGACAGGTTTTTGTTCGGAATCACCAGATCTTCATCAATTCCGATTACTTTTCCGTAACCTTCGCAAGTCGGACAAGCACCGTAAGGATTATTGAAACTGAAATAATGAACATTCGGTTCGTTGAAAACAATGCCGTCCAGTTCAAATTTATTGGAGAATTCACGGATTTTCCCAGTGTCTGTATTTTTAAGTGAACAATAGCCGTGACCTTCGTAGAAAGCCATTTGGATAGAATCTGCCAAACGTTGCAGGAAATTTTCATCTTCCTCATAGCTGAATCTATCAATGACCAAATTAATCGTCATATCTTTCTCAGGTGTGAATCCGAAACTTTCCAAATCCTCGATTCCCGCCAAATTTCCATTCACTTCCAACCTCGTAAATCCTGAAACTTTAAGGGTTTTCAGCAATTCAGCAAATGTCTCTTTTTCGAATGTCAAAGGCGTCAACAACAAAAATGTAGAATCTTTTTTAGAAGCCTTGATGAAATCTATCACATCCGTCACGCTGTCTTTCTTCACTTCCTCTCCCGAAACTGGCGAATAGGTTCTTCCGACTCTTGCAAATAATAATTTCATATAATCGTAAATCTCCGTAGAAGTCCCGACCGTAGAACGTGGATTGGACGAAATCACCTTCTGCTGAATTGCAATGGATGGCGCCAAACCTTTAATATCATCAATTTTCGGTTTCTCCAATTTACCCAAAAACTGACGGGCGTAGGAACTCAAACTTTCTACGTAACGCCTTTGTCCTTCGGCATAAATGGTGTCAAATGCAAGAGAGGATTTTCCACTTCCGGAAACACCGGTAATCACAATCAGTTTGTTCTTTGGAATCAGAACGTCGATGTTTTTCAGGTTGTTAAGGTGTGCATTTTTAACGAAAAGAAATTTCTTGATATCGATGTCGGTTGTTGTAGCCATAGTAAAAATAAGACTCACAAAATTACGGAAAATAAAAACGAATCAAGATACCATTTCAGAGTAAATCATTACAATAATATCATAAAATCAAGATGAATTTTAAAATTCCGAAGGAACGTTTTGTTAATGGAATATTTTTCAAAACGAGCCCCGTAGGAGCGAGATGTTTGTAGAATTTGTTTTTAATGTTCCAAAAATAGCTCCAGCGGAGCGAAACATCTAAAAAAGATTTGTTGATTGTCAAAGATTAGCGACTGATTTTTAATTAATTTTTGTATGCCCTAACCCTAAAGGGAGCAAAAATCAATTAAAAAATTCTGTCAAAATAACTCCCTTTAGGGTTGGGAAATAATTTTGATATAATTTTAACCAAGTTCTAAAAAAACTTCTTGAATGAGATGGCCTAATCTCTATATTTGCGCCCGATTATCTGAAAAGAAATTAAACTATGAAGAAAATAATCTCGGCTATGTCGATTGTTGTTTTATCAATCAACAGTTTTGCGCAGAATAAAGAAAATGAAATTGATGAGGTTAATTTGCAAGGCCGGTTTTTGTCGATTCCCTACAATGATGTGAATGAAAATGTGACGGTCATTACCAAGAAGGATATCCAGAACAGTCCGGCAACAAGCATCGATGAATTGTTGCAATTCCATTCTGGATTGGATATCAGAAGACGAGGTTCCAATGGTGTCCAGAGCGATATTACGATTCGGGGAAGTTCGTTTGAACAGGTTTTGATTTTGATTAACGGCATCAGGATGAATGATTCTCAAACAGGTCATAACACCTTCAATATTCCGTTTGATATTTCGGCGGTTGAAAGAATTGAGATTATGAAAGGTTCATCGGCAAAACTCTATGGACAGAATGTTTTTGCAGGTGTCATCAACATCGTTACCAAATCTTCTGCGGACGAAAAAATAACTGTCAAAGCACAAGGAGGAGATTTCAAGACTTATGATTTGTCGGCATCGGCAACATTTGGTTCAGAAAAATTTACCAATCTCTTGACACTGAGCAATGGCGCTTCGGACGGATACAGATTCAATACCGATTATCATATCCGCAATTTCTTTTATCAGAATAAATTAAAGCTGAACGATGGGAGTGTGAGTTTACAGGCGGGTTTTTCTGAGAAGAAATTTGGGGCGAATGGTTTTTATGCTTCGCCAACTGCCATCAATCAATATGAAGAAACGCAGGCTTCTGTGGTAAGTTTACAATATCAGCAGAAGTTTAATCAATTGTCAGTTAATTCCAATCTTTATTGGAGGAGAGGGCAGGATATGTATGTTTTTGTCCGTCAAAATCCTTCGATTTACCGAAATATGCACATTGGAAATAACCTTGGCGGAACTGTGAATTCGAGTTACGAATCATCACTAGGAACCACGAATATTGGTGTAGATTTCCGAAGAGAATTTTTGTCCAGCAACAATCTTGGAGAGCGGAAAAGAGATGTAACGCAGGTTTTTTTTGACCATCAATTCAAATTCTTCAATCAAAAACTGGAAGTGAATCCTGGTGCGAGTTGGGCGAATTATTCGGGCGACAATTTCTTTTATCCTGGCATGGATGTGGGTTATATTTTCAATCCAAATCATAAAATTTTTGGAGCAATTTCCAAAGGTTTCAGAATCCCGACTTTCACGGATTTGTATTATGTGAGTCCGACTGAAAGGGGAAATCCAAATTTAATTCCGGAATCTGCGGTGTCATCAGAAATAGGTTATCGTTTTCAGAATCAGAAGATATTGGCGAAAGTCAGTGGATTTATTAGAAATACTAACAACGGTATCGATTGGCTGAAAGCAACTCCGGAAAGTATCTGGACTGCAGAAAATGTCGGAAAAATCAATCTGAAAGGATTCGAAACTGAATTTAAACACCAGTTATTTGACTTTTTAAATTACAGGTTGAATTACACTTATCTTGATAATCGATATAAAAACACGGAACTTTCCAGATATGCTTTGCAGAATCTGAGACATCAGTTCGTGGGTCAAATCGATGTAAAGTTTTTAAAGTTTTTCAGCAACCAGTTGATTTATAGATATACGGAACGTGTGAATCTCGGCAGTTATAATACGCTGGATGAACAGTTGAATTTCCGATACAAAGACCTCAATTTCTATGTCTTAGTCAACAACTTGACAAATGCAGAATATACAGAAACCAATCTGGTTCCGATGCCTGGACGATGGTTTCACATTGGATTTACCTATCAGATTAAGATGAATTAATTTTAAACACAAAGGAACTAAGGAAAACACTAGGTTCACAAAGTTTTTTCGTGTGCATTGTGAAAACTTTGTGCCTTTGTGGTTTTAAACTAAATTTGCAAAAAATTATACAATGGCACTTTACCTGGAATTCAATTTCAAAATAAAACCTCTCCAACCCTGGAACGAAATATTGATGGCAGAACTGATAGAAATTGGATTTGACAGCTTCACGGAAGAATATGACGGGATTTTGGGTTATATACAAAAAGATATTTTTAATGAGGAAGATTTGAAAAATATCTACCTCCTGCAAAACGAGGAAGTGGAGATTTCTTACACCTATGATGAAATGCCGAATATCAATTGGAACGAGGAGTGGGAAAAGAATTTTTCGCCCATCAATGTTGAAGATAAAGTCCTGATCCGCGCAGAATTTCACGAACCAAATCCCGAAATGCACGAGATTGTGATTCAGCCCAAAATGTCTTTCGGAACCGGTCATCATCCTACGACGCACTTGATGATTCAGCAGATGCTGGATATGGATTTGGAGAATAAGAAAGTTTTGGATATGGGTTGCGGAACTTCGGTTTTAGCGATTTTTGCAAAACAGAAAGGCGCAGAAAGAACTGTGGCTATTGATATAGACGAATGGTCTGTGGAAAACTCCAAAGAAAATGCAGAGCGTAATAATGTAGAATTCGACATCGAACTAGGAACTGCGGATAATCTCGGTAAAGAAAAATTCGAAATCATCTTAGCCAACATCAACAGAAATATTTTGATTTCTGATATTCCAACTTATGTTTCTGTTTTGGAGGATGGTGGAAAATTATTGTTGTCAGGACTTTGTTTTTTCGATGTGGACGATATTCTGGAAGTTTGCACCGAGCAAAATCTAAAACTAGAAAAGAAAATCCAAAGAGAGGAATGGGTTTCTCTTTTGTTGAGTAAATAAAAAATCAAAAGCCTCGAAATTAATGTTCGAGGCTTTTTGTTTTTGAATTTTATTCAACTTTGGTAAGAGTTAAAGTTTGCTCAAGATTTTCGTTATCTATTTTTTCTGGTCTGTTTCCATTGAAACTTAAAACCATTAAAAATTTATTATTATCAATAGGTTTTGCAATTCCCAGGATTCTTCCTCTTTCTTTTTTGTCTTTTATGGCAACTAAATCTATCTCAATTGGGTTTGATTTACAGTTGATTTCATATTTAAGTTCTGCTTTTTGTCCATTATCAGGTCCTCCTCTTATTATAAAATTTTTACCATCTATTTCTTCCCCATTTACCGTCATAGAAACATATCCATTTTGTGTGAAAATTGTTTTGCTTTCATTCTTTGAAATGTCTACAGAATTCCAGGTTCCTACAATATCAAATTTTGTTTCTTGTGAATATAGATTTGAATTAATCAATAATAAAAATAAGATTGATAAAATAACCTGTGATTTATATATATTCATTTTATATAAATTCAAAATTCATCATTACATTTTATGTTAATTATTTCTTCTCATCAGTAGATAAAATCGCATAACCATAATTATCCGACCAGCCAGATTTAAGCGGAAGCAATTGTCTAGTATGCGCTTCTCTCAACATTCCAACTTTTTCTAAAACAGTGAATGAGCCTATATTTTCAACAGCACAACCAGCTTCAATCCTATGAAGTTTCAAATCTTCAAAACCAAATTCAATGATTTTTCTTAAACTTTCTGTTGCGTAACCTTTGTTCCAAAATCTATAATCAAACTGAAACCAGACTTCTGCATTTTGATAATGTTCCTTACCTAAATTGATTCCAACCAAACCAATGAATTTTTCATCATCTGTCAAATCAATCGCAAATGTGAATTTTTTTGGCTTATCTTGGTTATTTTCAAGAATCCAATTATCAATTGTGATTTTAGTTTCGTTGAGGTTTTCTGGAATTTTGGAAGTGTTATATCTAGCAGTTTCTTCTAAACTTTGTAATTTATAAATGTTTTCAATATCACTTTCAGAAATAGGTCTTAAAGTAAGCCTTTCGGTTTTTAAAGTAATGTTCATCTACTTCTGCGGATATTTCTGAATCAAAGCCTGTAAAATTGCCCAAGTTTCCGCATCCATTATTCCATTATAATTGCTCGGTCGGAAATGAAATTGAAACGCTTCAATAGTTTGTTTTGTAGTTTTATCCCAGACGCCGTTCACAGAAAGTGCATATCCAAACTGAACCAATTGCTGCTGTATTTTTGAGACAAATTCGGGATTGTTATATTGTAACGCAATATCATTCGTCGTTAAAATTTGATTGAGGAAAGTCTGTTTTGCCGTTTCATCGTACCACATCCCGATTTGATATTCATCATACAATCGCTTCCAGGGAAACATCGGACCTGGATCTTGCTTTCTTGTAGGCGCAATATCAGAATGACCTAAAACATTGGTCGGCGGGATGTTGTAGCGTGTCACAATATCCTTAGTCAGCGACGCTACTTTTTTGAATTGCTCTTCTGGATAGGGAGAGAAAACACGGTTGTTCAGAGAATCTGTTGTGTAACCAAGATTCACGATTTCTATTCCAATAGAAGTATCGTTCAGATTTTGGTCTTTTCTCCAATTGCTGACACCTGCGTGGTAGGAACGCTTGTTTTCATCTACCAACTGATAGATTTCTTTATCAGACAATGAGTTGACCAGGTAGTGCGCGCTCACGGATTGCTGGGTTAATGTCGAAATAGACTTCTCATCATTCAGTACAGTGTAATGTAAAATAACATATTTCTGGCGGAAGTTCTGTCCAAGAGCAGGAAAGTAAGTCTTAACAATTTTGAATCCTGCTGGGTTGGCACTTACAATAGAACCATAACTTGCGGTGTTGTCATTCTTAGTAATATCAGCGATATTGACTCTATAATATTCGCCGTCTTCTTCTTTTATTTCCGGTTTTTTTACCGGAACAATTGGTTTTGGAGCATTCGAGAGATTGGTGTTCGTTTTTTTTGTTGTTTTTTGTTGGGTTCCGCAGGAAATAATTAAGCTTCCTAAGGTTATGAGGTATAATGAATTACGCATTAGAGTCTATTTTAAGTTTATTTTTATGATTCAAAAATATGAAAAAAAATAAATAAAAAATTTTGGTAGTTACGCAAAAGTCTTCTATATTTGCACTCGCAATAACGGGATAGTAATTGTCCTCAAAACTGCAAGGAGAGTTGCCTGAGAGGCCGAAAGGACTTGTTTGCTAAACAAGCGAACTGGAAACGGTTCCAAGGGTTCGAATCCCTTACTCTCCGCAATTAAAGATGGCTTATCGGGGCGTAGCGTAGTCCGGTCATCGCGCCTGGTTTGGGACCAGGAGGTCGCAGGTTCGAATCCTGCCGCCCCGACAGTTTTTAGTAATTTTCGTAAAAATTACAAATGAGTGCATAGCTCAGCTGGATAGAGTATTT
>JBCNLQ010000059.1:0-10270 GCA_039595375.1 Chryseobacterium sp.
TTATCCTTATCGAGCGCTTTTGCTTTCTCTGTGAAGTCATCTGCATTCCAGTCGATGTTCATTGCACTTTTAAGATGACCGTTACGAAATTCTCCAGGTGTTCTTACATCAACCAATTGTGCATCTTTGGTCTGGTCCAATTTTTTAGAAAATTCTTTGGCAGGAAGACTGCTCTCGCTTTTGTTACTCTGAGCTTTTCCGCATCCTGTAATTGCGATGAGAAAAAATACAACGATTAGGTTTTTATACATTTTAAAGGTTTTGCTTGATTAATCTTTCCAGTTCATCCGCCTGAAAAACACCGGATTGTTTCCATTTTACTTCTCCATTTTTCAAGATCATCAAAGTAGGAACACTTCGGATTCCGAATTGCGAGGCAACCGCCTGGTTTTTGTCGATGTCAATTTTAACAATGCTTGCTACATCACCAATATTCTTTTTGAGATCCTGAAGAATAGGCGCCTGCATTTTGCATGGACCGCACCATTCTGCAAAGAAATCTACCAATACGGGTTTCTCCTGACTGATTAGTTCCTGAAATTTATTCATTTTTCAGATTTTATTTGATTTCTTCATATTCAACCTTATCCCCATTTTTTTTTGAATTTCTTGTTGGGACAGAACAGTTTCCCGCAGCACAACAGCCGATATTGAATAGTGGCATTACAACAAAAACCATTCCGACAGCCACCAAAATCCACATTCCAGATTGTGTGGCTTCTACAACAAGGAAAATTCCCATTGCCAGACGAAGCAACCTTACAAAGTTCCAGTTTTTAAATAAATTATCCATACTTTTCTTTATCTTTTTGTACCAAAAAAGCGTACAACCGAAGCTTTTCCTTTGTGATAAGCGCCTTCACTCAGTATGGTTTCGGAAATATATGCTTCCTGAAAATCGAAATCGGAAAAATCAGTTTTCAGTTCTTCTAAATCATAAAGCATTTCCCAATGTTTTGGTCCGCCTGCATTTGGATTTTCGTCTTGAAATTTAGAATGCTCTTTACTGAAACCTTCCAGAATAATTCCCCCACCTTTCTTCACAAGCGATGAAAACCATCTGTGCAAATCCCGCCTCAATATTTCAGGAAAATGGGCAAAAACCATTACTAAAAGGTCAAAACTTTCTTTTTTATAACCTATTGTATCTGCCGAAACCGTTGTGTAATTTATTTTCACCGAGTTTATTTCAGCAAGCTGCATCGCTTTCTTTTTGCCTTCTTCACTTTGGTCAAAAGCCTCAACTTCAAAACCCTGAATTGCCGCATAAACAGCATTCCTACCCTCTCCTTCAGCAGGAAAAAGAGCTTTTCCGGGAGTGAGTTCAGCCAATTTTTCGGCAAAATAGATATTTGGTTGATCTCCGTACACAAAATCTGACTGGCGGTATCTTTCGTCCCAAAAATCTTTCATTATTGTTCCGTTAGTTTTATCATATTCTGTACACTGCCACCGTTGAGAACATTCGTGATTCCGTTTCGTTCCAATGTTCCTTTTGCCATTGCGCTACGGTTTCCACTTCTACAGAAAACAATGATGTTTTTCTTATTCCTGAACTTGGAAATCTGGTCTTTGACGACATCCAAAGGTATATTAACAGCCCCTTCAGCACTTCCCGAAGCAAATTCTACGGGCGTTCTTACATCTACCAAAAAAGCACCTTCTCCCAACGCAGTTTCCAGCGCAGCATTGTCTTTTTTTCCGAATAACATTGATAATAAATCCATCTTAATTTTTTACAGGGTTTGCTTTTTCTGTCCATTCTTTCATTCCGCCAGAGAAATTTTTGACGTTCTCAAAACCGTTTTTCTTCAGTAGAGAATAGGCAATTGCTGCTCTGTCGCCACTTTGACAATGAATTACAATTGGTTTTTCATGGGAAATTTTATCCAGATTATCCTCCAAAGTTCCCACAAAGACATTCTCAGCATTCTCAATACGTCCTGCGTCATATTCGGTTTTATTTCTTACATCAACCACCTGAATATTATCTCTGTTCAGATAAGATTTGAATTCCTCAATATCAATAATATCGGCAGTCTGTAATTCTAAGTCTAAATTTTTCACGTCATCAATATAGCCCATCATTTGATCCATCCCGATTCTCATCAGTTTTCTGGTAAGATCTTCCATTTGTTCTTCCTGAGCAACCAAAATAAACGGCTCGGAATAATTGACAATCCATCCCATCCACGTGGAAAATGAATTATTACCCTGAATATTGATGCTGTTTGGTATAAAACCTTGGGCAAAATCTACTTTATTTCTCGTGTCTATAATTTTAACTCCATTTTGATAAGCTTTCAAAAATTCTTCTTTGGAAAGTTTCGGATGTTTTGGAACTTCTTTTAATAAAGGTCTTTCCACTTTGTTGAGTTTTTTCATCATTGCAAAATATTTTGGAGGTTCCGGCTGTCCTTCCAGCAGATATTCTACAAAACCTTCCTCATCTTCTTCATATTGAAAAGCCCAGTTTCTGATTTTTTCATAACCTACCGTTGAACTCGGAACTGCACCCAAAGCTTTTCCGCAAGCCGAACCTGCACCGTGTCCCGGCCAAACTTGGATAAACTCCCGCAATCTGCTAAAATCCTGAACAGAATGAAACATTTCTTTCGCTCCTTTTTCCTGAGTTCCTGTAATTCCGGCCGCCTTCTCCAATAAATCTGGTCTTCCTATATCTCCCACAAAAACAAAATCTCCTGTAAAAATCATCACCGGTTCGTCCGTTGCAGGATGATCGGTCAATAAAAAGCTGATGCTTTCCGGCGTATGTCCCGGCGTGTGAATGACTTTTAAAGTTAAATTTCCAACTTTAATGATATCTCCATTCGTTAATCCGGTATGTGGAAACTGATATTGCCAATCTTCACCACCTTCATCCGAAAGATACATTTTTGCACCCGTCACTTCCGCAAGTTCTCTAGAACCCGACAAAAAATCGGCGTGAATATGAGTTTCTGTAATATGTGTAATCGTGAGATTATTTTCTTTGGCAATCTGAAGATAGGTATCGATATCTCTTTTGGCATCGATAACAATGGCTTCACCTTTTGCCTGACATCCTATTAAATAGCTAGCCTGCGCAAGGCTCTTATCATAAATATGCTGAAAAAACATAATGTAATTTTTTAGGGTTATACTTTTTTAATATTATAGTACAAATTTCGGGGTTTACAAAGTGTTATACCGCTACTTTTGTTACATAAGTTAAATTTTTCAAAACCAATAATTCGTAATTAAATTTAACTGATTATAATTGGTCTTTTGATAGACTGCAATTGGGTTTGAGCTTTGCAGATTTCTTTTAAAAATGTAAAGCAAATCAACTTCCAGTTTATGACTGACTTTGTAAGCGACAAAGCTATTCCATTGCAAAAAATCATCTGTATTGTACTTATTATTTTTAAAATCATTTTCGGAAACTCCGTTGCTGATGCTAAAATCTGAGTGAGCCGACCATTTTCCATGATGAAATAAGACCGAAACTTTTATAATATCAACATTTCCAAAACCTTCCAATCTGCTTCTCGGAAGCGATGTGAAAAACTGATCTCTTCCCAATTCTTTCGGAAATAAAAATCTGCCGGTATCAAATGCTTTAGAATAAGCAAACTCCAAAGCGAAATTTTTGATCTTATATCGAAACAAAAAACTTGCAACCTGACCGTTTTCATCTGGCTGGACATATCTTTCGTAATATTTTAATCGACTTTGGTAAGAATCCGGAATCTGATAACTGTAAATCAACCCAAAATCCCATTTAGGAAAATTTAAACCCAGCTGAAACCAAGATGTATTGAGTGTTTTATCTAAATGCATGTTGTAAAAATTAATATCTGCAATTCGAAATTTTCTTCCGTAGTGAAAGATGGCAACACCTGTGCTGTTATTTTCACTGAGATAATCTGCTTTTGAGCTGTCTGGTTGAAATCCGTTATCCAATACTCCGATTGCGTCTTTCATTTTTGACCATTCTGAATTTGAACGCATTGAAACAGAATTCAGCAATGCTACATCAACCTGTGATTTACCGGAAGTAAAATTCCAGCTCAATCCGCCATATTCTATAGGTAACATTCTGCCGTCACTTGGATTGATAAGCGGAGAATATTTAATCGGAATTTTTCCTATCGTAAATTTTGATTTCCCTTTCTCGTATTGTAAATACAACTGATTAAGCCTTGAAACGGCATAAAGATTCTGAGGAGAAGATAAGTCAAAAAGTTCCCGTTCCCACTTGGAAGATTTTCCGGATTTCAAATCCTTTTCTTCCAAATCTGATGATGCAACTTTAGAAAGATACGAAGCAGAAACTCCAATGGAAATACGTTTTACGGGTTTGTATTCAACCTTTAAATTTCCTGCTAAAGCATCTGCCCAATAATCGGTACCTGTAAGATTGTCTGTTGACATCAAAAAGTTTCGTAGATTTCCTGAGATGATGACTTTATCACGATTATCTAAATTAACAGATTGCGTTTTAACCATTGAAAAAGCAAACACCAAAATTATTGACGTAACTTTTTTGGTATACATTTCAAACTTCTTTTCCTTTCAGCATTTTGTTCCAATAGAGATACGGGAGAATATATTTCTTGAGAATCCAAAGTCTCCAATGCTCTTTTGAACTGTCTGAAATGAGCATCTTTTTGAGATTCGGGTCTGGTGTGAACTCATTTTTATAGTTAAATTCTGCCAAAACCATTTTTCCGTAACCTGTTACAAGCGGGCACGAAGAATATCCATTATAAGATTTGTTATCTGGTTTTGCACCTAAAATCATATTGATGAGATTAGAAACCACTACAGGAACTTGTTTTCGAATTGCAGCACCAGTTTTTGCAGTTGGAAGTCCGGCTACATCTCCTACTCCGAAAATATTTTGAAATTTATTGTGCTGAAGACTGTTAATATCAACATCAAGCCAGCCTGCCTCATTAGCTAAAACTGAATTTTTAATAAAACGTGGAGCTTCCTGTGGCGGCGCAAGATGAAGAAAATTAAACGGAATCTCAACAATACGATCTTCGTTTTTGAAATAGGCAATTTTATTCACCGGGTCAATCTTAAAAAGTCCGTGCAGTGTTTTTAAATCGATATGGTAACGGTAAATGACTTTCATCAACGTTTCAGCGACTTCTTTTACGCCAAAAATAACACCACCGGGAAGCGCAAAAGTAATTTTTACCTTATCTGAAATACCTTTTCTCCTAAAATAATCTGCGGCAAGATACATTATCTTTTGCGGCGCGCCTCCACATTTGATGGGCGTTGTAGGCAAAGTGAACAGCGCATTTCCTCCTTTAAAGCTCTGAAGAGATTTCCACGTAAACTCGGGATCTATATAGTTACTGCAAACAATACCCGTTTTCACCGCCTCTTCTAAACCTTCTACCAGAGAAAGATTATTCACCAGCCCAGGTGCAACCACGAGATATTCGTAAGAATAACTCGTGCCATTATCTGCAGAAATCTTGTTTTGTTCGGGATGAATTTCTGTAACCTTGTTTTTAAGCCAGGTTACACCATTGGGAATTAAATCTTTTGTCTGTCTTGCTGTGTCTTTAAAATCGTAAGTTCCAGCTCCTACGAGAGTCCACGCTGGTTGGTAATAATGTTTCTCGGAAGGGTCTATGATGAGAACATTGAGGGATTCATTGGTATTTATGAGAGAAGCAGCAGTCATAATTCCTCCTGTTCCTGCTCCGATAATGATGATTTGAAAATGATTTTCCATAGCCAGACTTTTTGATGATTTGTAAAGCTAAATAATCTGATAAAAACAGTAAGTAACATTTGTTACATAAGCTAAAAACTAAGCATAAAATATAAAATAATTTAAAAATAAACTCAAAATACCTCAATATTAACAACAGTCATCAAATAATATTGTAAAAAAGAGACTGATTCAAAATTGAATCAGTCTCTTACGATTAGATTTTTACTGAAAATATATTAGTGGGGCAATTTATCCCTCAAATATCCATAGACCCAAGTTCCAAAAATGGCACTCAGCAAAGTAACTCCAACAGCCAATGCACCTGTTCCAATCTGTGCGAAAAGAGGTCCCGGACAGGCACCCGTCATTGCCCAGCCAAATCCAAAAATCAGCCCGCCATAGATTTGTCCTTTGTTAAATTTCTTCGGTGTAATTGAAATCCTTTCCCCGTAAATTGTTTTGATGTTGAATTTCTTAATAATAAACACTGAAATCATTCCTGTAAGAACTGCACTACCGATTACGCCGTACATAAAAAACGACTGCAAACGGAACATCTCCTGAATCCTGAACCAGCTGATGATTTCTGCTTTTACAAATACAATCCCAAATACAATTCCTACCAAAAGGTATTTAAGATTGTAATACCATTTGTGAGTAAGATGACTTTCGTTGGTGCAAACGCTGTCCTGATGACGTATATCTTTTTCTGTTGCCATATTTTTTTAAATTAAAGTGAAAGAATTATCGGCAAAATCACGTTCGCCATTAGAAAACCTCCTGCCATAAAGCATATTGTGGCAATAAGTGATGGTAACTGCAAATTTGCCAATCCCATAATGGCGTGTCCACTGGTACAACCACCTGCATAACGGGTTCCGAAACCTACCAAAAATCCACCGACAACCATAGTAATGAAACCTTTTATCGTTAAAAGACTCGCAAAATTCATCAATTGAGCAGGAACGAGATTGCTGTAATCGGTAATTCCGTAGGTTGCAAGTTCGGCTTTCAGATTCGGATTAATCGATAATTCTCCAGGATTCATAAGGAATTGAGATGCGACAACTCCACCGAGCAAAATCCCAAAAACGAAAAACAAATTCCAGAGTTCTTTTTTCCAGTCGTATTTGAAAAAAATAATGTTGGCTGGAATACACGCTGCGCAAATATGCCTTAAAGATGAACTGATTCCAAAAGATTTGTTACCCAGTATCAGCAAAGCCGGAACTGTAAGCCCTATTAACGGACCCGCAATATACCACGGCCAGGGTTGTTTTATAACTTCTATCATTTTAATTAATTTATTTCAAAAATATATGTTTAAGATTACATATACGGTTACTTTTGTTACAGAGCAGTTTATTTCTCTTTTCTAAAATACAAAATAGATTTTTCGAATAAAAATAACTGAATTCTTTTATTGAGAATCAGCGAACCTGGATGCAATAATTTTCCGACAAACTCACGCTGCAAAAGATGCTCAAAAGCTACATTAAAAGCTCTCTTACAATAATGTAAATTCCCATTATTAAGATGAACCAGCCGAAAGCAGGTTTGAGTTTTCTACCGTCTATTTTTTTTGACAATTGTGCTCCTATAATAATCCCCACTATGGAAATGGATGAGACCGTTGCAAGTAGTTTCCAGTTGATCGGGACGTTGTGCATTGAAGTGAAAAATCCGATAAGGGAATTCAGGGAAATGATGACAAGCGAGGTACCGATGGCTACCTTCATTGGTGTCTTGAGCAAATTGACGAGTGCAGGAATAATCATAAAGCCACCACCCGCACCGACCAAACCAGTAAGCACCCCGACAACCGACCCTTGCCCTGCTGCCAAAAGATTGTTATTTTTATTAAAATGAATCGATTCTATCTGCGGCGCTACTCTACTTTGAATCATTTTGTACGATGCGAGAATCATTAATAATGCAAAAATCAGAAGTAATAAGATATCTTTGGTAACCACTAAAGTACTGATTGTAAGAACTTCATCAGGAATCAGTGGCAAAATAAAATTTCTGGTCAAAAAAATAGATATTATTGACGGGACACCAAAAACCAAAGCTGTTTTTATATTAACCAGCCCTTTCTTAAAGTAGGAAAATGAACCTACCACACTGCTGATTCCAACTATGAAAAGTGAATATTCTGTGGCTACGAAGGCATCTATACCAAAGAGATATACTAAGACAGGCACAGTAAGAATACTTCCCCCTCCTCCTATCAGCCCTAAGGAAATACCAATAAATATTGCGGCAATGTATCCGAAAATTTCCATCTCTTTAATTTTATATGACAAAAATGGATATTTCTATTTTACTGCACCGCTACTTTTGTTACATAAGAAAATTTTAGTTCAGATCTGAAAAAATAATTTTGTTTCTTCCCAATTTCACTTTTCCAGAATCTTCCAATTGCTTTAGAAGTCGGGAAACAACAACTCTTACTGTTCCAAGTTCATTCGCAAGCTGCTCGTGAGTAACGACTATAGTATTTGAATTTGCTATTTCTGCTTTTTTAGTAAGAAGATTTAGTAGTCGCTCATCTACCTTTTTAAAAGCTATAGCATTAATAATATCCAGTAATTCTTCAAAGCGTTTGTGATATAGTCTGAAAATATAGTCCAGCCATTCCGGATATTCTTTGATAAAGAGCGAAACCTTTTCTACAGGTAAGAAAAGTATCTCGGAATCTTCTTCAACTTCTGCCTTTACAATACTCTTTTCATTATGCATTCCACCAAGAAAAGACATAATGCAGCTTTCACCTGCTTTAATATAGTATAATAATATTTCTCTTCCATCTTCTTCCGTTCGTATTACTTTCAACAATCCCTTCATTACAATTGGTATAGATCGGATCGAAGCATTTTCATCTAAAATGATTTCACCTTCCCGGTAGGTTTTTATATTACCATTTTGGTAAAGCTTATCAAGTAATTCCTGTGAAGAAATGACATCGGAAGAAAATTCAGTATGTTCCATTGCAAAAATATTTCTTCTAATATAATATATTTCTTCTGAATATAAACCGTCAATATGTAACCTAGAACATTTTATTTTGTTGTAAATTGCTAATAGATAAAAAATCTATTTCAAACTTAATTTGTAAATTTGGTATTGTTAGCTATTGTAGGCATAAGATAAATTTTGAATAAGATATGAATAAAGATAAACCAAATCATACCAGTGAACATTTGGCAAATGAAAGAACATTTCTTGCGTGGATGCGAACATCGATAGCATTGATGGGTTTCGGATTCATACTAGTTAAATTTTCCCTATTTCTTAAGCAGATACCTTTAGTTGCAGAAGCTAAAAACACAGTGCACGCTCAAAATGGACATTCCAGTCTTGTAGGGATTGTAATTGTCATTGTTGGAGCTATAGTTTTATTATTTTCATATATTAATTACTACAATAACAAAAAACGTATTAATAATAATACATTTTACGAGAACAACATTTTCTTGCTCATAGTCACCACTGTTTTATTTTTGCTGAGCATTTTTTTAATACATTACTTATTAAATAACATATAAATGATACTCACAGATTTCAATTAATTAGCTATTATAAATCAATAAAAATCGAAAGAGTGTTTCACATAGATGATGGGAAAACGCAGTCCGATTTCCTTGAAATTAAGGTTTTTTCCAGAGTTCAGTAGATAATCTTTATTATTACAATTATCAAGAATCCTTCAGCAAAAATGAGTTACCTAAAAAATTACAACAATTTCCTTATTAGTAAATTTTTGCTTCAATTCCATCATATCCTCACTGACTTTTTTATCAAGTATTTTCGCATAATGCTGTGTTGTCTTAATGCTCTTGTGACCTAGCATTTTACTAACACTTTCAATGGAAACCCCATTAGATAAAGTTATCGTTGTTGCAAAGGTATGTCGTGCAATATGATAGGTCAATTCTTTGTTAATTCCGCACAGGTCGGCAATCTCCTTAAGATATGCATTCATCTTTTGATTACTCAGAATAGGCAGCAACTTTCCATTATTAAGACATACTGGATGATTTTTGTATTTTTCAATAATTTTCTCTGTTTGAGAAAGTAAGGGAATATTAGAAGTAGTTTTAGTTTTCTGACGTTTTGTATAAATCCATTGAGAGCCATCAAGTCCCAAATTGATATTTTGATATGTTAGTTTTTGAGTATCAATGTACGCTAGTCCGGTGAAACAGCTGAACAGAAAAATATCTCTTACCAAAGACAATCTCTCATTTTTAAAATCTTTGGCAAAAAGTACTTCTATCTCCTTTTCATTAAGGAACATTCTTGTCACTTCATTAAACTTAGAATGATAGTTCATAAAAGGATCTCTTTCCATCCATCCATTTGCAAGACAGATACGTATAATCTTACCAAAATTCTTGATATATTTTACTGCAGAATTATTATTACAGGATCTTTCAGTCCTTAAAAAAAATTCAAAATCGTTTAGAAAAGCATAATCGATCTTTTTTATTTCAATGTCGGTAATACTATATTTCCATTTCAAAAAATCTTTGGTATGTTTCAGAC
>JBCNLQ010000060.1:0-9114 GCA_039595375.1 Chryseobacterium sp.
TGGGAAAAGAAAATCGAGGATCATTATTTGTGTTTTGTAAAATCTAAGATAAAAATTTATACAGTAACAGAAAACCTCTTCAATTGAAGAGGTTTAAAATTTATTTTAATGGCTAAAAATCATTAATCATTAACAATCTAGAATTGATAATTAATACAATAATTTATAATATTCATCCGCCATTCTATCACTTCCAAATTGGATTTTCACATCGTCCATTGCTGTGTGAACAATTTTTCTCCATTGGTCAGGCTTTTCGTAGTAAGTCGGGATAATCTCGTTTTCCAATACATCATAAAGATTGTTGAGGTCAAATTGATCTTGCTCCACAGTTGACCAGTTGTCGTAATCTGCCTTTGGAACTACAAACGAGTTTTCGCCGTGTTTCGCAAATTCAGGAATCCATCCGTCGTCTGTGGAAAGATTCACAGATCCGTTCATAGAAGCCGTCATTCCGCTGGTTCCGGATGCTTCTCTTGGTACTCTTGGATTGTTCAACCAGATATCAGAACCTTGCTTTAGAGATTTGCTCAATGCCAACTCATAACCTGTAAGAACGGCCATATTTTTGTAATTTTTGCTCTCCTCAATCAAATTATTGAATGTAGAAATCGCGCCATAATCCATAGGGTACGGTTTTCCTGCCCAGATGATCTGAACCGGATGTTCTTTGTTTTCCAACATTCTTCTGAAACGCTCCTTGTCTGCCAGCAAAAGGTCTGCTCTTTTGTAACCAGCGAAACGTCTTGCCCAGACAATGGTCAGAACTTTGGTGTCAAACATATTTCCTGTCTGGTCTGCAACGATTCGGAAGGCTCTTTTCTTCAAATATGCTTTTCTGATATCAAATTCTTCAGCGTCATTATTTTCTTTATGTTGATATAGTGCTTTGTCTCCCCAGTACCCGAATTCTTGCGCATTCGTAATGGATTTGATTTCGCAGATACCTTCATATTTGTTCCACATTTCTCTGGAAACTACGCCGTGCAGCTGAGAAACACCGTTCGCAATTCTTGCCATTCTCAACGCACAAAGCGAGTGGTTGAAGCGGTCATCCTGCACACCTTCTATTCTCTTGACTTCATCGATGCTCAGACCACAGAAGTACGACATATCGTGACAAAGATGGATATTGTGTTTTTCGTTTCCTGCTTCTTCCGGCGTGTGCGTGGTAAACACTAGTTTCTCTTTCACTTTCGCCAGATTACCACCGTATTTTCTCAAAAGGTAGAATGCTGCCGGCAAACCGTGCGCCTCGTTTAGGTGATATACTTCTCTGTGAAAATTCATCTCATCAAGTAACTTGGCACCACCTTTTCCCAGAAGGATATACTGTGCTACTTTAGTAGATTCATTGGCGTCGTAAAGCTTATGGCAAATAGTTTTGGAAATGTGGTCATTTTCAGGCGTATCGGTGCTCAGAAAGAACATCGGGCAGGTTTTGAAAGTTTCTGGAGCTAGGTACCAAACTTTTACCCATACCGGAGCATTGTGAATTTCAATTTGAAATTTGATGCCCGTATCTTCCAGGAAACTGTACATTTTTTTTGTCCAAATGGGATTAAGAGTTTGATCCATATTTCGACTTTGGTCGTAGTAACCATACTTCCAAAGAATCCCGATTCCGACGAAATCCTGCTTCAGATTGTATGCACTTTTCATATGAGAACCCGCTAGAAATCCCAATCCGCCACTGTAGATTTTTAAGGATTGATCTATCGCAAATTCCATAGAGAAATATGCTGTTTTTTTGGTGTAATCTGGATTGATGCTGTAAGGCATCTTGAAGTTTTTAAAATCCATTAGTGTTGTTATTTTTTTTAAGGTCTTGTCTATATACCTGCAAATATAATAATTAGTTTTTTGTACAGTAGTTTAGCAGGTTAGATTGTTGAAAAATTTGCATTGCCGCCGAAATATCTCCCTTTCAAGGCTTATCTACAAAGCAATGTCTCATTTTTTTTATTGATTGAATTTCGATCCTTACAGTATTAATTGTAACACTTTGTTGTTAATTTTAATTCATATAAGTGTTTTGTAATCAAATATATATTAAATTTAGAAAGGTTTAATTTCTAATAATACAAAGATGATTTATTGTGAAGACCTTAATAAAAATCTTGAAATTTGTGTTGCTGCAAAGGGTAATCAATCGGATAATTTAGTCAGATGGTATAACTCCATCAGCGATGCCAAACTGCACGAGCGCGAGGAATATCAGAAAAAAACAGAACTATTGTTGCTCGACACGCTTTTCCGCCATTATCCCGAAATGGAAATCGAAAACCTGACGGGCGAGAGTCCCGATTTTATCATCAACTATAAAGGAAATCAAATTGGGATAGAAGTTTCGGAGATTATCAACCACTTTGAACTCAAAAAAAAAGAGAGTTATATTAATCATATATTTCGTACTGTAGAGAAGGAACTTTCTAAGTACAAAAGCCTTTACGGGATTTATCATCTCAATATTGATTATTTTCAAGAAGATTTTTATCAGCAGCCAGAGCAGCTTATTAAAGAAATATCGTCTGCGCTTACCAACAACAAAAAAACCAAATTCGTAAAACATATCAGAAGAACGCCCCATCAGAAAGGCGTTCTTCTGTTTTTGGAGTATCAGCTGTCTCTGTTTGATGAACTGCATTCTGACAAAATCCTGCAAGCCATTGAAAAGAAGAATTCCAAGTATCCTTTGTATCACAACAAAGCGAAAGAATGCTGGCTGGTATTGGTTTCTAATATGCACAATATTGCTTCCCGATATAGCTATATCCACGCTAGAGAGGAATTGAGAAAAGTGAAAAGTCCCTTCAAGAAAATTCTGCATATAGAAAATCTTTACAGCCAAATGATGGTGATAAAATAAGATGTAAAATTGGATAAGATGTTAAGGTATTCATAATAGTCATTGTTCTTCAAAATTTTTATTGACAAATATGTGTGTAAAATTTATTTTTTACAAAATCCGACAAAAAAACATTATTGTAATCGGTTTCTGTAAATCTGCTTTGGCATTTTTTCGACTTACAAAATGTTTTTTTGAACTAAAAGTTACACGTTTGTGAAATTCTGGAAAACGTAATTTTAACAATCGGCCATAATTCACAATTTCGTGTCGATTCTTATCTCGTTTTTACGTTTTTGTTAACAATTTAAAAATCAGATGTTTGTTTTTCTTAGGCAATTATATTTGCTTGCATAATGAAAACAAATGTTATGGAACTAAATCTATTCTCCTCACAAGGACGTTGTCTTCGGAAACTTTCCAAGAATTTTTTACTTTTCTTTTTACTGTTAATTGTAGGGAATGGCTTTGCTCAGCAAGCCACATTACCTTTAAGCAGAACGACTTGGACATCTGCACCAACTGGGTGGACAGATAATGGAACCAATAGGACTACAAATTTCGCCTGTTCTGGCAGCAACGGAGGATCTTTGCAGGCAACAGGTAATTATTACCAGGTTAGATTTGATAGCTCACCAGAGGTCTTAACCTATTCATTAAAAACTGGAGGAATAAGCGGTGCGTCTAAGCTGGAGGTTCAAGAATCAACAAACGGATCAACGTGGACTGCAGTGGCTTCATATCAAAATGTTACATATAACACTTGTCAAGTAGAAACAAAAAGTTTGCTGTCTACATCAAGGTACATCAGGTTTTACTATACCAAAGGTAATGGTAATATGGATATAGATGATGTTAGTATAAGTAAATTGGCTGTAGCGCCAACCCTCACTGTAACACCAAATTCTATAACAGGTCTCAACTACGTGCAGGGTTCAGGACCGTCTGCAACACAATCTTATAATCTAAAAGGTGCTAATCTGACGGCAGGTATTACCGTGACTGCACCAGCTAATTTTGAAGTTTCAAAAACGTCAGCAGGAACTTACTCGGCTAGTATCAATTATACTGCTGCAGAAGGAAATGTTTCTGCAGGACAAACTATATTTGTCAGATTAAAAAGTGGATTAGCTGCCAGTACTTATGGAGGTGCTACGGCCTACGTTTCCAATGCTAGTAGTGGTGCAACTACAGCAAATGTTTCGGTTGCTGGAACAGTTACCGCGCCAGTAGCCTATACACTTACTTATAATGGTAATGATCATACTGGCGGAACGGTACCGAATAATCAAACTTACAATGGCGGTCAAACACCAGGTATTATTCTGGCGCCCAGAGGTGATCTTGCAAAAGATGGTTATAATCTAGCAAGCTGGTATAGTACAGCAAATGGTGCAGACAGTACAGGGATAATTAATACTCCAAATTCAAATTATGGTCCAGCACCAATGCCTAATAATGACATTATCTTGTATCCTCGATGGAGTTTTTCTGTTGCCTATGACAAAAATGGAGGTACGGGAACAATTGCAGCCCAGACAGGTTACTATAACGGAACTACAGGTGTCAAATCTGGTACAATTGCTCTGAATAATGGTTCAGGTTTCACAAGAGCTGGATATACTTTTGGTGGGTGGAAAAGCGCAGCAGGTAACGCAAATCCCGATTATAACGGTGGAGCAGTGTACTCACATTCTGGATCAAGTCCAGTAGTAACTTTATATGCACACTGGATAAAAAATCCACCTAAATTTATTGTGACACCGGATTCTTTATCAGGTTTCAGCTATGTAGAAACCAACGGTCCTTCTGCGTCGCAATCTTTTGTATTGAATGGTAGCGACTTGGAAAATACAGATACTGATCCAGTAGAATTGGTGACCATAGATGACCGGTTTGAAATTGCGGAAAGTGCAGCAGGACCATATAGTCACGCAATAGTACTTCCTTCTAGTTATGTAGGCGCGTCTAAAAATTTCTATGTTCGATTAAAATCAGGTTTAACAGCTAATGCGAATTATACAGATACAGTTCTTGTAAGTGGTGGAAGTTCCATAGAATCCAATTATGCAGAGGTTGCATTGTCAGGTAGTGTGCTTGCTTGTTTGGCTCCTACATCGCAATCATCAATACAGTCATTTTCCTCCGTAACATCATCAGGAGTTACAGTGAATGTTGCTGCGGGCAATGGAGTTGGTAGAATAGTAGTTATCAACACAATAAATAGCTTTACCAATCCTATCAGTTCTAGTACTTTGCCAATAATTAATACGGTTTATGATGGTATTGGAGAGCAGGTGGTTTTTGCGGGAAATGGCAGCAGTGTAACGGTAACTGGTTTAATATCTTCTACGACTTACTATATTAGAGTTTACGAGTATAATGTATGTTCAAATACCTATATTTATAACACCTCAGAAATTGTTAATAATCCGAGAACGGTAACTACAGCATGTAATATACCAGCCAATCCAAATGGTGAGATTACACCGGTGGAAAATCCAGCTTGTGGTTCAGTAAATTTGGTATATGAATTATCAGATCCAATAGAATCGGGAGTGACTTATTATTGGCAATCTACAGCAACGGGAACTTCCTTATCTCATCAAGTGATTTTTGCAAATGGATCTTCAGTTTCGGATTCTTATTCTGTCACGTCTTCAGGTAATTATTACATTCGGGCGTATAATGGATATTGCTGGAGTAGCGGTTCTTATATGACACAAGATCCGATAATTATACTTTCAGCACCTACAATTTCCACTCAACCATCCAGTCAAAGTATTGCCGAAGGGTCTAGTGCGACTTTTACAGTAGCAGTATCTGGATTTAGCCCATTCACATATCAGTGGCAGGAAAGTCAGACTGGTGAGAGTGGTTCTTGGATCAATGTAGGAAGTAGCGTTAATACATTTACCATTACAAATGCATCCTTAGAAAAAAATGGATATAAGTATAGGGTAATCGTGAGTAATGATTGCGGAAGTAAAATATCAAATATAGCCGCGCTTTCCGTAAATATTCAGCCAGTTTCTATCTGGAGTAATGAGATCACCGCAAGTAATCCAAGTGCAACCAATCCCTATGTCATAGGAGATGTCAAAAATACCAATATCACAGTTTCAGGTATTACAAGAAGTTCTGGTTTGACAGCTTCTAGCGCTTCAGGGAGATTCTCAGCGAGTGCTTGGTCAACTGCTGCAACATTAGATTCCAATGATTACTTTGAATTTGTTTTAACGCCTGCCAATAATTATAAAATAGATTTCAGTGCCTTAGAATATACTGGACAGGCATCTGGTACAGGACCTGCAAGTTTTGTTTTAAAAAGCAGTCTGGATAACTATTCTGCCAATATTGGAACGGTTACTGCCAGCGGAGCTACGATTTCGCTATCAGCATATCAAAATATTACCACATCTATCAGATTTAGATTGTATGCTTATAATGCTAGTGCTGCAACAGGTACATTCAGTGTGAACGACTTTGATTTTACAGGCAATGTCACCTCCACTGTTCCTGCCTGCACACCAGCAACAATTTCTGTTTTCCCAACAACAGGTCCGGTAAACACAGTAGTGAATATAACGGGAACCAATTTTACTCAGGCTTCGACAGTTAGGTTTGGGTCTGCTGTTGCGGTAGTAGAATATATCAATGCAACACAACTGAAAGTCAAAGTTCCAGCTACGGCAAATGGAAATATCTTTGTAGATACTGCTCTGGATTGTGACTCGGAAACCGCTTTTACTGTGATAAAAGAAGATGTAACAGGATGTGAGTCTATCATCGGAAGCATTGATAATATTATTGCGTCAGACATTATTATTTATGAAGTTTATGATGAGAATGGTGGCAATGGTGGCGTAGTTACACTATACAACAGAACAGGTGCAACAGTCAATTTGACAGGTTATTCCATTTACAGAGCACCAGATTATGGTGGTACTTACACCACATACGGAAACCTCACAGGTGATATTGCTGCAGGTTCTGTTGCAGTCATTGGAGTAAGTGCATCAAAATGTGGTTATGCTCCTACTGGCAACGGGAATTTTGGAGCAACAGGATTTAATGCTAATGATGGTTTTCAATTGAGAAAAGGTGCCGTTATTATTGATGACTTCAAAGCGCCAAACTATGTAGGTTATTATTTAAAAAGAAAAAAAGAATTCCTCAGCCCCAAAACAATTTTTGTCGAAAATGAATGGACAACACAGGAAATCGCAACAGATGAATGTTTATCTGGAGTTGTGGGACAAGAGCCAGCTGTAAAAATCGCACCAATCATTATCACTCAGCCTACTTATGCGGCTGATTGCGAGGTGATCAATGCGTCGCTACAGCTCACCGCAACAGAAGGTTATGTTGGTGGTTATAATCTGACTTACCAATGGTATGAATTGAAAAATTCTGGTCTTTGGAGTCCAATTTCAGACGGTGGTGTCTATTCTGGTGCTACAAGCAGAATTTTGACAATCAGTGATATTAATGGTCTCAATAATTATCAATATTACTGTCAGGTAAGAGAAAATACCCAAACATGTTTTACAGCAACTCAGGCAACGCAGATCAAAGAATCTGCTACAACTTGGGCTAGCAATATTTGGACAAATGGAACGCCGGTTTTAGGCAGTAAAGTTATTATCGCTGGAAGTTATGATTCTCAAACCAATGGTATTTTGAACGTCTGTGACCTGACCGTTAATCCTGGTGGGAGTGTAAGGGTAAAACCCAACTTTCCGGTAACTGTTAAAAAGAAAATTACAAATAATGGATCTGCATCAAGTTTTATTGTCGAAAGTGATGCAAATCTGATACAGACTGATGACATAAACAATGAAGGTAATATCCAAGTTCAAAGAAATGTTACGGATATGAATAATGTTGCTGCTGTAGCTATGGATTATGTCTATTGGAGTTCACCAGTAACTGGACAGGTTATCAAAGGAACATCCGGTTTCTCTCCCAATACGCCTGCAAACGGTTATCTGCAATACAATGAATCTAATGATAAATTTGCTGTAACAAACGATGTAACATTTCTAATGGGGAAAGGTTATGCTATCCGGGCAGAAACTGGCACAAATGGTTATTCAAAAACATATCAGTTTAGTGGTGTTCCAAATAATGGAAATCTTCAGTATCAGAATCTGCGATGGACCGATGCGAATCACGGATTCAATTTGGTTGGAAACCCATATCCTTCCAACATCGATTTTGATTTGTTGTATCAAATTAATTCGGCTAAAATGTATTCTACAGTTTGGTTCTGGACAAATAATAGCTACACTGCCTCTCAGGTGGGTTCCAGCTACAATGGTAATAATTACGCTGTTTACAACGGGACAGGAGGTTCTCCTGCTACCTACAATCCGGAAAGTCCTTATAATGGATCTGTGATTCCGAATGGGAAAATCAAAGTTGGACAGGCTTTTATCATTAAAGCTAAGGAAGTAGGTAGAAATCAACCGTTAGATTTTACTAACGATATTCGAACTATCGATAACGGTAATTTTTATCAAAGATCAAATGCTAAAAACAGATTTTGGTTAACGATGACTTCGCCTTCCAATTTAGTTAATACCATTTTAGTAGGATATATAGAAGGAGCAAGTGATAATTATGAGACGGATTTTGATGGAGAGTTGTTTGCGGTGGGTTCCGATTCTTTCTATTCCATTTTAGGAGCCAAAAAACTTGCTATACAAGGGAAATCAAGTCAATTTTCTTCAGACGATGTAGTTATTTTAGGTAATGCTTTTGCGGCAGATGGAACATATAAAATAAAGTTTCAAAAAGGGGAAGGTATTTTCGATAATAGTCAGAAAATTTATCTCCGAGATAAGATTTTAAAAAAGTATTTTGACCTTACTGATAACGAAGCTTACACCTTTACATCATCAAAAGGCATCGATAATACACGTTTTGAAATAGTTTATAAACCGTCAGAAATTTTGGCTGTTGATGGTGACAAAAAAGCGGAATTCCACGTTTATAGAAATGCTGAGAATTTTGTGATACAATCCTCCGAAATATTAGGGAAAATAGAATTGTATGATGCAGGAGGAAGATTACTACGACAACTATACTCAAAAGAGAAAAAAGCAGAAATCTCTGCCAGTACTTTACCAACAGGAGTATACATTATCAAGGCGGCAAACTCCGGAAATCTTAGAACAAAGAAAATAATTAAATAAGTTTCAAATATATCTGTTATTATCAAAAAAACCATCTGTTTAAGATGGTTTTTTTGTTGTTAAAAG
>JBCNLQ010000061.1:0-7957 GCA_039595375.1 Chryseobacterium sp.
TCATTATTGTAGATGATTGCTCATCAGATGCTTCCTTTGGAAAACTGAAAGAACTTGTGAGCAGTAATCCCAAGGTGAGACTTTTCCAAAACGAAGAGAACAAAGGTGTTGGGTACACAAAAAAAAGATGTATAGACGAGGCAAACGGAGAGTTGATGGGTTTTGTAGATCCCGATGATGCTATTACATCCAATGCTTTGGAAGAAATTATCACTCATTTTTCTTCTGAGAGAATCTCGGCTGTTTATTCTCAATTTATGATTTGTGATAAAAACATGAATCCTGAAAAAGTGTTTGACAAATCTAAGCAGACCAAAAACAACAATCCATATTTTTTCAATGTCTTTTTAAAAGCGAATCATTTTTTCACTTTCAGGAAATCGGCTTACGAAAAAACCTCAGGCATCAATACAGAATTAACCTCTGCCGTAGATCAAGATCTCTATCTCAAATTATACGAAACAGGGAATTTCAAATTCATTAAAAAACCTCTATACCTATACCGAATCCACGATGCAGGAGTCTCCCAGGCAAAAAATAAAAAAAGCAAATTATTCGACAATTGGCACAATGTGATTCTGGAAACTTTGAAAAGAAGGAATATAGACCAGTTGTACAATACTGAAATTGATGCCATTCCTAATTTGCCAGAGTTTATTTATAAGAAACAAAATACTATTTTTGCAAGACTATCAAGAAAACTCAAATGGTCGATATTTTCATAAAGTCTTTCAATCGCCCTTTTTATTTAGACAGATGTATTTCTTCTATAGAAAAGTTTGTGACCGGAGACTGCAGAATAAAAATTTTGGATGACGGAACTCCCAAAAAATATCTGGATAAAATCAAAAATCTACACCCTAATGTAGAAATATTACTGTCCGATAATTATCCTAAAAAAATCAAAGCAATAGAAGAAAATCTAACTTCTGGCAAACCTATAAATGGCTTTGAAATTCCCACTAAATTTTGGTACGACAGTATTAAAAAAGCTTCCGATTATGTGATCGTAACAGAAGATGATGTTTGGTTTACACAACCTGTAAACGTGGATGAGTTGTCAAAAGAAGCAAAAAGTCTGAATATCAATCTTATCAAACTCGGTTGGCTTGGTAATGAAAAAGACAAAAATAATCTGATCATCAAGTCCATTACCAAAAATCTGGAATCTGCCAAACCTGAAAAGCTGATTCTTTTGCCGGAAAAATTGATGCACGCATTTTTCTACAATCATTATAAATTTTACACCATTCTTTATAAATTAGGCCAAGTAGATAATTATACACAAAGAAAATATTGGGCAATCAATTCTATTCTGATGGGATTTTTCAGCAAAAAATATTGGCTGAAAATTTGGGAAGGAATGGATGGAAAGGTGGACGAAAAGAGACAACTAATCAATGCTTCTCTCTTCTATAAAAAGCATAAAAACAACCCTAATTTCATTTCAAAACTGAAGCAGGAAGCGATGAAAACAACCTTTCAGTCCTCTGCAACCAATTCCTACCACGAATACGGTTTTGATTTCGATGTCAATCGATTTAACCATTTGATAAATGAAGCTTGGTTAAAAAACGAATTTGATGCAATGGAGAATTTTCCAAGGGATTTTTCTTCTCATTATTTCAAGAGATTTGTTGAGAAGGCAATCAACTACGCTGAATTCGAAAAATGGGCCAATCAATTCCGAAAACAATATGCAAATATGGGCTGCCAGACCGACTAAAAAACTCCGGAAATAATTTTCGGAGTTTTGTACGTTTAATCTTTTATAAGCAACCCGGCATATTTACCGTCAAATTCTACAACATACGGCTGTAACTTTTTCGACTCACAGAAATCTTTGAATGCAGCATTATCTCCAATATCGTCACTCATAAAAATCCCTCCCTTTCTTGTTTTACTGAGTAATACCTGGTATGCCCACATTCTTCCGTTATAAGACTTATCACTGTCATAGTGCACTACATCAAAAGAATCTGCCTTACCGAAAATCTTAGGTAAAGATTCTTTATCTGCAAAACGGTACAAATCCCAATTATTTCTGTACTTCTGCGGAATCACACATCCAACGAAATCCTCACTTTGATTTTGTAAAAGATAAGGCATATCAGAACTGTATAGTGTTCCGTTTCTGTGTACCAAAGATGCTAGCGCAGCGAAAGAAGACCACCCGTAAGCAACGCCTGTTTCTACAGTTTTTTGAGCATCGGTATATTCGTTGATGTAATATATAACGCTTAAAGCTCCCGCTCCACCCAATTTTACGGGCGCTTTTGCCTGGATTTGCAAGGCCTCTGCAAACTCTTGAGGAAACAATTTTTCGAATGGAACAAAAGATGTTTTCAAAACGTTTTCTATAAAATCTTTTTCCGATATCGCCAAACTGGCGCACCATTTTTCAGCTTCGGCTTTCCCTCGCAGTGCAGAAGATCGGTGGAAAATGTTTTTCCATATTTTTCTTCTCAGCTCCGGATATAGATCAGGGCGTTTTAGATACGCAAAAAAAGTTGTCGTAATTTCAGAAATTTTACTCATGCATTTATGTTTAGATTAACAAAAATACAAAAGAATTGCACAAACAATAACTATATTTGCACTTCGAGAATTATTTTTTTTTAAAACATCAATGAAGCGAAAAATAAAAGTCCTTTTCCGACACCGTTCTATGGAAATGGGAGGCGTAGAAAAAGTAATTCTTAGTCTTCTGGAAAACCTCGATAAAGAACAATTTGACATCAGCCTTTTGGTAAGTCTTTACCAAGGTGAACTTCGGGACAAAGTGCCGTCTCACATCAAATATATCAAAGTAAATAAAGGTAAGGAAGATTTTTTCGAGAATCCTCTGATACATAGACTTCAACTTCTGCTAAGAGGTTTGAAGATAAAATTTTTTGAAATGTTTCCTTTTTGGATAGACCGCTTATATCTAGACGAAAAATTCGATATCGAAATTGCTACCTCTTACACGGACTTTGATTTTGTGCTTAACAGTTCTAATAAAAATTCTAAAAAATTGGGCTGGTTTCACTCCGATATTACTTTTCCTAAACTACAGCCGATAGTTCCAAAAATCCTGAATCAAATTTCACAATTCGACTATTTTATTTTTGGATCTCAACAAACCAAAGATATCTTCACAGAAACCTATCCTGACTTTATCCTTCCTGATAATAATGTGATTTTGAATGCGATTCCTATTAAAGAAATCAAACAAAAGGCAGATGAGTTTGTCCCTGACTTTGGGACTTCTGATCCTGTTTTTGTTTCTGTTGGACGGTTACACTCCAGAAAAGGATTTCAAAAGCTGATAGAAGTTCATTCTCAGCTCATAAAAGATGGTTTTTCTCATAAAATTATCATCATTGGTGACGGAGAGGAAAAAGAAAATCTTATGAATCTAGCTCAATCATTGGGAGTGGAAGATTCATTTGTCTTGCTTGGATCTTTGCTCAATCCATATCCATACGTGAAAAATGCAGATTTTTTCATTATGCCTTCTGAATCAGAAGGATGGCCATTGATCATTGCTGATACTCTGATTCTTCAGAAACCAATTATTTCTACAGCTGTTGGTGGCATTCCTGAAATGATTACCCACGAAAAGAATGGTTTTTTGATCAACTACGATTCTGCAGAGATTTACGATGCGATGAAAGAATTTATGACCAATCCGGATTTGCTTGCTCGATTGCACAAGAATTTGATAAATTCTGAAAGTCAATTTGACAATCAGAAAATTTTTGATTCCGTTGAGGATATCATTATTAATTTAACAAAAAAATAACGGTTATGAATTTTCTTTACAGAATCATTCTAAAAACTCATACCATCTGGAAAAGCATCTACAAAAAAGCTTATGTAGAAATCTGCATCTCTAGAGGAATGAAAGTAGGAAAAGGCGTCATTTTTATAGAAGCGCCAGCTTTCGGATCAGAGCCATATCTTATAGAAATTGGCAATCATACAAAAATCACCGCAGGCTGCACTTTTATCAATCACGATGGCGCGATGTATGTCATCAGAAGTATGGAGAAATATGCAGATGCGAGAAACTTTGGCAGGATAAAAATCGGAGAAAACTGCTTTGTTGGTAATAATTGCACATTTCTTCCAGGCGCAAAAATGGGGAATAATTGTGTTCTTGGAACAGGTTCTGTTCTCAACTCGGCTATGCCAGATAATTCGGTTTACGCTGGTGTTCCCGCAAAATTTATCTGCACACTAGAAGAATATGGAGACAAGGCACTGGCTAACAATGTGATATATCCCAGATTATTAGAAAACAATAGAGCTGAGCTTGACTTGTATATCAAAGAAAATCTGCCACACCACTACAAACCAGTAAAATAGAAGAACGATTTATTAATTTTAATCATTCAAAAAGTTTACATAAGCTAATATTTGTTTTTAAGATGCTTATCTTTGCCGAAATTCATGAAAGAGTAAAATGATTAATATAGCAGCAATTGAATATTATTTGCCAAAAAATATATTAACAAACGAAGATATTGCAGAAGAGTTCCCAGAGTGGAGCGCTGAAAAAATCAAGGCAAAAATAGGTGTAGAATCCAGACATATCGCAGATGAATCTGAGACTGCTTTGGATCTGGCAGTTGAGGCTTGTGAAAAACTTTTCAAAAATTACGATAAAAGCAAAATAGATTTCATCTTATTCTGCACCCAAAGTCCTGACTACTTTTTACCTACAACAGCTTGTATTTTACAAGATAAATTAGGTCTTGCTAAAAATATTGGTGCATTGGATTTTAATCTGGGATGCTCGGGATTTGTGTATGGATTGACACTCGCACAAGGACTTATTGCATCAGGTGTTGCAGAAAATATATTACTGGTAACTTCCGAAACTTACAGCAAATTTCTGGATAAAAGTGACAAATCTAATAGAACTATTTTTGGTGACGGTGCAGCAGTAACTATCGTAGAAAAAGATGAATCCAAAGCGAATTACAAATTTTTAGTGGGTACAGACGGTAGTGGTTTCAACAATTTGATTGTAGAAAAAGGAGCTGCAAGAAATAAAAGTGAAGAGAACCCAACCCTTTATATGAAGGGTCCGAAGATTTTTACTTTTGCTGTAGAAAACATCCCGAACTTGATACAGGAAACGCTAAAAAAGAATAAACTGAAGCTGGAGGAAATCGATCTTTTCGTTTTCCATCAGGCGAGTTCTTATATGCTGAATTACCTGAGAAATCTTTGTCACATTCCTGAGGACAAGTTCTTTGTTGATATGAAAAACATTGGCAATACAGTTTCTGCAAGTATTCCGATTGCGCTGAAATTGGCTTTTGAGCAAGGCAGAATCAAAGAAGGCTTCAAAGTTATGGTTGCAGGTTTTGGTGTTGGTTATTCTTGGGGAGCTGGCGTTTTAGAATTCTAAAATTTGAAAAAGAAAATCCTTATTAGAATTGGTTCTCTTCGTCACGGCGGCGCAGAAAAAGTTCTGGTGACTTTCTTGAAAAATCTCCCAAAGGACAAATATGAGGTTGACCTTTTACTGAACCTCTACTCCGGCAAATATCTGACCGATGTCCCAGAATGGGTAAATGTGATGTTTCTCAATCGTGGCGAAATGATTACTACCAACCGCCCAAAGGATATTCCAAAAAAAATATACCGTGTGGTTTATCAGCAATTACTGAAGAAATATCCCAAGATTCTTTACAAAACAATACTCAAAAATAAACAATACGATATTGAGTTTGCTGCAATTCACGGTTTCATGGATGAAGTGCTGAACAGTCCTCTGAAATCATCCAAAAAACTGATGTGGATTCACAATGACCTAACTCAAGTGAGCGGCTACACACCAGAAAAAATTCGCCGTTTTTTTAATTATGATAAGGTGATGGTGATCTCCGAAAAAATTCAGGACACATTTCTATCTTTAGCAAAATCTGATGAAGAGAAATCAAAAATTGTACGAATTTATAATCCTCTCGATACGGAAGAAATTATTTTAAAAGCTGATAAACCAATCGTTAATTACGTCTTTGATGCTTCCGTTCCAACGTTTATTTCTGTGGGCACGATTTTCCCTCAAAAAGGATTTGACCGACTTTTAAAGGTTCATAAACGACTTTTAGATGAAGGTTTTCTGCACAAAATATTGATCATTGGTAATGGTTACGATTTTGAAAATATCAGAAAGCTGAAAATTGATTTAGGAGTGCAAGATACAGCCACAATGTTGGGTTTTACGGATAATCCTTATCCTTACTTCAAAGCGGCAGATTTTTATATTCTCAGCTCGCGTTATGAAGGTTTTCCAACCGTTTTGTTCGAAGCTCTTACACTGAAAAAAAACATCATTGCTACCGATGTATCTGGTGTGAGCGAAATGCTAGAACAAGGAAAATTAGGATTGATAACAGAAAACTCCGAAGGGGGAATCTATTTGGGAATGAAAGAGGCCTTATCCACTTCAGCAAGTTTTCAAACTTATCATAACCACCTGAAGAATTACAAAATGCCTTTCGAGCTAAAAAATTCTGTTAACAGAATAATGGAAATCATTGATAATTTGTAATTTTAACGAATGGGTTATTCTATCATTCAAAAAGATTTTTACAGAGAAAGCGGGAAATACCTTTCATCTTTTCAGATTCTGCAGAAATGCTTCAGTCCAAACCTGCACTATGTCTATATTCTTCGAAAAACTCAAAAACATTACAGAAAACCAATCATTGGCTTGTTATATAAGTTGATTCTTCGTCATTACCAAATCAAGTATGGTTTCCAAATCTATCCAGAAACTCAGATTGGTGAAGGCTTTTACCTAGGTCATTGGGGACAAGTTGTAGTCAATCCAAAAGCAAAAATAGGCAAAAACTGCAATATTGCTCAAGGTGTCACAATAGCTCAAACTAATCGCGGTAAGAATGAAGGTGTTCCCATTATCGGAGATGAAGTTTGGATCGGTCCGAACGCAGTTATCGTCGGAAATATAACCATTGGAAATAATGTCCTGATTGCACCGAATTCTTATGTTACTACTGATGTGCCTGATAATTCTGTTGTAGTGGGAAATCCTGCGGTTATATCGACTAAGGAAAATGCAACAGAGAATTACATTAATAATAAAATTTAACTGCAAAATTCACACTAAAACTGTTAGTTACAATGCAGTAGTGAACATCAAAGTTTAGAGTTAAGAAGTACCTTAAGTTAATTCTCGATAATAATAGATAAATCTACAGTATTATCATTTTAAATTCATAAGTAGGAATCGTCATTAAGGAATTTCGACTCAATATCAAAACTCGGCAAAAAAATTATTGATAATTCGAATGATGTTAAAAGATGAACACCTCAATAAGTTATTTTACCAAAACCTCTGAGTGATATTCTGAAATTCTCTACACCGATGCAGCGGGAACAATGTAGAGGTTCTCTTTTTCCATTAACTGCATTGAAGAACGGGGCGAATTTCCAAGTGTAAGACTAGATTTTGTACTCTACGTACCTTCCACAGAACCCTTATGTTGCAAAACAAATCATATATCTTTGAAATCCTACCTAAATTTAGATGTATATAAATCATTTGTGGTGCCAATGAAAACCATTACGAATCACTACAGCGCCATTCTTAATTATTTTGACCAAAGAAGTACCAACGCGGCAACAGAATCATTCAACGCAAAAATTAAAAACTTCAGGTTGCTACTCAGAGGGGTGAGAGATAAGTTATTTTTCTTGTTGAGATTATCAAAACTTTGTGTTTAGTCCCCAAGTTTTGCGCTTGATCCTAATTAATTAAATTAATCCTCCAGTAGTATTTTTAGCAGTAGTGCTGAACTTATAGCTATAAAAAAACCTCAATCATTTTTATGATTGAGGTTTAAAAAAACTGGCGGCGACCTACTCTCCCGCTTGTCGCAGTACCATCGGCGCTAGAGGGCTTAACTTCTGTGTTCGGAATGGGAACAGGTGA
>JBCNLQ010000062.1:0-7032 GCA_039595375.1 Chryseobacterium sp.
CGACAAAAGTATTGAGAATGACGTCTGCCACTTTTCCCAATTTACTTTCAGGATTGCCTGTCATCGCAATTAGAAAAGAAGAATATTCTTTTAGAAAGGGTAGAAGATTAACGATTTCTGCAGAATTTCCCGAGTAAGATATACACAATACAACATCCTGTTTTTGAATAACGCCCAGATCTCCGTGTATCGCCTCTGCGGCATGAAGAAATTGAGAGGGAGTTCCTGTTGAATTCAGCGTAGCGACGATTTTATTAGCAACGTGAGCAGATTTTCCGATACCAACGATGATTAATTTTCCTTTCGCTTCATGAATTGTCAAAACACTTTTTATAAAACTGTCATCCAATCTGTTTCTGAGACTGACCAGTTCATCGATTTCTATATCCAAAGCCTGTTGGGCATTTGCGAGTATTTCTTGTGGAATCAAAATTTTTAAAATATTTAATTATTTTTTTTAATAATATTTATTTCGTATCTTCACGGTAACATTTTCAAACAAAATTATGAAGTTTTTTAGCTTCATTTTTTTATCCTGTAAACTTAAGGAGTATTAATGTATAACCTTCAATAAAATGCAAATTTAGCAAACTATATCAAAGGATGAATACAAAAGACATCAACTTATCTGCTGAGCTTAAAAAATATTTTGGATTTTCTAAATTCAAGGGTCAGCAAGAGTTAATCATTAAAGAACTTTTAGGAGGCAAAGATATATTTGTTTTAATGCCAACTGGCGGCGGAAAATCATTGTGTTACCAGTTACCGGCATTGATTTCTCAGGGAACAGCCATCGTGGTTTCTCCGCTGATTGCACTGATGAAAAATCAAGTAGACGCAGTCAATGGATTGTCATCCGATGAAGGTATCGCTCACGTTCTGAATTCTTCTCTTAATAAAACCCAGACCAAACAAGTGATGGATGACATCACCGCTGGGAAAACAAAACTGCTCTATGTAGCTCCGGAATCTCTCATAAAAGAAGAATATGTAGAGTTTCTGAAAGCCGTGAAAATTTCTTTTGTTGCAATAGATGAAGCGCATTGTATCTCAGAATGGGGACATGATTTCCGCCCTGAATACAGAAATTTGAAAGGAATTATTGACAAAATTGCAGATGTTCCTGTTATAGCGCTCACTGCGACTGCGACACCAAAAGTACAAGACGATATCCAGAAAACTTTGGGGATGAACAATGCCTTGGTTTTCAAGGAGAGTTTTAACAGGGCTAATCTTTTTTACGAGATCCGTCCAAAAGTCAATGTGGATAAAGAAATTGTAAGATTCATTAATCAACATAAAGGTAAATCAGGTATTGTCTACTGTTTAAGCAGAAGAAAAGTTGAAGAGTTTGCTCAGTTACTTCAGGTCAATGGTATCAACGCCTTGCCATATCACGCCGGTCTCGACCAAAAATTGAGAGTGGCCAATCAAGATAAGTTCTTGATGGAGGAAGCTGATGTCATTGTTGCAACAATCGCATTCGGGATGGGAATTGATAAGCCAGACGTTAGATTTGTAATTCATTATGATATCCCGAAATCTCTTGAAAGTTATTATCAGGAAACTGGTCGTGCGGGCAGGGATGGAGGCGAAGGTCATTGCCTCGCTTTTTACGATCCAAAAGATATAGAAAAATTGGAGAAATTTTTAGCTCAAAAACCCGTTTCAGAAAGAGAAATAGGACTACAATTGCTGAATGAAGTAGTTGGCTATGCAGAAACTTCTATGAGCAGAAGACAATATCTGCTTTATTATTTTGGAGAAAAATTTGATCCTGTAAAAGGGGAGGGCGCTTTGATGTGTGATAACTCACAGAACCCACCCAAACTAAAAGATGCTTCGCAGGACTTGAAAAAAGTTTTGGAAATGATTAAAGCTTTTGGTGAAAAATTTAAGACAAAAGATTTGATTTCTATTATTACAGGTAAAGAATCTGCAGTTACAAAGTCTTATAAATTAGAACAGACAGATTATTTCGGATTTGGGAAATCAGAAACTGATAATTATTGGAAATCCATCATTAGACAAGCAACTGTTCAGGATTTTTTGAAAAAAGATATCGAAACTTACGGTGTTTTGAAAATTTCTGAAAAAGGCGGAGAATTTGTTTCGGGAAAAAGTAAGCAATCATTCTTAATCGCGGAAGATCGTGAATATGATTTGGCTCAATCCAAGTCTAAGGCAGACAATGAGCATGTTCAGACTCAAGCTGGTGGCGGATTGGATCAGTTACTATTCGGGCAGTTAAAAGAACTCCGCAAAACAGTTGCTAAAAAACACGGCATACCACCCTATACTGTTTTTATGGATCCGAGTTTGGAAGATATGACCGTCCAATACCCGATAACTGTAGAAGAAGTAGCCAAAATATACGGCGTGGGAGAAGGAAAAGCCAGGAAATACGGAAAAGAATTTGCTGCTTTTATCAAGAAATATGTTGAGGACAATGACATCGAGAGAACTCAGGATATGGTTATGAAGCAAGTCGCAAACAAATCAAGTCATAAAGTATTTATTATACAGAATACAGACAAGAAAATTGATTTGGAGGATATTGCAAAGGCAAAAAATCTGTCTATGACGGAGCTTCTTTCTGAGATGGAAAGTATCATCTATCAAGGTACAAAATTGAATATTGACTACTACATCGATGAAAATTTTGACGAAGACATTGTTGAAGAATTCATGGATTTTATGAAAAATTCTGAGAGCGACAGTATGAAAACTTTGCTTGCAGAATATGGCGACGATTTGACAGATGAAGAAGTGAGGATTTTAAGAATCAAATTTATTAGTGATGTAGCTAATTAAAAAGTAAGCATGATTCTGAACAATAATGAAATTATATTAAAAGAAATTTTTCCAAGGAAGAGTTTCTTTTTTAATTTAACTGAGAAAATCAGAATAGTTTTTTCTTTTTTTTATCTAGCAATTTCTATTGTGTTTCTATTTAATATGAAATCATTCTTCTTGATTATTGCTTTTAGTATATTTTCGACAGCATTATATATTACATTTTTTAGATGGATAATAAGATATTTTAATTTGATGAATAATTATTACATCATTACTAACCAAAGAATTATTATTGCAAATAGTAAAAATAAAAAAGTAAAGAAACAATTATATCTAAATGAAATAGATCAAGTAAATGCTGAAATGAACAATAAGTTTTTTGGAAATATCATTTTTGGAGAACCAGAAAATATTTTTGGAAGAAATGACGAACCATTTTCTTTATTTAATAGAAGGGGAATGAATTTCGACGAAGATAAATATGCTTTTCTAAGCGTTGAAGGAATTGATGAAATTATTCCAATTTTTGAAAAATTAGATTTAAAAATCAACAAGACTTTTTACTAATTTTGAGTTATGAAAAAATCAATCATTTTCATATTACCAGATTTGGAAACTGGGGGAGCAGAACGTATTATTACAACTATTGCCAACCACCTTCCCAGAGACAGATTTTCTCCCTCAATTCTTTTGTTAAGAAAAGAAGGAGAATATCTTGATTTCCTAAAACCTGATATTGATATTATTGATATTCAAACACCAAGAATCAGAAACTCTCTGAAACCAATTCTTCTGGAAATAAAACGTAGGAAACCGGATATCGTTTTTTCTGGATTTGGAGAAGTGAATGCTTACTTGGCTTTATTTCTCAAACTTTTTCCAAAAACCAAATTCGTAGCAAGAGAAACGAATGTTGTATCACAACACGTGACCAGAAAAGAGATTAAATTTTTCTATAAATTTTATAATAATTATGACCAAATCATTGCCCAAAGTAATGATATGGAAATCGATTTAATAAGGAATTTTGGGATCAGAAAAAACAAATTAATGAAGATCAATAATCCTGTGGATATTGATTTTATTGAAGCAAAACTAAAGGATTCTGAACGTCCGGCGGAGTTTTCGCATCAGCACAAAAACGTGGTGGCGATTGGAAATCTGTCTTCCAGAAAAGGATTTGATAATCTATTAAAGGTATTTTCAAGGCTCAAAAATCAAAATATTGTACTTCATATTTTAGGCGATGGAAAGGACAAAGAAGTTCTGTTGCAAATGAAAGAAATGTTGGGGTTGGAACACGTTATCTTTCACGGGAAAAAGAGTAATCCTTATCAATATCTGAAATTTGCGGATCTTTTTATCTTGTCTTCCAGGTACGAAGGTTTCCCCAATGTTCTTTTGGAGGCTGGTGCTTGTGGCATTTATTCCTTGGCCAACTCTTGCCCTGGTGGAATAGACGAAATTATTATCGATCAAGTAAACGGTGAGATTTCTAATATCGAAAATTATGATGATTTTGCTGAAAAAGTAAAACATTCTGTGCACAGAACCAATGATAAGGAAAATATCAAAGCATCAATAAAATCTAGGTTTTCAAAAGATATTATACTGACAAAATACGAAAATCTGCTCTGGAACCTATAAACATTACTTATGAAACATATCCTTTTTTTTGCAATCGCATTTCTGATTTTTAAGTCTTGTACTTCTGTTAAATCAGGTAATGCTACTCTTAATGAGAATATTCCGTTTAAACAAGCAAAGAATTATTTTGTTAAAAATAATGTAGAGACAGCAATTGGTAATCCTAAATTTGAAACGCAACAAGAGTTTGATCATATATTTGGAATGGCGACAACAATGGGCGACAATGGAAGACCAACACCAATTGATTTTTCTAAAGAATTTGCAGTAGCACAAGTCGAAAATCCATCGTTTCAAAGTGTTTTCTTAGAACCGATTTCAATCCGTAGAAATGGTAAAATTCTGGAAATCAAATTCAGAAAAGTGATTGGTAAGACTTTATCATACAGCGCACAGACTTCGATGATTTTAATAATTGACAGGAAATACGAAGGTGAAGTTAATTTTATTGAAGTCAAATAAGCATAATGAAATCGAAAATTCCTGAGTATTAGTTCAGGAATTTTTGCTTAGCCATTTCGAAAACACGTTTGTCTATCGGCAGTGGGAAAGGATTTTGTCCATCAAGCGGAATCCATTCTGTCTTTTCTATACAAGGATCCAGAATCAAAAGATCTTCTTCATTGATAATCTCAGCCAGATAATAAATCGTAATCAATTGTTCATTTTCCCGAAATCTGGAGACTAAAAAATCGTCCTGCGTATAAAAATGATCGATGATACTAATTTCCAAATTAAGCTCTTCCTGAAACTCTCTCCTCAGACATTCTAAAGTACTTTCTCCAAATTCCAGTCCGCCACCAGGCAATTTTAGAAGATGATCCCCGACATATTCTTCGTGCAATCCGAGAATTTTTTTGTCTTTGATACAAAGCGCGTAAACGCGAATGTTGATTTTATCAATCATAAAACTGTGATTTGTGAGGTCTAATTTAAGAATTTTATTTTTTCCAAGCGTTGATCATTTCTCTTTTTCCGGGAGGTCCTTGTTTTTTCTCAACTTCAAATCCCAATTCCAGCAAAGCACGCCTCACACTTCCTTTGGATGAATAAGTGGTTAATAATCCTCCTGTTTTCATTTTAGAAGCTACGATTTCAAAGAGTTCAATTTCCCACAGATCAGGCTGGACTCTCGCACCAAAACAATCGAAGTAAACTAAATCTATTTCTGGTAAATCCATATTTTTAATATTGAAAAAATCATCTTTTATTTTCTTCAAATAAAATTTTGAATCTAATTCAACTAATTTTTCCCATTCTGTTTCATGAATTTTTAAAGACAAATCTTTAATTGTTTTGTTCGGAAATAATTCAGAATAAGACAATTCCATCACTTCACTGAAAAAAATCGGATATTTTTCAACACCAAAATAATTGATTTTTTGATGATTGGTATTTCGCAAATATGCATCAAATGTTACCAAAAGGTTAAGACCTGTTCCAAAACCTAACTCTAAAATATTAATTTCGCAATAATTTTTCAAATCGAGTCCATTTTTGATAAATACATGATTTGCCTCTTGTAAGGCGCCATGTTTTGAGTGGTAAGTTTCCTCTAATCCATTGATTAATAAAGTTTTACTACCATCGCTTGTGCTAATTAACTCTCTTTTCAAAGTATTTTTTTGTAAAATTAAACTAAATTTTGATTATTAAAAAATTATTATATATTTGTAATACCTCAACAAAAAATTAAAAAATGATAATTCAAAAATCTACTCATCCAAGAATTTCAACATTCGATCCTAATAATTTTTCATTCGGTAACACATTTATAGATCATATGATTATTTGTGAGTATGAGAATGGAAAATGGGGGGATGTTCAGTTAATTCCTTATGGTCCTATCGGATTTACCCCAGCAATGATGGGGGTTAATTATGGGCAAGCTTGTTTTGAAGGTATGAAAGCTTATAAGGATAATGACGGGCAGGTCTTCCTTTTCCGTCCGGAGAAGAACTTTGAGAGGATTAACAAATCCGCAAAAAGATTGGCAATTCCTGAGATTTCCGAAGAAATTTTTATGGAAGGACTGAAAGCATTAGTAGATATAGATAGAGATTGGATTCCGCAGGGAGAGGGAACTTCACTTTATATAAGACCATTATTGTTTGCAACAGAAGAAGCACTTAAAGCAAGAATTTCTGAAAAATATATGTTCGCTATTGTTGCCACACCAGCAAAAAATTATTACACCGCGCCTGTATCAGTAAAAATTGCAGACCATTATTCGAGAGCGGCTAGTGGAGGTGTAGGTGCTGCGAAAGCTGCGGGTAATTATGCTGCTTCTTTCTATCCTACTCAGTTGGCGATAGAAGAAGGTTACGAGCAAATCATCTGGACAGATGACTGTTCTCACGAATACTTCGAAGAAAGTGGGACGATGAACGTTTTTGTGAGAATCAACGATACAATCTATACTCCGAAAACATCTGACAAGATTTTGGACGGTGTGACAAGAGACAGCTTCCTCCAGTTAGCTAAAAGAAGAGGAATCGAAGTAATAATTGGCGACGTCAAAGTTTCTGATGTGATAGAAGCTCAAAAAAATGGAACTTTGAAAGAAGTTTGGGGTGTGGGAACTGC
>JBCNLQ010000063.1:0-6789 GCA_039595375.1 Chryseobacterium sp.
CACTCATCAGCCACATAATCATATGCATACTCTCCGGCATCAATGAAATAAAGTCCCAGAAGGTATCGTGCGCTGAGGCTGCTTGTGGAATTTCGTTATCAGGTTCAGGTTTCACGGCATGCACCAAATCCGGGAACTTCATCGCATCCTGGATGAAAAAAACAGGCATATTATTCCCTACCAAATCGTAATTACCTTCATCGGTATAAAATTTGAGTGCAAATCCTCTCACATCTCTTGCCAAATCTGTACTTCCTCTGCTCCCAGCAACGGTAGAGAATCTTACGAAAATGGGAACTTCTTTTCCTACTTCAGTTAGAAATTTGGCTTTTGTATACTTTTCCAGACTTTGGGTTAGTTTGAAAACGCCGTGCGCACCGGAACCTCTTGCGTGTACAATTCTTTCAGGAATCCTTTCGTGGTCAAAATGCGTGATTTTTTCTCTAAGGATAAAATCTTCCAGCAAACTGGGACCTCTTTCTCCAGATTTCAATGAATCCTGATTGTTGTTGATTTTCAGACCTTGATTGGTAGATAATGTTTGACCTTCATTGTCAGTTGTGTGGTCCTGAAGTTGCTCAAGCTTGGAATTTTTAGGTAAATCGTTATTTTTCATTATGTAAGAATATTTGTACAAAGATTACAATTATCATTCCAACACATTGATTATCAATAACTTAAAACATCAACAAAAATACCCCACTAAATTTATAATGAGGTTTTTGATAAATGAAAAATTTAGGATTATCGTTTTTTAACCGAATCTCTTTTCAAAGAAATAGAGTCACTTCTTAAATATGTGGAAGTACTATCCAAAGTTGTTTTATTTGAGTAAGTCATAGAATCAGAAGACATCTCGACACTGTCCACAGATACGGCTTCTGAGGTCTCTGATGATTTGTTATTATTACAATTGAGTAATAACAAAATTGGAGAAATGACTAATAACTTTTTCATAAATAATTTATTTTTGGTAAACTCAAAGTTAGTAGAGACTGACCGATACATTTTATGATTTGAGTCATATCAGTTTCTCAATTCAATTCCATTAACCAAAATAACATATTGAAGAATTTCAAAATATTATAAAAAAGTTTTTAATCAGATGATTTTTAGAGTTTATTTTTTTGTTGGATCGATGATCATTCGCAACGGTTGATCTTTTGTAATGTAGAAGTTCATCCAGTTGAAGAATGTCATAATGCGATTTCTGATATTGATGAGCGACATCAGATGAACAAAAATCCATATCAGCCACGCGACAAAACCATTAAAATGTGACAATAGTTTTGGAAGGTCAGCAACTGCTCTGTTTCGTTTGATAATCGCCATAGAACCTTTGTCATTATAAACAAAGGATTTCCGAGCTTTACCTTTTTCATCTGATATGATATTACGTGCCAATAATCTACCTTGCTGAATGGCTACTTGCGCCAACTGTGGATGACCTTGAGGAAAATTGGTATCAGACAGCATCAAACAAGTGTCGCCGAGGGCAAAAATATCAGGATTACCAATAACTTCGTTAAAAGAATTGACCACTACTCTATTTCCCTTGCCATAAGAATCATCTTTTAAACCTTTAAATTTCTGACCGGTTACACCCGCTGTCCAAATTAGATTTTCGCTCTCTATACTAGTTCCATCGGCAAGGCTTACGGTTCCATCGGCATAGTCTTTTACATTCTGTCCTAGCTTGATAATGACTCCGCTATTTTCTAAAGTTGTCTTTGCATATTCCTGTGATGCTTTGCTCATCGGCGCTAGAACATTTGGCAACCCATCGATCAGATAGATATCGAACGCCGAATTTTTAAGTTCTGGATAATCTTTATAGAGGATATTCTGGCGCAACTCGCTCAGCATTCCTGCTATTTCTACGCCAGTTGGTCCGCCACCGGCAATAACAAAGGTTGTCAGCTTTTTTCTTAGAGCCTCATCTACCGTTTTCGATGCTTTCTCCAGTCTTTCCAAAATCCTATTTTTGAGGTTGATAGCATCAGTAACGGTTTTCATCGGCAAAGAATTTTCCTGAATACTATGATTCCCAAAATAATTGGTCACAGTCCCAGTGGCCAGAATCAATTTGCTGTATTGCAGCTCTCCATTGCTTAGGATAATTTTATTTTCTAGAGGAACAATTTCTTCCAAAGTTCCCATGTGGAAAGAGAATCTTTTATCTGCCCTGAAATTTTTTCTAAATGGGTAACTGATATTCGAAACATCCAAAAACCCCGTTGCCACCTGATAAAGGAGCGGCGGGAAGAAGTTATAGTTATTTTTATCAACCAAAATGATATTGTAATTCAATTCAGATTTCAGAAGGCGTTCGGCTAATTCTACACCAGCGAAGCCTCCTCCAATAATGACTATATTTTGATGATTTTTCATAACAATATTTTTCTTTTGATTAAGGTAAAGATTATCAAATCGACAAAAATTTGATGGTTGATATAATTATAGAATGCATGTTATGGATAGAAAAAGGCGTGCCGCCTTCAGAATATAAATCTGCTATTCACAGTATATTGTAACAATCAATATTAAACAAAAACAACCCTATCAAAGTAAATTGATAAGGTTTTGTTTTTACAATCAATTATTCATAACTCTACTGCAGTGAAAAATGCCGAGCAATTACTGACGTCTTCTCACAGAATCTCTCTTTGTAGAAACAGTATCGGATGGCGTTGTAGAACTGGAATTGAGAGTACTACTGTCCGGAGTCGCAGTGTTGTTCATTGAAGATGAATTGGATAGCGAGTCACCTTGACCACTTGCGACAGATAGAGAATCGGATTGATAATTCTCATTGGCATTTTTTTCTTTGCAACTGAAAACCAATCCAATTACAGATAAGATGATTAACTTTTTCATAAATTTTTATTTTGTTAAGATCAAAGTTAGATACAACAATATGACTGTAATATGATTTGAGTCATAACCGCATTATTTTATTGCTCATAATGTCAAGCATGAAAAATTAAACCAACTCTATTGAAAACAACTGACCATTCGCTTCATTTGCTTTTTTTTCTGTTTTGTGTGATATTATTGGATCAATTTTAGAAACCCATTCATATAAAAAAGACAAAATGATAAAAAATGTTGGTTTGTGCTTTGTATATATGGTGCTGAGAATTAAATTTGCAAAAAATCTATTATGAACTTTAGGCTGGAAATCAATGCGCGTGAACGCGGGTCAAAACTTTCTTTTAAGACGATCTATTTTAATGCGTTCAAAATTAATATCATTGAGAGATACAGTGGTGGTAAAGCGAACGAAAGATTTTATCATATCGTCATAAAGTTAAGAACCATCGAGGATGAGATCATCAAAACTAAAAGTGGCGCCAGCAGAATTATGCTCAGTGAAAACGATTTCCAGAAGTACGGAGAGCTCGTAAAAATTCTAGGTTCATACGAATACAGAAATAAGCTGATGGATCGTAAAATTATCGAAGATGAGTTTGTGAATTTTATTTTGGGAAAAATGGTTGCTCATTATCAACTTTAGCAAAATGTTATAAAAAAAAGTAAGTCGTTTTCTTCTGTTATGGAATGTATTTTGACTGTAAGGCATTAAACAAAAGATAATGCAGCAAATATATTCTGAATCTATTGCACTGGTTGGTGGCGGTCCTGCTTCGCTAATGATGTTGAAGCATCTGATTAAGGGGGAAGTACTACCAGAAAAAATATATATTTTCGAAAAAAATAACAGGCTTGGCGTAGGAATGCCGTACGGAAAGTTAGGTTCCAATAATGAACACGTTGCAAATGTTTCCGCAAGTGAGTTACCAAAGTTTGATGTTACTTTCGAAGATTATATCCACTCTCATCCAACAAATCAATTTCCGGATTTTTTTTATAATGGACAATTCAATGATAAGCAAGTCATTCCAAGGTTGCTTTTAGGTCATTATCTAGAACACGTTTTTGAAAAGAGCATCAAAGTAGCCAGACAAAAAGGTGTGGATGTTCTGGTTAAAAAGAATTGTTCCGTAGTCGATATCCAGTGTGTGGATTCGAAATCCTATAAAATTACAACTGAACTGGGAGATTATTTCGCAGCAGACGAAGTGATTATCTGCACCGGGCACCATTGGCCAAAAAAGAATGAAAACACTGTAAAAGGTTGGTATGACTCACCTTATCCACCATCAAAATTTGATTTTGCTTTTAACGGTTCTGTTGCCATCAGGGGAACATCGCTCACTGCCGTAGATGCCATAAAAACTTTAGCAAGATTAAATGGTTCTTATTTGGTCAAGGATAATGGTCAATTAACCTATCATCTAAATCCATCTTCAGAACAATTCAAAATAACACTGTTTTCGACTGGTGGATTTTTGCCTGCACTGAGATTTCATTCTGAGGGTGAGGCCTATTCCAACTCTTGGATGATGTCTATGAAAGAAATCTACGATTACAAAAATAATCACGGAGGTTTTGTTGATTTGGATTATGTTTTTGATCTTAATTTTAAACAACCATTGAAATCTAAAGACCCCAAATTTTACGAACAAATTAAAGACTTAACTCTGGAAGATTTTGTTGAAAAAATGCTGGAATTGAGAAAGGAGGTCGATAGTTTCGCTCTTTTCCAAGCAGAATACCGGGAAGCGGAAAAATCTATTCACCGTCAAGAATCTATCAGTTGGAAAGAGACACTGGCTGCATTCAGTTATGCGATGAATTATCCTGCCAAGCACTTTTCTGCGGAAGATATGCTGCGACTGCGTAAAACGATGATGCCTTTGATTTCTGTCATCATTGCATCTCTGCCACAATCATCATATAAGGAGATAATAGCATTATATGAAGCTGGAATAATTGATCTGGTACAGGTAGACAAAGAAAGTAAAGTTCTTCCACACGAAGATTCGGGCGCAATCTATCATTACAAATCTACTGAAAACAAAGAGGTACAACAATATTTTCCTTTGTTCATCGATGCCATTGGCCAACAGCCTCTTACATTCAGTGACCTACCATTTGAAGGATTAAAACAACAAAAACTGATTACACCAGCGTACTTAAGTTTTAAAGACAATGAAAATGCAATTGAGTTGCTGAATGAAGATCCAACAAAAATTTTAAAAGGACAAAACGACAACTATTATCTACAAGTACCTGGTTTACAGATCAATGATTTTTTCCAAGCATTAAATTCTTATGGTCAAATTATTGAAAATCTTTACATAATGGCAGTGCCTTTCATCGGAGGTCTGAATCCGGATTATTCAGGTTTAGACTTCTGTGATACCGCAGCAGAAAGAATTGCCGATTCACTGATTACGAAGAAGAAAAGAACTCAAAATCCAAATGAGTTAAAATAATCTCTGACTTAAAATTGTCAGCCAATACATTAATTACTACATTCTAATATTCTGAATTACAATTGTTTTGAAAAAGCTCTCAAAACAATTGTATTATGATAATAATTGCAACTAGATTCTGAAATTACTTTCTTGCCAACCTCTTTACCATCCCTTTAAAAATAATTCCGTGAAAAGGTAAAACCGAATACCAATACAATCTGCCCGTTAATCCGTGTGGTCGGAAAACTGCCTTTTGCCAGAGCTTTCCTTTGTACATCTTAAACATCAGCCAAGCTTCTCCTGGAAGTTTCATTTCGGCAAAAAGTATGAGTTTGCCTTCGTCTTTATTGGCATACAGAACACGCCAGAAATCCAGTGCATCACCTTCGTGAAGTTTATCGGGGTGTGTTCTTCCACGTCTCAATCCCGGTCCGCCTACCAATAAATCCATAAATCCGCGAACCTTCCAGAGACTTTGACCGTACCATCCGTTTGCACCTCCCAAGGAAAAAACTCTGTGGAGACATTTTTCACGGTCATCATATTCTTCAGTTCTTAAATCTACAAAACAGCCGTATTTCGGAACATCAAGATAATCTTTCAGGCTGGAATCGCTTCTGCTGCTGATAAAACTGTCTTTCCAGCTTGAAGCAATTTCGTTGTCCTGAATTTTAGCCAGCGTTCTTCTTAACGCCGTATCATAAGAAAATGGCTGAACTCCGGTAATCTGTTTAATTTCCGCAAGGCTTTCCGGTCTGCAGATAACTTCAATTTTCATACTTCCAACCAATGCAGAAGCTAAATTATAGGATGTTGAAGTAATAAAATACAGCCAATACGAAGACAGTTTCGGAGTCATTACAGGAACGGTGAAAATCTTTCTTTTCAGTCCTCTTATTTTAGCAAACTCCAAAAGCATTTCTTTATAGGTCAAAACATTATCGCATCCGATATCAAAATTTCTGTGATATGCCTGTTCTTTAAATAAAGTAAAAATCAGAAAATCCAGAACATTGGCAATTCCGATCGGCTGACATTTTGTGTGAAGCCATTTCGGAGCCACCATAACCGGTAATTTTTCAACCAAATCTCTTATAATTTCAAAAGAAGCACTTCCTGAACCAATAATAATTCCCGCTCTTAAAACCGTTGCCGGAACTTTACATTTCATCAGGATTTTTTCAACTTCAAATCTTGAACTCAGATGTTGAGAAAGCTCTTTTTCATTCGCCAAACCCGAAAGATAAACGATGTGTTTACAGTCGGTGGTTTCAAAATAATTTGAAAAATTAACGGCGCATTGTCTTTCAATTTCTGCATAATCGTTGCTGTTGCTCATCGAATGCATCAGATAATAGGCTCCAGAAATATCTTTCGGAATATTTTCCAGTGTTTCGGGTTTCAGAAAATCCACTTCCACCACTTCAATCTGGGCATCATCAATATCCACACTTTTAGAAAAACG
>JBCNLQ010000064.1:0-5462 GCA_039595375.1 Chryseobacterium sp.
CATAGTATTCACAAAAAGGCTCAAGATTAAAAGGAGTTTCCAGATAGACTCTGAATTTATCAAGTTCTTCAATTCCTAACTTTGTAAATATTCGCTTTTCAAGAATGTTATTTATTTGTTTATCAGACAATCCATCTAAAAAATAATATTTGAATCCTGAAATATTTATTAAATACTTCTCATATATATTGGTTCTGCAGCTTAAAACAACATTAATTATCTTGTCATCATTTTTATTCAAAAAATTCTCTAATTCAGAAACAAAATCTTGAATATCCGCAATTTCATCTAGCCCATCTAAAATAAAAGTCATTTTTGGAAGCTCCTTCCATTCCTTCAATGGAATTAAGTCCTCAAATCTTGAAACAGGGCGGAAACTTTTTAAATTTATAATTAATGGGAAATTCATACTATCTTCCCTATTTTCCCAAAGATTTTCGAATAGCATATTGAGTTCAGTTGATTTCCCTATTCCTGGATTCCCCAGTAACACGATCCTTCCATCTTTCAATAAGACATCAGCAAGCTTTGTTTTATTCTTACTTTCAATAGTCTGAATTTCTGTAGCGTCTTTAGAGTTCTTAATAAACCTTTGTTCGTAATATATATTATTCATTGCCCGGGTTATTTTTAAATTGACTTTTATCGATTCCCATAAAGAAGTCTTTTTCTTTCATATTAAACTTTTCTTTAACTTCCTCTGCAATTCCATACTTATATGTCCTGACAGCATCCCCACCAAGAACATCATCATAAAATTTTGAAGAACCCTCATCATAGATTTTATAATTATATTTTATGTTTTTATTCGAAAAATCAATATCTATTATAGCATAACCAGATATGTATTTTGATTCTTTTTCGTGCGGCTTATCAAATGCAGACCGTCCTCTTGAAAACAGAATCTTTTGGTCATTTCCAAAATCACTACCTCTGAAATGTTTATTATGTTCATGACCCAAGAGCAACATTTCGAATTTTTTAAAATGTAGGAGGTTTTCAATTTCATTTTTTTCCTCGGGATTATAACATTCCAATGGATGATGCATAACAGCAATATTTAGTTCGGTTCCATACTTCTCAAAAAATTGGATTGATCTATGAAATTGATGTGATCCCACAAAATGATTCTCTACTCTCCCAGATGCACAGCGCCAAGAATCATTTATCAGAGCAATTCCTACTTTTCTTGAATTATAATCGTAGATCACTTTTGATTCAAGCGTTGAAAATTCATAATGCTGATCCTCATCTTTATTATGGAATCTCTGCTCAAATTCTAAAAAGGCGTCCAGCCTTTCAAAATTTAAACCTTGAAAATTTTTCAGATACTTTCCACATAGCCTATCCACATCTTGCGGGGATTTCAAAAGTGCTTTAATTCCAGCTTCTTTAACTTCATCGATTTTGTTTTGTTCAATATCATGATTTCCAGGAATAAAAAGTACTTTTTCTTTTTTTATTCCAATTTCGTTACATAAAGGCTCAATAAATTCGATTTCGAAAATATCAAAAGGATTTTCAAAATCTTCATAGGGTGTTACCATTTTCAAAGATGCACCACCTTTATCTACAAGGTCACCCGATATAATGATTAAATCAATATCAATTTCAGAATTTTTATGCCTTAGCTCATTAATTAAAGCTCCTCTGTAGTAAAGCCTAAAATTTTCAATATTTTCTTTAGACAAGTGTATATCAGACAGATGAATAATTCTCATAACTTAAAATACTTTTTCCAAGTCGTTATTTAGTTTTATGTTTAAGATATCTTAAGGCGCTTCTCTTTCCCAATGTGAACCATCTACAATTGTTACTTCCTCTTCAGGAACAACTAAGAAATGGATAGGAATTGGATTTTCGGGATATACTAAGTTAGTAGCAGAATTTACTGTTTCATCAAAAGACCATTCGCTATAAGAACGTGAATAGGACTGAAAATAATGATAAAAAATCCAACTAAGTGCAGTTTCATTTGTATCTAAATGTTCCCAGGTTTTCAAAACCTTCTCTGTCCTCATCTTTTCAACTAGCGGACCGTCCATAGTTTCTATACCTACGTGAATTACACCACCAGTCACACCGTGAAACTGCTTAATAGCTTTTTTTATTAGTCTTCCAGCATCCTTTGCCTTTGCAGCAATTGACTCTTGCGCATCACAATTAAAATAGAGTCCAAAAACATTTCTAACCTTATCCAAATATTGACTAAGTAAATTGCCTTCCACATATTGGAACTTTGCATCTAAACCACAAGTAAACCCTTGATGATCTACAGGTTTTCCTGCTATTAACTCTAAGAGCTGGGGTGAGTGATTTTTAACAAAATGCGTCTTTAAATGATTGTTTATTTTTCCAACATCAATCTTAGAAATTCTTAAATCAGCTTCAGGTAAAGCCAAATGTTTTTCTTCGTATTCAATTGTCAGAATCAGGTCTTCTAATTGATCTTTAAGGAACGAGTCGGAAAGGTTAAATACTTCCGTATGAATATCAACGTATAACAAAATATTATTTTTTGTTAGTAGATCCTTCACTTCATTGATCATTTTAAGCTTCTTCACTGTCTCCCTGCCTGTGTATTCTGAAGGACCTAATCTCTTGCATTCCACTTCCCAACTTTCATCTCCTTTTATTGCAAGAAAATCTGGATTCTTACCGAGAGCCCCTTGATTTTCATTTATTATCTCAACCGAATAACCATTTCTGCTCCATAATAAAGCTGTTAGGATTTCAAATAAGATTGCATCAGCCTCATTAGGCCTTTTCCTAAGCATATCTCTAATCTTTTTGTCAATCCCTGGAATATTTTTAACAACATTTATATATTTTCCAATCTGTTTAAAAATCGGTAAAACACGAGCACCTGAGAAATAATTATACTTATGTCTCTCATAAATATATGTATAAGCTAAGTACAAATACCAGCCAATTTTATCATCCTCAATTAAAAGACGCTTACTTTCGGCAATATTTTTCGAAGGATCAACAGGCCTTAGTTTTTCGAGTAAACAATTTTCAATGTTGTCTTTTTTCGTCATCCAGTCTTTTGTAGACAAAAAGCCCCTTATCCAGTCATAACCTGTGACCAGTTCGTCATCGTCACATTCAAAATCTTCAATAAACTTTATCATAAATACAAAATAAATAAGCGTAAAAATTACTCATAAATTACTAAAAAACAAAAATTAAATGTATATATTTATTAATAAATAAAACCATGATAGAAAGTAAAGTGCAAGATTATCTCTGTGAAAATTTTAATACTTTCCATAAAAAAATATCTAACATTGAGGAATATAACAATGAGATAAAAAAGCAGAAGAAAGAAATTTTTGATTGTATGTCATCTATCAAGATTTCAGATCTTGTTAAGTTAATTTTAGTTGATAAAGTATCATACTCCACAAGAAATATAGAATACTACAAATTAATTGACTCTGAATTTCCCCTTTTAAAAACAGGTTCAAAAACCGGAAAACAACCATCGGTTGACATTTTAGCTTATAACACTGAGAGTCTAAACTTAGCACTTATAGAGCTTAAAACAAGTCGAGGCACTGAACGTGAAGCCGTCACAGAGCTTTCAGCATATAATCTTGGTTTACAACACAGATTTCAGGGATTATCTAATTTACAAGTTATATGGATTCCCATTTCAACCGAATGGAGAGTCACACCACGATCAGCAATAGAATATTCAATGTTATGGAATAATATTCAAGCTTTACCACTTCACCTAGATTTTACAGTTAAAGAGGAAAAGATCCAAAATTTAAAATTAAAAATTATCAATCCAATTAAAGATGTAAAAGAAGAAGATTATAGAAACTTATTCTCTTATGAATGTTTTGATACTTTTGAATATTTTACAATATCTGAAGTCAAAAATAAAGATGGATTTATAAATTATATAACAACCATATTTAATCGCCAAAATATAAACGGGTTTGTAATATTTCACAACGCCTACCATGGTGCTCCTTATCCACATGGTTTTACTCTATGTATTTATAACCCTTACAAAGGTCATTTACATCGTAAGATGTTGAAGGAGGCCCTGCAGCAATATAAAGAATTACCATTCGATGACGTTATAAAAATGGGAGGGTTCGTAAATACCAACTATTATGATGTAGACTTTAAAACGGATGAATTAAGATTCTATGAACCTACAGAAGCTGATCTTGACGAAGGTAGTCTTAAAATGGATGCTTATTGGGAAAAGGACTTTTTAAGTGTGGGAGATTTTACTGATCCAGGAGATGATCCGAATATCGGGTATATAATCCATAATCTTATGAAAGCTATTGATAGCTCAAAGGAAAATAAGCGAGCCTTTGGCACACCTCATTTTGAGACGTTGTTTAAAGGATTTGAGGCTGAACAGATATCTTCAGTCTCATACTTAGGGATCTACCATGATTTGATGACAAAAAAAATTCAGATAGAACATAAAAGAAAAATACATTCGAAAGATTTTTTCTCATGTCTGACATCATTTGTATATCTCAAAGACACTTTTAGTTCATTTAATTAAGTCGGAAATTAATTAAAATTAAAAACATTATGTTATAAACACTGAATCCACATCATTTTTTTAACGTATTTTTAAAGAAAAAATCGGTGGATAAATAGTAAATTTGCAAATCCTAAAATTATGCATATACATAAAAAATTAGATATCAAAGTTGCCGATAATTTTATTGAAAAATTTGCGCAAAAGTATTTAGAGCAAAGAAGTACAACTTTGTTTAATTATAGTGATATCGGTGAACAAACTTTGTTTGGGAATTTAGGATTTGGAACAGATGTACTCCAACAAATAATTAAAAAAAATTCCGTTCCTCTTGATAAAAAGAGAGAGGAAGGGCTCAAGCCAGCTGTTCTCCAAGATATTTACCGCAGTGATCTGGGGGAATTATTAATGACCTATTATTTTGAAGAAAAAATTGCTGAAGGTGAGAGATTTATTATACCATTGAAAAATATAACTTTCAGAGAAAGGTATGATATGCCTGGTAGAGGATTGGATGCAATCGGCTATAAGGAAACTTCTGATAATAAAATAGAAATTCTTTTAGGAGAGGCTAAAGTTTCACAGGATAAAAAAACACCACCATCGGTTGTTGATACTTCTTCGGATTCAATATTTAATACCCATACAAATCATAAAAATGATACCCCTGTTGTTATACAGCGATTATCAGACTATGCAAGGAGATTGAATATTAAGGATGCGGAAATAATTGGCTTTGCAATAATTTGTCTTGAACATAAATTCGAAGATAAAATTGACATTACATATGGTTGTACCTTAATACGCGATTTTGAATGTGTTAATGAAGATTCGGATTTTGGAAAAATGAAGTCCGAAAGTCGATCGTAGCCATGTCGTTCTGTGAGCCAAGGAGTTGTACGTTGCAAAACTGCTGACGTACTGAGAGGCATGGCGACCTTAT
>JBCNLQ010000065.1:0-4909 GCA_039595375.1 Chryseobacterium sp.
CAAATGATGTCAGAAAAAAAGCATAAAATGAAAAAAGCTGGCTTTTGGAGCCGGTTATCTGTTTTGTTGGCCGTTGGCCAATTGTTATTTAGTGTCTATCATGAAATCAAAGACATTAGAAATAAAAAGAAAAGTTGACATTGAGAATGTGAACTGAACCCCAAAAATTGGAGCGAAGTTTAAGCGGCTAACTGGTCGAAAAGATATCGGTATTGCACCGGTGTCTTTCCGGCCAGTTTTGTTTTAATCCGCTTGTTGTTGTAGTAATACACATAGTCAGTTACGGCGGATTTTAGTTCGTCATAACTCTGATAGTGATTGTTGTGTACCGTTCCAACCTTTACGATATGAAAGATACTCTCAGCCATCGCATTATCTATATATGTCGCTTTACGGCTCATGCTCTGGAAAACACGGTTATGCGCTAACCGTGATACATAGTCACGATTTTGATATTGGCATCCTTGGTCGGAATGAATCGTCATACGATAATGGCGTTCAGACCTTTGTTTTAGCAATTCATCTAATGGTTTGGTGACAAACTCAACTGTTGGGTGTAAACCAATATTCCAAGTTAGAATTTCACCATTATAAACATCGATAAATGCCGTGAAATAGGCACGTTCCGCAATTGAACCTGCACCCCAACGCAGTTCTGTCACATCTGTAAGCACCTTTTGGCAGGGACGATCTGTTGTAAAACGACGCTTAACACGATTTGGCGCAATATGGCCAACCGTCCCCGCATAAGAATTGTATTTCTTTGTAAGACGATTAAAAGCCGTGCAAAGTAGGCCATTGCTCGTTATGATTTTAAGCACAACTTTATGGTTAGCTTTGAAACCGCGATGATGCAGTTCAGCGGTCACGCGACGATAACTATAGTCTGGATTTTTGTGGTGAATTGCCGTGATTTCGTTAATCAATTCGCGTGGGTACGTCTTGTACGCACGTTTGCAAGCATCATGATAGCTACTGCTAGACATTTCTGACACTTGAAGGATCAGTTTCAATGGACACTTGAGTTCTTGCCTCAGCACAGTGATTACAACCGCTTTGTCTTGGTTTGTAATTTTTTCTTTTCCTGAGCTAAGGCTTCGAGTTTTTCCAGGTAGGCTACCTTAATACGAAGTAGTTCATTTACTGCTTCGAGCGCCTTGATTTTATCATCATCTTGTTTAGTCATATTACCCGTCCGCCTTTGTTTATCAGGTTTTAGACGACCAGCTTTCAACGCTTGTTCCCACTGCCAAATTTGTGCAGGATGTCGGATGTGAAACTGTTTTGCAGTCATCGGAAGAGAAGCTCGTTTTTCAAGTCGCCAGCTTATGACCTTAATTATAAAGGTGTAAGGATAGTTTGTTTTGTATCGCTGTTGATTTTCAACGCCTGCAAGTCCTAACGTTTGGATTAAGTGGACCCAGTTGTACAGCGTTGCAGAACCTTTGATATGATATTTTTGACGGATTTGGCTTTGTGGCATACCAGATAGGTAGGCTGACACAGCGGCAAGTTTTATTTCTTTTGAAAACATAGTAAAACCCCATAGGTTGGAATTACGCCAACTTATGGGGTTCAGTTCAAAGAGCAAAGCCGTTAGCGCTTTGCTCTTTTTATTTGTATCAATACTGAATTTAGTTTTGGGTTTTTGTTTTCACTGTTTGGGCAACCTACAAATTAGACCAAAACCTAAAAATTAACGACTTACCGTTTGAAACAACGATCCGCTATATGGTGCTTTATGTTTGGCAGTATTTGTTTGGTAAAAAAACGACTTTATCAAGACAAACGGTTAAAAGAACATAACCCGTAAGGTGCTAACACAGAAAATAGCACAAAGGCGCATGAATACTGCATCCATAGGCCTTTTATAAACAGTATCCACATAAATAGATACTGTTTTATTTTTTTACCATATCAGCTGTTGGAGTAGAAAGTAAGGCAATAAATTTTTCCTGGAACAAGGAAGGGGGTTCGGGAATTTCTGAATTTAACCAATGAATAATAATAGCAATTATCTGCTTAAGCACTAATTCAAGATAGTAATCTGCTTGATAAGATGGCATATCTGAGATATAAGGCTTTGCCCAAGTTTTATATTTCTGCTCTAAGAAATCTTGATAAGTAGGATCAAGATTGATATTGTAAAGTATTTTCAACTCTCTCCGATGAGAGTAGAGTATAGGCAGAAGTTCTTGAGCAATAAAAGGAATGAAATACATTTTTTTAGGATTGAATTCTTGTAACTTTTTATTTGTTTCAGAACTAATGATAAGATGGAGAGTTTGAACAATTCCTTCAACACCTTTAAAATGACTTTTATAGATTGCTTGCGTAGAAATACCTGCTTTATTAGCGATTTTTTTAATAGTAATATCTTTACGGGAAGGTGATGTTTCAGCAACTAAAAGATAGGCATCAATAATTTTTTTCTCAGATTTTGTTATATTCATAGAATTAAGATCCTTAATTATTATTGGAGTAATTGTACTATAGTCAGGTAATGTTTTCAAGTTTAGAGTAATTAGCTGAATAAAATAAGACGAAATCTAATAGGTGTTTTAATGACTAAAAGTTGAATGTGTATCAACTTTTGAGTCTTGAAAAGTGAGATGTAAAGGAACAAAATGTACTTGTAGTCAAAAAGGTTGGCTACAAAAAATTTTATTAGAAAGTAGGTATTAAAAATGAAAAATCAATTTATGGATTTCAACTTTGTTGAAGAAGAACAGGAAACTGTTTATTCATCAGTATGGACAGCTGTAGGAGTTGTAGCAGGAGTTGGACTAGTTGCATTAGCATGCGATTAATGATAAAAAATATAGGAGAAAAATTATGGAATTTTATTTTCAAGAAGAAACTACAGAGGTAGTTTATGATAGTGTTGATGATTTTTTGACAGGGGCAGCATTTGGAATTGCTGTTGGTAGTCTGTTCTTTTGTTAATTATGCAATACAATGTCAATTAAAAAGGAAAATATAGGAGAATAGAATTGAAGAATAGTTTTTTTATCAAAGCTAATGATAAAATAAAAGCACTGATTTTATTTGCATTAGTAATATCAATAAAAAATATTTTTTATTGGAAGTTTACTCAATTAAATATTTTATTAAGTGTAATACTTATAATTCTTTCTATTTGGATAGTTGCTTCCTATGATTACAAAAAACATTAAATTAAAATCAACGATTATTTTCAAACAAAATGATTTTGGCATTCTTATACGTAACACTGAAAATGCCTCCACATTTTCCATTGGGAAAAGGGAGGCTTTTGTGTTACAAAAACTAGATGGCAAAAATAGTTTAGAGGATTTGAAGCAAGAACTTACTCAGATGATGACAGGAAAAGAAGTAGAGAAATTTGTGCTTCTTATTCAAAATAAAGGTTTTTTAGAAGATACAATTGCACAAAAAAGGTTTAATATTACCAGAATTTTATTTCCCTTGACTACAAGTTTTTCTCTGATAGAAAAAGGCTTATTCTCTAAGTATTATGTACGCTTTCTACTTTATGGTTCTTTGCTGAGTATAATTGTGATTGGGCTATTACTTCATTCACATTTCCAAGAAATATTTGTAAAGACTTTACGTACGAATTATTTTAAGTGGGAAATTCTCCCCATATATCTAATAACAATATTATTTCTTGGATTTGTACATGAATTATCTCATGCGGTTACTATTATTGATGCAGGGGGTTCAGTTTTTGAATTGGGGTTTGCATTGAATTACCTTAACCCATCATTCTATATAGATATTACGGGCGTCCATAAGATTCCTGATAAAAATAAACGATTAAAGGTTTGGATTGCTGGCATAGCCATTCAAAGCATTATTTTAGGACCATGCTTATGTTTGGCTTTTTTACCTTACAGTATTTTGTACGAAAATTATATACTTATCGCAGTTAATGGAATCAATATGGGTATGATAATTTTGAACTTACTATTTCTTATAAAACTTGATGGTTATCACATTTTGTGTGAATTTATAGAGATAAAAAACCTTAAAGAAAAGGCAGTTGACTATATTGAACATGAGAAAGTAAGCGATATGAAAAACCTTAATATTCTTTATTTTATAGTAGGGTGGATTTACAAACTTTATTTACCAGTTTTTATTATGTATGGTTTTACTCTGCTTATCTCTCAGTATTTTCCACATTTGATGATGCTCTCATCAAATACAATGTTAGCAATGACATTGTTATTTATTCTAGTTCAAATTAGCCAATATGTTATAAAAAAGATTAGGGGGTAAAAATATTTGGAAGAGCAATATGCATTTAATCCGTTTGTCTTCATCTCTGAACAGGCAGGAAATTATGTTCTAACAAATGGATTAGACTATGAAAAAATATTATCGCAGAAAAAATATAGTGGTTTTGTTGATGAAGTGGTAAATCAAAAAACATTTTCTCTTAAAACTTTAGAGAAATGGTTTACTCAAAATGAAATTATTGAACTTTTCAATAAAAAAATATTTATAGATAACCCTATTGATTTGGAAGAAAATAATTCGAGAAACCGGGGCTACTTTCTCTATTCACATAATGAATTGTATTATGATAATTTATCTAAAAAGGAAGTATTTGTTTTAGGTGCGGGTGCGATTGGTTGTCATGTTGCTTGGTCTTTGGCAGCTATAGGATTGAAAAGAATAACTGTTTTGGATTTTGATATCATTGACGCTACAAATCTTAATAGACAGGTACTGTACACCTTAAATGATAAAGGGAGAAGGAAGGTTGACGTACTAAAAGAACAACTTGAATCACGTTTTGCTCGTATGTCAATAATTTGGACACAATTCGATAGAGGGAATCATGTGTTAGGCGATTAAATTAATCCGCTTGGTGTTAAACCAATTGATATACCACGACACTCGTGCAATCAATTCATATTTG
>JBCNLQ010000066.1:0-3986 GCA_039595375.1 Chryseobacterium sp.
CCCGTGGTGTACTTTTGTCGGAATATTCAAAAAGGCTCCCTTCAATCAATCTATCACAACGAAAAACTAGAATTTTAAAGAAAGATATAGATGCTCTTTTTGAATCTTCTGAGACAATTAAGACTACTGTTCAAGAAGTTAAAATTTATAAATCTATTGAAGTGCATATACCGGAGCATGCTGGTTCTTCCCCACTTTTGGTGGTAATATCATCATATTTGTCTTCAATTAGCGTTCATATTTTAATGAATGCATCAAAACTTGTTTTTTCGGACGATGGTGATAACTTTAGGATTATATCAGTAGATAACCAGCAAGATGTACTGGTAGTTTATGTGCAGAGTACTACCCGAAGTGCTGTCTGCCCAAACTGCTGCATCACTTCGAAAAGAATCCACAGCTATTACACCCGCAAGATCGCAGACCTTCCTGTCTTTGGTAAAACTTCCAGAATTATTCTTCGCTCTCGTAAATTTTATTGTCATCAAGACGAATGTCCGTTCAAAATATTCACTGAGAGGTTCGAGAGTCATTTCAGGCCATATAAACGGAGGACTGAGCGTCTGGAAAGTAAGATCAGACAACTTGGGCTTCTTGCCGGAGGAAGGCCTGCTCAGCGGATTTGTACCATATTGTCGATACCCACGAGCGATACGACTATACTACGGTTGATTGAAAAAAGCGATTTTTCACCAGCAAAAGGTGTAACCGCCATTGGCGTAGACGATTGGGCTTACAAAAAAAGGAAAAGTTACGGTAGTATTTTGGTCAATCTCCACACAGGGAAAGTGATAGATCTATTACCAGACCGTGAACAGGAGACATTGCGTAAATGGCTACAGGAACGTCCAGAGATTGAAGTAATGAGCCGGGATAGATACAGTAACTATCGAAAAGCTATTACTTTGGGTGCTCCCCAATCTATCCAGGTCACCGATCGTTGGCACTTGTTGAAAAATTTAAGTGAGGCGGTACAGAAAGTTTTGATTAGGCATTACAGCAAAGCCACAGCTTTGTTGGCCAATAAGCAGTTGCGGGTTGACGATCAACAAATAGCTGAAAATCAAAGCTCACTATCTGAAAACAGAAGCTCTCCGGATTCAGCTCATGGCGGGATCCGCTTAAAGCGGTTTGAGCAACTGAAGGAATTACAGAAAAAAGGATATTCCATACGTGCCATGGCACGGCATCTGTGCATGCACTGACAAACCGTCAAAAACTATCTGGACATGGAGACCTTGCCCCGGAAATCTCAATGCAAGATTAATCCGCTTGAAAAATTCTTTACGCATATAAAAAAGCGTATGGAGGAAGAGCCGAGCATATTGATCACCACATTGTGGCAGGAGCTCAGAACCCAAGGATATAAGGGAGCCTATTCAACTTTCTCAGAAGGCTTGAAATTCTATGGGATCCGAGTGGGCAAAAAAGCTGGGTTCACTAAAGAATTACCGAATCATGGTGCAGCAACTTTTAAACCATCATCAGCGGCGATATGGTTTCTGTCAGATCAACAAAATCTGTGGGATGACCAACGGAATATCATCCGCGAATTATGCAAATCCTCCAAAGAGCTGAATAAGACTTTTATCCTAGTGCAATCCTTCCGTAAAATAATGGCTGAGAAGTCGGGCGATACAAAATTGAGGGAGTGGATCGAGAAATCAAGCACCTCGGGACTAAAAGAAATAGCATCATTCGCAAAAGGACTGCTCGCCGATTGCCCCGCTGTTGAAAATGCGCTCACCTTACCATGGAGTAATGGTCCCGTGGAAGGAAACGTGAACCGACTGAAAATGATTAAGAGGCAGATGTATGGTAGAGCGGGGTTTGACTTATTGAGGAAACGTGTAGTATACGCTCCGTCTTGACCACCAAAAGTGGGGAAGAACCAGCATGCTCCGGTCTATGCAATTCTAACTCATCATAAAACTTCTTTTCATCTATGTTGGATATTTCCTTGAAAAATTCGTGATCAATTTGAGAATGATCTATATTGTTTTCTGTAAAATGCCTATGGAAGATGAACGATAGTCCGTTCTGATTCGCAATTCTGTTTATCACTTCGTAGTTCTTTTTAACAAATCCTTCGTATTTCGGTCTTTTTCCTAATTGAAAATAAAAAACACGGTGATCCATTAGCCATGGTGTTTTGGTTTTTATTGGAATAATGTGGTAATTAAAATTTTGATTGTCATCCATATATGCAAGTTATATATTCTTAAGTGTTATGTTTTTTGAACTTCTGTTACTTTCCATTTGTCGCCTGCATAAATTGCTCTTGCATTCACTTTGCAATCGCCAGTAATGTTGTGTTTTTCCAAAAGGTATTTTGGCACATAATAATCTCCTATAAAAGCAAAGTCAGGAGCTTCCTCTTCATAATTATAGTCTTTGTATTTTACCTCCAAAAAGCCCACAATGTCTTTTCGTAAGTTTGGATTTGCTTCTTCTGTTAGTTCAATAGATAATATTTTCACTCTTATTTTTTTGTCCTTGTCCGTTTTTGTAGCAAATGAAAGTTTAATAAAATCGCCTTCGCTTGGTCTTAGATTTGTTTCTGTGAACCTGACAATTCCTTGCAACTTGGACGAAATGACAAAATGGAATAATTGCTTTTGCTCGTTCACTCCGTCAACGATTGCAATTTGAGTTTGGAATTTTGAAATGACAGAACCTTTGTCAATTTTCTGAATTTGTCGCAGTTCTGTTCTGTTTTCGTCTTTTACTTTTTTGATGTAACTCTTTGCTGTTACAAAATCTCCAATTTGCAATTCGTTTTTGATTTGTGGGAAAAAGACTTCTTTGTTTTCCGTTGTTATTGCGTGAATGATGTTTTTCTCTTTGTTGATGTAATCAACAACCGCAAAAATGTCATTCAGTATTTCCCAATGTTTTTTTTCCGTCTTGTCCGCAATGAGTGGAATATACTTGTATTCTGTAATAACAGTTTTGCCAAACCAAGCGAACTTTGCTTCAACTTGTTTTTTAATTTCCTGCTTGTAAAGTTTGAATTTGAAAATTTGCCCTAATTCGGATTGTTTGAATACTTCAAAACGATTTTTAACAATTGCAAACTCTATTGTTTTTCCTTCAGTAAAAGTCAAACGCTCTTTTCCTTTTTCGTCCCTCCATTTGTCTGCGAGAACAACTTCTGTCCAATCAAAATCAGCATACGCAAAGCTTTCAGCAAAAGGAATGTATTTTTTGTATAGTTCCCGATTGTCTTTTAAACTTTGTTTAACCGAACTTGCCTTTTTGTGTAATTCGTCAAAAACCGATGACAATTTCCAACCTTTTATTTCCCGATGTTTCTTGTATACTTCAAGTTCTACAAGTGCGTTTTCTAATAGGTTTTCGTCAATTAGAACCTTTGCTAAATCCAAATGAATGTCGCCTAAAAAATCTTCGTTTTTTTCTAAACTCAATGCTTTCGACAACATTCCGATTTTTAAGGAATTCTCGGAAACAATACAATCTGAAAATTCTTGCCAAACGTAATGTTTGTCTGCAAGTTCCAAAACAAGTTGTTTGTATATTTTGATTGCTAATTCTAATTCGTTGTTTTTGAAATGAAGCAAGGCTTTTTCTCGTAACAACCATTCATCGTCAGGGAACAATTTGATTGCTTTTTCATAAGGCTGAATAAGCCAAGATAAATTCTGTTCAGATGTTTGAGTTTTCAGAACTTCAAAAGCCTTTTTAATTGCTTTTGCTGCTAATGGCTTGTATGTGTGTTCGTCTTTTTTTATTTCTTTCCAATCGTCAGTTCTTAAATTTTCGGGATTCCAATTCTTGAAAAAATTTAGAAAACGCCATTCATCATTTTCTTTCATAAATCTTTCAGCAAGACTTAAAATTTCGGAATGCCATTTTGATTGTCCGTGTTTGGAGTAATTGTTATTGTATTGCTCAAACAAATTCCACAATTCGGAAAATTTATTTTCCTTGTGAGCATTGAAAATATTCCAAAAAATGGTTTCCCT
>JBCNLQ010000067.1:0-3510 GCA_039595375.1 Chryseobacterium sp.
AGAAGGAGAGATGTCTGATCCTGTAGAATCTGAGTTTGGTTATCACTTGATCCAATTGGTAAAAAGAAACGGTAAAAAATACGATGCGAGACATATTCTTATCAAAAGTACACCTAATGCTCAGGAAATTACCGCTGCTAAAAAAGAAATGGACAGTATCAGAACTTTGATTCTGGAGAAGAAAATTACTTTCAAAGATGCAGCATACAAATATTCCGATGACAAGAGTAACAAGTTTAGTGCTGGTGTGATGACCAATAATCAAGATGGTTCTGACAAATTGGAAAAACTAAACTTAGATCCAACTGTGTCATATCAGATTGCAGGTCTTAAAAAGAATGATATCACAGATCCTTTTCAGCAGGAAGATTCTCAAAAAAGAAAGATGATTAGCATCATTCAGGTCAATGATATCATTGATGCCCATCAACTGGAACTATCCAGAGACTATGAGAGAGTGAAGGATATGGCATTGAATAAAAAGAAAAATGAAATCGTAGAAAAATGGGTGACTAGTAAGATTCCATCTATTTTTATCTCTATTGATAACAAATATAAGGATTGTAAATTCCACACAAACTGGTTGAAAACATCTGTTGTTGAAGCTAAGTAATTATACAATCTGAAAATAAAAAAGGATGAACTGCAAAGTTCATCCTTTTTCTTTTTTAATACATTTTTATTTTGCCATTACGATCTTAAAATCATCAAATTTTCCGTTCCATTTTTCCTGATAAGTATTGAATTCTATTGCAGTGATAGCGCCATCGCTCACATCAATAACATAACTCAAACCTTCTTTCAGACCTTTGACATCAATATTTTCGCCATTACTGAACAAGGCATTGATATCCTCAAATTTTTCTGAAAAATCTTCGTAAGCCAATGTCACAATCAAACTTTCTTTATTGGATTTTCGCTTCACAACTTTTAAGTACGCAAGATGAGATTTTAGCAAAGGATATTTTACTGTTAAGTTGTTTAAGAGAATCAGTTCTAGCTCGTTTAATGTTTCCATGATTCAAATTTAGGATAATTTATTAACTTCCCAGAAATTTAAGAATCCCACCACGCAGTAAAAACCTGCGAGTCATCATTCAAATTCAATTTTTCGCCAATCATTGGTGTTGCAACCTTGAAATTTCTTCCTCTGCTGTTTTCCAAAACTTTTTGCAAAGGTTCGTTCCACGCGTGCTGAGCTAAAGCAAATTTAGATGAATGCACAGGCAGGACATTTTTTACGTCAAGATCTTCTACAACGTTGATGAATTCTTCCGGCAAAGTATGTATGTACCTCCATTTTTCGTTATACTGTCCATTCTCCAAAATAGCCCAATCGAAAGGCCCGAACTTAGCTCCAATCTCTTTAAAATGAAAATCATAACCGCTGTCGCCACCCAGAAAAATTTTCTTAGTCTGCGTTTCCAAAACAAAAGATGACCAAAGTGTATTATTTCTTTTAAATCTTCGCCCAGAAAAATGTCTCGCTGGCGTAGAAGTAATTTTGAAACCTTTGGCAATATCCTGGCCCTCGTACCAATCCAACTCAGTAATTTTTTCTTTATCAAAACCCCATCTCTCAAAATGTGCTCCAACGCCTAAACCACAAATAATATGTTTGATTTTTGGACGAAGATTTTTAACAGTTATGTAATCCAAGTGGTCATAATGGTCGTGCGAAATAATCAAAAAATCAATCTCTGGAAAATCTTCTGCTGAGTAAACATCTGTTCCTGCAAAAGCCTTGGTAGTCCCAGGAATAGGCGATGCATTGCCACTGAAAACTGGATCTACCAAAAACTTTTTACCATCCAGCTGAAAATAATAGGATGAATGTCCCATCCAAACCAAAAAATTATCAGAAACCGGTTCGTTTTTCAAATTTGTTTTTTGAGTTGGAAAAAGATGTCCTGGTTTTTTATTTTCTGTTTTGTCTGTTAGAAATTCCCACAGGACTTGTCTCATCGTAAAACCTTCTGCAACAGACGGCGTAAAGCTTAGATTTTGAAAGACACCATCTTTGAAATTTGGAGATTGCTTCATTCTTTTCAAACGTCTGCCGGAAAATTTTCCGCCGAAAACGGGCAGATTGTGAAGATAAATTGCTAAAAAAATCAGCAGAATCAGAAGAATAAAAATCATAATTTAATCGGTCTTTTTAACTATTAGAACCCAATCGTTATCGAGGATTTTGTAACCTTGATCATAAACGAATAAGTATTGAGAACCGTTTTTGTATGTCACGATTTGGGTCACAAAATCGAAATCAAAACCAGCGTTCTTTAGTTTAAGACGATTAATTTTTGTTTTTCCTTCAAAATTATATTCAGAAAGTATGCGGTAATTTTTGCGGAGTTTGTTGTTCACGTTCCGCATATAGTTGGTCGTGGTTTTGTTTTGCTTATTGTTGAAAGCATTTCTGCAGGCATCGGAACAGAACTTTTTGTCTGATCTTCCGATGATTTTGTCGCCACATTCTGGGCAGGTTTGTGTTTCCATTTGTGTGTTTTATTTTTATTAATTTTAATCTTTTTCTACAGAAGTTTCCCATCCATCATAATCTCCGCTATTTTCTTTTGCCAATTTCCACAAATGCAAAGTGAGGTTGTCTATCTCATCATAATTAACCATATCAATTCTTTTAATTTGAAGTCTGTACGGATGTTCATTATCTTTATCAAAATCTTGATTTACTAACTCAAAATTTTCTTTCATTACAGCATTCAAATAATTCTTCAAATCACTTTTCTTATCAAAATAAATCCAGTGAAAAACTTCTCTTGGTTTTGTAAGGTTATCTCCGTTTTTCTCAAGATTTTCCAAAACACTTCGATTAGATATGCTTTGAAAATCCATTTCATTTGGATAGATATCTACGTACGCTTGCCAATCTTTATCTTTTTTAGAATGGATTATAATTTCGTATTTTGAATATTTGTGTAAAATTTTTACGGCGTCAGATTCGAATTTTTGACCGTTATCAGAATAGAAATAAAAATCACGAGTGCCATCACAGGTTAATCTTCCAATGTATAACGCATGTTTTGAATCTATTATATCTAATAAATTGTCTTCAATTTCAAATAGTATTTTGCTTTCTTCATCCGTTGCGAGTCCGTTTTCGGTTGGAGAATTCAGTTTTACAGAAATCCACGATAGATTGGGTTTGTCTTTTATTGGAATAATGTTGTGAAGTGCCAGATTCAAATAGATTGATGCAGGTTTATCATCAATTGTAGTCATATAAAAATTCCATTCTTCAGGATATTTCTTTTGGCCAAACAAGTTTTGTGAAAATCCCATTGTCAAGATGATTAATAGTTTTATTGGAGTCTTCAACAGTATGAGGTTAGAAATCAAATTTATAAAATCATTTCCATTTACAAACGATTACAAACGGATATAAATACTTTTCTACCGAATCGAGTTTTCTTTTTGATGAAACTTTGCAACAGAAAATCAAGCGAAAGACGAACACGACTTGGTTTTAAAAGTTTAATTCAAAAATTT
>JBCNLQ010000068.1:0-3361 GCA_039595375.1 Chryseobacterium sp.
GGCTTGCATACTGACCTTTGTACATATCATAAGCTCCCATAATCGTCCAAGAATCACCTTCTGTTACAGCCGCCTTAAAAGCCGGAAGATAAATTTCGTATAAAGCTCTGTCGTCCACTTTTACATTGCTTGTATGGCGGAACATTTCCTGATTGTTCAGGGCGAAATGCTTCACAGAAGTTGCCACACCGTTGGATTGAACGCCTTTAATGTAAGGAACCACCATTTTTGAAGTCAGAAAAGGATCTTCACCCATGTATTCGAAGTTTCTTCCGTTGAGTGGAGTTCTGTAAATATTAACTCCCGGTCCCAGAAGAATATCTTTTTTTCGGTAACGGGCTTCTTCACCCAGTGCTTTACCGTAATTCCATGACATTTTTTTATTCCATGTCGCGGAAAGTGCCGTTAAAGCAGGGTAGGCGATAATAGAGTCGTTTGTCCAGCCTGCCTGATTCCATTCGTCCCACATCACTTCAGGGCGAACTCCGTGAGGTCCGTCCGTCGTCCAGAATTCCGGAATTCCCAATCTCGGAACACCCGGTGAACTGAATTTTGACTGGGCATGAAGCATCGCCACTTTTTCTTCCAGAGTCATTCTGGAAAGGGCATCTTTTACCCGTAATTCCACAGGTTTGGATTCGTCTAAATAAACAGGAAGCGGTGTATTTTGAGCCATATAAGAAGCAGAAATAAATGTGAATAAACTTACAATGGCGGTTTTCTTAAACATAAAAAGCCTTTTTTGATTGGAAACAAAAATAGCAAAAAATTTTATTATCTCAAATTGAGAAAATATATTTTAAATAAATAATTTTTAATAACCCGTGATTTGAAAATAAAAAAGACATCATTTCAAAAAACTGAAACAATGTCTGAATATATAATAATAGACTTTTTCAAAATGTCAATGGTGAATTGTCAATGGTGAATTCTGCGGCATTATGAAAGAATTCACTATTAACCATTCACCATTCACCAAATCAGTTCCAGCCTTTTACAGCACCGCCTTTGAAAATTTCTTCCGCCTTTTTTACCACTTCATCAGATTCATAGGCTTTTACGAAATTTTTCACCTTTTCGGACGTCTTGTTATCTTCTCTGGAAACAATTACATTTACATAAGGAGAATCTTTATCTTCTTTGAAAATTCCCTGTTTATCGGCATCCAATCCCGCCTGCGCAGCAAAATTATTGTTGATAATGGCAATCACCACTTCTTTATCATCCAAAACTCTCGGCAGTTGCGGTGCTTCAATTTCAAGGATTTTTAACTGTTTAGGATTGGCAACAATATCCGTTAATTTGGGTAATAATCCGATGCCGTCTTTTAATTTCAGCAACCCGTTTTTCTGTAAAAGAAGTAGGGAACGGCCGCCATTGGTAGGATCATTCGGAATAACGATGGTACTTCCGTTCTGAAGTTCATTAATACTTTTAATTTTCTTTGAATACGCAACGATAGGGTAGACAAAGGTATTTCCTACAACCGCTAATTTATAACCTCTTTGCTTGGATTGTTCGGTTAAATAAGGAACGTGCTGAAAAGCATTGGCATCAATATCGCCGTTATTCAGAGCTTCATTGGGAACCACATAATCGTTAAAGGAAACCAGTTCTACTTCAAGATTGTATTTTTCCTTCGCTACTTTTTTCGCCACTTCGGCAATTTCCTGTTCCGGTCCGGAAGTTATTCCCACTTTTATAAAGTTCGGATCCTCTTTTTTGGATGAATTACAGCCGGTAAATGCTAACAAACCCGCTGCTAATAAACTTAAAATCTTTATTTTTTTCATTGTAAATTATTTTCTAAACTTGTTTAAACTAATTTCAGAATTAACCACAAAAGGTACTGTGTTAATATGCAAATTATTTTTTAAATTTGTTTAAACTATTTTTTGGGAAAGCTATTGTTTATACCGTTCAGACAGGCGAAACCCTGTCTGTATTTTTATTTTCTTCATAATTCATATTGAATTCTTCCTCTTTTTTCCAGAGAACGTAGATTAAACACAATAACTTTCTCGCTACGGCTGTTACCGCTATTTTTTTTGCAGGTTTCCGTTCCGTTAAATTTTTGTAAAAAGATTTCATCGAGGGATTAAATCTACTGGCACACAATGCCGGCATATAGAGCGCGTACCGAATAAAGCTGTTTCCTTTTTTCGAAATTCTTGTTTTTCCCTCTCTGCTGCCAGACTGGTTCTTCTGTATATCAAGACCTGCATAACTGGTAAGCTGTTTGGAATTGGAGATTAAGGCAAATGCATTTGTTTCAGCCACAACGCAAACAACTGTTATAAAACTCACTCCCGGGATCGTGCATACCCGCTGTATTTTATCATAAAAAGAGCGGTCTGTCATCACCAAAGTTCTTATCTCTGCCTCTATCTCCAGTGCCTGAGTTTCGAGCAATGCAATCTGTCTTTTTAATCTTTGTTCTGTACTTTCAGGGCATTGATAACTGTAAAATCTTGCATGAAGCTGGTTTTTGACCTGATTTATTTTATATTTTATCTCGCGATACTCTCTGCTTAAGAACTTAAGCTCCCGCATGATCCCGGATGGTTTTTGCCAAAATCTAAGTCTTCTTTCCAAGCCCAGCCTACATAAAACTTCAGCATCTACCTTATCCGTTTTCGTCTTTATGTTCAAACTTTTGACATAGTGTTTTACCATATTGGGCAATAAAACCGATGCTTTACAGTCGTTTTCTGTGAGATAATAAATCAGATTTTCATAATAAACTCCTGTAGCTTCCATTACATACATCAAATTTTCTGTAACCTGAAGATCTGAAACCCAATTCAGCAGTGCCTTAAAACCGGTTTCATTATTCGAAAACCTTTTGTTATTTTGCAGCTTATGATTCTGGTCAGAATCTATACATCCGATACAGCAATCAAGATGATCCTTGGATATGTCAATGCCAACACACTGTTTTTTCATAATATTATTTTTTATAAAGCCGCAGTTTCCGATTATCTTTTCTCGTAATTATCCGGGATATTTATTCATTCCCTAAGTACTGTTCAGATTTTGGAGAAACTTAGAGACAGAGAATCTTTCTTTTTACGGTATATTAAAATCAAATCAACTACCTGTCACAAAATATTTCTTCTGTCCCTTAGCTTTTTGGTTATCCTATGTAAACGTAAATTTTTGATATGCAAACATACGAGTCACAAAAGATCTACTAAATTTTTTATTTAAAGTTGATTATTATAAATGAAAAAGAAAACAATAGTTTTTAAAAATCTTTGATTTTTATTCTTTTGAGCGCTTTGATTATTCTGGAAATTCACTTTAATATTATCTTTTGTCCCTTTTGCGGTTAATTCTGAAATTAGTTTAAACAAGTTTT